>JBGAHX010000017.1:0-118634 GCA_044225935.1 Gemmatimonadaceae bacterium
AGGTTAGGCGCCACGCGAAATCCCTTCGCGTCAACGGGGAGCGCCTCGGTTGACGCGGGTGGCGTTGCCTGCAGCGCTCCCCCCGTCAGCTGCACGGTGAGATCGGGGACGCGTCGCCCCTCCAGCGAATCGCGCCAGAGCCAGAGCAGGTCGCCACTGACACCTACAATCGCTGGGGTGTGCTCATCGCGGGCCGCCTCGATATCGCCGAGTGCCGCACGCGCGACGACAGCGCCGTCGCTCGCACGTCGCGCGATGAGCTCGTATCGCGTATAGCGGTGGGTCACGAGTCGGTCGAGGTCCGTCCCGGTATGACTGCGCTCCTCCTTCGTGACGTACAACATGAGCCGTGCACCCTTGTCGCTCGCGCTCCACAACACGCCGGAGATCTCCGGGGCGCGCTCGCGTGAGTCCGACGGGATGAGCGCTGCCGCGACCACCATGGCGACGAGGAGACCGATCAGGCTCCAGGCGATGATGCGGCGTGTGCGCGACGAAGCGGGAGCGTTCTGCATTGCCTGAGAGGAGTCGAGTCGAGTGGTCCGTGCGTTGCCGCGGCGCGATCGCGTCGTGATGTCGGCGCCGGGGTGATATCTTGCGCCTCCACACCGGATTGCGCGAGCCGACCGACCGCCGCGCGATCCCGCACGCCGAGGGTTGAGATGTCACGTGCATTTCTGAGGGACGACGCCGAAGGGGAGATGCCGCGCCGCAACTACGCGCTGCCGCCACGCGATGATCCGGACTTCGATCGAGCCGCGGCGCGCGCCCTCCTCGACGCCGCGTGCGTCAACGAGACGCAGCTGGCCGAACGCGCCACCGGCTACCACTGGGGCGAACCGAAGCTCCGCGCCTATGTCGCCGAGGTCTTGGCCGAAGCCGAGAAGACCAACCAGGAACGGTTGGAGCAGGTGGCGCGCCGCTACCTGCGCTGACGCACGTGCGCGCTAGTCCGCGCGAGCGCTGAACTGCGAGCGCTGAACTGCGAGCGCTGAACCCTGCGCGCCGGCGAGCGCACCGACAGCTGAGCGCGCCGTCGCGCGACGGTTATCCCCGCAGGATCTCCCGCACCTGATCGAACTCGATCAGGAACGCGTCGTGTCCACAGATCGAGCGAATTTCCGCGTAGTCAGCGTCGAGTCCCGACTCCCGAAAGGCGTCGACCCACGCGCGCACCTCGTGCGCTGGATACAGGATATCGGTATCGACCCCCACGCCGGTGACGCGCCCGACGCGACGCGCCAGCCGGCGCGCGGCATCTCCCCAGTCTCCGACAGTGTGCGCGTCCATCGCGTGCGTGAGCGCGACGTAGCTGCGGGCGTCGAAGCGTTCGACCAGCTTCTCGCCATGTCGCCGCAGGTACTGATCGACCGAGAAGCGAGCCCCGTCGCCGTTCCGCTCGCTCCCCTGCGCGCGCCCGAAGCGTGCATCAAACTCTGCTGCCGAGCGGTAGGTGATCATGGCGATGGCGCGCGCCGCGGCGAGGCCTGCAGCCGGCGCCTCGCCATCACGCACCGCGCCATTCTGCCAGCGCGGATCGGCCTCGATCGCCATGCGCTGTGCGGCGTTCCACCCAATCGACTGGGCCGAGGTGGTCGCCGGCGCCGCGAAGATCACCAGGCGGTCGATCGGTCGCCCGGCGACCAGCCCGAGCTGCAGCGCGACCATCCCACCTAACGACGCGCCGGTCACGAGTGCCAGGCGCTCGACGCCGAGGTGCGCGAGCACGGGGAGGTGCGCACGCGCGAGGTCGAGGGTCGTGAGGCGCGGGAATAGCGCGCCCATGGTGTATGGATCGCTCGCCGGCCCCGTCGACCCGTAGCAGCTCCCGAGCAGGTTCGTCGCCAGCACGGCGTGACGGTGGGTATCGAGCGGGCGCCCCGGGCCGATGATGTCGTCCCACCACATGTCTACATCGGCGTTGCCGGTGAGGGCATGTACTACGACGATCCACCCGTGCTGATGCCCGAGCGCAGGATCTCCCCAGGTACGGAAGCGCACCTGCGCATCGGGAATCACCGTGCCTCCCTCGGTCGCGAAGGCACCGATGGCGAGCACGCCTGCGTCGGTCGCCGTGGACATCGTCATGGAGTCGCCTCCTCGCGCGCGCCGCGCCCGCGGAGAGCGTCGACAGCACGCCCTCCGCGAACGCTGCGACTGCGTCTACTGCGCGGCACCGACCAGCACCGGCGCGTCGGCGCTCGCTTCGGCACCCAGTGCCTGGTCCAGGTCGGCGATCAGGTCGTCGACATGCTCCAGGCCAACCGAGAGACGCACGAGTTCCGGCACGACGCCGCTCGCCTTCTGCTGCTCGACCGTGAGCTGTTCGTGTGTAGTCGAGGCGGGATGGATGATCAACGTCTTGGCATCGCCGACATTGGCGAGGAGCGAGAAGAGCTTCACCCGGTCGATGAGTGCGCGCGCCGCGGCATGTCCCCCCTTTACCCCGAACGTGAGCACGCCGCCGAATCCACCGTTGAGGTAGCGCCTGGCGTTCGCGTGTTCGGGGTGACTCTCGAGCCCGGGATAGGAGACCCACTCGACGCGCGGGTCGCGGTCGAGCCACCGCGCGACGGCGAGCGCGTTGGACGAGTGTCGCTCGATGCGAACCGGAAGCGTTTCGAGCCCCTGCAGGAAGAGGAAGGCGTTGAACGGCGAGAGCGCCGGCCCCAGGTCGCGCAGGAGCTGCACACGAAGCTTGAGGATGAAGGCGAGATTGCCGAACGCCTCGGTGTACACGAGCCCATGGTACGACGGATCGGGGTTGCTGAACTCGGGGAAGCGCTGGCGCGACGTCGCGCTCCCCCAGTCGAACGTGCCAGCGTCGACCACCACGCCGCCGATGGATGTCCCGTGCCCGCCGATCCACTTGGTCGCCGAGTGCACCACGATGTCGGCGCCGTGTTGGATGGGGCGCGCCAGTGTGGCGGCACCGAAGGTGTTGTCGACCACGAGCGGGATCCCCGCCTCGTGTGCGATCTTCGCCAGCCCTTCGAAGTCGGGGACGTCGAGGCGCGGGTTGCCGATTGTCTCCACGTAGAGCAGCCGCGTCCCGGCATCGATGGAGCGGCGCACCGCATCGTGATTGTGGATGTCCACGAACTTCGTGGTGATTCCCCACTTGGGAAGCGTGTAGGCAAAGAGATTGTAGGTCCCGCCGTACAGCGTCTGCGACGAGACGAGGTTGTCGCCTGCACGCGCGAGGTTGAGAACGGTGAGCGTCTCGGCGGCCTGCCCGCTGGCGACGGCGAGCGCGGCCACGCCCCCTTCGAGCTCGGCGATGCGCTTCTCGAACACGTCGTTGGTCGGGTTCATGATGCGCGTGTAGATGTTGCCGAACTCGCGCAGCCCGAAGAGGCTGGCGGCGTGCTCCGTGCTGTTGAAGACGTAGCTGGAGGTGGCGTAGATCGGGACCGCGCGCGAGTTGGTCGCGGGGTCGGGGATCTGGCCGGCGTGAATGGCGAGAGTCTCGGGGTGCAGTAGCATGTGTCGCGCTCCGTGTGTGGCCTATCGAGGCCGATGAAAAACGAGCGGCCCGGTTCGAGGTGCGAACCGGGCCGCGGTGGCAGTCGGGGGCGTTTGGATTACGCGAGACTGTGGGGGGCGCGACCGGTTCGCCGTCCAGGCATTCCTGGATGACGCATGCGACGCATGCTGCAACACTTCCCCTGCGCGCTGACGATCATCGCATCTCCACAGCTGCAAATACAAAACGCCCCTCGGCCCATGAGCGCGAGAGGCGTATCCTCGGCGCTTTAGCTCTTTGGTTCGGGCGGTAAGCCCCGGCGGGAGCAAGTGGCCCTAAATCCATCCGCCGTGCGATGCAGGCTAAGGACTCGGGATCGCGCGGTCAAGTGCACGGATGTCACAGCGCCAACACGACCGCGAGCGGCGTCAACGGTTCTCCGAGATCAGTTCCAGCGCGGCCCGAGCGTCCGCCACACCGAGTCGACCGGCGCGCGTGGACGGCGCGCGAGAAAGACGCGCAGGTCCTGCTCCTCGCCGACCGCGCGCGGTTCCTCGATGCGCTCGACTTCCCGCACGTCGCTGAAGAGGCGCTCGAATCGTGCACGCCCCTCCGGTCCGTCGATGAGGAGCGAAACGTTGCCGGAGTGCCCGTACGTGCCCCACGCGTGAAAGTCACCTGCCACGCTCACGGGATACGGCAAGCCAAAGCGCTCCCGGTACATCGCCAGCGCCCCGGCTTCGCCGTAGTTGCTCCCCACGAGAAGAACGTCACGCTGCTCCTCGGGCGTCAGGGCATGCAGCGCCTTCCCCACTGCCGCGGCCTGCGCGCGCCAGCCGAGCATGTCGGCGTAATCCTGCGGAAGCGGGAGCACGTCGCCCTGATTCGTGCGGACGGCGGCGCTCACCCCAATCGCCGATGCGTAGCGAGCCATCGCGGCGGGGGCGAGAAGGGGGACGCCTAACGGGAGCGCCAGCAGCGCCATGACCACCACCAGCGGGGGAAGCCCCCATTGCACCACGCGCACACTGGCGCCGCGCGGCTCCGCTCGACGCTGGCGATCGAGCCAGACGGCGCCCGTCACCAGGACCACCGGATACGCGGGCCCCGCGTAGTACTCCTTTCCGTGGAGCACGAGCATGAGGGCGACGATGGACGCGAGGAGGAGCAACGTAACCTGCGACGCGCGGTCGCCGCGCACCGCCGCCACCACGCCTAACGGGACGATGAGCGCCGCACCACCCAGCATGAGCGGTTGCTGCGTCAGGAAGGCCGCGGCCGTGACGCGCTCGAGCTGCTGGCCGCGCAGTGCCTGCATCTGCTGCAGGAACGGCCAGTCGTGCGCGACCTGACCGGCGAGGGAGGGGACCGCGATGAGGAGCGCGATCGCCGCGGCCACCCAGGGCCAGCGTGTCGCCAGCTGCACGCGAAGCGCTGGGATCCCGAGCGTGGCCGCACCGGCCGCGAGGATGTAGAACGCGACGCTGAACTTGGTCAGCGCGCCGAGTCCGAAGGCGAATCCCACGAGCACCCACCAGCGCGGCGCTCGCTCGACGGCGGACAGCACCAACGCCGCGAAGGCCAGCGTGGCCCAGAGCTGGTCGAAGATGACCGGGTGCATCAGGACCGATGGACGCAGGAAGACGGGCGCGGCCACCGTACCGAGCGCGATGACGATCAGTGACCATGCCCCTCCGCCGAGCCGTCGTGCGAGCCAGAGCAGCACGCCCAGCAAGGAAGCGCCGGCGAGCGCCGCGGGGACGCGTGCAGCCCACACCGCATCGCCGAAGACGCCGCGCGAGATGCGCGCAACCACCGCGATCAACGGCGGGAACTGCATGCGAAACCACTCGAGGTGGTCGCCCATCGCGAAGTACAGGAACTCGTCGCGGTGAAACTCCCACGCCGGATGAATGAGGAGGAGCGGCAGGGCGAGACGCAGTACGACCAACGCGACCGCGAGGGCCCGAAGGCGCCTCGCTTCGCGCGCATTCGGGCGCGAAGAGAGAGAAGAGTCGGTGGTCACCAGTGGTACGAACGAAGGCGAGCGACGCAGGGTTTCACCGCAGGTATCCTCGCCAGCTGCAACGACTGGAACGAGTCACCCGACGCCCGCCTACCTCCATCCGATCCGCTGCATCACGTGCCGGCGCTGCACGCCGACTCCCGTAGGGCAGGCTTGTTGGCCGGCGGCGTCCCCAGTGATGCGCCGGCCGCCACGAGCGCGTCGTGGGCCACCTTCTGGAGCGCGACGATCTGCGGCGACGAGATACCCAATTCGAAGCCCGAGCATTCGTTGCGGCCGAGTGACATCGGATCCACCCCCGTCACGTTGCCAAAGACGACGAGCGCCTCGAGGTAGTAGCCGTAGCTGCTCGCGTGATAGTGATCGTACGTCCAGAGATCGAGTTTCCCCGCCTCGATGCCGTCGTACGGATTGGGATCGGCCACGCCACTCGCGACGGCACGATTGAACGCGGCGCCCACCGGATTCACCCCCTTCACCCCGGCGACCTCCTTGGCCAGGCGACGGTAGGCGGCGTCCACGTCGTTCCCCATCGTCTCGACCGGCTTTCCGTGCCACGGCGTCTTGTCCGGATACGTCATGTCGGGCCGCGACCACGTCGCCGTGACGTAGAACTCCACCGATGGATTGCTGCCATGCAACACGGTCGAGAGTTCCTTCCCGGTGGCAATGAGGTTCGTGGGGTCGTTGGGGTGCTCGCGGTCGAGCGTGCTGTAGCTGTGCGCCACCACGACGTCCCACTTCCTGCTGGTGATCTCGGCGCGCTTTTCCCGCAGGTGAAAGGCGAAGTCGCTCCCGCCGCGCGTCTCGAGATACACGTCGTAGTGCAGTCCCGCCTGGTTCGCGAACGACTTGAAGAGCGCCGGGACACCGCCGATCCCTTCGTGATTGAGGTCGGTAACAGAGTTCGCCCGCCAGAAGTGCACGGCCGATCCCGCGCCGTACGTGAAGCTGTTGCCGATGAAGAGGATGCTGCGCGGCTGTTGTGCGTGTGCATGTCCCACCGTCGCTGCGAGCAGCGCGGTCGTCACGCCGAGTCGAAACGTCTTCATGCGAGTCTCCACTGCAGGGTACGTGACTAGAAAGAGTAGCGCTCGACGCGTCACTCCGCCGCTCTTCACACGGACGCGAGCGACGTACGCTGTCCGCCGCGCGCGTCGAAGTTTTCCGGAGCGAGCCAGCGCTCGAACGCTTCCTTGCAGCGGGGCCACTCGCTGTCGAGCATCGCATACCATGCGGTGTCGCGGTTGCGGTGCTTCACCAGCATGTGCTGGCGAAAGGTCCCCTCGTACGAGAAACCAAAGCGCAGCGCCGCGCGACGTGACGGTGCGTTGAGATCATTGCACTTCCACTCGTAACGCCGGTAGCCGAGCGTGTCGAAGACATAGCGCGCGAGGAGATACTGCGCCTCGGTGGCGAGCGGCGTGCGCTGCATTGGTGGCGTGTACAGGATCGACCCGACCTCGATCACCCGATGCGTCGGCTCGATGCGCATGAGCGAGAGCCATCCGAGTGCGTTGTCGTCACGATCAGCGATCGCCCAGTAGACGGGGTCGGTGGTGCCGGCCGAGATCGTCGTTAGGTGACGGTCGAAGTCCTCGCGCCGCTCGTACGGTCCGGTGAAGAGGTAGGCCCAGAGCGCCCGGGCTTCCGCGCCGTGGGAGAGCGTGTAGAGGCGGTCGCCATCGCGCGATGGATCGATCGGACGAAGCCGCCCGTAGCGCCCCTCCATCACCACGTGCGTCGGACGCGGTGCGAGGTGATCGGGGGTGAGTGGGCCGATGGGGAGGTGCATGGGAAAGTTGAAGGGGGCGGGACGAGGCGCCTGGTGCCGGTCCATTTGCCGCATGCAGGGCGCGTCGCTCGAAGTATCACTCGCGCGGGCGTCGTGGCAATCGGAAGCACACAGATGCCCCGTCTCCTGCCGTCCCGCCTTCCGCGGTATGTTCGGGTGCGCTCCTTTGTCGTGCACCTCGGATCCTCATTCATCCGCCATCGATTCCCGTGCCCTCTCGCGTTCGTGACGTGCAGGCCCTCGTCCAAGGGCTCACGGCAATCGTTGGCGACCGCCTCACGCGCGCCGAGTCTGAGCTCGAGCAGCACGGACGTGGCGAGACGCACCTCCCCCCCGCGCCTCCCGATGTGGTCGTCTACCCCGTGAGCACGGACGAGGTGAGCGCCGCCGTGCGTGTGTGCGCGGAGCACGACGCGCCGATCATCCCTTACGGCGCCGGCACGTCGCTCGAGGGACACGTGGCGGCGCTGCAGGGGGGCGTGTGCGTCGACCTCACACGCATGAACCGGATCCTTCGCACCAGCGTCGCCGACATGGATGCGACGGTCGAAGCCGGCGTCACCCGATTGCAGCTGACGAAGGCACTCGGCGGGAGCGGCGCGACGTTCTTCATCGATCCCGGCGCCGACGCCACCTTGGGCGGGATGGCCGCGACCGGCGCGTCGGGCACGACCTCGGTGCGGTACGGGACGATGCGCGAGAACGTCCTCGGGCTCACGGTCGTCCTCGCCGACGGGAGCATCGTGCGCACCGGCGGGCGCGCGCGGAAATCCTCGGCGGGCTACGACCTTACGCGCCTGATGATCGGGAGCGAGGGAACGCTGGGGATCATCACCGAGGTGACGCTGCGCCTCCACCCGATTCCCGATGCGATCGCCGCCGCCGTCTGCGCCTTTCCGTCGGTAGACCAGGGCGTGCACGCCGTCGTGGCGTTGCTGCAGTGCGGCGTTCCGCTGGCGCGCATCGAGCTCCTCGACGCGATGACCGTGCAGGCGGTGAATGCGCTGAGCGGACTCGGTCTCCCCGAAGTCCCCATGGTCTTCCTCGAAATCCATGCCTATAGCCGCGCAGCGATCGCCGAACAGCTCGCGGCGGTTGAGGAAACCATTGGTGCGTTCGACGGACGCGTACATGCCTCGGCGACAACCGAGGAGGAGCGACACCGCCTCTGGGAGGCACGGCACAACGTCTACTATGCGGGGCTGGCGATGCGTCCCGGAGCGCGCTCGTGGACAACGGACGTGTGTGTCCCCGTGTCGGAACTTCCGGCGATCATCGCGGCCACGCGCGCCGATCTCGATACGACCGGAATCGTGGCGCCGCTCGTCGGGCACGTCGGCGATGGCAACTTCCATCTCCTCATGCTCGTACGCCCCGATCACCCCGAGGATCTCGAGCTCGCGCGGGGGGCCAACGATCGCCTGGTGGCGCGCGCACTCGCCTGCGGAGGAACCTGCACCGGGGAGCACGGCGTGGGGCTGGGGAAGCGCTCCTCGCTCGCCAAGGAGCACGGCGACCTGCTCCCGATCATGCGCGGGATCAAGACGCTACTCGATCCGCGTGGAATCATGAATCCGGGCAAGGTCGTGTAGCTCCCCGACTCGGCGACGCCGAGCACCGTTGCGGCCGACGGTTCGGCTCGCCGTCGCGCATGTGTGTCTGCGCGTCGTTAGGGAGAGCGTTCGGGCGAGACTTCGCGTGGCTCCTTCGCGAAAACTTTGCAGCTCAGGAAGCGATTCGCTGGGGAATGCGCACGGCTCGCGCCTCCCCAAACGCGATCCCCGGCGTCAGATATCGAGGGCGTTACTCCTGAACAATTCATGAAGCGTCGTATCCTCCCGCGACAACACGATGCGGGATCCTGCCGCGACGCCCGCACCCGGCTCAAGACATGCACTCTCGACTGTCTGCTCTCATCAGTTGCGCCGTACTCCTCGCTCTCCTCCCCTGCACCGCCGCCCGCGCCCAGGACACTGGTCGCCGCCAAGCGGCCGACACGACCGCGAAGCTCCCCGCCGTCATCGTGACCGCGACGCGAGACAGCATCTCGCCGCTCGCCTCACCTCTCCCGACCGGCGTGCTCAACTCGGCTCAACTGCGTCGCGATCACGGCGTGTCGCTCTCGCAGACGATCTCGCGCCTCCCCGGCGTCCGCTCGCTCAGCACGGGAGAGCAGATCGGCAAGCCGGTAATCCGTGGACTCACCGGATCGCGCGTGCTCGTCCTCGATAACGGGCTGCGCATGGAGGACTACTCCTGGAGCGATGAGGACGGCCCGTCGATCGACGCGCGCCTCGCTGAACGTGTGGAGGTGATTCGCGGACCGGCGAGCGTGCTCTACGGCTCCGACGCGCTCGGCGGCGTGGTGAACGCGATCCCAGCGGCGATCCCCAACGCGCACGGGGGGCCGCAGATACGTCGTGGGGATCTGGAGCTGTATGGAGCGAGTAACAACATCGAACTCGGCGGCGCCCTCGGGCTCGAGGCGACGCGCGGACGCACCGGCGCCCGGCTGCGCTTCGTTGGCCGATTCGGGCAGGACGTGCACACTCCGGCTGGTGAAATTCGCAACACCGGCTTCGTGGCCGGCAACGGCGAGTTGGCGGTCGGGGTGCATCACGAGAGCGGCGCCGAGACCGCGATCCGCTTCGCCCACTTCGGCGGAGAGTACAAGCTCCTCGAGATCGACGCTCCAGTGGGTGGCGCCGAGGAGGAAGGAGGGCCTGCCCGCGTCACTCTCGACGATCGCCTGCAACTCACGCATGAGCGCAAAGTCGGTGGACTCGGCATCGAACTCCGCGGTCAGCTGCAGCGCCACTCGCTGGCGGAGAAGTCGGACCTTCCCAATCCGGAGCCGGGGCAGCCGAAGGAGGCGACGGTCTTCGACCTCCTCCTCAACACCGCCACTGCGGAAGTGCTCGTGCACCATGGCGAGGCAGGGGATGCGATGCCGTTAGGCGCGAAGTGGCGCGGGACGCTCGGCGCGTCGGTCATGGGACAGCAGAACGACACGCGCGGCATCATCCCCCTGGTCCCCGATGCGACCATCTCCTCGGCGGGGATCTTCGGCTTCGAGCGGCTGTCGATCGGCAAGCTCTCCTTCCTCGCCGGCGCGCGCGCCGATGGTCGTCACCTCTCCGCCGACGCCAACACCGATCTCGCACTCGAGCATCAGTCGCGCTCGTGGTCGGCGTTCAGTGGTGATGTCGGGATGGTGTACCAGCTGCAACCGACGCTCGCCCTCTCGATCAACGCCGGGCAAGCCTGGCGTGCGCCGAACCTCTTCGAACTCTTCGCCAACGGCCCGCGGCTCGGCGAAGGGCGCTACGAGTACGGGAGCAACACGCTCGACCCTGAGCGCAGCCTCAACCTCGACGCCGCGCTCCGCTGGGATTCGCCGCGTGCGCACGCCGAGGCGTCGGCGTTCCGCACGAAGGTGAATGACTACATCTTCATTGCGCCGACCAACGTCACGCGGGATGGGCTGCGCGTCTATCGCTACGGGCAATCGGATGCGACGCTCACCGGCGGCGAGCTCTCCGCGTCGGTCGCGACGACCGATGCGTTCACGCTCCGCGGAAAGTTCGACGCCGTGCGCGGCACGCGCGCCGATGACGACCCGCTTCCGCTCATGCCGCCCATGCGTGCCTCGGTCGGCGGTGAGCTGCACGGACGCGCCGGCGCGCACGGCATTCCCTACCTCAGCGCCGACGTCGAGTACGTCGCGAAGCAGTCGCGGCTGAGCAACGCCGAGGCAACCGCGGAAGTCGAGGACGGACACTTCGCGCTGCAGACGGATGCCTACACCCTCGTCGACCTCGGCGCGGGAATGTCGGCGATGATGGCCGGCCGAAATACGCACATCGACCTGCGCGTACGCAACGCCACGAATGCGAAGTACCGCGACTTCCTCAACCGCTACAAGGAATTCGCCTACTCGCCTGGGGTGAACATCATGCTCCGCCTGTCGACGGAGTTCTAGGCCGGGGAGCTCCGCGCGCTCGCGAGCACTCGCGAGCCTGCGTCATCGAGCGGAGTGTGTGCACGTGGGTGATGGCGCTGACACTGGAAGCACGCGGTTCTCGTAGATTATCGCCGAAACGTCATCTCACAGATCGTCGCCGGGCGCGCCGGCGCCGGCCGGAGGGCGTCGACTGTTTGTGAGATGACGTTCAGTGTCAACGCCATTTCATTTCCGCTCACGGAGCGTCGCCGATGAACCCGCACGACACGCACATCATCATCACGCTCGCCGCGCTCGCCGCAAACGCGGATGGCGCACTCGGCCACGAAGAGCGGTTGAGCATCATTTCCGCAGCGGAGCGACTCGGCGTCCCGGGTGACGATCCGCGATTGACCGAGGGGATGTCGGGCGCGGGAGACGTGGCTCAGCTCGCGCACGCGCTCTCAACCGAGGAGGCGCGCATCGCGGCGTACGACGTCGCCGCCGCGGTCTGTCACGCCGACGGGCCGCCGAATGCGACCGAATCTGCGTTCCTCTCGTCTCTCTCCCGCGAGTTAGGGGCCAGGGAGCCGTCGGCCGAAGGGGCGGCCGCGTTCGACGCGGCGGCGCAGGCGGCGTCCGTTCCGCCGACTGACGCCGCGCCTGGCGACACCGACGCGTTCATCCTCGATCAGGCGATGCTCACCGCCGCCGCCGATCTCCTGCCGCAATCGTTCGCGACGCTGGCGATCCTGCCGTTGCAGCTGCGCATGGTCTACACGATCGGGCAACGCCACGGGCAGGCGCTCGACATGTCGCAGGTGAAGGACCTCGCCGCGGTCGTGGGGATCGGCGCCGCCGGCAACCTGATGGAAGGTGTGGTGCGCGGCGTGTTGGGAAGCGTGGGGCGTGGGTTGCTGGGCGGGCTGCTCGGCTCGGCCGCCGGCGCGGCCGCGGGCGTGGCGGTGACGTTCGCGACGACCTACGCGCTGGGGCACGCCGCCGAGCAGTATTACGCACAAGGGCGCTCGCTCAGCGCCAGCGACCTGCGCGCGCTCTTCGCCCGCTTCCAAGGCGACGCAGGAACGGTGTATCCGCGTGTCGAGGCGCGGATCCGCGAGCTTGCGGCTGGGAGTAACCTGCAATCGATGCTTGGCAACCTCGTGGGTTGAGCGCGTACGGCGCGCTCATGAGAATGTGAAGCGTGCGGGAACCGATCGCGCGATCGCGGATTGACTCGAGGTCATCTCACAGATCGTCGACGGCGGGGCTGAGCGCCGGCGCGGCCGGCGACTACCCGTGAAATGATTTGTCGCAACTTGACTCCCCGACGCGGCGCATGGTCGTCTCGAGGAGGTTATGCCGTGCCGTCGTGCGGAGGGGAGATGAAGGCGTTGCATGTCGCGGGATTGTGGCGCTATCCGGTCAAGTCGCTTGCCGGAGAGCCCGTCGTGGAAGCTCAACTCACCACGATGGGGATACCGGGCGATCGCATGGTGCACGTGCGTGGACCCGAAGGGGTGCGCACCTCGCGCCGTCAGTACCAACTCCTCGGTCTCCGCGGATCGCTCGACGAAGGAGGAGACGCGCTGGTCAACGGCTGGCCGTGGGAGAGCGCCGAGGCACTCGCGCTGGTGCGCGAGGCGGCCGGGTACGACGCCTGGCTCGCGCGCGGCGATCAGCAGGTCCGCTTCGACGTCCTCCCGCTCCTCGTTGCAACTGACGGCGCGGTCACCGCGTTCGGGCGCGATGTGCGACGTCTGCGTCCCAACATCCTCATCGGCGGGGTGGCGGGGTTGGCCGAGCGTGAGTGGGAGGGTCATACACTCCACATCGGCGACGCCGTCATCGCGCTCCACACGCTGCGTTCGCGTTGTCCGATGACGACCGTGGATCCCGACGGGATCACGCGCGACCCTGAAGTGCTGCGTGACATCGGGCGTCGCTTCGGCGGGAAACTGGCGCTCAACGCCTCGGTCGAGCGCCCCGGCGTGGTGCGCGTGGGCGACGCCGTGCGCCTCGTGCCCAACCTGGAATCACAACTCGCCAATCGTTAGCGCGCCGCGGGGCGCGCCTTCGTCGGCGCCCCGCGCTCAGTGCGTGCGTGGAATCGCCTGCGACCGGATGCGCCCCATGATGTCGCTGAGTTCGGACTCTGCGCGCGCCCGCTCCTCGGGAGTCCAGAGTTCGCGGTTCACGGCGACCCGCACCGTGGCCAGCATCTCGTCGATCAGCTCGCGCAAGTGAGGATTCTTGCGACGCTCCACCCCGTCGGGAGCGTGCCCCCCGGTGCGGCGGGACGCCGCCGACGCAGCGGCTGCCTTGTGCGATAGGTCGGGTTTCGTCATGGGGAGAAGCTACGTATCGCCCCAAGCCAAATCAAACCCGCGACTGCCGCACGACTCGCCCCACTGCGATCCGAATGAGGATCGGTGTCGTATTCCCCCGCGCAGCGCTCTGACCGAGATTGGGGCGTGATCCGAACTCCTCATCTCCCGTTCGTGCTTGGCGTCGCGGTTGTGCTCGCCGCTGGAATGCCAGCCATCGCGTCAATCTCGCAGGCGCAGGGAAGCGCGCCTCCTCGCGCGTCTACTCCAGACGATGCGCCGACTGCGCTCCAAACAGCGCGTGCTTCGCGACTCGGCGGCGCGGGCATCCACATCGATGGTTCGATGGACGAGGGAGCGTGGGAGCGTGCGACACCGATCCGCGACTTCGTTCAGAAGATTCCGATCGAGGGGGCGACGCCGAGCGTCGCGACGGAAGTGCGCATCCTGTATGACGACGCCGCGCTCTTCATCGGCGCGCGCCTCATGCGCAGCGATCCCGCGTCGATCCGCCGCTCGGTGACGCGTCGCGATGGGGAGAGTGACGCCGAAGTGTTCACTGTTGCACTCGACACCTATCACGACCGTCGCACCGCGTACGCGTTCTCGATCTCGTCGGGCGGCGTGCGCGGTGATGCCTACCACGCGCAGGACAGCGAGGACAGCGGGCGCGAACCACAGTTCGACCCCGTCTGGAGCGCGGCAGCGCGCGTCGATAGCGCCGGCTGGACCGCGGAGCTTCGCATTCCGTTCTCTCAGCTCCGATTCAACAAAGCCGAGGAGCAGGTGTGGGGACTGCAGCTGACGCGCAACGTAGCGGACAAGGCCGAGCGGTTGCAGTGGGTGCTGATTCCGGTGTCGGCGGCAGGATTCTCGTCGCGCTTCGGAGTGTTGGAGGGGATCACCGGGATCGCGCCGACGCGGCGCATCGAGCTGCTCCCGTATGTCGCCTCCGAACTCACGTATCGATCGAACGTCAATCCGCAAAATCCCTTCGACGATCGATTGGGGTCACGGGCCGGCGCCGATCTGAAGGTCGGCCTCGGCCCCAATCTCTCGCTCGACGCGACGATCAATCCCGACTTCGGGCAGGTCGAAGCCGATCCGGCAGTGGTGAATCTGACGGCGTTCGAGCAGGTGTTCGAGGAGCGGCGTCCGTTTTTCGTGGAGGGGAACGAGCTGTTGACCGGACGCGGCGCAAGTTTCATCGGACGACCGACGTGGTTTTACTCTCGGCGCATCGGCGCACCGCCGCGTGGGGGCGCGAGCGGCGACTTCGTCGACATCCCGACCAATACCACGATCACGACGGCAGCGAAGGTCACCGGACGACTGGCGAGAGGTTTGTCGTTAGGTGCGCTGGCGGCGGTCACGCCGCGCGAGTTCGCCCGCACGTATGACGTGGGGAGCGGGCGCGAGGGGCGCACCGCCGTCGAACCGCCCTCGCTCTTCGGGGTGCTGCGGCTGCAGCAGGAGTTTGGGGCGCAGCAGTCCAACGTCGGCGTCTCTCTGACCAACGTGACCCGCGCGCTCGACGATCGCGCCGGGCTCGCCCAGCTCCTTCCGCGCGACGCGGTCGCGGGAGGCGTGGATTGGAAGCTGCGCTACAAGCAGGGGATGTACGAAGTGACTGGATGGCTTGGGGGGAGCCGCGTGAGTGGTGACGCAAGTGCGATCGCACGGCTCCAGCGCAACAGCGCGCACTTTTTCCAGCGCCCCGACCAGGACTACCTCACCTTCGACCCCGATCGCACCTCGCTCAGCGGCGCCACCGCGTCGATCCGGCTGGACAAGAATGCCGGGCGATTCACGTTAGGCGGGATTCAGCTCTCGACGCGCACGCCGGGGTTCGAGATCAACGACGCCGGACAGATGCGAAGCGGCGATGATATCGACTTCAACGCCGACATCCAGCTACGCGACACGAAGCCCAACCGGTACGTGCGCTTCTACCAGTTTGGCACGTCTGCCGTCGGTTCGTGGAATTACGGCGGCGTGCGGCAATACCTGCGCTTCAACCAGACGGCGCAGGCCACGCTCCACTCGTTCCTGCGACTCAACGCCCGCGGCACGCTCTACGTCCCGTCGCTCAGCGACGACCTCACGCGCGGCGGACCCCTGATCGCAACGCCGTCTGGCTATTCCGTGTTGGGGCAGGTGACGAGCCGGGCGAACGTCCCGACGACGTGGAATGCACGTTCCGAGTACTACCACGATGCATTCGGCGGGTCGCGTTGGGACGTGAGCACCGGGATCGCCACGCGCCCGGCGCCGCAATGGCAGGCATCGGTCGATCCCACCTGGTCGCACGCAGTCGACGCGCGGCAGTACGTCGCCACTCTCGACGGCGGGAGCAGCGCGACGTACGGACGGCGATTCATCTTCGCCGCGGTCGAGCGCAGCACGCTCTCGGCGCGATTTCGCGTGAACTACGCGCTCACGCCGAACTTCACTGTCGAGGGATATGCCGAGCCGTTCGCCGCGAGCGGACGTTACTACGGACTTGGCGAGGTCCCCGCGCCGCGGAGCAAGGTGCTGCGCGTCTACGGCGCGGCCGGCACGGGAACGACAGTGTCGAAGGATTCGCAGGGAGCGATCGTCGTCACCGATGGCAACGGGAGCTTTGCGCTCCCCGCGCTCGACTTCCAGCGCCTCTCCTTCCGCTCCAATCTCGTGCTGCGCTGGGAGTGGCTCCCGGGGAGCACCGCATACCTCGTGTGGCAGCAGAGCCGCTTTGGGCAGGTGATGGACGGTGAGCTCGTACGTCCGCAGGACCTGTGGAACTCGGTACGCGCCGACGGAGACAACTTCCTCGTGATGAAGATCAGCTACTGGATCGGACGGCGATGACCGTGCAGCGCAGTGTCGTTCGCTCACTCGCGTCAGGAGTCCTGACGGCAGCCGCGTTCGTCGCGTTGCCGCTGGCGGCGCAGCGTCCGGAGCGATTCACGTCGTGGAGCGCGCCGGTCTTTCCTGCAGCGGAGTACGTGGCGCGGCGCGCTGCCATCGCCGCGCGCCTCCTCGGTCCACGGGACGTGCTCCTCGTGCCGGGCGCCCTCGGGAGGAGCAGCGGCGAGACATTTCGCCAGGTCGACGACTTCGAGTATTTCGTTGGTCTAGAGGTGCCTGGCAGCTTTCTCGCGATTGACCGATTGACCAACCGGTCGACGCTGTTCCTTCCGCGGGGTGACGATCGATTCGACAACATCGATCGTCCGAACGACTTCCCAGGTCGCACGATCCTCAGCGATCCGGCGCTACGAGCACTGAGCGGCGTCGACACGGTCGTTTCGTCCCAGGAGTTCCCCGCATTCGTTCGCGAGCTTGCGGGGCGTGGCGGGGAGGTGTTGGTGAACGCGGGACATGGCGGCGCCTTCGCGAGCGTTTCGGATGACTTCCTCGCGGAACCAAACGCGGGCATGAGACTCGTCCTAGCTTTTCTTCCGCGCTACCCGGGACTCCAAGTCGGAAGCGCGTGGGAGTTTGTCGCGCCGATTCGCATGCGCAAGTCCCCGCGCGAGATCGCGACGATGCGAGAGGCCGCGCGTGCCACGATGATCGCAATCGCCCGCGGGGCGGCGCGTGTACGTGCCGGCGTCGACGAACGCACGCTTACCGGCAGCTTCATCGCCGACTGCATGGCGCTCGGCGCCCAGCGCGTCGCCTTCGATCCGATCATCAAGTCTGGCGACAACTCGCTCTGGCCCTGGCGCATTCTCGGCGCGCACTACGACAGGCGCAATCGCACGCTCCAGGGCGGCGAACTGGTGATCTACGATGTGGGGTGCGAGCGCAATCACTATGTGAGCGACGTCGGTCGCACCCTTCCTGTCGGCGAGAAGTTCTCGGCGCGACAGCGCGAGCTCGTCGAGATGGTGCGAAAAGTCTCCGATGCCGTGATCGCGGCAGCGCGCCCGGGGATCTCCCTTCGCCAGCTGCAAGATGTGGCAACGGCCGTCATCCCTCCCGACGTGAAGCGCTTCATGCAGGCGCCGCTCTACTTCGGGCATCACCTCGGCCTGAGCACCAGCGATCCGGCGATGCTCGACCTCCCGCTCGCACCGGGGATGATCTTCACCATCGAGCCGTGGTACTACAACCACGAGGAGCAGGTGGCGGCCTTCATCGAGGACGAGATCCTCATCACCGAGTCGGGGAGCGAGAACCTCACCGCCGCCCTCCCTCGCGACGCCGACAGTCTCGAGCGACTTCGCGCCGGCGACGTGCCACATCTCACCGACGCCAACTCACTGCGCCACATCACGGCCGACGGCGTGCTGTCGTTCACGCTGGACCGCAGCACAGGAACGGTGCGCGCGTACGACCTCCTCAACGGCGAGGAGGCAGCATCGACGAAGGCGTGCGACCGCGCCGAGTCGGGGGAGCTGTCGAGCGACGACGTGTCGTTCGTCGTGACATGCACCGGCCGATCGGAGCCGGTGAACGTCAACACGGCGTCCTTCGCCGTCACCCCAGCGCCGCCTCGCACGCCGCCTGTGCGCGCGGTGACGCAGGCGATGTCGCGTGTGGTTGCAGGTGCGCGCCCGCGCCGCAACGAGGTGGTCGTCGTGGGGACGATTCATGGAGGGCACCGCACGAGCGCGCGATACGGCACGGCAGTGCTGCGTAAACTCCTGGAGGAACTGCGCCCCGACTACGTCCTCACCGAGATCGCGCCCAATCGCCTCGACGCGGCGATGCGCGAATTCACGACGACTGGGAAGATCACTGAGCCGCGCGTCGTGCGCTTTCCGGAGTACGTCGACGTCCTCTTCCCGCTCACCCGCACGATGAAGTTCACGATCGTCCCCACGGCGGGATGGTCGAAGCCGATGGATGCCTACCGCACGGCAGCGCTCAAACGCATTGAGGCGGATTCATCGCGCGGCGCCGAGTGGAGCGAGTACACGCGAGCCAACGCCCTCGCCGATTCGTTGATCGCCGCGCGTGGCGCCGACGATCCGTACTTCATCAACTCCGCAGCGTACGACAGCATCGAGACCACCTCGCACGAGCCCTACAATCGCCTGTTCAACGCCGAGCTGGGCCCGGGTGGATGGGACAACATCAATCGGCTGCACTTCGGGCACATCGCGCGCACGCTCGATGCGCACCGTGGCGAGGGGAAGCGCTTCGTCATCACGTACGGCGCGGGGCACAAGGAGTGGTTCCTGCGCGAGCTGCGCAAGCGCGACGACATCACGCTGCTCGAGGTGGCGCCATTCCTCGAGAAGATCGGGGCGAAGCGTTAGGCGCGCGCCCCCTCAGGGGAGCACGGTCACCACGACATTCGTCGCCGCTGGACTGAGCTGTCCAGGCGACTGTGCGCGTACCGTGACGACGGTCGTGCCGGCGCGCATCCCGGTGAGGACCCCCGCGGTCGAGACCGTCGCGACGCTCGCATCCTGCACCGACCACGTGACCGTGCGACCGGCGGGGGAGAGGACGACGCTGGGGTTCGGGCCATAGAGCGTGGCCGCAAGCGTGAGTTTGGCACCAACTCGCACCGACGGCGCGGCTGGGGCCACGCCGATCGACGACACTGGGAGCGCCGACACCGAGAGGGTGGCGGTTCCCTCGTACCCGTCGATCGTCGCCGTGAGGCGCGCGGTCCCCGGAGCGATCGCGTTCACGACCCCAGTCGCATCGACGGTCGCGACCGCCGGGGTGTCCGAGCGCCATGTCGACGCCGCGCGTCCCGGGATGGCGCCCCCTTGCGCATCGAGCGCGGTAGCCGTGAGCTGCAACGATGTCTTCTCCGACATCGCGGCACTCGCTGGGGTCACCACGACAGACGCAACCGGGATCTGCGTCACCGTGATCGTGGCGCTGGCCGAGGTGGTGTCGGTCGACACCGTGATCGTCGCGACACCCGCCCCAACGCCTGTGACGATTCCCGCTGTGTCGACGGTGGCCACTGCGGGGGCGTTCGACGACCACCGGATCGTGCGTCCGGTGAGTGCGAGGGGGCGATTCGACGCGTCCGCCAGCTGCAGCTTGAGCGGGAGCGTGCGTCCGGCGAAGAGGGACGCGCTTGACGGCGTCACGCTCGCAATCGTCGCATTGAGCGGGATGACGGTCACGGCCGACGAACCGGTGACGCCGTCACTCGTCGCCGAAATCGTCACCGCGCCGAGCGCAATGCCGACCACCCGGCCGGTGCTCGAGACGCTGGCCCGCGACGGCGTATTCGTCGTCCAGGTGGCAACCTTGCCCGCAATGACGCGCCCGCGGATGTCGGTGATCTTCGCCGTCAGCTGCACCGCCCGTCCCGATTCGAGCGCGCGCGTCGCCGGCGTTACGACGACGTTCGCCACGGTCACCGGCGCGACGGTGACGGGGATGCTCGTTCGCGCTCCTTCGCTCGACGCGACGATGACAGCGCTCCCCGTCGCCACGGCGGTCACGAGCCCAGTCGAGTCGACGGTAGCAACGCCGGGAGCGCCCCCGATCCAGCTCACCGTGCGCCCAGTCAGCACCTTACCGCTCGCGTCGAGCATCGTCGCCTTGAGGCGCTGCGATTCCCCTTCCAGCATTGCCAGGTTAGTCGGCGCCACCTGAATGCTCGCGACCGGAACGATGGCGACGGTCACGACCGACGATCCCTTTTTCCCTTCCGAGGTCGCCGTGATCGTTGCGGTCCCGGTTGCGACAGCCGTGACCAGACCGGTTGCGGCGTCGACCGTGGCCACGCTCGCCTTGCTCGTCGTCCATGCCACGCTGCGCCCGTTGAGCACCGCGCCCGACGCATCGGCAACGCGCGCGACCATCGCCGCCGTCTGCGCCACCGCGAGCGTCACTGTGGCCGGACTCACCGTTACCGTCGCCACCGGCACCGCCGACACGGTGATGCGCGACGTCGACGAGCGCCCTTCGCTTCGCGCGGTGATCGTCGCGACGCCCGGCGCGATCGCCAGCACCACGCCCGACGAGGAGACGTTGGCGATCGTTGGAGCGTCGGTCGACCACGAGACTGCGCGTCCCGTGAGTGGATGCCCCGCCGAATCGAGTACCGTCGCCGCGAGCGAGCGCGAAGCACCGGCGAGAAGCGAGACAGTCGCCGGTGCAATGTCCACCGACGCGGCCGGCACCGGCTCGATGGAGACGAGCGCGGTCCCCGTCACGCTCCCCGCGGTGGCGGCGATCGTGGCGCTCCCCACCGACACGCCGGCAACGGTGCCGTCCGGACTCACCACCGCCACGCTCGGCGTCGCGCTCCACCAGGTGATCGTGCGCCCACGGAGCGTCGCCCCGCTCGCATCGAGCAACTCGGCCGACAGCACCGCCAACGAACCGAGGCGCAGGGTGGACGTCGAAGGGGTAACCCTCACCAGCGCCACGGCGCGCTCGCTCACCGTCACGGGAACGAGCGCCGATCTCCCGCCGCTGCTTGCCGCCAGCTGCACTGCGCCAGGTGCGAGCGCGGTCACGAGCCCCGCCTGGCTCACCGTCGCCACGCTCGCATCGGACGACGACCAGAAGACCTGACGTGCGAGCGCGTTTCCTCCGGCGTCGAGCACGCGCGCCGTTAGGCTGCGCGTCTCGTCGGTTACCAACGCAAGTGTCGTCGGCGTGACGTCGACGCGCGCGACGTGCGCCCCCTCGCTGGTCGCGGCATCACCGCAGGAAAGCATCGGGACGCATAGAAGCACGGCGGCGACCGACGCGAGAACGCGGAGCGACACGGGAGAGGAACGCATGCAGCGGATGTGGGGTGGGAAGGCGCGCGCATCGGAATCTTATCGTCCCCTCACGCGGAGCAAGGGGACGAAGTTGCCGCCGCTCGGCGTGCTCGGCGTTGTGCGCGCGCGTGCTACTGCGCGGTCCTCGGTGGTGCGTCGTACTCGACCTGAATCACCGGCGTTAGCCGATCGGGTGCGCGATCGGGAAGTTCGAGCACGCTCCCTTCGGATGTACGACGCACGGCGATCATGACCCCTGGGTCGCCGAGGAGGTGTGCGCGCAACGGAGACGTCGCGACCCCGGGGAGAAGGAGTGGACCTGGCGTCCAGCGTTCCATGAAGCAGTTGATCGTGCGCCCGCGCGTCGTCGTGCGACACGCCGGCGTATCGACCAGCGATGAGGACGTGCCGTAGATCGCCGCTCCATTCGTGCGCATCCAGTCGCCGACTGCGCGCAGCGCGTCGATGCTCGGCTGCGGCACACGCCCGTCTCCCATGGGACCGATGTTGAGGAGGAGATTTCCACCCTTGCTGGCGGTCTCGACGAGGAGGGAGACGAGGCGCGCCGGCGACTTCCAGTTGTCGTCGTCCTTCGCGTATCCCCAGTTGTCGTTCATGGTCATGCACGACTCCCAATCCTCGCCGGGGAGCCCCTTCGCCGGCACCTCCAACTCCGGCGTGCTGAAGTCGCCGAGTTGCGTCTCGGCCGGCGTGCTGGAAGTAGTCCCCGGTGTTGCAGCTGCCGGACCCGGTCCCACTCGATTGTTGATGATCACGTCCGGCTGCAACGAACGGCAGAGGCGCACCACGTCGGCAGCGAGTGCCCGCGTCCAGGTCGCTTCCCACTGCCCGTCGAACCAGAGCACATCGATGCGCCCGTAGTGCGTGAGCAGCTCGCGCAGCTGCGCGTGCATGAAGGCGACGTAGCGCGGGAAGTCGGCGCCGCGCGCGTCGCGCGACTCCCAGTCGCGTCGCGGGAGGTAGTCCGGGTGGTACCAGTCCATGATCGAGTAGTACCAGCCGAGGCGCATGTCATGCCGTCGGCAGGCGTCGGCGAACTGCCGCATGATGTCGCGCCGGTACGGCGTAGCCATCACGTCGTACGTCGTCGACGCGGAATCCCAGAGCGAGAATCCCTCGTGGTGCTTGGTCGTGACGACGATGTACTTCTGTCCCGCATGCTTCGCCAGCTGGACGATGCCGTCGACATCGAGGGCGACCGGATCGAACGTGTCGGCAATGCGAATGTAGTCCTCGTGCGGGATTTTCGCGTTGTTGCGGATCCACTCGTGCGACCCGACCAGCTTTCCCTTCCACTCGCCGCCGAGCGTGGAGTAGAGCCCGAAGTGCACGAACATTCCGAAGCGCGCGTCACGCCACCACTGCATCCGGTCGGCGGCGCCGGTTTCGCCCCGCAGTCCGGCCGATGCGGCGTCGCCGCCTAACGCGATACCGCGTGGCGCACGAAAGGCGCGGGCCGCCGCGGCCAGGACGCCGGCAGCGAGGAAGTCACGACGATACACGAGACGGGGAGTGGCGAAAGGGAAGTCGAGTGGAGCAAGCGACCGTGCGCAGCGCGTCACCGCCAACCTGCCCCCGTCCCCCTGTAACGCGCCAGTCCAATCGCCCGGTCCGCCCGAGGCGGCGGCGCCGTGTGCGCTGGGCGCTCCCATCGCTTCGCCGCGGTGGTGCGTATCCGTGGCAGGTGACCCCCCAAACTCCCCAACCCCCGCCTTATCCAGGAGCAATCGCTGATGCGTCGTCCCGCCTCCCTCGCGCTCGCCATCCTCGTCGGCGCGAGTCTCCCTCTCGGAGCCCAGGGCAAGTCGAAGAGCGCGCCCGCCGCCACGCCCGTGCGCTTCGTCCTCGACTCCTCGAGCAGCGAGGCGCGGTATCTCGTGCGCGAACTCCTCGCCGCGAACACCATCGAGAACGACGTCACCGGGCGCACCACCGCCGTGCGCGGGCACATCACGCTCGACCCGCAATCGAAGGTCATCCCTAACGAGTCCAAGGTGGTGATCGACCTCACCACGCTCAAGACCGACAAGAGCCGGCGCGATGGCTACGTCCAGCGTCGTACGCTGGAGACGGCGCAGTACCCGAACGCCGAACTCGTGGTGAAGGAGATCAAGGGGCTCCCGACCTCGCTCCCGCGGGCCGGCGCTCTCACCCTCACCCTCGTCGGCAATCTTACCCTGCACGGCGTCACGCGCGCCACCACCTGGTCGGTCAAGGCGAACGCCACACCGACCGGGCTCACTGGAACCGCGAGCACGACGCTCCTCTTCTCCGACTTCGATATCGACGTTCCGCGCGTCCCCGTCGTCGCGCGCGTCGACGATCCGATCACCCTGCAACTGGACTTCGCCTTCCAGCGCCAGGACGCCGCGAGCCCCTAGCCCCGCGACACGCTGCGCTACCCCCGCAGCCCGATCCTCAGCGCCGCGTGAGGATCGGGAGATAGGCGGTCCAGGGCCCCACGGCCTCGTGATACTGCTTGGCCATGACGCGCGCGATCTGCGCCACATGCCCGAGATCGTGCACGACCCAGGTGGAGAGGAGCTGGCGCAGCGTCACCAGGCCGAATTGCGGGTGTTCTCCTTCCAGCGCGAGATGCTCCTCCGTCAGCTGCATCTTGCGCAGCGCCGCGACGTTTCTCGCGCGCAGGTCGGAAAACTCGATCAACAACTGTGCGAGTGTCTTCCCCGAACTCTCCCGCACCTGCGCAAAGCGGTCGTACGGCTCGAAGCGCCGGTTCTCGCCCTGCGCGAGGATGATGCGCACGCGCGGGATCCAGTCGGCGCGCTCGCCATGCACGAGGTGCCCGACGTTGTCGAACGCACTGAAGGTGTCCGGCCCTTCGTTGGCCCCCGACCACCCATCCGGTACGCCGGCGAGCATGGCGTGCAGGACAAACGGCGTCCGCTCGAGCATCGGGATCGCCTGCGACAACTCGAATTGCATGGACCCTTCAGTGAGAGGGTGGCGCGGAAGGCGCCGCGGCGCCGCCAAGGTGCTTCTCGAACCAGTGGTGCGCGTACAACTCGTCGTTGAACGGCGGCACTTCGCTATACCCCGCCGAGCGATACAGCTGGATCGCTTCCGGCAGTGCACGGTTAGTCTCGAGCTGAATCGTCGTCAATCCCAGCTCCGCTCCCGCCTCCTCCAGCGCCGACAGCATCCGCCGTCCGATCCCGAGACCGCGTACGCTCGACGAGACCCACATCCGCTTGATGTAGCCGGTCGCCGGCGCGGTCGTGCGAATCGCCCCGCACGCGACGTTCTCCCCGTCGACGGTCGCCACAAGGAAAGCGCCTAACGGGGGGCGCATCTCGTCATCTGCGGCCGGGATGCTCTTCGCCGGGTCGAAGCCGGCGTCGAAGCGCGCCACCAGCTCTCGGAAATACTGCTCCAGGCACCAGCGCGCCGTCGCACTCGAGGGGTCGACGCGCTCGATCCGTGTCCCCGCGGCGCGCAGCAACTGATGCACTTCGGCCATCGCCGTCACCAACCGCTCGCGCTGCGAGTCGCTCAGCGGAGCCAGATACGCTTCGGCGAGTTCGTCCGAACGACGCTCCATCTCGCCCCACTCGGCCTCGCCCGCTGGGGTCAGTGCCGCACGCCGCACGCGCTCGTCGTCTGCCGCGACCTGCAGAGCAACCAACCCCGCCGCCACCAGCGACTGAACGATGCGACTCAGGTATCCCGAGTCGAGCGAAAGTCGCGAGCGCAACTCGCGAAGGTCGGCCCCCTGCGGCCCGATTTCATACAGCACCCGCGAGTGTCCGAGCGGGCGGTCGCGCCCGAGATACTCGTCGTTGAGCGCCCCGGCTCGCTGGGTGACCAGCCGGTTGAACCGTCGTACGTGAACCACTTGCTCGGCGCGCATTCTCTGACTTTAGTCAGATTGTTTTCGCCGTCAAGAAGGGTGGGGGTTGAGCGCCCTCCCCGGCCGAGAGACGCCGAGCGCTCCTTACTGTCCGCCGAGCAGCTTGGTCGCGATCGCTTCCGCGATGCCGCGGGCGTCGGCGCTGGCATCGTCGGTCAGGACGATCACCGTCGCGCGTGCGTCGGGGAAACGCAGCCACGCGCCGCGCTTCCCTCCCGACTCGGCGAAGACCTGAAATCGCGCCGTCCCGGCCATCTTTCCCGACTCCCATCCCTTGCTGCGATCGATGGGCTCACGAGCCCCAGCACCCGAAGCATCGGGGAGCGTGCGGCTGTAGGTCGGCGGGTGTTCGAGGCCGAGCGAGACGCGATAGAGCTCGTCGACGCTCGACTCCACGTCGCCGGCGCTCGTCGCACTCGTCTTGTGCAGCCCAACCGGCGTGGCGGCGCGCTGGCTCACGCAGCGTTGCAGCGGCGTCTGCGCTGGTTCACTGGGGCGCGCCGAGGCCGGCGTTCCCGCTGGCGGCGGGACGGGACGCGTGCGGGCCGGAGGCTCGGGGATCTGCGAGCAGATCGCCTCGAAAACCTGTGTCATCTTCCCGAGCGAGAATTGCGGGACCGTGGTGGCGGGCATGTAGCGCGCCTGCGGGGCGATGCCGTACGCACGATCCACCAGCACCTTCCCGTCCTTGGCCACCAGGACCGTCGCCTGGCCCGCGCCGCCGGCCGCATAACGAGCGAACAGCGCATCCACGAACTCGGCGGTCACCGGCGACGCCTCGGCCGCGCGCGAGAGCACGCGCCGAGCGCCGAGATCGTAGCGGTCCCCCGGATAGAGGGTGAGGAACGGCTTCCCCTCGTCTGGCTTGTCATTGCCGTTGTAGACAAACGCCTTGCTGCGCCCCACGATCGTCCCGGTGTCGCCTCGCACGACCCACGCCGTCCCTTCGTCCTCGGAAATGCCGAGAAGCTGCGGATACTTGGTAATGATCGAGTCGGCGAGGTCGGGGAGCCGCTCGCGGGCGACGACGTGCTGGTCGATCCCGGTGTTCCGAAGGTAGGAAAATCCCTTCTCGTAACCGGGATAGTCCATGATGAAATTGTTGTTCGACGGTGCCCCGCGCACCAGGAAGTCGCCGAGGATCGATGCGCCGGCGGAGGAGCCACCGACCACGCCGCCTCGCGCGAGGACCGCGTTGAACGCGGCTTCGGTCTTGGTACCGACATAGGCGTCGACGAGGCGGAACTGCCGCCCGCCTTCGAACCAGATCCCGCCAGCCTTCGCGATCACCGCGGTGAACGAATCGGTGTCAGCGACGCGCGGATCCTTGGTGAAGAGCGTGTAGACGTTCTTCGCGCCGGCCGCCTTCCACCCGCGCGTGCTCGGACCGTCCTGCGGGTAACTGTCGGCACCGCCGGCATTGGGGACCGTGATGATCAGTGCCTCCGGGCCACCGGCCGCGTCGATGAACGCCTTGTAGATCTCGGGGCCCATCGAGCCGCCTCCGACTACAATCACCGTGCCGTTCGCCGGCCCCACGCGCGGCGCATCGACCGGCGGCGCCCCGCCCTGCGCCTGGAGAGCGACCGGGACGACGAGTGCGGCGATGATGGTGCGAGCGTGGGCGATCATGGCAAGCTCACGTGTGAGGGGGGGTCGCGACGCGCGCAGAAGAAGATTTGCGCGGCTGCCGCTGCGTGCGCTACGCGCGGGAGCGCGCCGACGCTGGATCGGTACCGCCTTGCGTCGACGGCGCTCGGCTGTTGATTGGCCGCATGCGGGTCTACATCTCCTCGCCATTCCTCGACCTCAAGGGATGCCGCTCCAAGGCGTACGATGCGCTGCGCCGCATTGGAGTGGACGCGATCGGCATGGAGGACTATGTCGCCAGCGACGATCGCCCCGTCGACAAGTGCCTCGGAGATGTGAAGCGGTGCGACGCGTACGTCGGGCTCCTCGCGTGGCGATACGGTTACGTCCCCGACGACGCGAAGTGCTCCGTGACCGAACTCGAGTACCAGACCGCGGTTCGCGAACGGATCCCGCAGCTCCTCTTCCTGTTGCATCCGGACGCGCCGTGGCCTCGCACCAGCGTGGATCGCGATCCCGCGCGCATCGATGCGCTGCGCAGCGAGTGGGAGAAGAACCGGATCGTGTCGCACTTCCAGACGTGCGACGAGCTTGGGGCACTGGTCACCGCGGCAGTGGCGCGCCGGCTGCTCGAGGAACGGGAGAAGCGCGATGCGCGAGCGGCCGACGACGCCGACAGCGAGCGCCAGGCGCTGCAGCTGCAACTCGACGAGATCAAGCGCCAGCTGCAATTCCTCACCGACCGCATCGCGCGCGACGCAATCACCGGGGAGCACGCGGCGGCGCCGGGCGCCGCACTCGGTGCGTCGGGTCCGCGGTCGAGCGACGACGATCGGAGGCTGCCTCCTTCCCCTCCCTTGGCGCCAGCAGCGGCGCGGGCGTCGCCTTCAGCGCGCACGAAGGCGAAAGGCTCGCGCGGTCTTCTGGCCGCCGGGGGGGCGGCGTTGGCACTGGCCGCGACGCTCTTCCTCACCACGCGATCCGGCGGCTCCAACTTCGGCTTCGTGCACGGAGACAGGCCTACGCAAACGAGCTCGGCACCGACCGACACCTTCGTGGTTCGCGGTGAGACAACGTTCAGCCACGCCGACTCGGTGCGCCTCGACACAGTCTCGCACGGGACCGTGGTGAGTCGAAGCTGGGTCCCACCCGTCTGGGTAACGTCGGGAATCGTCGCCGTCTTCCTCGTTGCAGCAGGGCTCCTCCGGCTCGTGCGACCTGCGCGTCGCACGAGATCCGTTGTCGAAGACTACGAGCTCGCGTCACCACCGCCCCACGTGCGAATCTCCAACCGCCCCGCATCGCGCTCCACCGCCCCGCCGCTCCGCGAGCTCTCCGATCGCAACCGCCAATTCCTCGACGAGACCCAACAGCAGGTCGAGCGACGGCTCAGGGCGTTAGGCACGTCGACCGCGAGGTAGCGACGCCGAGGCGCGCCGGCGAGGGCATCGCGCGCTCCGCCGTACCTAACGAGCGCCGGTCGGTGCGGCGATCCCCGTCACCTCGGCCAGAATCTCGAACGAGCGCAGCCGAGCGTCGTGATCGAACACCTGCGACGTGATCATGAGCTCATCGGCGCCAGTGCGCGACACGAAGTCAGTCACGCCTCGGGCAATCGTTTCCGGCGCGCCAACGACGGTGCACGAGAGGACCTGCTCGAGCAGCGAGCGTTCGTGCGGTGCGAGCGACTCGGCGAATCCGGGGCGAGGGGGCGGGAGAAGCCCGGGCGTTCCCCGACGCAAGTTGACAAACGCCTGCTGCAGCGAGGTGAATAGACTTGCCCCCTCCTCGTCGGTCTCGGCGGCAAAGACGTTCAGGGCCAGCATCACGCGCGGCTCCGCCAGCCGCAACGAGGGCCGGAATCGCGACCGGTAGATCTCCACCGCCTGCTCCATCATCGCCGGCGCAAAGTGCGACGCGAACGCGAACGGGAGCCCGAGCATCGCCGCCAGCTGCGCCCCAAACAACGAAGAGCCGAGGATCCACACGGGGACGTCGAGCCCAGCGCCCGGAACCGCGCGTACCGCCTGACCGGGATGTGGGGGTTCGAAGTACGCCATCAGCTCGACGACGTCGTCCGGAAAGGTGTCGGCGGACACCGGATCGCGGCGCAGCGCGCGCGCCGTCTCGTGATCGGAGCCAGGGGCGCGTCCAAGTCCCAAATCGATGCGCCCGGGAAAGAGCGATGCGAGCGTCCCGAACTGCTCGGCGATCACCAGCGGAGAATGGTTGGGGAGCATGATTCCACCCGCCCCGATACGAATCGTCGTGGTCCCGCCCGCCACGTGTGCCATCACCACCGACGTCGCCGCGCTCGCGATCCCGGGGATCCCGTGGTGCTCGGCGAGCCAGAAGCGGTGGTATCCCCAGCGCTCGGCGTGTTGGGCGAGATCGCGCGAGCGGTAGAGCGCTTGTGCGGCGTCGCTTCCAGCGGTGATCGGGGCAAGATCGAGAACGGACAACGGGACCATCAGGCAGCTCCGGAATACGGCGGTGGTGCGACTCGCGAGCCGAAGCAACCGGCAACGCCTCCTTGCCGAATCTTATCGTCGATGCACGGGAATGATTCCCGCAGTTGCGACGACTCGCGCGTTAGGGCGACGGGAGGGGCGCGATGCTTGGCGCTCCAAGTACGCCCCGATCGTGGCCGAGTATATTCTGCGCACCTCCTGACCGCCCTTCGTATCCTCCGAGACAATCGATGACATCCCTCGCCCCCATCGCCCCTTTCATGGGGCTTTTCGGGTTGGTGCTCGCTGTGCTGCTCTACCGCCGCATCGTGGCGTCACCGGCCGGCGACGAGCGGACGCGACACATCGGTGGGCTCATCGAGGCCGGAGCGGCGGCCTTTCTGCGTCGCCAGTATCTCGTCCTCCTCCCGGTGCTCCTCCTGGTCGCCTGGGTCCTCGCCGCGACGGTGGGTTGGCAGATCGGTGCGGCCTATGTCTTCGGTGGACTCACCTCGGTAGTCGCCGGGTTTCTCGGGATGCGGGCGGCGACCAAGACAAACACACGGACTGCCGAAGCGGCGCGGAGCGGTGGACGCGCACCGGCACTGATGCTCGCCTTCGGCGGCGGCGCGGTGATGGGACTCGCGGTCGCCTCGCTCGGCCTCGCCGGACTCGGACTCATCGCCAACTGGATGGTCGACTTCACCTCGGTCGCCGGGATGAGCCAGGAGCGGCTGGTCCAGTTCAGCGAAGTGGTGAGCGGCTTCGCGATGGGGGCGTCGTCGATCGCGCTCTTTGCCCGCGTCGGCGGCGGGATCTACACAAAGGCAGCAGACGTCGGCGCCGATCTCGTCGGGAAGGTCGAAGCGGGGATCCCCGAGGATGACCCGCGCAACCCGGCGACCATTGCCGACAACGTCGGCGACAACGTTGGCGACGTGGCGGGGATGGGCGCCGACATCTTCGAGAGCTACGTCGACGCCGTCGTCGCGGCGATCGCACTGGCGGCGACCGGGCCGGCGATATCCGCCGCGAGCCGCCTCGACGCCGTCGCCCTTCCGTTGCTGCTGGCGATGGCCGGCTTCGTGGCCTCGGTCGTGGGGATGCTGGCGATTCGCATGCTCTCGAAGGGGAGCCCGGCGGTCGCGTTGCGCCTGGTTGCCTTCATCGGCGCCGGGGTCTTCCTCGCGCTCGCGTACGTCACGTGTCAGGCGCTACCGATCGTGTCGACCGGCCCGATGTATCCGTTCGCTTCGGTTGTCGCCGGGACGATCGCCGGGATCCTGATCGGGTTGATCACGGAGTACTACACCTCCGCGCAGCCGATTCGCGAGATCGCCGAGGCGTCGCTCAGCGGGCCAGCAACGACGATCATCGCCGGACTTGCGATCGGGAAACAGTCGGTCGCGCTCCCCGTTCTCGTGATCACGCTCACCACGTGGGTCGCACATCAGGCGGCGGGACTCTATGGCATCGCACTCGCCGCCGTCGGGATGCTCGGGACGGTTGGAATCACGATGACCGTCGATGCCTACGGACCGATTGCCGACAATGCCGGCGGGATCGCCGAGATGGGAGCGCTGGGTCCCGAGGTGCGCGCGGTCACCGACGAGCTGGACTCGCTCGGTAACACCACCGCGGCGATCGGCAAGGGTTTCGCGATCGGATCGGCGGTGCTCACGGCGCTCGCGCTCTTCTCGGCGTACGCCAGCGCGGTCACTCCGCAGGGGACGATCCTCGATCTCAACCTCACCGAGCCGCGCGTCATCATCGGACTCTTCCTCGGCGCGACGCTCCCCTTCCTGGTGGCGTCGATGACGATGACGGCGGTTGGACGCGCCGCGCAGAAGGTCGTCGTCGAAGTGCGCCGGCAGTTCCGCGAGATCGTCGGGCTCCTCGATGGAACGGCGGAGCCGGACAGCTCGCAGTGCGTCGACATCGCCACGCGCGCCGCGCTGCGTGAGATGCTCGCGCCCGGACTCCTCGCGGTGACGGCGCCCTTCCTCGTCGGCGTCTTCTTCGGTCCCGAGGCGTTAGGCGGGCTGCTGGCCGGCGTGACGGTGTGCGGCTCGCTCCTCGCGCTGATGATGGCCAACGCCGGCGGCGCGTGGGACAACGCCAAGAAGTACATCGAGGGCGGGCAGCACGGCGGCAAGAAGTCGGAGTCGCACAAGGCGGCGGTGGTCGGCGATACCGTTGGCGATCCCTACAAGGACACATCGGGGCCGGCGCTGAGCATCCTGATCAAGGTCACCTGCGTCGTGGCGCTCGTCCTCGCGCCGTGGCTCGCGCGCATCCACGCCGTCTGACGGGTCGCGCACTCAGGGAAAGCGAAAGCCCCCGCGCACCGGCCGTCGGTGCGCGGGGGCTTTGCTTTCTATCGCTAGGGGCCGTACCCCACGGGCACATGCTCCTCCTGCGGGCTGGTGAGCACCTTCTTGTAGCACCAGAAGGTGAGCCCCCAAACGAAGATGAGCGAGGCTATCATCCAGATCCATCCACCGGTGGTCATGAGATGCTCCCTGGCCTAGTCGGCCGGTGTGGCGTCGTCGAGGTCGACACCCTGCGCGCGGAGGCGGCTCTCACCGGCGCGGGTGACAAGGAGGAGGAATACGAGCGTGGCGAGGATTACCAGCACTGCCACGCGAGATCCGGTGCTCGCCCACGCCGCTTGCAGCGACGGAACGAGGTTCTGGAAGGTGAAGCCGACGAAGACGATGATGAGGTACAGCGGTGCGATGTACTTCATCACCACCTTGAAGATGGCCGGGAGCTGAATCGCTGCGCCTTGATGGATTTCTTTCCAGCCGCGCTCCATCCCGAAAACCCATCCGAAGTAGATGATCTGCACGCCGGCGAGCGCGAAGATCAGGTACGTCCCCACCCAGAAGTCCATCGTGCTCCAGAACTGCCCCCCCTGCGTGTACCAGAGCGTGAGGATCGCGCCGATGGTGCCGAGGAGTGCGATCGTCGCCGTCGCCTTTCCGTGCGTCCACCCGAGCGCTTCCTTGAGGAGCGCCACGGCCGGCTGGTACATCGAGAGCGAGCTGGTGATCGCCGCGAGGAAGAGCATGAAGAACCAGGCCGCGCCGATGAAGTTCCCTAACGGTCCCATGCGGGCGAAGACGACGGGGAGCGTCGCGAAGCCGAGACTGAAGGAGCCCGTTGCCACCGCCGCTGTCGTACCGCTCACGCCGAGGAAGATGAAGGCCGCGGTGAGCGTGATCATTCCGCCGAAGCCGACCTCGAACAGTTCGTTGGTCGATGCCGCGGTGAGGCCGGAGAGCGCCACGTCGTCCTTGCGCGACATGTACGACGAGTAGTTGATCACCACACCGAAGCCGACCGAGAGGCTGAAGAAGATCTGGCCGGCCGCTGCCATCCACGTGGAGAAGTCTCCCAGCTTTGAGTAGTTGGGGTTCCACATGTAGCCCAGGCCATTGATCACGTTCTGGTCGGGATTCGCCGCGTCGGGAGTGCCGAGCGTGAGGACGCGGATGAGGACGATGAGCGCGCAGATGGCCATCGCCGGCATCGCCCACGACACGAACTTCTCGATCCCCTTGGAGAGCCCTCGGAATACGAAATAGAGGTTGATCGCAAAGACGAGGATCCAGGAGATGATCGTCATCTTCGAATCACCGGTGAACAGGACGCCGTCCTGCCCAGCACCGGTGAAGGCGTTGTAGAAAGCCGACGCCTGCGCGGTCTGTGTGGCGACGTTCGCCGTATGATCGACCCCGATGCCGCCGGTGATGTACTTGAGGAAGTAGCCGAACGTCCAAGTCTCGATGAAGATGTAGTAGAACGAGACGCCGAGCGGGATGAGGACGCCGATGACACCCAGGTAGCGCGCGAACTTCCCCTTGCCGATCGCGCCGATGATCATCGGCGCCGAGTGCAGTCCTTTCTTGCCGCCGTAGCGCCCCATCGCCCATTCGGCCCACCCGATCGGGATGCCGAGCAGGAAGAGGGCGCAGAAGTAGGGGATGAGGAACGCCCCCCCTCCGTTGGCCGCCGCTTGTCCGGGAAAGCGGAGGAAGTTTCCGAGACCTACGGCGGAGCCGGCGACCGCGAGGATGACCCCGAGTCGAGAGCCCCACTGCTCCTTTTGTTCTGACATTCTGAGGTTAGACCTTTGGTCGAGGTGAGGGGAAATGGGAACGCACGTTCGCCCTCGGCCGATCGAGCGACCAGTGATGAGGGCGCTTTCTTCCCCATTCTTTATTGGGCCCCATCATGCGGCGGTGCACGGCGCGGCGCGATGACTGTTGGATATCAGCGGTATTTGCTGCGCGCGTCACCAGGGCAGGGGCAGACAACGGCTCGCCCCAAAGGGGACTCGATCCCAGGATCGAGCCCCCCTCGAGCGCCACTGCGCCGTCAACCGCAGGTGCTCAGCAGGTCAGTTGCACGCGTTCGGGTCGTTCCAGTTGCGCGCCGGCTGTTCCGCAGGAGCAGGGACGTTCGGGTTGGAATTGCGCTCCCCCACGGCGTAGAGGAGCCGACCGGGAACCGCCTGTGCGCCGGCGGCGGGGGTGAGGTCGGGGTAGCAGGTGCGCTTGTAGTCGCTCCACGCCTCGGGATTCTGGAAGAGTACGATGTACTTCTCGGCGAGAATGTCCTCGAGCGTCACGCTGCCGAGCATCGGTAGGCCGGCCGCCTGTCGTACGTCGTTGAGCGACGATTCGGCTAACGCCATGTTGCCGGTGCGGAACGCCGCCTCGGCGACGATCAGGCTGTTCTCCTGCCATGTCACGATCGGCTGGCGGTACGCGGGAGCATTCTCCACCCAGAAGCCGGAGAACTCGCTCGACGTCGCGTCGCCCGGATCGGCTCCCACGAACTCGCCATTGTCGTTCTCCACGAAGTACTCGTCGAGCCGCGGGTCGTGGCGTTGCTGGAGGAGGTCCACGAGCTCGCGTCCCGCGAACATGTACCCCGCGCGCTGGATGACCACGAATTGGTACCACGCGTTGTACGACTGCGGGTTGTCGGCGGCGATCCCGAGGAAGTCGTCGCCGGGTTGGATCCCCTGCTGCGCTTCGGCGAGGGCGAGGGTGTAGGCACTGCTCCCTTCTCGTTCGGCGACGTGCAGCGCATAACGAGCCTTGAGTGTGTGGGCGAGGCGCGACCACTTGGACGCATCGCCGCCGTAGTAGAGGTCAACGCTCCCTGGCCCCGCACCGCTGCCGCTCGCCAGCATGGTGATCGCCGTGTCGAGCGTCGCCTGCAGCGCTGCGTAGACGTCTTCCTGCGGATCGAGGGCGGGCGCCGGATTGTCGCTCACCGCTTGTGAGAAGGGGATGTCTCCCCAAACGTCGGCAGCGATCCCGATCTGCATCACCTCGATGATGCGGGCGATGGCGCCGTAGGCGTCGTCACCGGCGGCATCGGCCTTGTCGATCACGCCCTTGATGTCGATCAGCCCACCGCCGGTGTAGACCTGTGCGAACGACGAGTTGTATGCGTCTTCACCGTAGTCGTACATGCCGAGCTGACCGTATTGCCGCTCGGTGCCGGCGCACTGCTGCACCCAGATGCACGCGGTGCGGGCGAGATCGCTGGTGTATTGAAGGGTGAGCGCGGTCTGGGTGGCGACGAACTGCTGGTTGATCCCGGCATCCGTCGGTTGGTTGGGATTTGCGACGGCCTCCGGCGCGTCGAGGAAGCTGCTGCACGCGGCACTCCCCGCCACCGCGGCTGCAACCACGAGTTGGCCAAGCATTCTATTGCGCATATTGGGCACTCCCGTGCACGCCGCGTCCCGTGGGGACGCGGCCATGCGAGATGGTCATTTGTGAAGGCCGACGGTGAAGATCCACGAACGCGTCTGCGGATTGTTGAAGTAGTCCACGTTCTGGGCCGCCACTTCGGCCCCGGCGAGGTTGGTCTCGGGGTCTATGCCCGTGTAGTCGGTCCAGGTAGCCAGGTTGCGGCCGGCGAAGCGCAGGTCGAGCGCACCAAGCCCCAGCGTGCGCTTGAGCCAGTCGCCCTTGAACGTCCACTCCACGGCGATCTCGCGGAGCTTCACGTAGCCTGCGTCCTCCATGAACTGTGACGCGACCGGCCCGAAGCCGGATCCGAGCCCAGTGTACCAGGACTCGTCGATCACGACGTCCTTCCCCTTTCCCGGACCGAACACGTCCATGTGGCCGTTCTTCGGGTTTCCGGGAATGAAGTTCTCGCCGAAGCGCACGGTCTCGCCGCGAATCTCGGTGTCCCGGTGCGTGCCGAAGTTGTAGAGGGCGCCCTTGGTCCCGTTCCAGATGTCGCCCCCGCGCCGGATGTCGACGAGCCCGGTCACCTTGAACGGACCGTACTGGAAGCCGGTGCGCACGCTCCCCGTCCAGCGCGGGTTGGGATCTCCAACGACGCGCAGCGTCGGATCGTCGATCGGGAAGCCGTCGGGCCCCAGATACACGGAACCGTTCGCCGCTCCCGCCGCACCGCACAGCGCGTTGATGTCATCCGGTGTGCCGTCGCCATCGATGTCGGCGAAATTGGTGGCGTCGCCGGCGCGGCAGCGCACGAAGTCGTAGCTGCGGAAGACGCCGATCGGATGTCCCTCGACCGCCGAGACGAGTGCGCCAGTGAAGAAGCCACCCGTGGGGAGGTCCACGGCATCGGTCCCGCGGAGTTCAAGCACCTTGTTGCGGTTGCGCGCGTAGGTGAAGCCGAGGTCCCAGTTGGCGTGGGCCGTCTGGTACGGCGTGATGTTCCACTGCGCCTCGAAGCCCGCGTTGCGGATCGTACCGGCATTCGCCGCCTGGACCGTGAAGCCGGTCGAAAAGGGAAGCGGGAGGTCGAAGATCACGTCTTCGTTCCGCCGGTTGTAGTAGGTGAGGCTCAGGCTCGAGCGGTCATTCCAGAAACCGAGGTCGAGCCCCGTCTCGAACTCTTTCTGCACTTCGGGCCCAAGGTTCGATTGCGGACGGCGCCCGGACGTGAAGAGCCCGCCGCGCCCCCCTTGGCTCGCCTGCAACGCATCGCCGTACGACCCGCCGAGGAAGCCGCCGGAGTAGAAGCCGTTGGTGATGTAGACCCCAGGTTCGGTGCCCGCCTCGCCGAATGCCACGCGCAGGCGCCCCGTGCTCAGCACGTTTCCCGGGTTGAAGGCGTTGGAGAAGGTCCACGCGGCAGTTCCCGACGGGAACCAGTGGTAGCGCTGGCTGCTCCCAAACGTGGAAAAGCCGTCGTCGCGCACCGTCCCCGTCAGAAACAACTGGTCCCCGATCGCCTGTTGCAGCTGACCAAACACGGACTGCCCGCGAATCAGCGAATGAAAGTCGTTCGTGGTGTAGTCGGTGGTGTTCTGCAGGTTGAACGGTTCGGGCGCGATGAGGTTCTGCCCGGTGACGAGCACCTGCGAGTACTCGCGGCTGTTGAGGTTTCCGCCGAGCGTGAAGCGCGTGTCCCAACCATCGCGCCAGCTCTTGATGGCCTGTGCGGTCAGCGTCTGGTCCAGCTGGTTGTTCACCAGCGTGCCGCGGATGAGCTGTCCCTGCGGGTAGCCCGCGCTCGTCATCGGGAGCGTTTCGAGGCGCTCGTCGCTCGCGTAGTCGGCGCCGATCTGGTAGTGCAGCGTCAACCACGGCGTGGCGAGCCAGTCCGCCCCGACATTGCCGAACGAGCGCCCGACCTGCTGCGTGTTGTCCTGGTCGTTGATGACGAAGAGCGGGTTGTCGTAGATGCGGCTCGTCGTCTGCGAGGCTGCCGATGGATTGGGAAAGCGATAGGAGCGATGCAGGCCCGTGGCCGGATCGATGTAGTCGAAGTTGTTGAATTCCGGTGGCGAGCGCCAATTGCCCAGGTTCACCCCCGATGTGTTCGACCCCTTCTGCAGGAACTGCCCGCGCGCATCGACATAGGCGATGTTCGCATTGAGCGTGAGTCCGGTGGCCAACTGGTGCGTCGCCTTGAGACGTGCGCTGTAGCGGTTGTACTCATCGTGATTGCCGACGGTGATTCCATTCTGGTTCGTCGCGGCGCCCGACAGGAAGAAGGTCGTGCGGTTGTTCCCGCCCGCGACGGTGAGCGCGTTGTCGTACGTCGCGCCGTCCGTATAGATGTCCCGCGCGTGGTCGTAGGTCGGAGTCCCCGGTGCGAGACGTGCTCCCCAGGACGATCCGGTCAGGGTGCAATCGAGGCGCGTGCACGTCGCCGCAGTACCGCCGGTTCCCTGTCCATAGGTGCGCTGCAGCGGGATCGTGCGATTCACCTCGTCGCGACGGACACTCGAGCGCAACGTGTAGCGCGTCTCCCCTGCATGTCCCTGTTTGGTCGTGATCAGCACGACACCTTGCCCGGCGCGTGCGCCATAGATCGCCGCGGCGGCCGCCGACTTGAGGATCTCCACCGACTCGATGTCGTCGGGGTTGATGTCGGACGCGCGATTCGGGGTGTCGGTGCTCCCCGTGTTTCCGGAAGTCGAGAACGTCGTATTGTCGATCGGCGTCCCGTCGACGACGAACAGCGGCTGTCCTGTCCCCTGGATGGTGTTGAGGCCGCGTATGACGATCGATGCCGAGGCGCCTGGCGACCCTGACTGCGAGGCGACGTTGACCCCTGCGGCCTTCCCGGCAAGGGCGTTGACGATGTTCGGCTCGTTCGACTGGATGATCAGCGACGAGTCGACCGAGGTACGCACCGTGCCGATGCGCTCGGCTGTGGTCTGCGTCCCGGCGCCGGTGATGACGACCTCGCCCAGCTGCAACGGATTGGCCGAAAGCACGAAGTTGTGCGTGATGGTCGTGCCCGGCGACAGGACGATGATCGCGGTGTCGGGCTTGAGCCCGATGCGCCGCACGTCCAGCACGACCGATTGCCCCGAAACATTGCTCCCGGGTACCACGAGCTCGTAGCCACCATCGGCTCGCGTGCTCGCGCCAATCGAGAGCGACCGGATCGAAACGACGGCCCCTTCCACTGGACTTCCGGCTTCGCTGGTGATGCGTCCGGTCACGGTTACCGGTTGCTGCGCTGCGGCGCGGGTGGTCGTCGCAGCGAGCACGACCGCGCCTAACGCAACCCACACTCTCTTACGAAAGATGGGCAACATGCGCTCCTCCTGTACGGATGGTCGAACCGTTCAGTCGTGGACCGTGGTGTCCACGACGCCGACGGCGAGCCAGGAGGCAGGCGTGTGGTGGCGCTTCAAATGTCCGACGTGCGTATCCGAAGGCCGGGGGGGGCGACGAACAGCTGTGGCGGGCGTCTGCTTCCGGTTGCAGCCGGATGCGTCGCAAGAAAGCACGCGGCGCGAGCCATCGCGTCGCACGGATGACTGATTTGCGCGTGACTCGTGTGGGAAGGAAGGATCTACCGCAGAAGTCCCGGAAGCTCGGGCGTGCGCGCCGGGCCGGCGGCGCGATCCCGCGTCCAGCAGCGAATCGTTGGTGAAACCTTTATTCGCCGCGCAGCGCCTGCACGGGGTCGAGACGCGCGGCGCGCCATGCCGGGATCGCGCTCGCCAGCGCTGCGACGACGAGCAGGAGAGCAGCTACCCCAATGTAGGTTTCGGCATCGGCGGGGGCGGTGTCGTACAGGATTGCCCGAAGGATTCCCGTCGCCCAGAGCGCGACCATCGCGCCGATGATGACGCCGCCCACCGCCAGCTGCAGACCGTCGCGCAGCACGCGCCGTACCACCCGCCCGCGCGGGGCACCCAGCGCGAGCGTGACTCCGATCTCACGCGTGCGCTGCGCCACGCCGTACGAGATGATGCCGTACGGGCCGACCGCAGCGAGCACGAGCGCAGCGCTCGCGAAGATTCCAAAAATGAGCATCGTCAGGCGCGGCTCCGCCGAACGATCGGCGACCAGGTTCGTCAGCGGCTGCACATTCGCCACCGGTAGGAGCGGGTCGATCGTCGCCACTTCGCGCCGGAGCGCGCTCGCCAGCGACATCGGGTCGCCGGTCGTCCGCACGGCGAGCCACATCGAACGCCACGGGAATTGGCCGTGGTTGAAGTACATGGTCGCGGGCGGGAGCGAGTCGAGCACCAAATGCCGAGTGTCGCCCACCACACCGATGACCGTCATCACCCGGGTGTTCCCGAGCGCGAGTCGGCGTCCGATCGGGTTCTCGCCGGGCCACGCCTGCCGTGCCAGCGTCTCGTTCACGATGATCACTTCGGGCGCGTCGGCATTGTCGTCCTCCGTGAAGTCGCGCCCCGCCTTGAGCGGAATCTGAAGGGTATTGAGGAGCCCCGGCGTGATGGCGCGCCACGAACCGCTCAAGTAGTCGTCGCGACGCTCGTTGGCCCGCTCGGCGGGCGTGAAGCGCATTGCGGTATTTCCGACCCCAAACGGAGGAATGTTGATCGCGCCGACGGCGCGCACACCGGCCACGCCCCGTAACCGTTCGCGCGCCTCGCGCACGAAAGTCATCGCCCGCTCGCTGTTGTAGCGTTCGTCGGTCAGCGCCACATTGGCGATGAGGACCGGTTCCGGCGAGAAGCCGAGGTCGACGCGCATGAGCTTGAGGAATGACCCTCCCACCAGGCCAGCGCCCACCAGCAGCACCATCGCCAGCGCCACCGACATGACGATCAGCGTGTTGCGAAGTCGCCCCGAATCGGCCACGCGCGTCCCGCTTCGCAGGAGGTCGTGCAGGCGCCCGGCCCGCTCGCCACGCCCCGTGCGCGAGAGGCGCAGCGCGGGCGCGAGCCCGAAGACGAGCCCGGTCAGAAGGCAGGCGGGAATCGCGAAGGCCAGGACGCGCCAGTCGATCGCGAGCGCGTCGAGGCGGGGGATCGCGTCGCCACCGATGCGCCGAATGAGCGGCACTGCTGCGGCGGCGACGGCCACGCCGGCCGCGGCTCCAATGACCGAAAGCACCAGCGACTCGGTGAGGAGTTGTCGCGCGATGCGCCAGCGCCCGGCGCCGAGCGCCGCGCGAACCGCCATCTCGCGCTCGCGCACAGCCGCGCGCGAGAGGAGGAGATTGGCGACGTTGACGCACGACATGATGAGCAGGAGTGCGACAGTGGCGAGGAGCGCCAGCACGCGCGACTGGAGCTGCGGCGAGACGAACCACTCCTTGAAGGGAAGCACCTCGGCGCTCCAGCCGTCGTTGGATGGCGGATACCGATCGGAGAGCTGTGCAGAGATCTGCTGCAGTTCGTCGGTGGCCTGCTGCCGGGTGGCGCCGGGCGCGAGGCGTGCCACGCCTTCCATGCGGCGGTCGTTGCGCGGATACTCCGGCACCGGCACGAGCGGGGTCCACACGTCCACTTCCCCGGGAAAATCGAAACCGGGTGGCATGACTCCAACGATCCGATGCGACACTCCATCGAGCGAGATCGTCGTGCCCAGGACGTCACGCGCACCGCCGAAGCGGCGCTCCCAAAGACCGTTGCTGATCACCGCCACGCGCGAGTCGCCCCCCTTGCGATCCTCCTCGGGAAGAATCGCGCGCCCCAACGCCGGCGCCACGCCGAGCACCGGGAAGAACGACGCGGTAACCACCGCGCCTTGCAGCTGCTCGGCTTCCCCGTTCACCACGAGACTCGTGCGACGCCCCTCGAAGCCGGCGTGCCTGAGGCGCTTGCTCTGCGTGACCCAGTCGAGGTAATCGGGCTCCGAGATCGAGAAGCGCATCCCGCTCGGTGTCACCTCATTGGTGAGGACGAGGCGGTCCGCGTCCGGGAAGGGGAGCGGGCGCAGGAGGACAGCGTTGGCAACGCCGAAGATTGTCGTCGAGGCGCCGAGCCCCACTGCAAGGGTAAGGATGGCCACGAGGGCAAAGCGCGGCGCGCTCCGCAGCTGGCGCAGTGCCTGCCGCACGTCCTGCCGGAGTTCCCCAAACCATTCCGTGCGCCGCCGGATCACGTCGCGCTCCTCACCCAGCTCGCGGCACTCCGCCTCGAGGCGCGGGACGTCGCCGAACTGACGCCGGGCCGCCACGCGCGCGTCGTCGCGCGACATTCCCCGCGCGATGTAGTCTGCCTCGAGCATCTCGAGGTGAGCGTGCATCTCGTCGCGCACCTCGTCCTCGACCGTCGGCTTCCAGAGGCGCGCGCGCAGCTCTCGGGTGAATCGTCCAAGTTCGGCCATGGGAGCGTCGCCTCAACCGGGGAGGAGGACCTTGTCGACCGCCTGCGTGAATCGAGACCACTGCGCGGTCGCTACCGCGAGGCGTGCTTCGCCGTCCTCGGTCAGCCGGTAGAGCTTCACGCGGCGCTTGCTCTCCGAGAGCCCCCACTCCGCGTCGATCCATCCCTTGCGCTCGAGTCGGTACAGCGCGGGGTAGAGCGACCCCTCTTCTATCTGCAGCGCATCGTCGCTGACGGTCGCGATCCATCGGGCGATCGCGTAACCGTGCCGCGGTCCCCAAGCGAGTGTCTTGAGGATGAGGGTGTCGAGCGTGCCGTGCAGGAGTTCGTTCGATTCGGCCATGTTACCCCGAGACCTTGATTATCTAGGTATACGGTACGACGAGACACCTAGATAATCAAGGCATGATGTGAACACCGCGCCTTCTTGCCCAAGTCATGGGGACGCGGTAGGTACGCGCATGCTTCAGCTCCCCGCTTCTCATGGGACCCCACCCGGCGACGGTGACTCGGTGGTCGGCGTGGCGATTTCCATCGGGCGGCGTGTCTTGGCGTACTCGTTCCGAACACACGTCGCCGAGCGCCTGATCCTCCTGCTCCTCCTTCTCCTCGCTTCCGCCAGCGATGCTCCGGCGCAGGCGCGCCGAGCGGTCGACGAATCGCCGGGAGACTCTGCCACGATCCTTGTGTCGCTGCTCGAGCGCCCGGTGGGGCGCGAGACGTATCGCCTGTCGCGGTCGCCGGACGGGCTCTTGCTCGAGGCACACGTCCGGCTGGTCGATCGAGGGACGCCGCTCTCCGTCGACGCGTCAATGGTTGTCGGGAGCGACCTTCGCGCGCGGCGATTCCGCGCCAGCGGGCGGAGCTATCGCTTCGTGTCAGTCGACGCCGACGTCTCCTGGCGCGGCGACTCGGCGACGGTGCGAACGGCGTTCGACACGCTCGACATCTTGCAGGCGGCCGACGCATTTCCGGCGCAGGGGTGGCCACCGATGTCGGCGCGCGCGCTTCTGATTCGACACTGGGAGCGGCGGGGACGTCCGGCGAGCATCGCGCTCCTCCCCGGCGACAGCACGCATGTGGCGCGCATCGCCGCACGCGGTGTCGACACGGTTCGCGTCGCCGGACGCCGCGTTCTGCTGCGTCGCTTTGTAGTCGACGGTGTGGTGTGGGGGCGCGAGACCGTGTGGCTCGATCCAGGGGATCGGTTTGCCGCCTTGGTCACGCGCGTGCACATCCTTCCGTTGGAGGGCATTCGGGGCGAGTTCGCCGATGCGCTCCCTCAGCTGCAATCGAGCGCGATCCGCGATCGCATGGACGACCTGCGGCGCATGGCGCGCGCGACGGCACCGGTTGCAGCTGGCGACTACGCGCTCACCGGTGTTCGACTGATCGACGGAACCGGGCTCGCGCCGGTCGAGGATGCGGTGCTCGTGATTCGTGGCGGGCGCATCGCCGCCGCGGGCGCGCGGGCGATCGTCGCCATCCCGCGGGGGATGCGCACCATCGACGCACACGGCGCGACGGTGATTCCGGGTTTGTGGGACATGCACGCGCACGCGAGCCAGGTGGAGTGGGGGCCCGCCTATGGCGCCGCCGGGGTGACGACGATTCGCGACATGGGGGGCGAGGAGCGATTCCTCCTCGCCCTGCGCTCCACCCTCGCGCCGCCAGGCTCGGTCGGGCCGCGCGTACTGCTGGCCGGCCTGATCGACGGCGACGACTCGACCGCGTTCGGCGCGCGCGTGGCCGCGACCCCGGCCCAAGGGCGGGCGGTAGTCGATCACTACCACGGCGCTGGATTCGCCCAGATGAAGCTGTATTCCGATCTCCAACCCGACGTGGTGCGCGCCATCGTGGAACGCGCACACGCGTTGGGGATGACTGTCACCGGACACGTCCCGCGTTCGTTAGGCATCCTGGGCGCGATTGACGCCGGGATGGACCACGTCGCGCACATGCCGGTGTCGGGCGACACCACTGCGGCCGAGGTACGCGAGGTGATCGCCCGCCTGGCTGCTCGGCACGTGGTGGTGGACCCGACGATTCCGTGGAACGAGCTGCTCGGGCGCTCGCGCGAGACGCCCGTGGCGTCGTTCGAGCCTGGGATCGCGCACGCGCCGCCGGCCCTCGCCGCGAACTATCGCTCCGCCAGCAGCAACGCGCCGCCCGCACAGGTGCAGGAGTCGCTCCGAAATCAGCTCGCCCTGTTGCGCGCGATGCACGATGCGGGCGTTCCGCTCGTCGCCGGGACCGACGGGGCCGTGCCCGGCTATTCGCTCCTCCGCTCGATCGAACTGTTCGTCGCCGCCGGCTTCACTCCAATGGAGGCGATCCTGAGCGCGACGATCGTTCCGGCGCGGGCGATGGGCGAGGCGGGCGTTCGCGGCACGCTCGAGGCCGGGAAGCACGCCGATTTCGTCGTGCTCGACGCCAACCCGCTCGAGGACATCTCCAACATCAGGCGCACGCGCTGGGTGGCGCGCGACGGGGTGATGCTCTCGAGCGACGCGCTCTGGCCGCTGGCGGGGTTTCGGCCGTGAGGCACGGGGTGCGGCGCCTCGCACCCTTACGCCGCGACGCGCGGCACGTACACTCATGACCACACGCACGGTCCGCCTCCCGAAATTCCGCATGCGCTTTCAGCAGCTTGTCACCGCGTCGCTCGCCCTGGTCTGCGCTTCGGCGCCACTCCGTGCCCAGCAGGAGCGACTCGGCACGATCTCGTTCCCTACCTCGGGGAGCGCGGCGGCCCAGCCCCACTTCGTCCGCGGCGTCCTCCTCCTGCACAGCTTCCAGTACAGCGAAGCCGCGCAGGCCTTTCGTCAGGCGCAAGCGATCGAGCCGCGCTTCGCCATGGCGTACTGGGGGGAGGCGCTCTCCTACACGCACCAGGTGTGGAACCAGCAGGACCTCGCGGCGGCGCGCGGCGTGCTGGCGCGACTTGGACCCGACTCCGAAGCGCGCGCGATGGCGGCGCCAACGACGCGCGAGCGGGCCTACCTCGCCGCAGCAGAGGCGTTGTACGGAGCCGGCGGCAAGGCGCAGCGCGATACGCTCTACGCCGAGGCGATGGCGCGCATATCGCGCGACTTTCCGGACGATGACGAAGCGCAGATTCTCTACGCTACGGCCCTTTTCGGCCTCACGCAGGGCGTGCGCGACGTTCCCACGTACATGCGCGCCGGTGCGATCGCGCAGGCAGTCTTCCGACGCAATCCGCAGCATCCGGGCGCCGCGCACATGATCATCCACGCGTTCGACGATCCGGTGCATGCTCCGCTGGGGCTCTATGCGGCGCGCGCCTATTCCGAGATCGCCCCTGCGGCCGCGCACGCGCAGCACATGACGACCCACATCTTCCTCGCACTCGGGATGTGGCCCGATGTCGTCTCGCAGAACATCATCGCCGCCGGCCCCGATACCGCACGTTGGCAAGCCGGTCACTCCACACATTGGTTGCTGTACGCGTACCTGCAGCAGGGGCGTATCGCCGCGGCGCGCGCACTGGTCGCCTCGCTCGCGGCGCACGCGGGAGATCGCGCCGACATGCGTGGCCCGCTCGGCAATTTTCGCGCGCGCCTCGTGATCGACGGGGCGCAGTGGAATTCGCCCGAGGCGGCGGCACTCGCCGCGAGCGCCGGCGCCGCGGGAGAGGATGAGTACGAGTACGCCACCTTTGCCGCCGGATACGCCGCGGCGCGACGCGGCGACGGCACCGCCGCGCGGGAGTGGCTCGCCCGCCTTCAACGCACGAATGGAACGGCGGTCGGCCGCGTGCGGGCGGGCGCGCCGGGGGTGGCTTCGGTCCCTGTAATCCTCGAGCTGACGCTTCGCGCCGAGCTTCTGCGACAAGGCGGAAAGAGCGACTCGGCGATCGCGCTCCTCACGCACGCGACGGCACTCGAGGAGGCAATGCCCGCCGAGTTCGGCCCGGTGGCCTCGCTCCTCCCCAGTCACGAGTCGTTAGGCGCGCTCTTCGCCTCGCTCGGACGCGATGCCGACGCCGCGGCCGCGTACGCGCGGGCCTTGCAGCTGCAACCCGGGCGTTCGTCGGCACTCCTCGGACTCGCCCGCGCCGAGGCGAAGCGGGGGCGCACGGAGGAGGCGCGTCGTGCATGGTTGCAGCTGGCGGATAACTGGCGGGATGCAGATGCCAATGTCCCCGCGCTCGCCGAGGTACGTGCCGCGGCGCGCACAGTCCCGACGTCACGATAGCGCCCCGTGAGATTCCGGCACCTGCTCGCGTGCGCCGCATTCGTCTCCGGCGCGCGCGATGCCTACGCGCAACTCCCCGTCCGCGAGACGCTGACGTGGGTCGCCGGTGCCGCGGCGGGACTGGTCGTGCACGAGTCGGGACACGTCTTCGCCGGGTGGGCCTTCAACGCACATCCCGGGGTCAAGCCGATCCACTACGCGGGCGTCCCGTTCTTCGCCGTCACCCATCACCACGTCCCACGCAGGACAGAGTTTGTCATCTCGTCGGCGGGCTTCTGGACACAGCACGCCGGCGCCGAGTGGATCCTCACGCGCCATCCCAACGTCCGACGCGAGGGACCCTCCGTGGAGAAGGGGATACTCCTCTTCGACATCGCCACGTCGCTCCTCTACACCGGGGGAGCAATCGCGCGACTCGGACCGCCCGAGGGAGATGCACTGGGGATGACAAGGTCGCTGGGGGCGCACGGGTGGCCGGAGCCGGTGGTGGGCGCGTTCATTCTCGCTCCCGCCCTGTTCGACGGCGTGCGCTACTTCGCCCCCGGACATCGCTGGGCAACCTGGGGGGCGCGCGGGTCGAAGGTCGCGTTCATGGCGCTGACGCTCTTTGCCGGATCGTCCCGATAGCGCCGATATCGCTCCTTGACCGTTTCGGCGCCCAATCCTAAGCTCTGGAAGAAGGACGAGCCGTTCCGCCTTCGCCCGAACCAACGCCGAGGCCAGCATGCGCTTCAGACCATTTGTCGTGTTCGCCGGATGCGCCGCGTTGGCGCTGGCCGGCTGTCAGCGGCAGCCGCGGCAGTCCGCGTCGCAGTTCCCCGCGCCCACGCGCGGAGTCTTCGGTTCCGCGCCGGCGATGATGCCGAAATTGACGTACAACGTCACGTCGGGTCTGATCTCGGTCGATTCGGGAGCGCCGGTCTACCTCACGGTGCTTGCGGTCGAGCCGCGCACCGGGGCGATGTCGGTGGTCTTTCCGCCGCCGGGTATCGAGAAGCCTATCGCGAGTGATTTCGCGATCAGCGTGGACCTGACCGACGAGTACCCGGTGCCCGTGCACGGTGGAGGCTCGGACCTCGACAAGATCAATCGCGGACGCTGCGCGAATCCCAGTCGCGCTCCATCGGGCGGTATTCCGGACTGCGTTCCCGGCTACGCGCCCATGACACGACCCGCGACCCCGATGCACTCCCTCCTCGCCTTGGCGACGAGCGAGCCCATCGTCATCGCGAACGACAGTACGGACCCCGGGAAAGGGCGCGGCATCCGTCGATTCCTCCCCGAGCAGTGGGCGGGCGCTTGGCTGATTCAGGCGAACGAATCAGTCGCCCGCAGCCGGCACTAACGATCGGGAACCAGTTCGTCTGGGAGCATCCGCCGAACGTCCCTCCGTGTCCGCGCGAACGCAGCGGGCGACCTGAGCGTGTCTCCGGGGACTGACGCGCGCTCCTTCGCGAGCCGCGCGTTGTAGCGCCGCGCGGCCTTCCCAGCATCGATCACGCTGAAAAGAAAGCCACCGATCGCGAGTGCGCCGCCGACCTTTCCCACGGTGTCGGTGCGCCCGTTCATCGAAATACCAGCGCCCACCCCGTAGAGCAGGATGATCAGCCACCCACGATTGAGCTCCTCGGCGTAGAGGTGCCCAACACCGGGAAGAAATCCAAGGAGCGTCGCGCTCGTCGGATCCTTCTCCTTTTTCGGTGCCGCCGCGCGCGCGCTGTCGAGCGCTGAGACGTTCGTGCGCTGCGCGTCAACACGACTCGCGGTCGCGCACATGCACGTCGCGAGTGCTGCGATCGCAAGAATTCGTCGCACGATGCTCCTCCGCGTCGATGAACGGAGAAGAAGCTGTCGACGCCCCTGCGAAGGCCGCAACCCGGCTCGTCCCTCCGTGGCGAGCCGCCCGCGAGATCGTCTTGGTTGGAAACGCGATGAATGCCGGTCAACGCCGCTAGTTTCATCGCGCCGTCACGCCGTGCGGACACGCCGGGACTTCGCTAGAGACTTGATCACTTTCTGATGGATATAGACCTCGCACTGACGCTCTGGCGGTGGAGCACCGCCGTGCAGATTTCGTCGAGCCTGACGATCGCGCTCTTCTTCGTCGTGTTCGCGCGATCGTTGCGGACAGCGGAGACGATCGCCTGGCGCGACGCGTGGTTGTGGAATCTCGCCGCATTGGCCACCACGGTGTTCTTCTGGCTCTTCACGCCATCGGGCGCGGTGGTCGACCTGCTGCGTAGTACCTATCTCGGGACAAAGGTCATGTTCGTCGTCGCGCTCCTGCGCGGTGCATGGATCGCAGCGCGCCCCGGTTTCCCCTTCCCCGGTGGGCGCCGCTGGGAATGGGCGGTGGCTTCGTTCTCCATCCTCGGCGGCCTGCTACTCACGTCGGTTGCCCTCACCGGTATCGGTGGGAGCACGCCAATGACGCTCCTGCTGCTCACTGGCGGCGTCATCGCGCTCCGCTCGAGCGTACCGGGCTTTCGCTGGTTGGCGCTCGGCCTGCTGGTACGTGGCGGGGTCGCCGCGATCGAAGGCATCGCGTACGTCCAGCAGTTGGGCGTCGCCGCACTCAAGGGCGAATTCCTGTCGTCACTTACCGGACAATTCCTCTCGATCTCGTCCTCGTTCGATGGCGGCGCCGAATGGTTGCTGGCGCTTGGCTGCGTGCTCGTGAGCATGCACCGCACACGGCTCGAAGTTGAATCGTCGAACCGCGATCTCTTGAGTGCGCAAGAGACGCTGCGCGACCTCGCCGACCGCGATCCGCTCACCGGACTCCTGAACCGTCGGTCGATGCCGACGGTGCTGCGGCGCGTGCAGCCGCTCGGTGCAACGATCGTCTTCTTCGATCTCGACGACTTCAAGCTGATCAACGACAAGTTCGGTCATGCGGTCGGCGATCAGGCATTGGTGCGATTCGCCGAGGCGCTTCGCGAGTCGTTCCGACCCGACGACTCGCTCGTGCGGTTCGCTGGCGACGAGTTCGTGCTGGTGGCCCCACGCCTTTCGCGCGATGCAGTCGTGCCGCGCGTCGAGGCGATGCGCGCCCTCCTGGTCGGAGGCGCGGGCTCCCCCGAGGTGCGCTTTTCGTACGGTATCGCGAGCGTGGAGCCGGGTGGAAATCCCGAGGAGGCGCTGCGCGCCGCGGATCGTCGCATGTACGACGCGAAGTCGGGAGCTGCCGCGAAGGCGAGCTGACGGCTCGTCCTGAAGGCGAGCTGAGAGCTCGTCGCAAAGGCGAGCGGACAGCTCGTTCTGAAGGCGAGCCGAGAGCTCGTCGCGAAGTGCGCCGACAGCTGGTCTCGATGCCGAACTTGAAGCTCGTCACGACCACGAGATGACGACGAGCACACGCTGGCCGCTCCCTGTCCCGCCAGTAGTATTCCCTCCCGTCCTTCGCATCGTATCACGCGTACGCCGGCGTGGCAGCTGCAACGCTGCCCGAGCCGGCCGGAGACCGGGAGCACTCATGCAGGCGAGACACGTGGCGGGCGCGCTGGCGCTCACGGCGTTAGGCATCACCGCACCGATGGGCGCGCAGAGCTATCAGCGCGCCGAGCAGTTCCTCACGTGGAACGCGCTCCGCCTCATCTACCACGACCAGGTCGCGCCAACGTTCTATCGCGACAGCACCCGGTTCTGGTACCGGGTCTCCACACGCGACGGATTCCAGTTCGTGTCGGTGAATCCCGCGACCGGCGCCAAGGGACTTCTCTTCGACAACGCGCGCCTTGCCGCCGCGCTCTCCACGGCCGCCGATACGATCGTCGCTCCGGGAAAGCTCCCCTTCCAGTCGTTCACCTTCGACAGGGATGGGCACGACGAGAGCGCGATTCGCGTGCGGATCGGAAAGCGCGGCTTCCGCTGCGAGCTCGCGTCGTATCGCTGCGCCAAGAGCGACACACTCCCCGACCGACAGCGCTACGTGCGATCGCCTGACGAGCAGTGGGACGCCTTCACCTCGGGCGGCAACCTCTGGATTCGCCCGGTCACCGGCGGCGATTCGATCGCGCTCACCACCGACGGCGTGGACGGCCATGCATACGGCGAGGGAACCGTTCCTCCCACGCGCCAGCGCACGAAGACACCCAACCGGCCGATCGTGGTCTGGTCCCCCGACTCGAAGCGGCTCGCGGTGCAGCGCATCGACGAACGCGGCGTCGGCAAGTTCCACGTCATCAGCATGACGTCCACACGCCCGGTGGAGTACACGTGGCCGTACGCGCTCCCCGGCGACAGCATCGTCGTCACCACCGAGTGGTACGTGGCCGATGTCGTCGCGCGGAAAGCGGTGCGCATGCAGGCGACGCCGCAGCCGCAGATGTCGATCTACTCGTTCGGCGGGAGCGGAACGGGAGAACTGCAATGGAGCGCAGCGAGCGACCGCGTCTACTTCACGCACGTCACGCGCGGCCCGAAGGCGGTGCACCTGATGAGCGCCGACGCGACGACCGGACAGGCGCGCGCACTCCTCGGCGACAGCAGCGCGACGTATGTGATCGGTGGACTGAACCTCGGTGGCGCCTCGAGCGTCAACTGGCGCGTGCTCGCCAGCGGTGAGGTCGTCTGGTTCTCCGAGCGCGACGGCTTCGGGCACCTCTACCGCTTCAATGCCGACGGCACGGTGCGCAACCAGGTGACGTCGGGGCCATGGACGGTGAGTCAGCTCCTTGGCGTCGACGAAAAGATCGGGCGCGTCTACTTCACCGCCAAGGGGCGAGAAAAGGGACGCCACCCTGACTACAATCATTTCTACTCTGTCGCGTTAGACGGATCGGGAGTCACGCTGCTCTCACCCGAAGCCGCGGAGCACGTCGTCACCGAAGTGCCGAGCGGGAAGTACTTCATCGACACCTACTCGACGGTGTCCACGCCGCCGGTGACGGTGATCCGGAGCGCTGCGGGAGGCGCACCGGTGGAACTGGAGCGTGCCGACATTTCCGACCTCCTCGCGACAGGGTGGCGTCCGGGCGAAGTCTTCATGGCCAAGGCGCGCGACGGCGTGACGGATGTGTGGGGGATCATGTGGAAGCCGAGCACCTTCGACTCCACCAAGCGGTACCCGGTGATCGACCACATCTATCCGGGGCCGCTCATCACGCCGGCGATCAAGAGCTTCTTCCCCGATCGCGGCCCGTTCAACTATCCGATGACCGGGCAAGTGCAGGCGATGGCCGAGCTGGGCTTCGTGGTGGTGTCGATCGACGCGTTAGGCAACACGGCGCGCGCCAAGGCGATCTACTCGACGTGGTACGGCAACATGGGCGACAACGGGATCCCCGATCACGTCGCGGTCATCAAGCAGCTCGGCGCCCGCATGCCGCAGCTCGACCTCGACCGAGTCGGGATCTATGGGCATTCGGGCGGCGGCTTCTCGTCGACCGATGCACTCCTGCGCAACCCGTCGTTCTACAAGGTCGCCGTCTCCACGAGCGGCAACCACGACAACCGCACGTACTATCACGGGTGGGGGGAGCGCTTCCAGGGGCTGCTGGTGCGCGACACGGTGGCCAAGACCGACAACTACGCCGCTGCCGCCAACAAGACGTATGCGTCGCAGCTCGAAGGGAAGCTCTTCCTGATCCACGGAGACCTCGACGACAACGTGCACCCCGCGCACACCATTGCGCTGGTGGATGCGCTCATCAAGGCGAACAAGAGCTTCGACCTCCTCATCGTCCCCGATGCGAACCATAACCTCACCGGCAATCCGTATGTGATCCGCCGGACGTGGGACTACTTCGTCTCCAACCTCCTCGGCGGGACGCCGCCAAAGAACTACCTGATCACACCGCCGCCGTCGCCCTGAACGAAGCGGGCCGGGCGGAGATCCCGGCGCGCCGGCCGCGGCACGTTCATCGCACCGCTCGATCACCCCACGCGGAAGAGGTAGCTCATCTTCACGAAGAAGCCGTCGTGTTGCCGATCCATCTGGTTGAAGCGGAACGCGCGATCCTCGGTCGAGGTGTTGCCGTAGCCAAGGTAGACGACCGTTCCCGGCGTCGGGAGGTAGGAGAAGAGCAGGTCGGTCTGGAACAGGTTCGCTGAACCGCCGAGCGCCCGGACGTACGTCCCCTGCGGCGTGCGATACAGCAGCGGATCGTTGGTGCGACCGTCGTCGCGCAGGTCGTCCTGGAACGACGCGGTGTACTGCCCCACTGCGCGCACGAAGATCGAGCGGGAGACCTGGTACTCCACCTTCACGCGCGGGATCTTCCCGCTCCCGACCATCGAGCCGTCGGTCGCGCGCTTGTAGTACTGGTAGTTGTACGATCCGTCCACGCGCAGCTGCCCGGTAGGGCGCCAGCTGACGGCATACGACAGGAAGCCGACGTCGGCCGGCGCCCACTCGTAGAAGTTCTCGTCGCGCCCCCACAGGTAGAACAGCGAGAAGGCGACGTGGCGGAACTGCGGGCTGTCGATGCTGAGCTGGTAGTCGCGATTGGGGATGCGGGGGCGTCCGACGAAGTCGACGGTGTCGACCACGCTCCCCTCGTGCGTCTCGATCGCATAGTTGCTGTACAGCCCCGGATCGAAGCCAAAAGTCTCGAAGAGCATCGACGCACCGACGTGCCAACCGCCACGCAGCTGGTAGTTGGTGTTGAAGTGCATCTTCTTCTCCAGCGCGTCGCCCCCATGGGTGAAGGCCTGGTAGCGCCACGTATCGTCGAGGTTGATGTCGCCCGAGACGCTCTGGATGAAGCTCCCCTGCGACCCGTAGTGCGTAAGGGAGTGCTGCGCCGATGCGTGGGCGATCGCCCCGCGGCTGATGAAGCCGCTCGATGCGCGGAAGTCGTCGTCGATGCCGGAGAAGTTGTAGCGCGCGCCGAAGGTGCGCCCGGAGCGCTGGATCGTCGTCGACCACATCGGCGCGACGAGCGCTTCGGCTCCCGGCGCCGCGGTGCGGCTCACAGCGCCTACCGCTGAAATGCTGTAGATCTTGTTGAAGACGAGCCGGAAGTCGCCACCGCCGACGCGGTTGCTCCGCTCGCCGTCCTCGCGGTCCGTAAAGATGAGCCCTACCCGCGACGCCGCCCCCAGGTCGCGCTTGATGCGCAGGATGTTGAACAGCGGGTGATCCTGCCGGGTGGCCGAGGCGATGGTGTCGTCGACCGCCGTGAGGAAGGCGACGTTTGTCCCGGCGATCTTCCCGGTGAGCTTCGTCGCCACGACCGGGGCGAGGATGCGCCGGGTGTAGACGAGGTTCCCGGGCGTCTCGAACTGCTCGCTCCCCTCGAGAAAGAACGGGCGCTTCTCGGCGAAGTACAGCGACGCGCGCGGGTCGAAGACAAACTGTCCGGCGTCGGACTCGACTTCGGCGAAGTCGGGGCGGAGGGTGCCGTTGAGCGTGAGGTTGTTGGTGATCCCCCACTTCACGTTCGCGCCAAACTTGGGATCCTCACTGTGGCGCGAGAAGCCGTTGGCGGTCGGCGTCCCTTCCCAGTGGTTGGTGACGATCGGGTTCAGGTCGAGGACGAGCCCGCGGTGCAGCCCCGTCAGACCCAGGAGGTGCCCCGACTGCCCGAGGAACGACGCCGCCGCGCGTTGCGCCGGCGTCCAGGTGTACTCGAAGCCGCGGCTCTGCACCTTGCGCAGCACGTTGATCCCCCACGTCTGGGTCGCCCCCGACTGGTACTTGAGGGACTTGAACGGGATGCGGATCTCGATCTCGTAGCCGAAGTCGGTGAGGTGCCCTTTCGATTGATAGTTGAAGTCCGGGCTGATGTCGGTCGGCTCTCGTCCCACGGAAGGCCCGGAGAAGCCACCGCCATTCGACCGCCCGCTCTCGACCACGATCCCGTCTCCCTGGATGCCTAACGGGTTCGCGCCGAAGACCATCGCCTGGCGCCCGTCGTTGAAGGTGCTCAGGAAGACGCCGACGTAGTCATCGCCGAAGATCTTGTCGCGATCGGAAAGCGTGGCGCGCACGGTCCCCGGTTCGGCATAGGCGCGAATGCCGAAATGAATCGCGGTCGGCGAGTACCAGACCAGGACTTCCGTCGAGTCGTCAGCCGCAAAGCCGTCGGTCGGCGCATAACGCGAGAAGCCGGTGAGGTTGGCCGCCGAGCGCCAGACGCTTTCGTCGAGGTTCCCGTCGATCACCACGCTCGAGTCCATGCGCGGGATCGCGACCTCGCGGCTCCCGCTCCGCCCATGATAGACCAGTGCAACTCCGGGCGTCGGCGCGGGAGTCGGCGACGTCGGCTTGGCAGGCGCGGTGAGCAGCGGCAGGAGCAGCAGCGAAAACGGAATCAGCATCGCGATGTCTCGAAGGGGGGCGATCCGGGCGAGCATAAAGCAAGCGTGGACGGGCCCCAAGTCCTACGGGCGTGGGACGGGACGTAGGCTGGGTGCCGTGCGTGGCGAGGCGTGCGGTCGAATCGGGGTGCGCGTGGCCGGGCGTGAGGGAAGCGGGGCGAACGCGTCTCGACGATCGCCCGCTTCCTTCGCTTCAACCGTTTCGCTCAGGGCCAACCGGCGGCGCCACGAATCGCCGCGAGTGTTGTTCGTACGAGTGCGCCAGTGCGAGCAGCCTCGCGTCACTCCCCGGCAACCCAACAAACGAGAGATTGCCCGCCGGCATCCCGTCGCTCCCCATCCCCGCCGGAACCGACACCTCGGGAAGCCCCATCCAGTTGCCGTAGCCGAGCGGGGTCCGGATGTCCGGCCACCCGTCGGCGAGCCGGAAGGCCGGAAACGGCATGGTGGGATAGATCATCGCGTCGAGGCGTTGCGCCTTCATGGACTCGGCGAGCTCCGCGACCGCTGTCGCCCGCGAGCGCGCGAACGAGACACTGGCGGGGTCGGTCTCGTATGGCAGCTCGATGAGGCGCAACATCTCCTCCCAATCCTTGGGAAGCACGTCGTAGTACGACTGGTAGGGCGCCAACCCGCGCGCAACGTTCGCGCGCGCATCGCCGCCATGCCTGGTGAAGTAGCGGAGCAAGGCGTTGGCCGTCGCCGCCGGTGAGTTGTGATTCGGCGCGACATCGCCGCGTGCCTTCGCCGACTCGGCGAAGTGTGCCCGGAAATTGGCGAGGTGCACCGGCGCGGCGAACGACTCCACGATCGCGCCGGCACTCTTCACGTCGGCAACGGCGCGATCAAAGACCGACAGCGAATCGGCGCTCATCTGTGCGCGCGGAACGTGCGATTCCACGAGACCGATGCGCGCACCACGCAGCGCGTCGTCGCGGAGCTTCGCGAGCGCGCCACGCTTCCACGGCGTCGTGAGCGCCAATCCGTCCGACGCATCGGGGCCGGCGATCGCATCGAGGAGGAGCGCCGCGTCGGCGACATGCCGGGCGAGCGGGCCATGCGTGTCGAGATACGGCCAGGTGGGAATCACCCCACCGCGCGGAACGAGTCCAAAGGTCGGCTTCATCCCGACGACGCCGGAGAACTGTGCCGGTATTCGGTTCGATCCTCCATCGTCGGTCCCAAGCCCGGCGAAGGCAATCCCGCATGCGACAGAGACCGCAGTGCCAGCGCTCGAACCGCCGGGCGTGCGCGTCGCGGTCGGATCGTGCGGGTTGCGCACCTGGCCGGACAGCGTGCTTGTCCCGCTCCCGCGATAGGCGAAATCGTCGGCGACGGTCTTCCCCAGCACCACCGCGCCCGCGGCGCGCATGCGCGCGACCTCGATCGCGTCGCCCTTCACCGGCTCGGAAAAGAGCTTCGCCCACTCGGCGTTGGAGCACGTCGTCGGTAGTCCCGCCATGTCGTAGATGGACTTCGCGAAGACCGGAACTCCGTCGAGCGGGCCGCGAAGCGCGCGACGACGTGCGCGCGCGTCGGAGGCGCGCGCGTCATCGAGCGCGGTCACCGAAAACTCATCCACCGCATGGAGCGATGTATTCCACGCCTCGGCACGGCGGAGCGCTTCCCGCGTCACCTCCTCCGCGCTCCACTCGCGACGGAGTCGCCCCGCCTGATACGCGGCGATCGTACCGGCCAGCGGATCGTCACGCATCTCGGGCCACCGCATGAACGGGATGGTGAAGAGCGCACTCAGCTCGCGGAGCACCTGCCGTCGCGTGCGTGACATCGTGGGTTCGCGAAATGGGAGTCAGTGGTGATCGGTGCGAAACGCGCTTACGGCCATGGGAGCGGGATGACGGGATAGCGCGAGCGTGTCGCCGGATCGTCGTCGCCGGCGAAGTAGCGCGCGATGTCGCGGCGCGCCGCCCCGCGCAATGCGTCGTCGGCCGCCGTCCCGCCACTCATGCCGGCGATGCGCGCGTCGAGCTTCGTCAGCTGCAACTCGGCGCCGGCCCGTACTTCCGGGAGCGCCTGCTTGTCCCCGGCCCGGTCGAGGAGCGTGTTCAGCACCACGCGCTCGACCGTGCGCCGGAGCGCTGCCGAGGCGAGGTCGCCGGCGGCAGGCGCTCCCCACGACCGCTCGACGACCGTACCGAGCACCTGGTCGAGCGACGGAAGCGTCGCGTCGCGCGCCGAGAATTGCACCACACGCGCGAGTCGCTCGCGCTGCATGATTCCCTCGACGACTTCGGTCGCCACGCCCCCGGCGAGCGAGATCTGGTCGAACGACGTGCCACCCGCCGAGCCGATCCACTCCATCGCGTTGTCACCCCCGAAGGGGACCGGCGGGATCAGCGCCATCACCCGCTCGGGGACCGCGAGCGCCGCCGGCTCCAGCGCGTCCATCGCCATGCCTAACGCCTTGAGCTGCAACGCGGCCGGCAGGATAGTCGTGGGCGTTTGGCCGTCACCGCGCATCGCGTAGCGGAAGTCCATCCCGCCGATGTACTTGATGAGCCCCTCGAGCGAGTAGCGATGATGCAGGTAGACGTGGGCGAAGCGCATGTTGAGGAGGTACATCGGCTCCCCCGGCTTGATCGCCCGCTCGTCGAACTTGTCGATGGCGATGCGACGCACGGCCATCGTGCGCTCGACCGCATCGAACATTGTCTTCCCTTCCACCCAGCGCGTCACCTCCGGAATCGACCCTTCGGCGCCGGCGTCCTGATCGGCGACGAAGCGGACGTTGCGTTCGAGCATCTCCTTGACCGTCTTCGCCAGCCCGGCCTTCTCGGTCACCTCGTCCGGATACCAGCGGTAACCGTAGCGGATCGCCAGCGAATCCCACGCACCGGCAAACGGCGCATAGGCCTTGGTGAGGTCGAGGTTTCCCCGCGCATCGACTGTGATGAGCGGGAAGGGATAGTCCATCACGCTGGTGCGCCCCTGCGACTGCGAGATGTAGTTGTGCGACAGGCCGAGCGTGTGCCCGATCTCGTGGGCCGCATGCTGGCGGCGACGGCGCATGGCGAAGTCCTCGGCGCTCACCCCGAGCCCGTTGGGGCCAGCGGCTGGGAGGAGTCCTGCATAGATGTTGTAGTCGATGAGCGAACGCCAGGCGTCGAGGCGCACGACGGTGCGCAGGATCTCGCCGGTGCGCGGGTCGCTGAGCGACGGCCCGACGCTCGGGCCGGGCCCGTTGCGATGGATCCAGTAGATCATGTTGTAGCGCGCGTCCATCGGGTCGGCGCCGGCGGGGAGGTCGCGCACGGAGAAGGCGTTCTTGAATCCCGCCCCTTCGAAGACCTTCCCCCACCAGTTGCCGCCGTCGCGGAGCGCGCTGCGGTACGGCTCGGGGATCGCCGGGTCGAGGTAGTAAACGATCGGTTTTTCCGGTTCGACCAGTTCGCCGCGCAGATAGGCCGCCGGATCCTTGGGGACGAGGCGCCAGCGATTGATGTACGCGCCGTTATAGGACTCGTCGAAGGCGCCGGCGAAATCGAAGAAGCGGGGGCCGAAGAAGCCGGCGCGCGCATCCGCAACGCGTGGGCGCCATCCCGCGAAGTCGGGGAGAGCGACGAGCGAGTGATGCAGTTCGAAGGTTGGCGAGTTTGCTTCGGGGGCCGCGCGACGCAGCGCGAAGCCGGGGTTGTCGACGTTGAACGTAAGGATCGCGTGAATCTCGGTGTTGGTCGGGAAGGCGCGCGTCCGCGTCACGTCGAACCAACTGCGGTTTGCGTCGACGCGCGCATTGCCCCCCTGTGCACGGCGAATCGATTCGGCGATCCCGTACGTATCGGAGAGGAAGAACGAGGTTGCGTCGACCGTGAGGATGTTGTTTGCCTCACCTTCGATGGGGAACGAGGCGATGACCGAGGTGGGGAACGCCTCGTTCGCCGCGCGTGCACCCGCCTCGTCGGCGCCGATGGCGCGCACGCTCCAGTTATCGCGCAGGACGACGACGCGCTTCCCGCGCCGTTCGAAGCGGATGACCGCGCTTCCGCCCGTTTGCCCGCGATCCAGACCGAGCGCGCTGACACCGCCGCCTGTTGCGAGCACCTCCTCGTGAAGGAGGTCCCTCCCCATGCGTTCGGGAGTGAGTTCGAGGAGGACCTTGTTGCGATCCTGATCGACGCGAACGCCGACGAAGGGATCCGACTGGGCCGACAGGGTCGTGGAGGCGGCGACCGTCGCAATGGTGACGGCAAGCAGAGACTGACGAACGGATCGGAACATGGGGGCTGCCTGGATGCGCTTGTTGGGGAGGAGCGTGAAAGTGCGGGGCGAACCACCACGCCGGAATTCCCCCTGGAAATCGAAGTTCGGTCGTCCGGTGTGCGCTCCCGCGGGTTGTGTTCGACGGCTCGCGGGACAGATTTCGACGATAACTCTCACGCGGAGCTCATCATAGCCGCATCGAGTGAACATCCGTTCCGATATGCCGAACGTGCGCCCTCGGCGGTGATTTCGCCTTGGGTATTGTCGTTCTGGTCCTTTCAGGCCGACGCGTCGCTCGGTCCGACGGCAGAGTATACGGTCTGGCCGGACGGATGTACGTCGGTCGCGCTCCTCCGTCGCCCCGAAACGCCGCCCTCGATCTTGTGCGTGGGGCCGAGGAAGGAGGCGATGCATCCGCCGGTGACCGCGGGGCAGCGGGTGTGGGGGGTGCGCTTTCGACCGGATGCGCTCGAGTCGGCGCTGGGGATCGAGGCGCGATCGCTGCGCGATCACCTGGGATTTGCCCCGCCGTCGGTGGTGGAGCGATTCGGGGCGATGCTCGCGAGCCTTCCCGAGGGTGACGACGCGGACCTGATCTTCGCCGCGTTTGATCGCGGGATGGTGGCGCTCCTCGAAGGGGCGACGCTCCCTGATCCGCGTATTCGAGAGGGGGTACGGTTGATCGTGCAGGCGAAGGGGCAGATCGCAATGGCGGAGGTCGCGCGCGGCGCGGGGCTCGGCCTCCGACAGTTGCAACGTCGATTCCCAGCGGTCACCGGGCTGACGCTGCGCGAGTTCGCGCGGATCCGGCGCCTGCGCGAAGCACTGGCGCAGCACTTGGACGCGCGCCCCCGCGGCTGGTCGCGCATCGCCGCAGACACGGGTTTCGTCGACCACGCGCACCTGACGCGCGAGTTTCGTTCGCTGACGGGCCTACCGCCTACCGACGCCTCGGAGCAGATGGCGCGCACGGCGCACGACAACGTGGTGCCGTAGATCGCGCAGCTTCTGAGCTGACCAGAGACCTTTTCACCACGGAGGACACAGAGGTGTTGCGTCGGCACGTTGCGGCTCGCCGGCCCTCCTCCGCGAACTCCGCGGACTTCGCGGTTAATGGTTTTTTCTACCGCGGAGAACGCGGAGCACGCGGAGTCCGCGGAGTCGCAGCTTCACAATGTCACGCAGATACAAGCGCGCTTACGAATCAGAGGTGATCGTTCGCGTCACCCTTCTCCCAGGAGCCGCATCGTGTCGCCGGTCTTTCGCGCTCTCGCGATCATTGCCGCAGTCAGTCTATTCAGCGTGTCTGCGCAGGTGGTGAACGCCCAGGGCGCGCAGCGCGACCCCGCGCGGCGTGCAGCGATCGAGGCGACGATCGCCAAGGGGCGGGCAGCGTTGACGCCTATCGCAGCCATCGTCGGCGAGTGGGAAGGCGACGCGCGCATTCTCGCGGGGGAAGGAGCACCAATGACGGTGCGACAGAGCGAATCGATTGCCTGGGGAGCGGGCGAAACGGTGGTGATGATTCGCGGCACCGGGCGATCCGTCGAGGCAGTGAATCGTGGCGCGATTGTCTTCGAGGCGGCGGCGATCGTCTGGAGCGACGCGGCCGGCGACTCGCTCCGCATGCGAACCTTTCGCGACGGGCGCTCGCTCGCCGTCGATGTCGAGGTGCACGGCGACACGCTGGTGTGGGGCTTTCCGTCGAGCGGAGGACGCGTCCGTTACACCATTGTCGCACGCGGTGACACGTATCACGAGATCGGCGAGTTCATGCGCCCGGGAGCACCCCCCATCAAGACGATCGAGATGACGCTCCGAAGGAAGTAGGTGCCGATCGCTTTGCCTAACGATCGCCGGCCGCCTCCCGCCGGGCGCAATCGCGCAGTGCGTGGTGCCGCTTGCTTGCGCGCCGCTCCCGCTGCGCATAGGCTCAGGGGACCATCTCGTCCTCAACAGGAGCGAATTCCGTGAGCATATTCGGCAGCATCCTGAGCAAACTGGGCATCGGTGAGCACGCCGACGCCCCCGCGTCTGCACCAGCGGCCCCCGCGCCTAACGCGACAATCAACGCCCCCGCCCCGCCGGCTCCGCCCATCCACTACGAGTCCAAGCTCATCCCGGTCACCGACGTGATGGCCAAGCTCGAAGGGATGGCCGCGGAGCACAAGGAAAAGCTCAACTGGAAGACGTCGATCGTCGACCTCCTCAAGCTCCTCGGTCTCGACAGTTCCTTCGCCGCGCGCAAGGAACTCGCGATCGAACTCGGGTGCCCTACCGAGAAGCTCGGCGACTCCGCACAGATGAACATGTGGCTGCACAAGGCCGTGCTGATCAAGATCGCCGGCAACGGCGGCAACATCCCTCCCGACATGCTGGACTAATCTCGCGAGCAGCTGATCGTAGCGGAGTCGAGCCCCGCGATCTCCGCGATCTCCGCGATCTCCGCGATCTCCGCGGTTAAGAGCCTTTGAACCGCGGAGTACGCGGAGAACGCCGAGGAGGGCGGCACGCTGTACTCTTCGTCGCGCGGTCTCTTCACAGGCGTCGCCGCGCGCGACTGTCCCAACGCCGCGGCGGGCGCCATACTCCCCCGCATGCCTACCCGCCGCGATTTCGTGCGCAACGCAGCGCTGGCTTCGGCCGCCTCGCTTGCCGCCTCCGTCCCCGCACACGCCGCTCCCCCCCATGCGTCATCGAACCATGATGGCGTAGCGCTCGAGCCACTCGCACGACCGCTCGGGCATCCGTCGGTCATTGCACGCGACGAAGCGTACTGGCGCCGAGTCGCCGCGAGATATCGCGTGGTCAGCGGCACAACGAACATGGAGGCGGGCTATTTCGGGATGATGGCCAACCCGGTCCTCGCCGCGTACCACCGCAACATCGATCGGGCCAACAGCGCCAGCTCGCTCTTCGCTCGGCGCGAGTATCCCGAGATCCTCACCAGCGTGCGCGAGCGCGTGGCCAAGTCACTCGGCGCCAAGCCGACCGAGATCGCCTTCACCCGCGGGGCAACCGAAGCATTGCAGGCACTGATCGGGCAGTACAACGCGCTCAAGGCCGGCGACACGATCATGTACGCCGACCTGGATTACAACGCAATGCAGTATGCAATGAACGAGCTGGCAGAGCGAAAGGGAGCCACGCTCGTCACGCTCGACATCCCCGAGCCGGCGTCGCACGACGCGATCATCGCTGCATACACCACCGCGCTCGACGCCAACCCGCGCACCAAGCTCCTCCTCCTCACCCACTGCAACAACAAGACTGGGCTGATCCTCCCGGTGAAGGAGATCTGCGCGCTCGCACACGCGCGCGGGGTGGACGTCGTGGTCGATGCGGCGCACTCGTTCGGCCAAGTCCCCCTCGCCCTCCCTGACCTTGGCGCCGACTTCATCGGGATCAACCTGCACAAGTGGGTTGGAGCGCCGGTAGGCGCTGGCGCGATGTTCATCCGCGAGGGACGACTCTCCGCCATCGACCGCGCTCACGGCGACCCGGGTCCGCTCGACTCCATCGATTCGCGCATCCACACCGGCACGACGCACTTTGCCACGGTCATGACAATCCCCGACGCGCTCGACTTCCAGGAGGAGATCGGCGTGGCGGAAAAGTCGTCGCGCTTGCGCTACCTGCGCGACGCGTGGGCGGTCCCGGCGCGCAAGATCGACGGCGTCGACATCCTGACGCCCGACGACCCCGCGCTGGTGGGGGCGATCACGTCGTTCCGCATTCGCGGACGCGGCGACCACGACTCCAACCGCGCGGTGGCCAAGACGCTTTTCGACGAGTTCCACCTCTTCACCTTCTACAGGACCGGCCTTGCGAAGGGCGACTGCGTGCGCGTGACGCCAGCGCTCTACAACACCCCAGCCGACGCCGAGCGCATGGTAGCTGCGCTCAGGGCCATTGCCGCGCGGGGTTAGGCACGATGACACGGAACAGGCATCGATTCCCATGGCGTTGACCGAAGACGTCCTCAGCGTTCGCGTCCCGGTGATCGAGACCGAGCGTCTCATCCTGCGCGCGTTTCGCGACGACGATCTCGAACAATACGCCGCGCTCATCGGCGACCCGATCGTCTCGCGATTCCTTGGTGACGGTCGCCCGATCACCCACATGGAGGCGTGGCGACAGATCGCCATGATCACCGGGCACTGGCTACTGCGCGGCTTTGGACTCTGGGCTGTCGAGGAACGTGCGACAGGCGCCCTGATCGGGCGCATCGGGCTCCACGAACCCGCAGGCTGGCCGGCCTTCGAGCTCGGTTACACGCTTGGACGCAGCTGGTGGGGAAAGGGGTACGCGCAGGAAGCGGGGCGCGCGTCGCTCAGGCACGCACGCGACGTCATGGGGCGCGACGAGATCATCAGCATCATCCGCCCCGACAACGCCGCGTCGATCAAGGTGGCCACGTCGCTTGGCGCCGAGCGCGCCGAGACCGTGGAGTTCTTCGGAGCGCCATCGGTGATCTACCGGTATCCACGACTCCCTCGTTAGGTCTCGCGAAGGATCGCCGACGGGTTGACGCTGATCGCACGCGTTGCGGGGATCGCCACGGCGGCGAGCGCCGCCACCGCAAGCAGGATCGGCGCGATCAGGTACGACCACGAGTCGCGTACATCGATCCCGTACACGAGGCTCTCGAAGAGTCGTGCTCCCGCGAGCGCTGCGCCCGTACCGACGGCGATCCCTGCGACCGTGAGCACGAGTCCGCCGCGCTCGACCTCCCACCACACGCGTGCACGACTCGCGCCTAACGCCATCCTGACGGCGAGTTCGTTCCTCCGCTCGCGGACCACCAGCATGAGCGCACCGCCAACGCCGACCGCCGACAGGAGCAGCGCCAGCGCACTGAACATCCCGAGGACGAGGAAATGGAACCGGCGCTCCGCCAACGAGTCGGCAACCAGCGCGTCCATCGTCGTTTCGCCGAATGCGACGGCGTCGGGAAACTCGAGGCGAGCCAGTCGTCGGAACTCTGCACCCAGCTGTGCCGCGCCACGCCCGCGTACCACGATATCCATTCCCCAGTTTGGAAAGAATCCTTCGAGCGACTGTCCCATGGGGATGTACACGGCGCCCACTTGCTCGGCGTCGAGTCGGTTCATGTGGACCGATTCGGCGACACCGATGACTCGTGCGCTGTTGTCGTGGTCGGGGGGACCATCGAGTTGCACGATCCCTCCGATGGGGTCGGCGTCGCCCCACACCTTGCGCGCCAGGGTCTGGTCGATGATGACCACGCGCTCTCCCTCCGCATTGTCGCTGGCGGTGAACGATCGTCCGCGCAGCAATCGCGTCCCCATCGTCTCCAGGTATCCGGCGGTCACGGGACGAATCCAGCTCTGATAGCGCCCTTCGGTGTCCGTGGACGGATGCTCGGGAACCTTCACTGTCGTCACCCAATAGTTGCCGGTGAGCGGAAGGCGATTGATGCCGCCTACGCCCTCCCACGCAGCTGCTGCAGCCGGCGAAAGAGCGCGCGGTACCCACCTTCCACCCGTCGCCTGTCACGATCGAGGGCAGGGAGCAACTCGGCCGGGGGGAGATTGGCGTCGACGCGAAAGGGCGGCTCGACGCGAAAGGTCGTCAAGTCCGCACTGACGAATCCCAGTGGCTGGTGCGCCAGCGTCCACAGCGTGCGCGCGACAAGTGACGCGCCAATGAGGATGAACGCGGCGAACGCCACTTCGGCGGCAACCAGTGTGCGCTGCAACCGCCACCGAATCTTCGAAACACCACCGCGAACGCTGCCGAGTGCGGTCCACGTATCGCGCACCTGCACGGCGGGGACGGCGACCAGGCCGAGCACGACGCCGGTCGCGAGGGCAAGCGCACCCGAGACGGCGACACTTCGCCATCCGAGTGCGACTTCGTCGATCCGCGGAAGGGCGTGCGCCCCCGCCACGCGGATCCATCCGAGGATGACAAATGCGAGCGCGATGCCGATGGCCGAACTGACTACCGTCAGGAGCAACGTTTCCGTGGTCACCTGCCGCGCGACGCGCGTGGTGCGCGCGCCGAGGGCGGTGCGAAGGGCGAATTCGCGTCCGCGCGTGATCGCGCGTGCGAGGAAGAGGCCCGCAACGTTGGCGATGGCCACGAGGAATACGAGAATCCCGGCCGCCCAAACGAGATAGAGCTGGGAGCGGGCGTCGTCCACGCGCGCATCGCGTACGGTGCGCAGGAGGACGGTCCAGTCGCGATTGGTCGTCGGATACGTCGTGGCGAGAGCGCCGGCCTCGCGCTCGAGCGCGGCCGACGCCTGCGCGACGCTGACATCCCCGCGCAAGCGAGCAACGGCACTCACGAAGCGCGCGCCTCGCCGTTCCCACTCGCTCTCGGGCATCGCCAGCGGACGCCAGAATGCAACCGTCGGCGAAGGAAACGCGAATCCGGGGGGCATGACGCCAACGATCCGTAGCTTCTCCCCGTCGATCGTGATCTCGCGCCCGATCACGGCGGGATCGCCGCCGAGTGCCGCCTCGTGGAAGGTGTGGGAGACGACGACTGCGTTGCCACCCACCACGTCGTCGCTCGGCGACAGCACGCGACCGAGCGCGGCACGCTCGCGAAATACGTCGAAGAAGTGGCCACTCACCGAGGTCGTGACGACTCGTTGCTGGACATCACCGGCGGCGAGCGTCCCCGATCGCGACTGATACGCTCCGACCGCGGCGAAGAGCGAACTGTCGCGCGTGTAGTCACGGAAGTTGGCGGGTGACATCCCGAACTCGCGCATCCCGCCGGGAATGTTCTCCTCGGTGATGTCGACGAGACGATCGGATCCTGCGAGAGGGAGCGGCTGAAAGAGGATTTCGTCGACCAGCGTGAAGAAGGCGAGGTTCCCCCCGAGCCCTAACGAGAGTGTCAGAATGGCGATCGTCGCGAATCCCGGGGAGCGTCGGAGCTGCCGAACGGCGCCGCGCAGGTCCTGGCGCAGCACATCCCAATGTGCACCCGGCGCAGCACGCAGTACGTCGACCAGCAGATCGAGCCACGAAGGGGCGTCGGGGGCGCGCGTGAGGTCGTGCAGGAGTTCGCGCTCGTGCTCGTCGCGGAGGTGCGTGGGAAGGAGGGCCAGCACCATGCGATGGCGCCGCGGAAGTTGGCTGAGCACACGCGCTCTCGTGTCGTGACCAGAGGCGCCCGGGTTAGCGTGTGTGTTCATCGCGAGGGCCTCAGTGAGAGCTGCCGCAGGGCGAACTTCACCGTCGCGCGCAGACGTTCCGTTTCTGCTTCAACCGCGTTTCGTCCCTGCACCGTGAGGCGGTAGTAGCGCCGGCGTTCGTCATCGACGTCGGCATCGGGGCGCCAGGGCGACTCCTCGATGAAGCCGGTGTCCTCGAGACGGCGAATGGCGGCGTACAGCGTTCCCGGTCCAAGCCGCACCGCGCCATCGCTTTGCTCCTCGACCGCTCGACGGATCGCGTAGCCGTGGCGATCGCGCGCAGCGAGGGCGAGGAGGATGTGGTACGTCGCCGGGGAGAGCGGTGCGCCGGGGGGATCGGTGGAGTCGGGGGGCATCACGGTGATCCTGGTCGATTAGTACGCTCATCGTACTAGTCGTCTGACAACTGTCCGACGCCGAGGGTTTGAGTGGCGGGACGAGGCGGCTTCCCAAGTGGGGGTCGAGCGGACAAGGTTGTGCTCCTCGTTCCCTCTCCTCGAAGCGTCGTCCGTGCCCCACTACCACATTGCCGCCATCCCCGGGGATGGCATCGGCCAGGAAGTCCTTCCCGAAGGGATCCGTGTCGTCGACGCCGTCGCTACTCGGCACGGGATCGCCATCGAGTGGCACCACAAGACGTGGGCCAGCTGCAACTACTACGAGCGGCACGGGGCGATGATGCCCAACGACTGGGAGTCGCAGCTCGCGCCGATGGACGCGATCTACTTCGGCGCTGTAGGGTGGCCGGCGACGGTTCCCGACCACATCTCGCTGTGGGGGTCGCTCCTCAAGTTTCGTCGCGCCTTTGACCAGTACGTGAACGTGCGCCCGTGCCGCCTGATGCCGGGGATCCCGTCGCCGCTCGCCGGGCGTGCACCTGGCGACATCGACTTCTACGTGGTGCGGGAGAACACCGAAGGGGAGTACTCGAGCATCGGCGGACGCATCTTCGAGGGGACCGAACGCGAGACGGTGATTCAGGAGACGGTAATGACGCGCATCGGCGTCGACCGCGTGTTGCGTTACGCGTTCGAGCTCGCCGCGCGTCGCCCCAAGCGGCACCTCACCTCGGCGACAAAGAGCAACGGGATCGCGATCACGATGCCGTTCTGGGACGATCGGGTCGCGGCGATGGCTGGCGACTATCCAGAGGTGCGTGTCGACAAGTATCACATCGACATTCTCACCGCGCACTTCGTCCTTCACCCCGACTGGTTCGACGTCGTCGTGGCGAGCAACCTGTTTGGTGATATTCTCTCCGACCTCGGGCCTGCATGCACGGGGACGATCGGGATCGCGCCGAGTGCGAACATCAATCCCGAGCGCCGCTTTCCGTCGTTGTTCGAACCGGTGCACGGGTCGGCGCCCGACATCGCCGGGAAGGGGATCGCGAATCCCATCGGAATGATCTGGTCGGGGGCGATGATGCTCGAGCACCTCGGGCACGCCGCGGCGGCGCAGGAGATCGTGACCGCGATCGAGCGGGTGCTGGGCGACGCCAACGCGCCGCGCACTCCCGACATGGGGGGAACGGCTCGGACAACGGAACTCGGCGCGGCGCTCGCCGCATCGCTTTAGGGAGAACGCGACATGGACACGCTGGGACAGGATATCCGCTATGCGCTCCGCGGGCTGCGTCGGGCGCCGGGGTTCACCATCGTCGCACTGCTCACCCTGGCGCTGGGGATCGGCGTCAACAGTTCGATCTTCAGCGTCGTCAACGCGATTCTGTTCCGCCCGCTCCCCGTCGAGCATCCGGAGCAACTGGTCGAGATCTACGGGCGGCAGTCGACGGAAAGCGCGCACGGGACGAGTTCGTACCCCAACTATCTCGTGTATCGCGAGCAGGCGAAGACGCTGAGCGATCTAGTGGGGTACACCAACTTCTTCGCCCACCTGTCGATCGAAGGAAGCTCGGAGCTGGTCACCGGGGAGCTGGTCACCGACAACTATTTCCGCGCGCTCGGCGTGCGACCCGCGATCGGCCGCGCCTTTGCACCTGGCGAGGCAACGGTGATCGACGCGTCGGCGTACGCGGTGATCAGCGATCGCTTCTGGAAGTCGCGCTACAACAGCGCGCCCGACGTGGTGGGAAAGACGTTCCGGATGGACGGGATCGTGTACACCGTGCTCGGAGTCGCGCCTCCCGAGTTTCGCGGGATGGTCCCCGCCGTGACGGCGCAGATGTGGATCCCGGCGACGATGGCCGAGCGGGTCGAGCCAGTGGGAAGCAACCGCGTGGCCGGGCGCTCGACCGGCAATACGCGGTTGGAGCGGCGCGGGCAACACTGGCTCTGGCTCAAGGGGCGCATGAAGCCGGGGGTGACGGTCGCGCAGGTCCGCGCCGAGATGGAGGGGATCGTCGCGCACCTCGGCGAGGAGTTTCCCGAGACGATGGCCAAGGAGCGGGTAGTCATCGTACCGACCACGGACGTGCGCATCAATCCGGACATCGATTCGACCATCGCGCCGGCGGGGTTGCTGATGGTGGCGGCGGTGAGCCTTGTGCTCGTGGTGGCGTGCGCGAACCTGGCCAACCTCATGCTGGCGCGCGCCGCGGGGCGGCGGCGGGAGATCGCGGTACGAGCGGCGTTAGGCGCGGAACGTGCGCGCCTCGTCCGGCAGCTCCTGACCGAGAGTCTGATCCTGGCGCTCCTCGGCGGCGCGCTCGCCGTGCCGTTGGCGGTGGTGCTATCGGGGCTCGTCACGCGCGCGCAGCCGCCACTCCCGATCGACCTTGGGCTCGAGGTGAGTCCCGACTGGCGTGTCCTGACCTTCACGCTCGTCGTCGCCGTCACGACCGGCGTGGTGTTCGGGTTGGTCCCGGCGCTGCGTGCGTCGCGCCCCGACCTGGTCCCGGCGCTCAAGGATTCGAGCACAGGCGGGACCGGACGGAGGCGGCGCGTTGGGGTGCGCGACGTGCTCGTCGTCGTGCAGGTCGCCGTCTCGCTCGTCCTCGTCATCGGGGGCGCGCTGCTGGTGCGCAGCTTGATTGCAGCCGGGCGCGTACCGCTCGGCTATGACGCCGATCACATGGCGTATCTCGCGCCCGAACTGAAGATGAGCGGGTACGACGCAGCGCGCGGCGCGCAGTTTCTGGAGGAAAGCGTTAGGCGACTCCAGCGCATTCCGGGCGTAGAGGCGGTCGCGCTCACCAGCCGATTGCCACTTTCGCTCAACAACAATGGCTTCAGCGTCTATGTCGCCGGCCGGGAGACGAGCGACAACCGCCCGTGGGCGATCGACGGTGCATACGTCGACGAGCGGTACTTCGACGTGTTGCAGCTGAAGGTGCTTGCCGGGCGCGGGATCGGGATTCCCGATCGCGACGAGGGGCGGCGCGTGGTGGTGGTCTCGCGCGCGATGGCCGAGCGTTTCTGGCCGGGAACGCCGGAGAACGCAGTGGGGCGTGAGCTGCGTCTGCGAGAAGGAGGGGAGCCGTACCAGATCGTCGGGGTGGTGGGAGACTACAAGGTCGACACGCCCGGAGAATCGCCCAAGGCATACCTGCACCTCCCGCTTGGACGGCAGGACACGTACGGCAACATCCTCGTGCGCACGTCGGTTCCGGCGGTTGGGCTGATGCCGACGCTGCAGCGCGAACTGCTCGCGCCCGATCCCGACATCGTGCTGATCGACAGGGGGACGTCGCGCGACCTGGCGGATGTGCGACTCTTTCCGGTACGGGCGGGCGCCTGGCTGATCGGCGCATTCGGCGTGCTCGCGCTCGTGGTCGCCGCCGTGGGACTGTACGGCGTGATTGCCTACTCGGTGTCGAGCCGCGTGCGCGAGATCGGGATCCGCAAGGCGTTAGGTGCGCGCCCCGGGCAGCTGGTGGGGATGGTGCTCGGCGAGGGAATGCGGCTGGTCGCGATCGGCGGGGTGATCGGCGCCGCGCTCGCGGCGGCGGCAGCGCGCGTGTTGTCGAGTGTGCTCTTCGTGGGGGCGTTCGACGTGGTGAGCTTTGCGATTGCCTTTGGCGTGCTGACGCTGGTGGCATTGCTGGCGAACGCGGTGCCGGCGAGGCGCGCGGGGGGAGTGGATGCGATGGTGGCGCTCAGGGGGAGCTGAGCGAGAGCGAATGGTGGTGCGACATGTTCAGTCGCCGAAGAGGCGCAGGATCTGACTGCTGACGATCGCGCCGATGAAGGCGCCGACTACGAATGCGACCGGTACGCGAATGACAGGGTGAATCGGCTCGGCGTCGCTCTCGCTCGGCTTGGTGATGATGACCATCGCGACACCTCCGACCAACGCGGAGGTACTCACGATCACGTTGCGTGTCTTGCTGACGCGTGGTTCCTGTGGAGGCGAGTAAGAACGGAAGGCGTGCGTGGTTTGCGGTGCGGCTCCAAGCGCGGCGGCGAGTGCGCCGCCATCGCGTCGGGGCGATTGCGCCAGCGCTTGCCGGGTGGACAACAGTGTGAGAGCGAGTATGAGCGCGCGCATGAGGCGTTCGAGGAAGGCCAGCGGGAACGATGCTGCGCTCGAGAGGCGGGCGCAATCAAGCGGGCGGCTGCGGGATACTAGAAGAACAGGCCGAGTCGCAGGGAAACGATTCCGAGGTCGGCAAAACCCTGCGACGATCTGCCGCCATACTCAAAGTTTTGTATCGACTGATTCGTCGTGACGCGGGAATACCCGGCGCGGGCCCCCCACGACGCGCCAAGCGACAGTTGAGGCGAGACGAGCCACCCAGCGCCCAACTCCCCGAAAAGCCCATACGAAGTGGAGCGCTGAGTGAACGTGTTCCTCGTGTTCCCCGATTCACTGCTGCTCTCGTCTCGGCTGTATCCGACGCTGGGGCCGAGCGATGCGTACTGGAATAGGCGCGAAGCGATCGGTCGATACCACCGCGGACCGATGCGCAGGTCCGCCGCAGAGTGATCCGTGCCACTGAGGTTGCCGCTGTGCGTGCCTGATCGAATCGACGTGCTGATGTCGAACATCCAGGCGGTCCGCTTCGAGCGAAACTTCAGCAGCCCCGCGCTGCCGAACGACTGATTCACCGAGAATTCCGCCCCCCACTGCCCCGCACGAAACGGAAGGGAGTCCGCCGTCTGCGCGTTGACATCGAGCGGGAGACCGGCAGCCACCATTACTGCAATCGTACCGACGACGATTCGCATGAAGCCTCTGGGAAAATGTGTGAGTGACACGTTGAAGCCGACAAACAAAAGGAAGGCGCGCAGCCCAGATGGCGCGCGCCTTCGCGAGACTTGCGATTCCATGAACTGCCGAGTGCAGAGCGACGCGTCGAGTGCGGCTATGCAGTTCGTGCAGGCGCGCGCACAATCGCTGGGCTTCTTTCCATCGGTGATCCACATCCGTCCTCCCCTCCTCCTCCCCTCGTCGTCTCGTCTAATCAGCGCTTCCCAACTACCCCGTGCGCCACAGATGTTCCAGGTTGCAGATTCCTCAGCTCATCGACGGTTGCGCACGTAGAACCCGCAACGCAAACGAACGATCCGGCACACTCTTCGTCGCGCCTGCAGAGCGCATGAAGGTGCACCTCCGCCCTCGCGGCGCTCTACTCACCGATGGCCGAGCGCGGTGGCGCGAGCGGTTCGGTTCCTGACGCGAACGGCCGCCTCCCGACGGTCAGCACGCCGACGGCGACGAGGACGTTCACGATCGCGATCGCGATCAGGACGCGCGTGCCGCTCCCGACTGGCTGCGCGACAAGCTGCGGCGTGAAGATCGACGCATCGCTCAGTCGTAGACCCAGAGAATCCTGCGCGACGTTGGTCGCCACATGGAAACCCAACGTCAGCGGGAGACTTCCCCACCGCGCGAAGATGGCGCCAAAGATCAGCGCCGACGTAAACACAGAGGCGAGGACCGACTGCCACGGGAGCCCGCTCTGCAGGTGCAGCAACGCAAAGATCGCCGACGTCAAGAGGAGAGTCGGCGCCGCCCCCCATCGCTCGGCCAGTCGCACGAATAGGTAGCCCCGATAGACGAGCTCCTCTCCGACGTTGTTGAGGAGGTTGAATGTCGCTGCCACCGCGAGCGACGCTACGGCAAACTCCGGGTTCGGGCGCCAGTGCATTCCGTTGATGAGCGCCAGCAGCGCCGCCCAACACCCTACCAGAGCGCAGCCAGCCACGAAGCCGAGTGCAAAGCGCCGCATGGGACGCTCGCGCCAAGTTACGCCGAGCAGCGAGGGCGCAAGTCGGTCGGCGCGCAGAAAGCGCGCGGTGAGCCAGGCGGTCGAGAACGCAAGCACCAGAACCGGCACGAGCCCCTGTGTGGGGCTCGCGCGATTCACCGGCTGGAAATTGAGGAGAAAGAGATACAAGAGTACGCACACGACAGCACCAGCAACGAAGCGCAGAAGCTGCGAGGTCCGCGGCGGTGTAGCGCCGGGCGCCACTTCCACCATCGCCGTGTCGCGCTTGTTCTTCGTCAACGTGTTCGGCGGCGATGCCGCGTCACGGTTTCGCGCGCGTGAGCTTGAGCCCCCCGATCTCGACCGACGTCACGTTCCCCTTCGCGTCGGCCACGAAGTTCATTTCCATCCCCGACTCGAGTGCGACGACCTTGTGCGGCTCGACGAAGACCACTCGGCTACGCGGGATGAACTGTGGTTCCTCGACGAAGAGCGAATCGCCCACGCGCGATACGGTCACGCGCGCCTTGTTCGGCTCCCCGCGCGCGAAGATCCCCACGTGCGCCTGGATCGCCGCGCTGTCGAGGGTGATCGCGGTGATCTCCCTGGGTCCATACCCGGTCCACTTGTACTCGGCGGCGAGCGCGAGGAGGATCTCCTGCGCGAGCCCGGAACCGGCGTCGCTGTTGGTCATGACCGCCGCGCCGCGCCCCAACTCCGGAAAGTAGATGACCTGGCAGCGATATCCCTCGTTGGCGCCGCCGTGCCCGAAGTTGAAGCCATCGCCGGTTCCGTTGAGGAAGGGGCCGAGCCCCACCGGCTCCTTCTGGACGGTGAGCATCGCCTTCGCGGTTTCCTGCGCCAGGATCGACGAGCGACCGGCGCGCGCCGCGGTGATCTCCATGGACCAGCGCAGGAGGTCCGTCGGCGTGGTCCAAAGGCCGGCAGCTGCCATTTCCGGATAGATGTGCCACCGTCCCTCGACCATGGTACCGTCGCTGCGATACCCCGCGGCCTCCTGGCCACGTTTCGCCGTCGGCAGCGGCTGGTCGTACCCGCTGTTGGTCATCCCGATCGGGTCGAGGACGAGGCGCTTCATCAGCGCCGGAAAGGGCTCGCCCGTGACATCGGTCATGATCAGCTGCTCGATCGTCGTCCCGCCGCCGGAGTAGCGCATGATCGCTCCGGGGGTGGTGTCGACGCGCACCGCCGCAGTATTCGCCGGTTTGGTTCCATTGAGGACTTGCACCACGGTCGGGATCGAGTCGGTGATCGCGTAGCCGGGAAAGCCGTGCACGGTGAGCCCGGCGCTGTGCGAGACGATGCGCCGCAGCGTGACCGGTTCCTGCTTCGTGTATTTGTTGTCGGGGAGCTTCCAGCTGGTGAGGAGGTCGTTCACCGGCGTGTCGAGCGCCAGCTTCTTCTCGTCGACGAGGCGTAGCATTGCGGTGGCCGCAACCGGCTTGCTGATGGATGCCGCCTGGAAGAGCGTTGTCGGCGTGACCGAATCGGTCGTCCCCATCTCCTTGAGCCCCACACCGCGCGCCCACACGAGTCGCCCGCTATCCACCACGGCGATCGAGACGCCAGGCACCTTGTAGTGCGCCATGCGGTCGGCCAGCGTGAAGGTGACCGAGTCGGCGCCCTTCACCACGATTCCCGGTCGCAAGTGCTCGAGGACTCGGGCGATCGCCGGGTCGTCCGCGTTCTCCTGCGTGCTCTCGGCGGCTGGCGTGCACGCCGAAGCGAGGGCGAGGAGCGGAATCGCGGAGACGAGGAGGGGGCGGAGAGGAAGAAGTCGACGCATGCGGAGCTCGGGGAGTGACGGGGGGCGTCTCGGGAAGCGGGCTCAGTTGGTACGCTCTGGTGCAAGGTATCGCTCGGGGAGACCTAACGAAGTCCGCGAGGGATCCCCGACTGCGGATCCGGGCGATTCAGTCCCATCGTGCTCCGGTCGACCAACCATCAGCGGTCGCGTCCTGTCGAAGCCGGTACGCACCCGCGACGCCGCACCCCCGCTTCACTCGCCCTCCCCGCCGCATGTCACTCCTCTCCTCCTCCGACCGCTGGACCCGGAGCGTTCGCCACGCACTGCGCGCGGTACGGCTCCGCCCAGGCTTCAGCGCTGCCGTCATCCTCACCCTGGCGCTCGGCATTGGCGTCACGACGGCGATCTTCAGCGTGGTGAACGGAGTCCTCCTCCGCCCGCTTCCGTTCGCCGAGGAGTCGCGGCTAGTGACGATCTGCGAGACGTACCCGGGAGCCTCGAACGACTGGTGCTCGATCTCGCCTCCCAACGTCGCCGACATCGCCGAGCGGAGTCGAACGATCGAACGGATAGGGATCGCGCGTTCGTGGTCGGCGCACATGTCGACGCCGTCGGGGGCTGAGGGGGTCAACGCGGGAATCGCCACGCCCGACGTCTTTCGCGCGCTGGGCGTCGGCGTCGAGCGGGGGCGGATGATCGACTCGACCGACCTCCTCGGGCGGGAGAGCGACGTCGCAATGATCACGCACGAGATGTGGCAGGCGCGCTTTGGGGGAGCGACCGACATCGTGGGGCGGACGCTTGAACTCGACGCGCATCCGGTGCGGATCGTGGGGGTGCTGGAGCCCGGCTTTCACCTCCCGCTCTTCGAGTCGATCGAGCTCTGGCGTCCGGTACACATCGATCCGCGCAGCGAGCAACACCGTGATTGGCGCGGCTTCGTCGCGTACGGACGACTCGCGCGCGGGGTAACGCCCACGGCGGCGCGCGAGGACCTCGCGCGGATCGCCCGGTCGCTCGCCGCCGAGCACTTTGCGACGACGGCGACTTGGGGTCTGACCGAGATGCCGATGCGCGACCTCGTCGTGCGCGGCGTTCGTCCGCCCCTCCTCCTCTTCCTTGGAGCGGTGGTGCTCGTCTTCCTCGTGGCCTGTGCCAACGTCGGTAACCTTCTGCTCGCGCAGGGGGCGGCCCGGCGGCGCGAGATGGCGCTCCGGAGCGCTCTCGGCGCTGCGACCGGTCGCATCGCGGGGATGCTCCTGGTGGAGAGCGCGACCTTCGCGCTGTTAGGTGCAATTGGCGGTTTGGCGATCGCGCAGCTCCTGCTGCGTGCGTTCCAGCGGCTCGCCCCCGAAGGGATGCCGCGCGTGGCGCAGGTGACGATCGACGTGCGTGTGGCGTTGTTCGCCGCGGCACTTGCGGTGCTGACCTCGCTCCTCGTCGGCGTGGTGCCGGCGTGGCGCGCCTCGCGCGTGGATCTCGCGCAGTCGCTTCGCGCGGGGGGGCGATCGGGATCGTCGCGCCGCTCGCGGCTCGGGACCGCGCTGGTCGTGGGAGAGCTGGCGATGGCGGTGCTCCTCATCGCCGGCGCCGGCACGTTTGCCCGCAGCTTTGGCCGAGCGATGCATTGGAACCCGGGCTTCGACCGCGAGCACCTCGCCCTCTTCTCGCTGTCGCCGTCAGCCGCAACGTACGACTCGCGGGCGAGCCTTGCCGCGCTCTGGGATCGACTCGAGGGATCGCTCGGCGCGATCCCGGGCGTGCAAGGCGTGGGAACCGCGAGCGCCGGCCCGCTCTTCGGGAGCCGCGAGAGCTGGGAGATGGAAATCGAGGGATACGCACCAGAGCAGCGATCAACCGTGCGATGGTCCGACGTGAGCCCCGGTTACTTCGATGCGCTCGGCGTCCCGTTGCGCGCGGGGCGCAAGCTCGATGCACGCGACCGGCCGGGGACCCCCGACGTGGTGGTGGTGAACGAGACGCTCGCCCGGCGCTTCTGGCCTAACGAGAGCCCGCTCGGCAAACACGTCACCTTCCCCGTGGGGAACGACCGCATGACGTTCGAGGTCGTCGGCGTGGTCGCCGACGTTCCGCCCACCGAGCCCGGTGCGTCGCCGGAGCCGGAGATGTATTGGTCCAACCGGCAACAGCCGCGCCCATATACGTGGGTCGTCGTGCGCACCGGGACCAATCCGGCGGCGCTCGTCGATGCGATTCGCGACGCCGTGCGCCAGGTGGACCGCGACCTCGTCGTCCAGCGCGTGCAGACCATGCCGCAGCTGATGGATGTAGCGCTCGCTGCGTCGCGCTTCAATACGGTGCTGATCGTCGCCTTTGGAAGCGTGGCGCTCCTTCTGGCCGCGATCGGGACGTACGGATTGCTGCGCTACACGGTCGCGCTTCGCCAGCGCGAGATCGCCATTCGCCTGGCGATCGGGGCGAGCCCCGGCGAGGTCGCGCGCCGCGTTGCAGGGGACGGTTTGGGGATGACCGCCGCCGGACTGGCGCTCGGCGTCGCGGCGTACTTCGGCTTGAGCGGCTCGCTGGCGGCGATGGCGCCGGGCGTCCCGCCGCGCGACCTCGGGACGCTCCTCTTTGCCGCGACGACGCTGCTCGTGGTGGCAGCCGCGGCGTGCGGGGGACCGGCGTGGCGAGCGAGCCGAGTGGAGCCGTCGTCGGCACTGGGTGACGACGGGGACTAGGAAGAGCTCGCGGCGGGAGGATCGCGCGAGTCACTTCGCGTGACCTCCCCCCGTCGCGCTGGGACGAACCGCCGTAGCCGCGACCGCGCCTCGCGCGTAGTCTGCTGAGCCATGCCTGCGCCCGCCGCCCCAGCGTCACAGCCCAACACCCACGCACCGCTCGAACCCACACAAGCGGGCGAGACTTGGCCGCGCGCCATCGGCGGGAGCGCGCTCGCCTGGTCGATCGTCGCGCTGATGCAGGCGTCGGCCAACTTCACCGACCAGGTTCGGCGCGGCGCGACGACCAGCTTCGTTTCTGTCGTCGGAAACTCGCTCCTCGGGTGGTGGCCGTGGGCCGTCTTCACGGCGGTGATCTACATCGTCCTTTCGCGGCGTGCGCAGGAGCTGGGCGATCGCACGGCGATGGCGCGCCTCTTCGTCGCCTCGCTCATCCTGTTCTTCATCCCGCAGATCGCCTATCAGGTGATACTCGCGGTGCACGAAGCACCCGGCGGCCGATCGTTCCGGCACACGTTCGCCACCTGGCCGGCCAACTTCTGGCTGATCGACTTCGGAATTCTCGTCGCCGCCTGCACCGTGGTTTATGCGATGGTTGCCGCACGTGAACGGGCGCGGTCGCAGCGACGCCGGCAGCAACTCGATGCCGAGAACCTTGCATTGCGGCTGGAACTCGAGCAGCAGCGCGTGGTCGCCCTTCGCGCACAGCTCGAGCCGCACTTCCTCTTCAATGCCCTCAACGCGATCAGCGGACTCGTTCGCGGCTCCGACAAGTCGCTCGCCATCTCGGCGCTCACCCGGTTGAGCGAACTCCTGCGCTATGCGCTCACTGCGAGCAGTCGTGATTGGGTGACGGTGGGCGACGAACTGCATTTTGTCCGCGGGTACGCGATGCTGCAGCAACTCCGCTACGGCGACCGATTGCAGCTGACGATCGCGGGAGACGACGACACGATCCGTTCGGGCGATTGTCCCCCGCTCCTCCTCCAGCCGCTGGTGGAGAACGCGATCCGACACGACCTCGAGTCGCACGCCGGCGCGAGCGACATCCGCATGAACCTCGCCCTCCGCGGCGAGCGCCTCGCCGTCGACCTCACCAACCCGATCCACCCCGAGGCCGTGGCCAACGCCGGGCTCGGGCTCGGGCTCCGCTCCACGCGCGAGCGTCTCGCCCTCCTCTACGGCCCCGATGCATCCTTCGAGGTGGGCGCAGAGGGCGGGCGATTCGCGGTGCACCTCGAGATCCCGCTGCAGGCGCCATGACGAGTACCGTGCACGCCCTCATCGTCGACGACGAGGCGCTCGCCCGCGCCAACCTGCGTCACGCGCTCGCCGCGACGCCGCACTGGAAGGTGACGGCCGAGTGCGCGAGCGTGGCCGAGGCGCGCGAGGCGTTAGGCACGGTCGCCACCGACGTCGTCTTCCTCGACGTGCAGATGCCAGTGGAGGACGGGTTCGTCCTCGCCCGCGCGCTCGCAGATCGCGACGAGCCGCCGATCATCGTCTTCGTCACCGCGTTCGAATCGTTTGCCGTCGAGGCGTTCGAGGTGCACGCACTCGACTATCTCCTCAAGCCGTTCGACGACGAACGCTTCGCGCAGGCGCTCGCGCGCGCCGAGTCGCTCTTGCAGCTGCGCGAGCGCGCCTCGTACACCGGCGCCCTGCGGGACTACCTCGCCGACCAGCGTTCCCCCGGCGACCGCGCTGACCCACCCTCGTTCCTTACCCGTCTCTGCATCCGCTCGGTGGGGAAGATCGAGTCGGTGAACGTGGACGATGTGCGGTGGATGCACGGGGCCGGGAACTACGTCGAGTTGCATCTGGCGGGACGGATGCTGCTGCACCGCATCACCCTCACCCAGCTCGAACATCGCCTCGATCCTGCGGTCTTCCTCCGCGTGCACCGGAGTTCGATGGTCCGGCGGTCGGAGTGCCTCGCCCTCTCGGTCACCGGCGACGGCACGTATTCGCTCAAGCTCCGGAGCGGGGCGCGCGTGGCGGTGAGCGAGCGGTACGTCGATGCGGTACGTGAGGTACTCGGCGGATAGGGTGCACAGCCCGGGGTGAGGGACGCATCCCCGTACGGGCGGGACCAATGGGCCGGCCGATTCGCCCCTGACCGAAACCCGAGCGGCGCCGATTCCGTCGGTTCAGGGGTCCGCGCCCCCCAGGCTCAACACGTGGTGACCTCGTGAACGCACTCCTCAAAGACGTCCGCCTCGCCTCGCGCCTCCTCATCAAGCGCCCCCTCTTCACCACCGTCGTGGTGCTGACCATGGCCGTGGCGATCGGCCTCAACACCACGGTCTTCGCGGCCGTCGAGGCGCTCCTCCTGCGACCGCTTCCAGGGACGACTCGTCCCGATGAGCTCGTGCAGGTGTATCGCACCTGGCCCGGACTTCAGTGGGGGTCGAACTCGATTCCCCACTATTTCGACGTGCGCGAGCAGACCTCCGATGTTTTCGATGGCGTGGCGGCATGGACCTTTGCGTCGTTCAGCATCTCCGATGGCGATCGTCCCCAGCGACTGATGGGACAGATCGTCTCCGCGAACTTCTTCTCCACCCTCGGCGTCCGTCCCGCACTCGGACGCCTCTTCGTTCCCGAGGAAGACGTGGGACAGGGTGCGCACCCGATCGTGGTCCTCGGCTACGGCGCCTGGCAAAGCCACTTCGGCGGGGACTCGTCGATCGTGGGGAAGAGCATCTCGATCAACGGGCAGGCGATGGACGTGGTCGGCGTGGCACCTAACGACTTCCGCGGCGCGCTCCCGCTCGTCGATCCGGTAGCCTTCGTTCCGCTGATGCAGATCGGGGTGCTGCAGAAGGAGCGATACAAGCCCTTCGAGAATCGTGGCAACAACTTCCTGAACGTGGTGGCGCGGCTCAAGGACGGCGTCACGCCGGCACAAGCCGAGGCGCGCCTCAAGGCAGTGAACGACGGCCTCACGACCACGTATCCCGACCAGTACGCAAAGAGCGGGGTGTGGGTGATTCGGCAGTCCGAGGCCGGGATTCACCCATCGATGCGAACGGCGCAGGTCGGACTCACCGCAGTCATCCTGGGCGTCGTCGGCATTCTCCTGCTGGTGGCGTGCGTCAACGTGTCGAACCTCTTCCTCGCCCGGGCACGCGACCGCTCGCGCGAGATGGCGGTGCGCCTGGCGATTGGGGCCTCGCGTCGGCAGCTGCTCCGCCAGCTCATGATCGAGAGCCTTCTCTTCGCGCTCCTGTCGGGAGTCGCCGGGATCGCCGTGGCCTACATGGGGATCGGTGTCGGGAATTCGATTCGCCTCCCGATGGAAGTCGGGGTGCGCCCCGACTTGCAGCTGAACGCGCCGGTGCTCGCCTTCACGCTGGTTGTCACCCTGCTCGCCGGCATCCTCTTCGGGCTCGCCCCGGCGTTGCAGGCCACCCGGCCGTCGCTGATCCCGGCGCTCAAGGGAGAGTCGCCCGCCGGGGAGGGGCGATCGCGGGTGCGGCAGGGGCTGATCGTCGCCCAGATGGCGCTCTCGATCATCCTGTTGACCGGTGCCGGATTGTTTGTCGCCAACCTGCGGATGGCATCGCAGCTCGATATCGGCTTCCGGATCGACGGCGCGGTGACCGCCAGCGTCGCGCCGGGGCTGCAGGGGTACGACCGCGCACGCGCCGACGCGTTCTACGCCACGCTCTTCGAACGGTTGGAACGGACCGCCGGTGTGCAGTCGGTGGGGATGATCGAGAACCTTCCGCTCGGACTCGGCAACTCCGATAGCGAAGTGCAGATCCCCGGCTACACGCCGGCCGAAGGCGAGGGGATGAACGTCCACTACGCCGGGACTTCGCCGGGGTACCTCGCGGCGATGGGGATCCCGCTCGTGGAGGGGCGCGACTTCACCGCGCGCGATGATAGCTCCGCAGCGCGGGTAGCGATCGTCAACCAGCGTTTCGTCGACCGCTTCTGGCCCGGACAGTCGGCGCTCGGGCGCACGTTCAAGCGGGGGGGCCAGGAGATCACGATCATCGGCGTCGTCCCGACCGGCAAGTACGTCTCCCTCGGCGAGGATCCGCGCGCCTTCATGTACTTCTCGCACGCGCAGGACTGGGACTCGGGGATGCAGGTCGTCGTGCGGAGCACGGCGCCGACCGCGTCGGTGCTCGCCTCGCTGCGGAGCGAGATCAACGCGCTCGATCCGCAGATGCCGGTGGTCGACCTGCAACCGCTCTCGTCGCACCTGGGAACGGCGTTGCTTCCCGCGCGCATCGCCGGCGGAGCGTTAGGCCTCTTCGGCGTGATCGGATTGCTCCTGGCGGCGATCGGGATGTACGGCGTCATGGCGCACAGCGTCGGCCAGCAGACGCGCGAAATCGGGATTCGCATGGCCCTTGGCTCGACCACCGGCGGCGTGATTCGCCGAGTGATGGCGCAGGGGCTGCGACACGTCCTGCTGGGGAGCGTGATCGGGATCGCGGTGGCGGGAGGTGCGTTCTTCCTGATCAGGAGCGTGCTGTATGGAACGGGAACGATGACTATCGCAACCTTCCTCACAGCGCCGCTGGTACTGCTTGCGGTCGCAACGCTCGCGCTCTTCGTTCCCGCACGACGCGCATCTCGCATCGACGCACAGATCGCACTGCGGCACGACTAAGGATTCAAGGCGACTCGCGCCGCGCAGACGCGGCGCGAGTCGATCATCGTTCGAGCGCCGCCATCATCTTCTTCCGCTCCGCCGTGTACGCCCACCAGACCTGCGGCGGGTCGCCTTCCATGAAGCGCGTGAGCGAGATGAAGGTGTCGAGGACGCACGGGTCTTGGCGCGTGCGAGTCTTCTTGCACAGCGCGTCGTAGAGCGCGACCGGATCACGCCCTTCGAGCTGCGACGGCTTGGTGATGCCGAGGAGCACGAGATCGCGCGCGAATTCCTTTCCCACGTTGGGGAGGTCGGTGAGCTTCTCGAGTCGTGCGCGGTCGACCTTGGATGGATGCATGGAAGCAGTGTCGAGTCGACGGTCCCGCTGCGCAAGGGGAGCGCGCCGATGCAGATTCGCGGGATGACGCGTCGCCGCGATTCTGCCGCCGAATCGAACCTCGAGACCGCGCCCGCCGAGCGGCCGGAAGGGTGGCTCACCGGCTGGGATCCTACACCGGGAATCGTCTCCGTCTGGGCCGACGCCGAGGGACGGGCGACGATCTGGCGCCGACTGCCGGAGAGCGGCGCGCTCGTGCGAGAAGGCGTGCGCTTTCGCCCGTGGATCCTCCTGAGCACGCTCGACGATCTCAGGCACCTGGGCGAATTGCTTGTGCCGGCGGGGCGCGGCGGCGCGCGCGATCCGCGTGCGGTCACCTGGCGCGAACTCGACGGGCCGGGAGAGCTGCGCTATCTGGTGCGTGCGGCAACGATGGCCACGCTGTCCGACGCGGTACTCGCCGGAGCGAGCCGCCGCGTTGGACGCTCGCTCGGCCACCTGCGCGACCTCTCCGACGACGAGGTCTTCGTGCTCTCCCCCGAGGAACAATACCTCGTCTCGAGCGGGCGCACGTACTTTCGCGACCTCTCGTTCGACCAGCTGCATCGCCTGCAGTTCGACCTGGAAACGACGGGGCTCGATGCCGACCGCGATCGGATGTTCATGGTGGCGGTGCGCGACCCGGATGGCACCGTCACGCTGCTCGAGTCGTCGTCGATGGACGATGCGGGAGAGTCTGGGTTGATTCGCGCGCTCGTCGAACACATCGCGCGCGTCGACCCCGACGTGATCGAGAACCACAACCTGCACGGCTTCGACCTCCCCTTCCTCAACCGCCGCGCGCGAAAGCTCGGCGTCCCGCTGGCGTTAGGCAGGATCGGGCGCCCGGGGCTCCGCGAGCGGGCGGCGATGCGCGGGACGATGCGCGACGGCGAATCCGGCGGTGGGCGGCGCATTCGCTACATCATTCCCGGGCGCGAGCTGATCGACACGCTCGACGCCGTGCGCCGCCACGACTTCTCGGCGCGCGACCTCCCCGGGCATGGGCTCAAGGTCGTGGCGCGGCACTTCGGGCTGGCGAAGGAGGATCGCGTGGAGATCCGCGGCGACCGGATCTTCACCGTCTACCAGAGCGATCCCGATCGGGTGCGGAGCTACGCCACGTCGGACGTGGAGGAGGTCGCCGGACTCGCCCGTGTGTTAGGCGGCGCGGCCTTCGCCCTCGCCCGCATGGCACCGCGTCGCTACGAACGCTTGGCCGACGCCGGCGCCGCGACGGGGGTGATCGACCCACTCCTCGTGCGCGCCTACCTGCGTGCCGGCGAGGCGCTCCCGGCGCACGCTCCTCCCACCTCGACCATCCACACCGGCGCCGCGTTGCACCTGTTCGCCGCCGGCGTGGCGCGGCGCGTGGTCAAGGCCGACGTGGCCTCGCTCTACCCGTCCCTCATGCGCGCCTACCAGATCGGTCCCGCGCGCGATCACCTTGGTGCGCTCCTCGCGCTGGTCGACGGACTCGTCAGGCAACGCCTCGAGGCGAAGGGGCGCGCGCGGGAGGCACCAGCCGGTTCGAGCGAGCGCTTCACCAACGAGGCGATCTCCGCGGCGATGAAGATCGTGGTCAACTCGGCGTACGGCTATCTTGCAGCTGGCGGGAGCCTCACGCGGTTCGCCGATGTCGACGCGGCGAATGAGGTCACCCGCCGCGGACGCGCCCTCCTCGACCAGCTCTGCCGCGAACTCAAGGCGCGCGGCGTCACGCTCCTCGAGGCCGACACCGATGGCGTCTACTTCTCCGTTCCGGATGCATGGAGCGAGGCAGACGAACGGCGCGTCGTCGCCGAGGTGGCCGCGCTTCTTCCGCCGCTCGTGCAACTGGAGTTCGAGGGGCGCTACGCGGCGATGCTCTCGCACGAGCCGAAGAACTACGCCCTCCTTCATCACGACGGAAAGCTGGTGCTGCGCGGCGTGGCGTTCCGGTCGAGTCGCGCCGAGCCGTTCGGCGACGAATTCCTTCGGGGCGCGATACGCGCGCTGCTCGAGGGGGACATTCCGGGTGTGCGCGCCGAGTACGTGGCGATGGCGACGGCGCTGCGCGAGCGCAGGCTCCCGACGTTCGATGTGTCGTCGCGCGTGCGACTCACCAAGACGCCCGAGGCGTATCTCGCCATTCGCGACAAGCGCCGAGAGCTGACGTACGAGGCGCTCCTGGCGTGTGGGCGCACGAAGTGGAGCGTCGGCGATCGCGTGCGCGTGTATCGCACCGCGACCGGATATGGCGGCGTGGTGGAGGAGCGCGATGCCGACGAGTCCCCCACCGCACCGGACCGCCGTGACTACGACGTGGAGCACTACCTCCGCGTCCTGCGCGACACGTACGCCTCGCGCCTCGCGCGCGCTTTCACGCCTGAGCATTTCGCGATCGTATTCGCCGATCCCGAGCAGCCGTCGCTCTGGGCGCCATCGCTCGACGGGGTGCGCGCGATCCTCTCACCGATGCGCTGATCGGGCTCGGCTCCTCGCCTTGCCACACCCGCTGACGGGGGGCAGCTTCGACGAGCGCCGCCGGGGCGACGTGCATCGCACGACGTGTCGGCGCCGCCCCTCATTTCCTCTGATGGAGAGTGCCGTGCCCAGTCGTCCGTCCGTGATCGTCCGCCGACTCGTCCTCGCGATCGCCCTTCTCGCCATGAGCGCACCGCTCGTCGCCCAGAAACCGTCGGCCGCCGACGCGCGTCTCAAGGCGCTTTACGACAAGGAGTGGGCGTGGCGCCAGGACCAGTTCGGGCGCGGGCGCGACACGTTCGCGCACGTGGACGCCGCGACGCAGGATGCGCGACTCAAGTACTGGACCTACGTCCTCGCCCAGCTCGACAAGATCCCGATGGATCAACTGTCGCCCGACGAGCAGGTGAACGCCGCGGTCTTTCGGACGTCGATCACCGCGCTGGCCAACGACGTGAAGTTCAAGGAATACGAGACGCCGTTCAACAGCGACACCTTCTTCTGGACGTCGTTCACGCCGCGCGACGGTTTCGGCAAGATCGACGACTACCGGCATTTCCTAACTCGGCTGCGCGACGTGCCGCGCTACTTCGACGAGGAGACGGCGAACATGCGAGCCGGGCTCGCGCGCGGCTTCACCATTCCGCGCGTCGCCGTGCTCGGTCGCGACAAGACGATCGAACCGTACGTGAAGGGAGACTCGACGAACCCGCTCTACGCGCCGTTCGCGCAGATCCCTCCGTCGATTTCGGCGGGCGACCGCGCTGCATTGCAGCAGGAAGCACTCACCGTGCTGCGCGACGTGGTCGCGCCGGCGTATGCCAAGCTCCTGACGTTCATTCGCGACGAGTACCTGGTGAAGGCGCGTACCACGCTCGCTGCCACGTCGATGCCCGATGGCGATGCCTACTACCAGGCGGCGATCGAGAAGTACACGACGCTCACGCTCACGCCAAAGCAGATCCACGACATGGGACTCGCCGAGGTGGCGCGGATCGACTCGGAGATGACCGTGGTGATGCACAAGGCCGGCTTCAACGGGACGAAAGCCGAGTTCCTGCATTTCCTCCGTACCGACCCGCAGTTCTACGCCAAGACGCCGCGCGAACTGTTGTCGTATTCGGCCTACGTGGCGAAAGCCGCGGACTACAAGCTCAAGGAGACGATCGGCTTCCTCCCGCGCTTCCGTCACGGGATCCTTCCCGTCCCCGATGCAATCGCCCCGATCTACACCGGCGGGCGCGGCGGGCTCGAGTCGTGCCTGATGAACACCTACAACCTCCCGGCACGCCCGCTCTACACGTTGGCAGCGCTTACGCTGCACGAATGCACCCCGGGGCACTCGTTCCAGGCCGCGCTCGCGCTCGAGGGGCCGCCGCGCCCCGCCTTCCGCAACGCCACCTACTTCTCCGGCTACGGCGAGGGGTGGGGGCTCTACACCGAATGGCTCGGCACGGTAATGGGGATCTACGAAACGCCGTACGAGGACTTCGGGCGCCTCACGTACGAAATGTGGCGCGCCTGTCGCCTGGTGATCGACACCGGCATCCACAAGTTTGGCTGGACGCGCGAGCAGGCGGTCGATTACCTCGCCACGCACGCCGCGCTTTCGGAACACGAAATCAACACCGAGATCGACCGCTACATCGCCTGGCCGGGGCAGGCGCTTTCGTACAAGCTCGGCGAGATGCAGATCCGGCGGGAACGGCGCGAGGCGGAGGCAGCGCTGGGTGACAAGTTCGACCAGCGAACGTTCCATGACGCTATCCTGGCACTCGGCTCTGTCCCGCTCCCCGTGCTCGAGAAGCGCATGCAGCAGTACATCTCCGACGGGGGAAAGAACCCGCCGCGCCCGGCCGCCGTCTCCGGATCACGTTAGGCTACTCATGAGCGACGGCACCGTTTCGCCCGGCGTGCGGTTGCACCCGTTTGTCCCGCTCCTGCACGAGCGCTTGTCACTCGAAGAATCGGTGGAGCGCGGGAAGGCGTTCTACGCGCGCATGGACGCGCGCCGCACCACGCGTCACTTCTCGAACGAGCCGGTGCCGCGCGAACTGATCGAGCTGGCGATCCGTACCGGCGGCACCGCGCCCAGCGGGGCGCACCAGCAGCCGTGGACGTTCGTCGCGGTGTCGGACCCGGCGCTCAAGCAACAGATGCGCGAAGCAGCCGAGCGGGAGGAGCACGATTTCTACCACGGCAAGGCGCCGCAGGAGTGGCTCGACGCGCTTTTGCCGTTAGGCACCGACGAGCACAAGCCGCACCTGACCGACGCGCCGTGGGTCGTCGTGCTCTTTCGCCAGGCGTACGGCCTTGAAGCGAACGGGGAGAAGAAGACGTTCTACTACACCGACGAATCGTGCGGCATCGCCGCGGGCTTCTTCATCGCGGCCGTGCACGCGATGGGGTTGGTGACGCTCACGCACACGCCCAATCCGATGGCCTTCCTGCGCGACCTCCTCGGACGCCCGAAGAACGAGAAGGCGATGCTGGTGATGCCCGTCGGCTATCCAGCAGAGGGGGCGAAAGTCCCCGACTTGCAGCGCAAGGCGTTGGACCAGATCGCCATCTGGCGCTGATCGCGGCATGGAGCACGCCTTCCACAACCCCGACTTCCTCTGGCGCAATCCTGAGCCGCGCGCGTCGTACGACGTGGTGATTGTCGGCGGGGGGCTGCACGGGCTGTCGACGGCGTATCACCTCGCGCGCAATCACGGCATCACCAACGTGGCCGTGGTCGAGCGTGGCTGGTTAGGCAACGGCAACGCCGTGCGCAACACCACGGTCGTGCGCTCGAACTACCTGCGCGAGGAGAGCATGCCGCTTTACGAGTTCGCGCTGCAGCGCTGGGCGCTGTGGGAGGAGGAACTCGACTACGACATCCTGTTCGATCCGCGCGGGTTGCTGAGTCTCGCCCACTCGAAGAGCGAGGCGAATGCGATGAAGCGCGTGGTCTACGCGAACCGGCTGGGAGGGATCGATGGCGAGTGGCTCGAGCCAAGCGAGATCGCCGAGCTGTGCCCGATCATCAACCTGTCGCCGGAGATCCGCTATCCCGTGGTAGGGGCGGCGCTCCAGCGCCGTGGAGGGATCGCCCGACACGACGCGGTGGTCTTCGCGCTGGCGCGTGCGGCGAATGCGCTGGGCGTGGACCTGCTGCAGGGATGCGAAGTCACGGGCTTCGAGATCGTCGATGGGCGCGTACGAGGCGTCGAGACGACGCGCGGTCGCATCGGCGCTGGACGTGTAGGGCTGGTTGGCGCGGGACGGACGCCGCTCCTCGCCGCGATGGCCGGCTTCGACGTCCCGATCCAGAGCTATCCGTTGCAGGCACTGGTGTCGGATATTCACGAGCCCTTCCTCCCCACCGTCCCGATGTCGGGGATGCTGCAGGTCTACGTGAGCCAGGCGCACAAGGGGGAGCTGGTCATGGGTGCCGCGCGCGACACCTATCGCTCGTATGCGCAACGCGGCTCCGTGCAGATCCTCGAACAGCAGCTGCAAGCGGCGCTGGAGCTGTATCCCATCATGAGTCGCGCACACCTGTTGCGCACCTGGGCCGGGATCGTGGACGTGAGTCCCGACGCGGCGCCGATCATCGGGCGCACGCCCGTCGACGACCTGTTCGTGAATTGCGGATGGGGAACCGGCGGCTTCAAGGCGACGCCGGTTTCGGGGTGGGTCTTCGCACATACGCTCGCGCATGGCGAGCCGCACGAGTTGAACGCCCCTTTCTCGCTCGAACGCTTCGAGAGCGGGATGCTCATCGACGAGCACGGCGCCGCCGGCGTCGCGCACTGAGGACGACGCGCGATGCTGCAGATTCCTTGTCCCTGGTGCGGACCGCGTGAGGAGATCGAGTTCCGTTGCGGCGGCGAAGGTGTCCCTCTCCCCGCCGAGTCGAGCGACGCCGAGTGGGGGCGCGTGTTGTACTACCGGCAGAATCCGGCGGGGCTGCTGGAGGAGCGCTGGGTGCACGTGCACGGGTGCCGGCAGTGGTTCTACGTGACGCGCAGCACGCTGACGCACGAGATCACCGGCACTCGGCGGTTGGATGAACCGCCGCCAGGCGCAACGGAGCCCGCCTGATGCGCCGCCTTGCTTCCGGCGGGGAGATCGATCGTTCTCGCCCGCTTTCGTTCTTCTGGAACGGCGAGCGCTTGAGCGGCTTCGCCGGTGACACGCTCGCCTCCGCGCTGCTCGGAGCCGGCGTCGATGTGCTCGGGACGAGCGTCGCCCTCGGACGACCGCGCGGGATCATGAGCGCTGGGCTCGAGGAAGCAACCGGTTTCGCGCAGATCTGGAGCGGGAATGTGGCCGAGCCACTGGTGCGCACGACGGCGATACCGCTGTACGAAGGGCTGCGCGCCGAGGGGCGAATCGTGCGGGGGATGCTCTCCGACGTGCCTGACGAGGCGCGCTTCGACAAGCGATTCGCGCACTGCGACGTGCTGGTGATCGGTGCGGGCCCGTCGGGGCTCGCTTCGGCGCTCGTGGCATCGAGCGAGGGGAAGCGAGTGATGCTCGTCGAGGCGGATGTGGAGGTCGGCGGAGCGCTGCTCTTCGAGGAAGGGACGACAGAAGGGCACACGGCGCTGGAATGGGTGCGCGCCGCTCGTCAGGCGCTCGACGCGGCCCCCGAGACCATCGTGCTCACCGCGACGATCGCCTCGATGCTGCTGGATCAGAACGGCGTGCTCCTGGTGCAACGCGTCGGCGCTCTTCTGTCCGAATCGGAGCGCGGCGCACTCCCGGAGCAGCGCCTGTGGCAGGTGCGGGCCAAGGAGATCGTGATGGCGACCGGGACGCTCGAGCGCCCGCTCGTCTTTCCCGACAACGATCGCCCCGGGATCATGCTGGCCGGTGCGGCGCGCTCGTATCTCGCGCGTCACGCGCTCGCGCCGACGCGCGGCGTCGTCTTCACCAACAACGACGGCGCCTATCGCACCGCCTTCGCGTGGCGCGCGGCAGGTGTAGACGTCGCGGGAGTCGTCGACCTGCGGCCGGTGGTGGCAGCGCCCCTGTGCGAGCGATTGGAAGCGTTAGGCATCCCGCTCTGGGTGCAGTCGGGCGTCATCGCCACCAGCGCCGACGGCGCCGGGCGCCTCGCGGGCGTGACGGTGCGAAGCGACGCTGGCGACATTGCGATTCCCTGTGACCTCCTTGCCGTCTCCGGCGGTCACGAACCGAATGTCACCCTGCCGTCGCAGCTACGCGGGGCCACCGTGCAGCTCTCGCCGGTCGCCGACACGCGCGTCGTTGCCCCTGACGGTGACGAGTCGCGCTCGTTCGTCGACCTGCACCGCGACGCCACGGTCGCGGGTGTGGAGCGCGCCATTCACGCCGGCGTGCGTCACATCGAGCACGTGAAGCGATTCACCCTCGTCGGGACCGGTGTCGAACAGGGACGCGCGGCCAGGACAAACGCCGGGCTGCTCACTTCTTCGCTCATCGGAGAGTCGGCCGCGAGCGTCGGGATCTCACGAAGCCGGCCACCGAACGAGCCGATTCCCTTCACCCTCATGGCTGGTCGCGCGACGGGGGAACGTTACGAGCCGCGCCGCACCACGCCGATCCACGCCGAGCATGTGGCGATGGGCGCCGTCTTCGAGGTGGCTGGGCAGTGGATGCGTCCATCGCGATACCCGCGTGCAGGGGAGGACGCGCGCGCGACCATCGCGCGCGAGTGTCGCGCCGCGCGCGAGGGCGTAGCCGTCGTCGACGTAAGCACGTTAGGCAAGATCGACGTGCGCGGCCCCGATGCCGCGTGGTTCCTCGATCAGCTCTACGTGAATGCGATCGGCACGATGCGTGTCGGTCAGGCGCGCTACAGCGTGATGTGCCAGCTCGACGGCGCCATTCTCGACGACGGCGTGGTGATGCGGCTCGGGGCGCAGCACTTCTTCGTCACCACGTCCACGTCGCACGCGGCCGCGGTCGTCGACTGGATGGAGGAATGGCTCCAGACCGAGTGGCCCAGCCGTCGCGTCTGGGTCACCTCGATCACGGAGCAGTACTCAACGGTTGCCCTGGTAGGTCCGCGCGCACGCGACGTGCTCGCCCGCGTAGCGCCTGCACTCGATGTGTCGCGCGAAGGCTTTCCGTTTCATACCGTTAGGCGCGAAGTGTCGGTGGCCGGGATCGCCGACGCCCAGGTCGCACGCGTGAGTTTCAGCGGCGAATTGTCGTACGAGGTGAGCGTTCGCTGGCATGAGGGAGCGTCGCTGTGGCGCGCACTGCTCGAGGCTGGCGCGACCCGCGACATCATGCCCTACGGGCTCGACACACTGCAGCAGCTGCGGATGGAGAAGGGGTTCCTCATCGTGGGGCAGGATACCGAGGCGCTCACCACCGTCTACGACGCAGGGCTCGGGTGGCTGGTGGACGAGCGCAAGGAATGGGTCGGCAAGCGCTCCACGCGGCGCAGCGGGAATCGCCGGAGCGATCGCGCCGAGCTCGTTGGCTTCGTCGTGGTAGGCTCGGATGAGGTGATACCCGAGGGGGCGGCGCTTACGCGCGCGATCGGTGCACCACCGATGCCGATCGACGGGCATGTCTCGACCAGCGGGTGGAGCGAAACGCTCGGCGCCTCGTTAGGGCTGGCGCTCGTACGCGGCGGTCGCGCGCGCATCGGTGAGGAGCTCGACGCCCCGCTCCTCGATGGCCGCGTCATGCGCGTGCGACTCGTGTCTCCTGCGCACTACGATCCCGCGGGGGCGAGACGCGATGGCTGAGCTCTCGGCGACAAGACATGCCACGGTGCTCTCATTGCGCGCGCGCGAAGCCGCGCGAGATCGGGGCGCGCGTGCGCTCGGGCTGGCAGCGCTCCCCGGCGTGAATGAGACGGCGGACTGCACCGGCGGGACCTGCTTGTGGGTGCGTCCCGACGAATGGATGGTGATCGGTGAACCGGGCGCGCGCGATTCGCTGCTCGGCGCGCTCGAGGCGGTCGTCGGCATGGACGACGGCGCCGTGATCGACATCTCGGCGAGCCGAGTGCTCTTCGAGCTCACGGGAGCGCGTGCGCGAGACGTCCTCGCCAGCTGTTGCCCGTTGGACCTCCACCCACGCGCCTTCGCCGTCGGCCAGTGCGCGCAGAGCGTCGTCGGAAAGGCGCCGATCCTCTTGCAGCTCCTCGACGACTCGCCGCGGTGGCGCATCGTCGTGCGCCCTACCCTCGTCGACTACGTCACTTCGTGGCTCACTGACGCGATCGCCGGCGCGTAGGGGCGAATCGCGACAAGCCAGAGCGCCGCCGCGACGAGCGCCACTACGCCCCAGAATGCCAGCATCGCCGACCATCCCCACGCATCCTTCATGAGGGGAACCAGCCAGATCGACATCACCCCTCCCAGGTTCCCCATCAGGTTGAGCGCCCCTCCGGCCGACCCGGCCGCCTCGCCGGCCATCGCCGTCGTCGATGTCCAGTACGGCGCTTCGCAGCTCACGAGACAAGCGACGGAAAGTCCCAGCGCAACGATCGCGAGGGCGGGCGTCGGGAGTCTTGCACCGACGAAGACGAAGATGGCCGCAATCGTCAGGCAGCTCATCGCCACACGTCGGCGCGCGAGCGCGGGCGACATGCGGCGCGCGAGTGCGTCGACGAGAAATCCCACCAGCGGCGCGATGGCAAAGGACATGAAGTACGGCACGCTCCCCCACACACCGCTGTCGAGAACCGAGAAACCGCGCGCCTCGGTGAGATAGCGAAAGAACCAGAAGATGAAGACGAAGTAGACCGCGGAGTGGAGAAAGTAGCTGATCGCGAGCGCGAGGAGGCGGCCGTTGCGAAGGACGCGCACTGCGTCGGCGAGTTGCTCCTGCACCGTGCCGCGCTGCATTGCCGATTCAGCGGCCGGACCGCGCGGTGCGAGCACGAACCAGAGGAGTGCGGTGAGGAGCCCGACGACCGCGCTTGCAGTGAATACAGCCCGCCACCCTGCGCGCACCATCAGCGGCGCGAGCAGGAGCGGCGCGAGCGCGGCGCCTAACGTGCCGGCGGCGAGATAGATCGCACTCGCACCGACCCGCGCGCGCTCGGGGACGAACTGCACCGCGGCGATCGCCGCCACGGGATAGGTCGCCGCCTGCGAAACGCCGAGCAGTACGCGCGAGGCGAAGAGCGTCGCGAAGGCGAGCCCTGCCCCGCCCGTCACCGCACCCGATGCAACGGACGCGATGCTCCATCCAACGATCGCCAGCGCAAGGATTCGCCGCGCCCCGAACCGATCGCCGAGGAATCCTCCCGGGATCTGGAAGAGTGCGTACGCGAGCTGGAACCCCCACGCGGAGATGACCCCCATCTGCGCCATCGAGAGCCCGAGCTCGGGCGCCATGTACTCCTGCGCAATGGCGATGTTGGAGCGCAGGGCGTAACCGATGAGGGAGACGAAGGCGAGGAGCCAGACGACTCGGCGCGAGGTCGTCGTTGTGTCGCGTTTGCCACCTAGTCTCTTTCCTTTCGAAGAATCGGTTCGCAAGAGTCCTTTGGTGTTCTCGTGAAGTGCGTTGCCGGGGCCATGAGGTCACATCAGCAGACGGTGACACCGCGCTGCACGAACACTCAGGATCGCATCGGCAGGAGACCGACCGAATTCGTGGCAGACACGCCTGCTCATCAGGTGACAAGCTGCACATCGCTCGTGTGTCACGATAGTCGATGCTGCGCGCGCGAGTGACCCGTCCCCCTTGACACTGAAGTCGCACGCGATCTAACATGGCCACACAATCGAAGTCGTGGTCATTTGCCGCCTATTGCCGCCACGTAAAACAAGGAGCTAAAACGCGAGAGCCCGGCGGCTATTTGTCGCCGGGCCTTGTTGCATGCGGACCACCCAGCCTCGAGCGCTGCGTGGTCACGGTGACGCGTCTCGCCAACCGGTGGCAGCACTCGAGCCCATGGAGAGACCATGTCCGTGCAGCCCCCCGGCACCATAGCCATTCCGCGCATTGCGTTGGCGCGACCGCGTGCGAGGGCGTCATGACGCTCCCACTCCTTGCCGCGACGCCTCACGGGGGAGGCGGGTCGATCGTGGATGCCGCACCGCCGGACATCGTACGCTGGGCGCTCGAACGCTTCGCTCGCTGGCGCGTGACGGTGACCACGTCGTTCGGAATGGAAGGGTGTGCCCTGATCGACATGGTGGCTCGCACGGGTCGCACCACGCGCATCACGTATCTCGACACGCACTTCCTCTTCCCCGAGACGCTGGCGCTGCGCGACCAGATGGCTGAGCGCTATCCCACGCTGCGCTTCGTCAACGAAGGCACGGCGATCACCCCGACAGCGCAGGAAGCGGCGCACGGCCCGCGACTCTGGGAACGCGATCCCGACACGTGCTGCCGCATCCGGAAGGTTGACCCCATGCGACGACTCCTCACAGAGAGCGACGTCTGGATCACCGGGATTCGCCGCGAGCAGAGCCAGGCGCGCGCGAAGGTACGCACGGTGGAGTGGGACTGGCGCTTCGACGTGCTGAAGATCAGCCCGATGGCGCAGTGGTCGCGCACCGACGTCTGGGCGTACATCCGCGAGCACGATGTCCCCTACAACGAGATGCACGAGCGCGGCTATCCGTCCATCGGCTGCACGCACTGCACCGTCGCCGTTCCCGGATCTACTCCAACGGACTACAGCCGCAGCGGCCGCTGGCCAGGCCTCGACAGGACCGAGTGCGGCCTTCACGACGCATCGGAGGGCAACGTCGCATGACTCCCACGAATCCCGAGACCGGAGCGGGCACGGTTGCGGACGCGGGGGGAGAGCCCTCGCGCGCAGAACTCGTCAAGCTCGCGAGCCGGCGACTTCGCGGCACGCTGCAAGCGTCGCTGGCGTCGGACGACGCCCATTTCGGCGACGACGATGCGACGCTTCTCAAGTTCCATGGCATCTACCAGCAGGATGATCGTGACCAGCGAGTCAAGCGCGGAGAGGCGCGCGAGCGCGCGTGGCGCATGATGATCCGCCTGACAATTCCGGGCGGCGTGCTCACCGCGGAGCAGTATCTCGCGCTCGACGAATTTGCCGATCGCTTCGGCAACGGGACGCTGCGGCTCACGACGCGCCAGAGCATCCAGTTTCACGGCGTGCCCAAGCTTCGCCTCAAGGCGCTGCTGGGAGCGATTCACGACGCGCTGCTCACCACGATCGCCGCGTGCGGCGATGTGTCGCGTAACGTGATGGCCAGCCCCGCCCCGCTCGACGACGACGTGCATCGCAGCGTACAGGAGGTAGCGCGGGGGATCGCGACCGAGCTGCGCCCACGTACGGGCGCCTATTTCGAGGTCTGGCTCGACGGCGAGCGCGTGAGCGATAGCCGAGACACCGAGCCGGTGTATGGCGATTCGTATCTTCCGCGCAAGTTCAAGGCAGGGGTGGCGATCGATACCGACAACTCGGTCGACATCTACAGTTACGATTGCGGCCTCGTCGCGGTGACCGACGGCGGCGCCGCGGTGCGTGGCTACAACCTGGTGGTGGGCGGCGGATTCGGCCTCACCCACAACAAGCCTGGCACCTTCGCGCGCCTGGCGAGCACGATTGGCTTCGTGGCACCCGAGTACGCGGTGGCCGTCGTGCGAGCCGTGTGCGAACTGTATCGTGACGAAGGAAATCGATCGGATCGCAAGCAGGCGCGGCTCAAGTACCTCGTCGAGCGATGGGGAGTGGCTCGCTTTACCGACGCCTTGCGCGCGCGCGTCACCTTCCCGTTGCACCCGCCGGCGCCGACGCCTCCCCCGCTCCAGCACGACTTCCTCGGCGCGCATCCGCAGGGCGACGGTCGCTACTTCTACGGGGTCTTCGTGCAGAATGGACGCGTGATGGACCGCGAAGCGGACCGGACGCGCAGCGCCTTGCGCGAGATCGTCGCCCGGCTGCGCCCCGGCGTCCGCCTAACGCCGATGCAGAGCGTGCTGTTTACCAACCTGTCCGAAGCGGACGTGACGACGCTCGAAGCGATCCTGGCGTCGCACGGCGTCCGCACGACGCAGGAGCTTGGCACCGTGGTGCGATACTCCATGGCCTGCCCCGCACTCCCCACCTGCGGCCTGGCCTTGGCGGAGAGCGAGCGCGCACTCCCCGGCGTGCTGCAGGAACTGGAGGCGGAGTTCACGCGACTCGGCGTGGCCGACCAGCCGCTCACCGTACGGATGACGGGATGCCCGAACGGCTGCGCCCGCCCCTACAACGCCGACATCGGCTTCGTCGGGCGCCGCCCCGGCGTCTATCACGTGTACGTAGGAGGCGGACTGCGCGGCGATCGGCTGGCCGACCTCTTTGCCGCCGACGTGAAGCTTGACCAGATCGTAACCATACTTCGCCCGCTGCTGGTGCGATTCGCACGCGAACGTCGCAGCACCGAGCCTCTCGGCGACTTCTACCAGCGCATCGTGGGCCGCGAGTCGGCGCGCACCCTACTGACGGGAAGCGAAATTCCGACGCAGTCGCTGTTTGGTGACGCATGAACGACCTGGTGCTCTTCCGATGCGACCTCGCCGCCACGTCATCGGATACCCACGCGGCACTCGCGGCGCTCGCTGAGCGCGTCCGCGTGCGCCTCTCTGCTCAACCGCCAGCAGCAAGTGAAGTCGTCTCGCTGACCACGTGCGAACGCGTGGAAGTCTATGCGTGCCTCGACGCGCGGGCGACCGTGTGCCCGGTGGGTGGCAGTGCGGTGCCATCGATGAAGCAATCCAGCGGCGTGGACGTCGTGCGGCACCTGTTCCGCGTGGCGAGCGGCCTCGAATCGCGCATCCCAGGCGAGCCGCACATCGTGGGACAAGTACGTGCGGCACTTCACCAGGGTATGCAGGACCGGACGATCGGTCCCTCGCTCACCGCGCTCTTCCGCGCAGCGATCGCCTGCTCACGGCGCGCGCGGCGCCACAGCCGCATCTCCGCCGACGGCGACAGCTACGTCGCGCGGACCATGCGCGTCCTTCGCCAGGCACTCGGCACACTCGCGCAGCGACACGTCGCCGTCGTGGGGACCGGGGCGTTGGGACGCGAGATGGCGCGGGCATTGCACGCCGATGGTGTCGCCCGCCTAACGCTGGTCGGGAGACATCCCGCGCCGTTGGCGACGCTCGCGCGGGAGGTGAGTGGCGAGTGGATGACGCTCCACGCCTTCCAGTTGGGCCACCCATGCGATGCGATCGTGACCGCGGTGTCGTCGGCCATGCCGATCCTCGACGCCAAGTCCCTCGCCGCCAGCCGGCCAGGTCTCGTGGTAGACCTGGGCGCACCACCTAACGTCGCCGCGCAAGACCACTCGCACACCGTCCGCCTGGTTCGACTTTCCGACCTCGGACACGGCGCGCGAGCGAACGAGGCGATCCGGCAGGCGACGCGCGTCGTGGAGGACGAAGTCGAGCGGTTCGTGCGCTTGCCCGAACGCGAGCAATCCCGAAACGGGACGTTGAGGGCATCGTGACGCCAGCCGTGGAGATCGTGCTGGCGGCGCACGGCGGCGGCGACGGGTCGGAGGCCAATGCCATCGTGCAGTGCTGCGCACGGTTGCTGGGCCGCCGCGTGTGCGGCGCGCGCGTGAGGGCGGCATTCGTCGCCGGAATACCCAGCTGGCGTGAGGTGCTGGTGTGCACCAGGAGGGCGCCGACTCTCGTGATACCGCTACTCGCCAGCGACGGCTACTACGCCCAACTCCTGCGACGCGACGTGTCCAGCTCTTGCGACCATGCGCTCGTGAGCGCGCCGATGGGTACGAGCGCCGTGCTCGTGCAGGCGGTGGTCGAACGGGTGACGCACGCGGTGGCCGCGTTGCAGGCCGACGTGCGATCGCCTCGTGTCGTCGTGGTGGGGCACGGAACCAGACGGCACGCTGCCAGCGCCGACACGACGCATGCGGTTGCAGACTCTGTGGCAAGGCAATCCGGGTGCGAAACCTCGGTCGCCTTTCTCGATCAGCCGCCATGGCTCGAGGACGTGGTGGCGGAGGCGAGTTCCGCGCACCCGTTGATCGTCGTCCCCTTTCTGATGGGTGGCGGGGCGCACGTGTCGCGCGACGTACCGGCGCGGGTGGCGAACGCCCGGCGCGGCGCAGGAGCCGACGCGGGGGTAGTCGTGCTCGCGCCGCTCGGCGACGTTGGTGTGCTGCTGACGGCCCTGCTGGCGATCGTGCGCGAGTCGGGACTGCTCGCCACGACACCGGTCGCGCAGATGGCGCCAGTGCGCGTTGCCGCACCAGAGAGATCGGCGCTGGCGCCTAACCATTTGGTGTTGGTGAGTGGTGCGCGATGACGGTACGCGCCGGGACCGTCTATCTCGTCGGCGCCGGCCCCGGCGACCCGGGGCTGATGACCGTGCGTGGACTGGAACTGCTCCAGCGCGCCGACGTAGTCCTGCACGATCGCCTCGTCGAACCGGCGCTCCTCGAGGCGGCGCGCCTCTCCGCACGCCTCATCGACGTGGGCAAGACAGCGTACGGCGCCGCGACGTCGCAGTCGACGATCAATGCCGCACTCGTCAGGCACGCGCTCGAGGGCTCCGTCGTCGTGCGCCTGAAGGGGGGCGACCCACTCATCTTCGGGCGCGGGTGGGAAGAGCGTGAGGCGTGTGTGTCGGCCGGCGTCCCGTGCGAGATCGTGCCGGGCGTCACGAGCGCGATCGCCGGACCCACCGCTGCCGGAATCCCCGTGACGCTGCGCGGAACGGCATCGAGCGTGCTGATCGCGGCGGCTCCCGTGCTCAGTCCCCACACGCTGCGGGGTGCGGCGCTGGCCGACACGTCGGTCTTCCTGATGGGCGTTCGCGGACTGCGAAATCTCGCGCACGCCATGATGAAGGCTGGGCGCGATCCCGCATCGCCGGCCGCGATCGTGGAGCGCGCCACGCTTCCCGGTGAGCGGGTGGTACGTGCCCGCCTGGACGCGATCGCCGACGTCGCGGAGGCGGCGGCGATCGCGTCACCAGCCGTCGTCGTGGGGGGTAACACGACGGCGCTGGCCCCCGCTCGGTCCGGTGCGCTTGCCGGCAGGCGCATTGTAGTCACGCGCCCCCGCCACGCCGCGCTCGCACTCTGCGATGCGCTCCACGCGTTAGGCGCGGACGTCATCCACGCCCCACTGATCCGCATCTCGCTTGTGGACGCGTCGACGCATCCCCTGGTCGGTCGAACTCCCGATTTCGACTGGATCGTCTTCACGTCGCGTCACGGCGTGCGAGGGTTCCGTCGAGCGCTCGAGACGAACCGTCTCGACCTGCGACGACTCGCCGGCACGAGGATAGCCGCCATCGGCCCCATCACTGCTCGCGAACTCGAGGCCTGGGGGATCGTTCCCGACCTGTGCCCGGAGCCGGCGCGCGCCGAGGCACTCGTGGACGCACTGTGTGCCGCGACGGCGAGGCCGCGCCGCGTGCTGTTCCCGTGCGGCACACTCGCGCACGACGTAATCCCCGTGGCGTTGCAAGCGGCCGGCGTCTCCGTCGAGTGCCTGCCCGTCTACCAGACCGCACCGCTTCCGCTCGATGCCCGCGCCCGCAACGCCATTCGCGAGGGCGTCGACGCCATCCTCCTCGCGTCACCGTCGGCGGCGACGGCCCTTGCGCAGGACGGTGTCGATCCCGGTGATGCCGCCATCGTCTGCATCGGGGCCACCACCGCGGACGCTGCCGCCGCGTGCCGATTGCGCCACATCCGGGTCGCGGCAGTACACTCCGACCGCGGCCTGGTCGACTCCACCATCGACGCCATTCGACCCGCCGGAGTCGGGTGATCCGGCGTCAGTGGGCAGAGGGCAGTGGGCAGTGCATCTCTCGAGTACTTGAATCGCGTCTTGCTGTTTGTCGTTGGACCGACGTCCAAAAGGCTACAAGCTCGTTCCACCGTCAGGCGCAAGCGCGCGTGGCGCCCCGTCGGCTCCCGATGGCGTCTCCGGCGTACGGAGAACGTAGCCGACGCCGCGGACGGCCTCGATCTGCGGGATCGTCGCCCCCGCTCCGAGTCGTTTGCGAAGACGCATGACGGTCACGTCCACCACGTTGCCCCCGGCGTGCGAGAGCTGACCCCACACGTCACGCAGCAGGGATTCACGCGTCTGCGGAACATCTGCATGTGCGGCGAGGTGCGCGAGCAATGAAAACTCGAGCGTCGACAGCGTGACAAACCGCCCGTCCAGCCACGCCTGGCGCCTTCCCACATCGACCACCAGGCCACCCAGCCGCAACACGCTCGTCTGGCTCGAGGTGCCGCGCCGAACGAGCGCCCGAATCCGTGCCCGCAACACGTCGAGGCCAACCGGCTTCACGACATAGTCATCCGCTCCCGCATCGAGGACGCGCACGATCACCTCGTCCCGCGCGATTCCCGACAGTACCAGGACCGGTACCGCGTGGTCCTTCGCCCGCACCTGCCGCAGCACCTCGAGTCCCGTACCGTCCGGCAGCTGCAAATCGAGGATGATCGCGGTAAACGCATCGATCTCCGCGACGACGAGCCCTTCCGCGACGGTCGGCGCATGCAGCACCGTCGCGCCGTCGACTGCCAGGCCGCGCTGCAGTTGATTGGCGAGCGTCTTGTCGTCCTCGACGAGGAGAATCCGCATGCCGATGAAGGTGTGTCTCCCGACCAACGTCGCGCCAGACTACTCGGTTCGGGGCGTGCGCAACGCATCGTTCAGGGCCGCACGGACCTGAACGAGCAGCGACTCGGTCGTGAACGGCTTCGCCAGGAACGGCTCCCTCGAGAGGAGCGCCTTTTCGCCCGGGCGTCGTCCACTGGCGTAGCCCGATGTGATGACCACCGGCAGCCCGGGACATTCCGCTCTCAACGCCGAGATCAGCGCCTGCCCCCCCATCTCCGGCATGCGGAGATCGGTGACCAGCAGCTGCACCTCATTGGGATGCGCGTGCCACACCAGCAGCGCGTCGGCCCCATGGCGCGCGGTGAGCACATTGTATCCGTGTCGTTCGAGAATCCGCGCGGCCGTTTGCCGGACCACTGCCTCGTCTTCTACGAGCAGAATCGTCTCGGTGCCCGACGGATGCGTCGTCCCGCCGAGGACCGTCACCTCCGCGGGTTCGTCGACCAGCGGCAACAAGAACGTGAAGGTCGAACCTTCGCCTGGCGCGCTCTCGACGTCGACGCCTCCAAGGTTCTGAGACGCGATGCCAAGCACGCTCGCCAGACCGATGCCAGTGCCCTTGCCAACGGGCTTCGTCGTGAAGAACGGCTCGAAAATCCGCTCACGCGTCGCGACGTCCATTCCGACCCCCGTGTCGCGTACGCGGAGCGCGGCGAAACGGCCGGCGTTGGATGCGGGGAGCAGCGCGTGCGACTTTCGGGAATCGCGCGAATCGCGCGAATCGAGCGTCACGCACCGGACTTCGATGGTGATCACCCCCATCGTGGAATCCTCTCCCTCGTCGTCGGTGCCGACGATGGCGTCGCGTGCGTTCACAACGAGGTTGAACAGCACCTGCTCGAGCTGCGCAGGGTCGGCGCGCACCACTACCGGCTCTGGGCCACATTCGATGTCAAGGGCGACTCCGTCTGGCAGCATTCGCCGCAACAACTTCTCGGCACCGTACACAAGCGAGCGGAGATCCATCACCCGCGGGTGCGCCGCCTGCTTCCGACTGAAGGCCAGCAGCTGCTGCGTGATGCTCGCCGCGCGCGCCGCAGCCTGCCTCACAGTGTCCAGGTCCGACGCCGCGTCCGAATCGTCGGCGACGTCGAGCCGCGCCAGCTCGGCACCGCCGAGAATCGCGCTGAGGAGATTGTTGAAATCGTGGGCGATGCTGCCGGCGAGCAATCCTAACGCTTCCATTTTCTGCGCCTGCCTTACCTGATCTTCCAGCAGCCGGCGCTCGGTGATGTCCTGACACGTACCCACGACTCCGCGGATGACACCGTTCGGTCCCAAGATCGTGCGCATGCGCGCCGCAACGACGCGCACGGTACCGTCGGGGCGCAGCATGCGAAGCTCGGAAACCGTCGACTGCAACGTTTCAATCGCGGTCTGCAGCTGCTCGGCCGCCACCGCCGCGTCATCGGGATGGATGAGCTGCTCTGCACGTTCGCGGCTCATCGGCTCGACACCCGGCTCGAGGCCGACGATTCGGTACATCTCATCCGACCAGGTGACGTCGCCCGTCTCCAGGTCGAGCTCCCAGCTTCCCACGCGAGCGAGCCGCTGCGATTCCTCGAGCAGCGCGTGTTGTCGCGTGACGATTGCTGCCGCTTCAACCTGATCCGTGACATCCTGGAACGTGCCGGCGCCCGCCACCCGTGTGCCATCCGCGCCGTACGACCAAACGCTGCGAGCGTGAACGTGACGGCTTTCGCCGTCTGGTCGAACGATGCGCCACGTCTTTTCGGAGCTTGGAAGGCGGAGCTCGTCGACGAGACGTAGCCGTTCGGCCATCCGCTCTTGCTCTTCTGGAGCGAGCAACGAGATAAAGGTGTCGATCGGCCGGTGGCGGGCGTCGGGCGTACCGAGCACGCGTTCCAGCTCGTCCGATGCGTGGGACTCGCCGGTCGTCAGGTCCCAACTCCACGAGCCGAGGCGTGCCACTCGCTGGGCCTCGACAAGGCGTGCTCGCTCGGCTTCGACCGCCGCGCGAGAGATCTCGCGCTCCGTCACATCGCGTCCGACGGCAACGACCGACACGATTTCGCCGGTGGCGCCGCGTTCGGGAATCATCCGATACTCGACCCGCCGCTCCCCCGATGGAGTTGCACGGCGGATGTCAAAGGTGACCACCGTGCCAGTCGACCACGTTTGCCGCCGCGCGGCGTCGAAGAGCTGGATGGTCTCGATCGCGACGTCGAGGTCCTGCGCGCGCTTGCCGACCACCGCATCGCGCGACACTCCCGTGATCTCCGTGAACGCGCGATTCACGTACAGGACGCGATCCTCCCTGTCGTACCGGATGACGAGATCGGGGAGGTGGTCGAAGACGGTTTCCATGCTGTCCGGTCGAAGCGCGGTCAACGATACGAGGTGGCGCGCCAAACGGACATGGACCGCGAGCGGTCCGATCACGCTCCGCACGATTCGGCAGCGGTGAGCTCGTGCACCACCCGGCTCAGTGCGGAAAGCGTGAAGGGTTTGACGACCACCCGAAGCCCGTCCAGCCCTCCGCCGTCGGTCGTCTGCAGATAGTCGCTGAGCAGGACGACGCCCAGCGTCCGGGAAATCGCTCGGAGGCGGTGCCCCAGATCGATGCCGCTCTGCGCCCCCGGAACGCTCGCGTCGGTCACGACGAGGGCAAGCGTCTCGCTGCGGTTTGTCGCGACGCCCACGGCTTCCCGCGCGTCGCGCGCCTCGAACACCGTGTACCCGAGCTTTCGGAGCGCACGCGCCGCGACCCGGCATGCTTCGCTTTGTGCGTCTCCCACCACGAGGACTTCGATCGTCCCGGGTGCCGCCCTGAAGAGTGGTTGGCGCTCCGGTCCCTCCGGTGGCGGGCTCGACTCTGGTGCCGACCCCGCGCGTGCAACGGGAAGGAAGACGCTGAACGTGCTCTCCCGATCCACCTCGCTGGATATCTCGATCCACCCTCCGTGCTGCACGACGATCCCGTGCGAGGTCGAGAGACCGAGTCCGGTCCCCTCGCCCGGCGGCTTGGTCGTGAAGAACGGCTCGAAGATTCGTTGTTGCACCTCCGGACTGATCCCGCAGCCCGTATCGCACACGTCCAGACGCGCGAACGATCCCTCCGCGCCGTGCGGCCGTGCGCTGGCGGTCGCGTTGTCGATCTCGACGCGCGCCGTGCGGATCGTGATGGTCCCGTCCCCGCCTAACGCATCACGCGCATTGATGCAGAGGTTCGTGATCACCTGCTCGAGCATGCCCACGTCGCCGTCGACGAACACCGGCGCCGATGCGCGATCGAATCGCACATCGATCCGCTTGCCGATCATCGGCGTGAGCATGTTGAGCAGGTTGCCCACGACCACGTTCAGGTCCGATCGTGTCACGCGCAGCGATTGACGTCGGCCAAACAACAAAAGCTGCCGGGCGACGTTCGCGGCGCGGTTGGCCGATGCTCGCACATCGCGCACGACCGCGCTGACCTGTGGCGCAAGCGCATGCTCGGCCTCGAGCAGCTCGAGTTGCAGCTGTATCGCCAGCACGATGTTGTTGAAGTCGTGCGCCACGCCCCCGGCGAGTTGGCCGATCGCTTCCAGCTTCTGCGCGTGACGCAAGCGCTCCGTGCGCTCCATCGCCGCGCGACGCTCGGTGACATCTTCGCTCACGCCCAGGAGCCCGAGCACTTCGCCGCTCTCGCCGATGAGCGGGATCTTCGTCGTTTCGACCCAGCCCTCTCGTCCATCCGGCCACGTGACCTGATCGATGATCGGCGGCAGCGTGGTCGCGCGCTCGATCACGGCACGATCGACTCGGCGCCGTGCCTCGGCCTGGTTGCTGCCGGTCGGTAGATCGTCGTCGGTCATGCCGACGACATCTTCGGGCTTTGCGAGTCCGCTCCAGCGAGCGAACACGGCGTTTCCCCCCAGGTAGACGCTGTTGCAGTCCTTCCAGAAGATCGACTGCGGCACGGCGTTCATCACGAGCGCCAGCATGTTCCTGCTGTGCCAGGCGTTCTCCTCCGCCCGGCGGCGTTCGGTCACCTCGGTCGCCAGCCGAACGTTCGTCTCGCGGAGTTCCGCGATCTGATCGTGAATGCGCGACGCCATGGTCTCCAGGACGGACCAGAACGGCGCGAATTCGGCGTAGTGATTCGTAGGCCCGTGACGCGCGTAGTCTCCGTTCGAATAGCGCTGCACCGTCGTCGTCAGCTTCTTCAGGGGATGCCGAAGCATCCGTGCAAGCAACACGCGGAGTCCGACGAGCGACACGATCAACACCAAGGCGCCAATGATGGCGGCCTGCTTTGCTCCCTGCTCGGCGCGCGCTTCGTAGAGCGCCCGCGAGAAGACCAGCTCGAGCTCGCCGAGCTGGCGGTTGCCATGCATGATGAGCTGGCGTTGCGCGACGACATCGTCGGCACTGCCGTGTCGAACCTCGTACACGACGGCGCTCGAGTCGCGAACCGTTATGCGCGCGACGCGGGGATCCTGGGCCAGGGCCTCCGCGAGAGCGGCAACGCGCTCGGTGTCGAGCTCCCACAGCGACGGAGCCAGGAGCTCGGCCATGAGCTGCGCCGAGGACGCGACATTGCGACGGACCTCGGCGTCCTCGGCGCGATGCACGCCGCTGGCGAACAGCACGACGGCGAGTGTTGTGCCGACGCCGACGATCAACACGAGGGCAGCGGAAAGCCGTCGCACGAGCGAGCCGCTACAGCGATGGCACGTTACGGAGCGAACCTTCATCGCACGGCTTCGCGCGAGAGCCGATCGCGCCAACGACGCTCGATGCGCGCGAGCTCGCCGTTGCCGGCGATCCGCCGCATGCCAGTCTCGTAGGCGGCGAGGGCGCGCGCGCCGTCAGGGTGCGTGCGGCTGAATCCGATGTACGATGCAAGTTCACCGAGTACGCGGGTCGATTCGATTCGCCCCTCGACTCCCGCTCGCGCGGCCATCAGCGCCGCGGACTTCGTCCCATTGACGTTGATGACGGCGGCGTCGATGCGACCGTCGGCGACGCGGCGAAGGTTGATCTCTTCAGACGTCGCTCGCGTCAGCTCGATCAGGCCCTGCTGCTCCAGTCGCGCAAGCTCCGACGGATACTCGTAGCCGAGCACTACCCCGACCACCAGCACGCGGCGCGAATGCCGAGGGACGTCGGGCGCCGGGCGAGCGGTCGGCGCAGCTCGGTCGCGGTGCCCAGAGCCGCTGCGCATGATGCGCACAGTTTGGCCACGTCGCACGACGTCCTCGGACCTGCAGGTCAACACCGGGATGGACGGAAAGACGACGCCGGCCTGTGTGGCAGCCTCTCGCGACATGCTGAAGCAGCCTGCGACCTCGCCACTGGCCACCATCCGCTTGCACCGCGCGTAGGGGACGACGTCCAGTCGCACCTCCATTCCCGCGGCAGCAAGCGCCGCGCGCACAATATCGTTGGCCAGTCCCGAGCCGTCGCGACCTGACCACGGGAACGCGGCGTTCTCCACCGCCAGCGTCAGGATCGGCGCGCTCGCCCGCTGCGCAGCCGCGACGTCACCCGCCAGAGCTACTGCGACAAGACTGGAGACAGCAATCCGGTATCGAGGATGCCTGAGACGCAAGACGTTCGCGACGCGCGCACGGTAAAGGGGGTCGAGTGTCGACAGCATGGGAAGTTCGGCACGCCCGGCGCGTCCGGCGCCCGAATGACAACGATGTCATTGAAGTGTCAGCGAGACGTTGCCGACTGGACGTCACAGGTGGCATCCGCCCGTGGCGAGGGGATACTCCGAGGCGTCCTCCAGCAACCGCGCGATGTCGCTCGGCGGCTTCGGATGCGCGAAGAGGAATCCCTGGCCGTACGCGCATCCCATCGCCGACAACACGGCGGCCTGCTCGGGTGTCTCGATCCCTTCCGCGATGGACTGCAGCGACAGCGCGTTACCAAGCGCCACGATGGCGTTGGCCAGCGCTGCATCACGCCCGCTGTCGGCGATGCGGTCGATGAACGCGCGGTCGATCTTGAGGACGTCGAACGGGAATCGCTGGAGGTGCGTCAGCGAGGAGTAACCGGTACCGAAGTCGTCGATGGCGAGGCGGACACCTAACGCCTTCAGGGCGGTGAGGCGCTCGAGCGCGATGTCGGGGTGCTGGATCACGCTCGACTCCGTGAGTTCCAGCGTGAGCGCGGCGGGGGGGAGGCCGCTCTCGGCGAGCACGCGCTCCACTTCGCTGACGAACAGGGGATGCTGCAGCTGTCGCGCCGAGACGTTGACCGTGATGCTGACTGCAGCCGTGCGGTCGCGGGTCCACAGGGCGCCTTGGCGACATGCTTCCTGCAGCACCCAAAGGCCTAACGGCACGATCAACCCGGTCTCCTCCGCCAGCGGTATGAACTCCGCGGGCGCCACCACGCCGCGCTCGGGGTGCTCCCATCGGAGGAGCGATTCGACGCCACAGATGCGCGCGCCTCCAAGCTCATAGATGGGTTGATAGAGGAGGCGGAACTCGCCGCGTTCGAGCGCACGCCGCAGGGCGGACTCCAGCGACACGCGGGCGAGCGCCGCCTCATGCAGCCGAGGCTCGAACACGGCAAACTGTCCCTTGCCTCGCGCCTTCGCTTCGTACAGCGCGAGATCTGCGTTCCGAAGGAGCGCGTCGACGACCGGCATCGACCCGTCGGGGTCGATCGTCGTATGGTCACTGCCGCGGGCGATGCCGATGCTCGCGCCGACCACCGCCGTGCGACCCAACACCCGGAAGGGTTGTCGAAGCGACGCGCTGATCCGTTGCGCAACCGTCACCACGTCCTGGTCGGAACGCACACGTTCCATCAGCACGCCGAACTCGTCGCCGCCGAGTCGCGCGACGAGGTCGGTGCCGCGCGTCGCGTTCAGCAGTCGCTCGGCGATTTGTCGAAGGAGCGCGTCTCCGGCCGCGTGGCCGGCCGTGTCGTTCACGAGCTTGAAGCCATCGAGGTCCAGCAGCAGGACCGCGACCTGGTCCGCCGATCGCCCGGTGACTCCCGCATGCTCGATCGCGTGCTCGACGCGAAGCCGGAACTGCGAACGGTTGGCGAGTCCCGTCAGGGCGTCGTGGTACGCCTGATGCGCGAGCTGGGCCTCGAGCTCGGACCGGCGTGTGACGTCGCGAAAGCTCCAGACGTGCCCGATCACGCGACCGTCGAGCCACTGCGGGCGCGTAGCGCGCTCGTATGCGCGCCCGTCCGTCAGTCGCATGATGTCCGACGCCTCCAGCGTCGGGTCCACCATGAGCGCATCGAGTCGCCGCAGCGGCTCGGTGGGATCGGCGAGCTGGGGGAGCACGTGCCGAAGCAACGGCGTTAGGCGGGCACCGGTGTACTCGCCATCGGGAATTCTCCAGAGCTCGAGAAGGCGACGATTGTAGCTGGCGATGCGCCCCTCCAGGTCGACGACGAGAATACCATCGCCCGTCGCCTCGAGCGTCGCAGCCAACAGGGAGTTCCGTCGCTCGCGCGCACTCTCGGCTTCGCGCTCCGCCGTGATGTCGCGGCTGGCGCCAAGCAGGCGGGCCGGACGTCCGTCGGCGGCCGGGAGGAGTCGCGCGACGGTGCTGGTCCAGATCACGCGGCCGTCGGCCATCACCAGTCGACAGGCGCACCGAACGTCGCTCGACTGCCGCAGGGCATCGCGAATCGTCTGATCGAGCCGCGCACGATCATCGGCGTGGACGAGATCGAACAGGTCCTCGAACGGGACGGGGGGCGCGCCGTGCGGGGTCCATTCTCCCGGCAACAGTCCATTGACGGGAGCTCCTTCGAGCGTGCGCTCCCACACGATGAGGCCCGCCACGTCGAGGGCGAGCCGCAGGCGCGCCTCGCTTTCCGTGCGTGCGATGCGCTCGACCTGGCGTTCGGTGACGTCGTTGAGGATGCCGGCGGTTCCGATCATTTGTCCAGAGACGTCGAGCAGTCGGCGCACGCGCGCCTGTGCCCACCGTGTCGTTCCGTCGATCGCGCGTTAGCGCGCGAGGTGCTCGATCCGATCGCAGCGGCAGGTGATCAGCGACTCGAATGCGTCACGATGCGTGGCCGCGTCGTCGGGATGGACGTATTCCAGGAAGCTCCTGCACAACGAGTCGGCAACCGCGTGGCCAGTCAGCGCGGTCCACGCCGCGCTCAGCCGGGTCCACTCGCCGCGGGCATTCGTCTGGAAGACGACTTCACCAAGGCTGTCGAGCAGCGCGCAGGATTCGTCGGCGGTGTCGACTTCATTGTAGTACGACATCGGTAGGTGGTCTCGTGTGCGATACGACGGCGCTCTTCCGCCGTGGCGTCGGCGTGTTGCCGCCCTATGCTGAGTGTCGGACGGGGCTCCGCGCGGGCACGCAGATGACACGATTGTCATTCTCGTGTCACCGCTTCGTTAGGCGAACGGGCTCAACAAGGTCCTGGGACCGCCGATACTCGCACCTGTGCGGCGGAGTTGGCCGCGCGCCGCGCCTTCGGGCTCGGCCTCCTCACTTGCGCCCAGGGCGAATGCCATGATGGACGACTTCGTCGGCGAGTTTCTCGTCGAAAGCTACGAGGGGCTGGACCAGCTCGATCGCGACCTCGTCGCGCTCGAGTCCGATCCAACCGACACCGCGCTGCTTGGCCGGGTCTTTCGGTGCGTCCATACGATCAAGGGGACCTGCGGCTTCCTCGGCTTTCACACGCTGGAATCCGTCACCCACGTCGGCGAGGGGCTGCTGGTGCGCCTGCGTGACGGAGAGCTCGCCCTGAATCCGGACCTGACGAGTGCGCTGCTCGCGCTCGTTGATGCAATCCGGCAGATCCTCGCGACGATTGCACGCACCGGCGTCGAAGGCGAAGGCGACTACACGGCGCTCGTCGAGCGACTCGAGCGCCTGCAACATGGCGAACCGTCGAATGCCCCGGTTCACGTCGCCGACGTACCGGCCACCATGCCCGCGCCGATCGACGCGCTGGAGGCGCCGCCGGAAAGCCGACCGGCGGTCACCGAAACGAACCTGCGCGTCGATGTCGGCTTGCTCGACAAGCTCATGACGCTCGTGGGGGAGCTCGTTCTGGCCCGCAACCAGATCCTCCAGCACGCGGGCGGGCTCCAGTGCGCGTCGCTCAACGCGGCGTCACAACGGCTCGACCTGTTGACGACCGAGTTGCAGGAAGGCGTGATGAAGACCCGCATGCAACCGATCGGGAACGTGTGGAGCAAGCTGCCGCGCGTTGTCCGCGACCTCGCCGTCGCCTGCGGCAAGCAGATCCGTCTCGACATGCAGGGCAATGACACGGAGCTCGACAAGACCATCATCGAAGCCATCAAGGATCCGCTGACGCACATCGTCCGGAACGCGGCGGATCACGGCATCGAGCTGCCGGAACAACGCGTGGCCAACGGCAAGCCCGCCGAGGGTTGCCTGACGCTTCGCGCGTATCATGAGGGTGGCCAGGTCAACATCGAGATTGCCGACGACGGCGCGGGCATCGATCCGGAGCGATTGAAGCAGAAGGCCGTCGAGAAGGGGCTGGTCGCCGCGGAGCACGCCGCGCGCATGGGAGAGCGCGAAGCGCTCAACCTCATCTTCCTCCCCGGATTCTCGACGGCCGCCGCCGTCACGAACATCTCGGGGCGCGGCGTCGGGATGGACGTGGTGAAGACGAACATCGAAAAGATCGGCGGTGCGGTCGACCTGTCGAGTCGCGTGGGACGCGGCACCACCTTGAAGATCAAGATTCCCCTGACGCTCGCCATCATCCCGGCGCTCATCGTCACCTGCCAGCGCGACCGCTACGCGATGCCGCAGGTCAACCTCGTGGAGCTCGTGCGACGCGAGCCGCGTGACGGTGAGCATGGGATCGAGCTGATCCATGGTGCGCCCGTCTACCGCCTGCGCGGCGATCTCCTTCCCCTCGTGTACTTCCGTGAAGCGTTAGGGTATCCGGTGACGGACCGCGGACATCACGCGAGCCCGCTGACCATCGTCGTCCTGCACGCCGACGATCGCACGTTCGGCCTCGTCGTCGATGGGGTGAACGACACCGAAGAAATCGTCGTGAAGCCGCTCGGCCAGCAGGTGAAGGGGATCGCCGAGTTCGCCGGTGCGACGATCATGGGCGACGGACGCGTCGCGCTCATTCTCGACGTGCTGGGGCTCGCGCAGCGCGCACAGGTGGTGTCCGAAGTCCGCGACGGCGCTCGCCGCGAGTCCAGGAGCGTTGCGGCGACCGATGCGCAGGATAAGCAGACACTCCTGGTCTGCAGCCTGGGCGCCAACCGTCGCGCTGCAATCCCGCTTTCGAGCGTGTCACGACTGGAAGAGTTCGCGACCGGTGACGTCGAGTCGGCGGGTCCGTACGACGTCGTGCAGTACCGCGGAAAAATCCTGCCGTTGCTTCCGCTGTCGAACGCGCTCGGTGCGCACGGCACGCTGGCGACGGGACAGAAGCTTCAGGTCGTGGTCTACTCCGAACGCGGGCGATCGGTCGGTCTCGTGGTCGATCGGGTACTCGACATCGTGGAGGAAGCCGTGACGCTCGACCGCGCGACCACGCGCGAAGGACTCCTAGGCGCGGCGATCATTCAGCAGCGTGTCACCGACGTGCTGGACATGGCGACCGTGGTGCATAACGCGGCGCCCTGGCTGCTCGACGCCGATGCATGCGCAGAGGTGGCCGCATGACGACGTCGACCGCGCGCCAGTTCTGCACCTTTTCGCTCGACGGACTGCTGTTCGGAGTCGACGTCGCCACCGTGCAGGAAGTCATTCGCTACCAGGAGATGACCGAAGTCCCGCTCGCCCATCGTGTCGTGCGAGGGCTCATCAACCTGCGAGGCCAACTCGTCACGGCGCTCGACCTGCGGCGGCGTCTGGGATTGACCGAGCGCTGTGAGAATGAGCGGCCCATGAACGTCGTGGTGCGCACCGAAGACGGGGCGGTGGCCTTCCTGGTCGACGCGATCGGCGACGTCGTCACGGTCGAACCCGATCGATGGGAACCCGCGCCAACGACGCTTGCAGTCTCAACTCGCGCGCTGATTCCGGGCGCCTACAAGCTCGACGACCGTCTGCTGCTGCTTCTCGATGTCGATACGGCGCTCGACGTCGGCGCAATCGCCTGATCGCTGGCGCCACCGACCGCACACCACGAAACCGATTCATGAGCCCTGACATGCATACGACAGTTATGTTCGCGCGAACGGCCGCCATGCTTGCCCTCGTCGGGATGACGGTGGCCGCCCCCGGCGCCCGGGCGCAGTCGACCCACGGAAACGTCGGCGGCATGTGGCCGACGACGACCACGCCGGTCAGGCCGTCGCCGGCCAAGCCGTCGGCGGCCAAGCCGTCGGCGGCGAAGTCCACGCCGACGCACGTCGTCGATTCTGCGGCGGTCCTTCGCATCGCCGACTCGGTGGCAACAGCACGAGTGGCATCGGTCGAACGTACGATGCGCGACCAGGCGGACACGATCGTTGCCTTGCGCCTGCGCCTCGCGGTGGCCGCCACGGCGAAGGCCGAGACGCCGGCCGTCGCTGCGCCGCCCAGCGCGATCGAGCTCACGGCGCGACGCATCGATTCGCTCGCGACCGCGCAGCAGGCGTTGGCCAAACAGCTTGCAGCGAGCGAGAAGACCGCGGCGCAACGCATGAGCGGGTTGGGCAACTTCCGGTTCACCGGCGATGTGCGCGTGCGCTATGAGGGGCAGTTCCAGGAGGGAGGCTTCGCCACGCGCAACCGTGAACGCTCGCGGGCGCGGCTGGGAATCACCGGAAGCCTCTCGGATGCGCTGACGGGCGGCGTTTCGATCGCCAGCGGCGCCCTCGACGACGTGCAGTCCGTCAACCAGACGCAGACCGGCTTCTTCAGCCGCAAGACCATCGGCTTCGATCGCTTCTATGTCCAGTGGAAGCCGCGGAACGCGTTAGGCTTCGGGGCCGTCGCCGGAAAGTTCGCCTATCCGTGGGACCGCACCTCGCTCACGTTCGGGAACGACATCAATCCCGAAGGGATCGCGACGTGGATGGGGACGGGAGCGCACGGTCGGCTCACCGGTGCGTCGGTGATCGGTTTCGTGCTTCCGCTGCTGGAGGTCGCCGGCGACAAGGACAGCTACGTCGCCGGCGGTCAGCTCCAGACGCGTTGGCGTCTCGGCGCGCGGACGGGCGCTCGCATGTCCGTCTCGGCCGTCGAGATCGCAGGAGCAGACGCGATTCTGCTGGCGGCGAACGCGGGGACGATCAAGCCGTCCTCGGCGACCACGAACACCACGCGCGCCGACTCCGCGGGGAAGGTGACCGGATTCGGAACGGAATTCCGGTACGTCGACGCAATCGTGGCGATCGACCATGTGCCTGATGCGCGTTGGCCAATCGCGGCGACGCTGAATCTCGTGCGCAACCTCGGCGCCACTGGCCAGCGCAATGGGCTCTTCGCCGATGTTCGGGTTGGGCGGGCGGCGAAGCCGAAGGACTGGCAGGTTGCGTGGACGCTGTTCCGCATCGAGCGCGATGCCGTCGTGGGTGCGCTCAACGAACAGGATCTGCGCGCCGCCACGAACGTGATCAACCACCGCGGCACGTTGAGCTATCAGTGGCGCTCCAACGCGTCGCTGGGCGCGTCGCTCTGGTTCGGTAGGCTGCTCGAGCCCGCCCAGACCGGCAAGCTCGTGCCGTCGGACTACCGGGCCGCGTGCACGAGCGCACCGTTCGATTCCTGTCGCGACCCATGGCTCAAGCGCCTGCAGATCGATCTCTCCTACAAGTACTAGCTCCCACTCCTCACAGAGAACCGTCATGTCCCGATTTCGCCTGACCATCGCCGCGAAGGTCTATCTGCTCGGCGGCGCCTTCCTCGCCACCGCGGCGATTGTTGCTGCCGTCCTGTTGTCCAAGGGGAACAACGAGCGTCGCGGGTTCGAGACCGCGCTCACGCAACAGAACCTGGCGCGCGTCGCGCAGGTCACGTTCAAGATCCAGGTCCAGGAGTGGAAGAACACCCTGCTCCGCGGCGGCACGAAAGAGAACTTCGAGAAGTACGCCAACTCGTTCTTCGAGAACGAGAAGGTGGTGCAGCAGCTCGCCGACTCGCTGGCCGGGCAGCTCACCGAGCCGGTCATTCGTGACCAGGTCGTCCGCTTCAGCGCCGCGCACAAGTCGATGGGCGACAAGTATCACGAGGCCATCGAGCTGTTCGCCAAGAGCGGCGGGCGCGACCAGGCCGGCGCGGACAAGCACGTGCAGGGCGTGGACCGCGCACCCACGGCGATGCTCGACTCGGTCGTGGCGCGCATCGGTGCGGACCTCACCACGTTCAAGGATGGACAGGAGCGATCGGCGAAGCGCACGGCCCTCTTCACGGTCGCCGTCATCCTGTCGCTGATCCCGGTCCTCGTGCTCGTGGTGCGCGCGAACATCCAGCGGCCGCTGACCGAAGCGGTCGGGGTGCTCTCGCGGGTCGCGGACGGTGACCTCACCGCCCGGCTCGAGGTCGCGCGCGACGACGAGATCGGCCGGATGGGAGTTGCGCTCAACAAGGCGGTCGACGTCATGCGCACGAGCATCGTCGCGATCTCCGACAGCGCGCGTACGTTAGGCGCCGCGTCGGAGGAGCTCTCCTCCGTGTCCACGCAGATGGGCGCAAACGCCGAAGAGACGTCTGCCCAGGCCGGCGTCGTGTCGGCTGCGGCGGAGCAGGTATCGAAGAATGTCCAGACGGTGGCGGCGAGCTCCGAGGAGATGAGCGCCTCGATCAAGGAGATTGCCACCAACGCGTCGCAGGCGGCGCAGGTCGCGCAGAGCGCCGTGCAGAGCGCCGACTCGACAAACGTCACGATTGCGAAGCTCGGCGCATCCTCTGAGGAGATCGGTGCCGTGCTGCAGGTGATCACCTCCATCGCCGAGCAGACGAACCTCCTCGCGCTGAACGCGACGATCGAAGCGGCGCGCGCCGGGGAAGCCGGAAAGGGATTTGCCGTCGTGGCCAACGAGGTGAAGGAGCTCGCCAAGGAAACCGCCAAGGCAACGGAAGACATCACGCGCAAGATCGAGGCAATCCAGGGCGACACGCAGCGCGCCGTCGGCGCGATTGGCGAGATCACGACCGTGATTCGTCAGGTGAACGACATCAGTGGCACGATCGCCAGTGCCGTGGAGGAACAGGCGGCCACGACCGCCGAGATCGGGCGCAACGTCGAGGAGGCAGCGCGCGGATCGGGCGAGATCGCCGGAAACATCACGGGTGTCGCCATGGCGGCGCAGAGCACGTCGACCGGCGCGCAGAACGCGCAGCAGGCCGCACGCGAACTCTCGCAGATGGCGTCGGAGCTCGAACAGTTGGTCGCCCGTTTCAAGGTCGATGGCGGCATCCCCGTTCACGTCGAGCCGGCCATGCGCCGGCCGACGCTGGTGAAGGCTGCCTAACAGGATTTGACGATGCCGAGGATTCGCGTGCTGGTCGTGGACGACTCCGTCGTCATCCGACGCATCATCACCGACGCACTCTCCGCCGACCCGTCGGTGGAGGTCGTCGGGACGGCGCCGAATGGCCGCATCGCCCTCGCGAAGATCACCCACCTCAACCCGGACGTGATCACGCTGGACATCGAGATGCCGGAGATGAACGGCATCGAGACGCTGCGCGAGATCCGGAAGACGCACCCGCGACTGCCGGTGATCATGTTCAGCACGCTCACCGAACGCGGCGCCTCGGCCACCCTCGAAGCGCTCTCGTTAGGTGCGAGCGACTACGTCACGAAGCCGTCGAACGCCGGCAGCGTCGGTGCGGCCCAGGGTCGCGTGCGCGACGAACTCGTCCCCAAGATCAAGGCCCTGTGCGGGCACCCCGCCTCCGCGCACGCACAGCGGCCGGCGGGCGTCGTCGCCGCTCTCCCCGCGCGAACGCCCCGTCCTCGCCCAGCCACGACGGGCCCCAGCCGCGTCGACATCGTTGCCATCGGGGTTTCGACCGGCGGCCCGAATGCCCTCGCCGATGTGCTGCCTCGGGTTCCGGCAAACTTCGCTGTGCCGATCGTCGTCGTGCAACACATGCCTCCGGTGTTCACGCGTCTTCTCGCCGAGCGGCTCAACGGGCTCTCGTCGGTCACCGTGCGCGAAGGGTTCGAAGGTGCGGTCCTTGCGCCCGGCACGGTGTGGATCGCCCCGGGCGACTACCACATGGTCGTCCAGCAGCAACGCGGGATCATCACCCTCGCAACGCACCAGGCGTCGCCCGAGAATTCGTGCCGCCCCGCTGTGGACGTGCTGTTCAGAAGCGTTGCGCAGGTCTTCGGCGCGCGCGCGCTCGGCGTCGTGCTGACTGGCATGGGGCAGGACGGCTTTCGCGGCTGTGAGCACCTGGTCGAGGCGGGCGCACAGGTCATCGCGCAGGATCGCGCCACGTCGGTTGTCTGGGGAATGCCGGGATTCGTCGCAAACGCAGGGCTGGCCGATCGCGTGCTCCCGCTCGACCAGATCGCGCACGACATCGCGCGTCGAGTCGACGAAGGACGCCACGCGGAACGATGGCGTCGCGAAGTCGCGGGAGGTGGAAGGTGATTCGAACCGCCGTACCCCTTCAGGCCAGCGACTTCGAATACATTCGCGCGTTTGTTCGCGACGAGGCCGCAATCGTCCTCGACCCTGGCAAGGAATATCTGGTCGAGTCACGCTTGGGCGCGGTGGCGCGCGCCGCGGGGCTTGCATCTGTGTCAGCACTCGTCCACGAACTGCGCCGCCAGTCGCCTAACGGGCTGCATCGGAGAGTCGTCGAGGCGATGACGACCAATGAGACGTCGTTCTTTCGTGATGTGTCCCCGTTCGACGCGATGCAGTCGGTTGTGATGCCGGCGCTACAAACGGCCCGCGCCACTGACCGACGCATCCGGATCTGGTGCGGAGCGGCATCGACGGGACAGGAGCCGTACAGTCTCGCGATGCTGATTCTGGAGCACTTTCCCGCTCTTTCGTCGTGGGACGTGCGCATCATCGCCACCGACATCTCGCGCGAGGTGCTCGACCGCGCCCGTGCCGGGCGGTACTCGCAGCTCGAAGTCAACCGCGGACTGCCGGCGTCGATGCGCATGAAGTACTTCGAGCGCGACGGGGCGGAGTGGATCATTCGCGATGCGGTGCGCAAGCTCGTGCGGTTCGAGGAACTCAACCTCGTCCGGTCATGGAGCGGACTTCCCGCCTGCGACGTCGTCTTCCTTCGCAACGTGCTGATCTACTTCGACCTGCCGACGAAGCGCGACATTCTCGAGCGCGCGGGTCGCCTGCTTCGCCCCGACGGCTATCTCTTTCTCGGCAGCGCCGAAGCGGCGACGAACATCGTCACCGGGTTTGTGCGTGAACCCGTGGGGAAGGCCAGCTGCTACCGGCTCGCGGGCCGATGAGGCGAACGCACGTCGCGCGCGTCCGCGTCGCGGACGACGACGGAACGCGCGACGCAGGTGCGCCGATGCGGGTTACGTCGCGTGTCGCCACGCGTTACTCGTTTCAGCACTGCCCATTCGCGGTCGAGTGCTGGCACATGTGTGGTCCCGACGAGAGTATTCCGGGCGGCCCGGGCGTGCCGTCTCGCGCGGGAGTGCCACCCCGTAGGCGGGTGTCGGCCAGGACCAGCACTGCGCCGTGCAATGAACGATGGAGGGGAGTCGAGGAGATCGATGAACAGTCGCGTAGTCGAAGCGCTCTACGCTGCGTTCGCACAGCGCGATATTCCGGCGATGCTGTCGCACCTCGCACCCGACGTCGTATGGTGTGAGCCGGAGAATCCCTACAATCCGGCTGCAGGCACGCACGCCGGACACGATGGGTTTCTTCGCTGGGTCCAGATCGGTCGAGATGCCGAGGACATCGAGCAGCTCGTCCCCACGGCCTTCCTCACCAACAGCGACTCGGTCGCCGTCGTCGGGCACATGCGGTGTCGTGCGAAACACACGGGACGTGTGTACGAGTCCGACTTCGTGCACCTGATCACGCTGCGCGACGGCAAGATCGTGCGGTTTCAGGAGTTTTTCGACACGTACGCTGCGGGTGAGGCCTTTCGGCCCTTGGACTAGGATGACGCTCGCCCCAACCACCGCAGCCGATGGCGGCTCGACGACCTGCGCCGTACGCTGGGCGATGATACGCGCCGGCAGTCACCCTCGACCCAGGCCGGCGCTCGCGTGGAGTGTCATCTCCGATCCGAGCCCTCAGGCAGCGTCGGAGCTGCATGAAGTCTTTCGTCGCGGCGAGACACCGTCGCCTGTCGTGCGACACGCAGCGGCGCCAACGGCGCCAACGGCGCTAATGGCGATTCGCTCCGCGCGGAGCAGGATCGCGATGTATTCGAGAGGTAGGATGGCCTCCGCGCCGGTCATCACGGTCTACCCAGTGCGCGAGAGCACCGGCATCCGTAGGGGTTGGTAGTCACGATCACCCACCTCGCACGCACCTCGCACTTACCACGCGCATGTTCATCGCTCCCACCGCCAGCGAAGCTCCCGAGGCCTTCGGCAGTCCCCTGCCTCCCGGCGAGGAACGCGACCACCTCGAACGCGCACGCCGGTATCTCGCAACGATCGAGAGCGGCGACGACGCCGTGGCCCCCCTCGAGTTTCTGTCACCCGACATCCGGCAGATCGAGTACCCGAACCAGTTCGTACCGACTGGCGCGGAACGCGACCTGGCCGCGATGCGAGAGGCGGGGGTGCGCGGCCGACGCGTGCTCCAGCGGCAGCGCTACGAGGTTCGCACCGCGATCGCCAACGGAAGTGAGGTCGCGCTGGAAGTGCTGTGGGTCGGTACACTGGCGATGGCCGTCGGCAAGCTGGCGGTCGGCGACGAGATGCGCGCGCACTTCGGCGTCTTTCTCACGTTCGAGGACGGGCTGATCGTGCGGCAGCGCAACTACGACTGCTTCGATCCGTTCTAGCGTTTCACGCCCCGCCGGCACCAGCGCCAAGAGGAGCGCTGCCCCCGACGAACGCTCGACCTCGGGGCGATCGCGCGTTGTCGGGCGCGATTCCACCCAGCGGAACGCGAGCGACGAACCGATCATCGTGCGCCCTCCACCTCGTGGCAGCAGGAGACGCATTCCTTCGTGCGCCGGCGAAGGATCGAGCGCCAGCGCGCGAGACGTCGGGACCAGGAATGGTCGCCCGCCGGTGAAAGGGAGGAAGACATTGAAGTCGTCCGGGCGAGGGCCGGCCAAGCGTGCCGTCCCTCGATACGCTGACGATGGGCGGCACGACGTCTGTGTATTCCGTGAAGCGAGTGCTGGCGAGCAAGGCGGTGAGACGCTGTCGGCGCTGCGCGGCTGCCGGACGCGTGATCTCTCCTCGGTTCGCGACCACATAGTCATCGGCGTCGACGTCGAGAATCGGATCGGCGTTGCCGGAGCGGTGCGCCTCCAGCAATTGTGCGTGGAGCGCGAGCAGTCGCGATTCGTCCGTGTCGCGCGACGATGTCGGGCCACCTGCGCACCCGATCGCGAGAAGTGCGAACAGCAGCGTTCTCGTTTGGGGTCTGCGTTGCGTCCGCATCTGCGTTCCTCTCAGTGGGCAATGCATGCGTGCCGGTCTGGCGAAACGTCGCGGGGAGTCGTGTGCCCTTTCGGCGCGCAGCAATTCGTCAGGACTTGTGACGTTGATGCTCGCAGCGCGAGTGGGCACACTGGCATGCGACGTTTGCAACGCCGGCACCGACGTCCGTCCAGCACATGACCGGAGCGCAACCGTGCGCTCACCTCCGCCGCGCGTCCGCTGGTAGTCACGCGGTTCACTGTGCATGGCAGGGACACACGCGTCGGGCGTGCGCGCGGTGCCCGTGCCTCCGTCAGCATCGACGACCACACCTCGCTGTAACGTCGCGTGGACAGTTGCATCCGCCGACGTTCGTCGAGCGACGTGGTCGGAGCGAGTGAGTCGCCCGCATCGTGGCGGACGGCGACGCACCTCGACGACGAAACGGATGCGCGACAGATTCTACGCCGGAAGGTCACCGCCCTTGGCCGACTTTCCGTCCCACGGTGCGCACCGCGAGACGTTCGGGCGCGGCAGCGTTAGGCGTTGCACGCAGCACATTCGTCCATCAACCGAAGGAGGGTTCGATGAAGCAACTCGGCGCGGAGTTCCTGGGCACCTTCTGGCTCGTACTCGGTGGATGCGGAAGCGCGGTCCTTGCCGCCGCCTTTCCCGATGTTGGCATCGGGCTCCTCGGCGTCGCGCTCGCATTCGGCTTGACCGTGCTCACCATGGCGTTCGCCATCGGGCATATCTCCGGGTGCCACCTCAATCCGGCGGTGACCGTTGGACTCTGGACGGGAGGACGATTTCCCAGGGCGCAGGTCGCTCCCTATATCGTGGCGCAGGTTGTCGGGGCGATCGCCGCGGCCGGCGTCCTGTACGTCATCGCATCGGGCGCGGCGGGTTTCGATGTGGCGAAGGGCTTTGCGTCGAATGGCTTCGGGGAGCACTCGCCCGGCGGTTACTCGATGCTCGCGGCGCTCGTCTGCGAGATCGTCATGACGGCGTTCTTCCTGATCGTCATTCTTGGAGCGACCGACAAGCGCGCACCGCAGGGCTTTGCGCCGATCGCCATCGGACTCGCCCTTACCCTGATTCATCTCGTCAGCATTCCGGTGACGAATACGTCGGTCAATCCGGCGCGTAGTACCGGCGTTGCGCTGTTTGTCGGCGGCTGGGCAATGTCGCAGCTCTGGCTCTTTTGGCTTGCACCCATTGTCGGCGGGGTTGTAGGTGCGTTCCTGTACAATTTCGTCGCTGGCGAGGAGGGCTGACCCTCGCGGTCCCGCATCCCGCGAGGGGCGCCGACGCGCCACCTCGCGGGACGGAACATCGCGTCAGCGCCCCTCCGCGCGCGCGTTCGCGCCGCGACGATCGGTTGGAAGGTGCGCGACGCAGCACCGGGCGTGCGCGTGAGCAGCGATCGCCGGGCCGGCGACCTCAC
>JBGAHX010000018.1:0-118463 GCA_044225935.1 Gemmatimonadaceae bacterium
TTGGCGTCGAAGCGGCGCTCGAGATACTCGTAGGCGGTGAAGACCTTGGCGCCGTGCAGGAACGGGACGAGCGTCACGCCGAGGATCACCATCGCCAGCGGGAGCCCGAAGTAGAACTGCACGAAGCGCATCCCGTCGGTCGCCCCCTGTCCAGTCGTCCCGATCATCGTGACGGCGGAGAGCTGGGTGGCCATCACCGAGAGCCCGACGGCCCACCAGGGGAGCGAGCGATTGGCGAGGAAGTACCCCTCGATTTCCTTCGTCCCCTTGGCCGCTCGGAGGCCGTCGACGACGACGTAGAGGAGATACGCGATGACGATCGCCCAGTTCAGCGGGTGCATGCGATCATCCGTTGTAGCGGGCCTGAAGCCACCAGAGCAAGAGCAGGGCGATGACCTGCATGCTCATGACCTTCACGAGGGTGCGCCGGAAGAGCGCCGTGTCCTCGGGGGGGTCGGGCGGTCGCGACGGAGTACGTGAGTCCTTCGGCGTCACGAGAGCGGAGATGGAGGGGAGAATGAAGGTCGCGCGCGGGACGGGCGTGGCGCGACGAGCGCGGGAATGGGAAGGTACCGACGGTTCGCGCTGCTTCGCGAGCACGCTGCGTACATTTCCCGGTCCCCCCGTCGCCATCGTCCCACCTGCCATGACCGGACTTTCCTTCGCTTCGCCCCGCCGAGCGCGCACCGGTACGGTTGCGCTGCTCGTCGCGACCCTCGTCGCACTTGTGCTCGCGCCAGCGCGTTCCACCGCACAGGATCGTGGCGCCGCCGCGCTCGGCCCGCTGATGGAGGGGCTCGGCGTCTCGGCGCGCGTCCTCTTCATCGCCGCGCACCCCGACGACGAGGACACGCAGCTCATCACCTGGCTGGCCAAGGGGCGCCACGTGGAGACGGCGTACCTCGCGCTCACCCGCGGCGACGGCGGGCAGAACCTGATCGGGAACGAGCTGGGCGAATCGTTAGGTGCGATCCGTACCGAGGAGTTGCTGGCGGCGCGTCGCCTCGACGGAGGGCGGCAATACTTCACCCGCGCCTTCGATTTCGGCTTCTCCAAGAACGCCGAGGAGACGCTCACGCAGTGGTCGCGCGACTCGATCCTGCGCGACGTGGTGACGGTGGTGCGGCAGTTCCGCCCGCACGTGATCATCGCGGTATTCACCGGGACGCCGGCCGACGGGCATGGGCATCACCAGGTGTCGGGGATCTTCGCGCGCGAGGCGTACGACGCGTCGGGGGACACGGTGCGCTTTCCACGGAGCACGACCGCCGGGTATGCGCCGTGGTCGGTGCAGAAGTTCTATCGTGCGGCGGTATATCGCGGACAGGACCAGGCGACGCTGCGCATGAACGTCGGCGAGTACGACCCGATCCTCGGGCGTTCGTACAGCGAGATCGCTGCCGATTCGCGTTCGCAGCACAAGTCGCAGGCGATGGGATCGATGCAGCTCAAGGGAGCGCGCTTCGACCAGGTGATCCGCGAGGCGTCGCGGGCGCCCAGGGCGCCAAGCGATGCGAAGAAGGAACGGGACCTGTTCGACGGGATCGACACGACGTGGACGCGCTTTGCGCCGTTGATGCGCACTCCGGCGCAGAAGGCGGCGCTCGACTCGCTGCCGGCGGCCTTCGCGCAAGCGCGTGCGACGCTCGACCTCGCCCACCCGGAGAAGAGCGTTCCAGTGCTGGGGCGCATCGCGCGTCTGCTGCAGGTGATTTGTCGCGGGGCGAGTTCGCCGTGCATCGACTCGACAACGGTGCGCGGCGCTGAGGGGCGGACGACGCTGGCGCACAAGGAGGTGAGCGGCGACGTGTGGCAGGTGGCGGCGGTGAACGGCGACCTGGCGGAGGCGCAGGCGATCGCCATGGCGCGCACGCAACGCGCACTCCAACTCGCATCGGGGGTGGCGATCGAGGCGACGGCGTCGCGCGAAGTGTGGGGGGTCGGAGAGGAGATCCCGGTCACGGTGAAGGTCTACAATCGCGGTGCGCGACCGATCCTCATTACGCCCGCGATGCCGCTCAATCCATCACCGGCGCTGCTGGGCGAGCTGATGGCGAGCCCGTTCACGCTCGCTCCCGACAGTTCCTATTCGAGCGGGATTCTGCTGAAGCTCGCGGCTCCGAGCGAGCCATGGTGGCTGCAGACTCCGCGCGCGGGCGCGATGTTCACCCCGCGCACCTTTGGCATCTCAGAGACGTCGCGCCGCGCTCCGGCGACGGTGCAAATCGCGCTGTCGGTCGAGGGCGCGCCGTTGCAGGTGATCGAGGCGCCCGTCGTCTTCCGTTACGCTGATCCGATCAAGGGCGACACGCGCCACCCCGTCGCGGCTGCGCCAGCGGTGACGCTCACGCTCGACGACGCCGTGGCGTACGCCCGCGCCAACACCCAGTTCGAGCGGGCGATTCGCGTGGTGGTGCGCTCGCACACATCGTCGGCGCATGACGTCACGGTACGGCTGCAACTCCCGCAAGGACTAGTGGCCGACAGCGCAGCGCGTCGCGTGCACTTCGTTGGTGTCGCAAAGCCCGCCGCGCCATCGGGGCCCGGCGCGGCGTTCGGCATCGGCGGCGGCCCGGCTCCCGACCAGATGGAGGCGGTCACGTTCAACGTGCGCGGGCGCCTCGCGCCCGGGCGACACCTCATCGCGGCCATCGCCTCCAGCGGTGGGGAAACATTCACCACCGGCTTCACGCAGGTGCAGTACGACCACATTCGCCCGCAGCGCCTGTATCGCCCGGCGACGCTCGGAGTGGAAGCGGTCGACCTCACGCTCCCGCGCGCGGTCAACATCGCCTACATCGCCGGCGTCGGCGACAACGTGGTGCCGATGCTCGAGCAGCTCGGCGTCAATGTCACGGTGCTCGATCCGGCAACCCTCCCGCGCACCGACCTGTCGCACTTCGCCGCTGTCGTCGTAGGGACGCGCGCCTACGAGGCGAGCGACGCGCTCGTCGCCAACAACGCGCGCCTCCTCGACTACGCGCGCGCCGGTGGCACGCTGGTCGTACAGTATGGGCAATACGAGATGACGCGCCCGGGTATCATGCCGTTCCCCATCACGCTATCGCGCCCCGCCGACCGCGTGACGGTGGAGGGCGCCCCGGTCACGATCATCGACTCCGCGGCGACGGTGCTCACCGCGCCTAACGCGATCACCGCGCGCGACTTCGAGGGGTGGATCCAGGATCGCACGCTGTACATGCCGCACACCTTCGACCCGGCGTACAAGCCGGTCTTCGAAACGCACGATCCGGGAGAGGAGCCGAATCGTGGCGCACTCCTCGTGGCGCCGTACGGGAAGGGGACGTACGTGTACACCACCTTCGCCTTCTTCCGGCAGCTCCCCAACGGCAACCCCGGCGCGGCGCGCCTGATGATCAACCTCCTCTCGGCGCACACCGGGATCGTCCCCTGACGCCCGATCGTACGCCAGGCCGAGCGTCGCCCGCGCGCGCCGGCGACTGGCACGTCCCGTGACTCCCGGAGAGCGCGCGCCCTAACTATCGACGACGAACGACAAACGACGCGGCAGCGAAAGGGGGGAATCTTCCGCTGCCGCATCGTGTTCGGGCGCTCGCGCGCCCGCTCATGGAGTGAGGCCGGTCACCCCATCGAGACCAGGTATCCGGAGAAGTGCCAGAGCTTGAGGATCACCTCGCCGCCCCGGACGGTGGCCGGCAGCACTTCGTTGACCCGCGCGCGGCGCGTGACGTTGTCGACCTGATCGGACCGCTTGAAGTAGCCGCCGCCGAGCTTGAGGCCGGGGAGCCAGGTGGTGAGACCAAGACGCTGGCTGAGGACGAGCGGCTGCTTGAAGGTGCTGCCGTGCGGCTCGAACTCGTAGGCGAGCGCGTTGCCGGGAAGTGCGGTGATGCTGAACTCGGTGAGCGTGTCGACCGCACCCGCCGGCACTTCGAGCGTGACACCCAGCGCGGGGACGGAGAGGACGCCGCCACGAGGACCGATCATCGCCGAGCCGCTGACATTCACCGAGAGCGGAAGGAGTCGGCCCAGCGGTACGACAGTGGTGAGGGCAGTGGTGACGGTGTTGAGGCCGTTCGTCGGGAGCACCGCGCTGATCACCGGCGATGCGCCCTGCTGTTGGACGTTGGCGGGAGCGGCCGGGGAGGTCGGCAGGTGATCGGCCGTGCACGCGGCGAGGAGCCATCCGGTCAGCGCCAGCGTCATGCGGCGCGCGACCTTCGTAGTCATCTGGGACATTGGACTAAGTCTGGGGAGTTGTGGAGAGTTTGTGCTTACGCCCAGACGTTGTAGCCGGAGAAGTGGCGAATGAGGCGGAACAGGTAGCCGGTGATCGGGTCGCGCTGCGTCTGCAGGGTCGCATCGGTGGCGGCCTCGTTCACACAGCCGGTGGCGCTGCAGTAATCGATGCGCCCCATCACGCTCAACGCCGCCGACGGGTCGCGGAGGTAGATCGCCGGAAGCTGGCCCGCGTTGTTCGGATAGAAGCGGATCGAGTTGGCAAAGTCGATCTGCGCGCGTCCGAGTGCATCGAGCCAGGTAGTGGCCGTGATGACGATCGGCGTCGTGAGCTTGGGGCAGCTCTGCAGCCAATAGTTGGTGCCGTAGCCGCTCGCGTCGGGATCGCAGATCGAGTACGCAGGGAAGTAGACGATGTGCAGCCCGACGATGAACGCCTGTGGACGCGTCGGGTCGACGACGAACTGGTAGGTCACCGAGTTGGCGGGATACACCATCGCGCCGGTATGGAAGCGCGTGTCGCCCGGCGCCGGGGTTTCGATTTCGGCGGCAACCACGGCCTGCTGCATCACCACGCTCGGCATCGCCGGCGCCGCGACATTCATCACCGCATCGGTGGTCGCGCCCACCGGGCTGGCGACACGCTCGGACGAACAGGCAGCAGCAAGAGCGAGAACAGCGAGTCCGGCGAGCTTCGGGAGGCGCTTGGTGATCGAGTACATGGGAGTGAGGAGAGACGGAGGGTGAAGGACTGCGTGGTTGCTGCCCGTCTCAAAAGCAGGGGGCGTGCCATTTGTAAGTCTTCTCACATCAACGAGTTACGTGAAGGCACGTTCGGACACGCTGACCGGAGTTGAGACAAAGTGTCCGAAGAGCCGCGTCGGCTTCGGGCAGAGCGACCGGACTCGATCGGTCACGATTTCGGGGGCCGCGATTGCGGCTGGCGGCGAGGGCGTTGGTGCGCTGCGACACGTTGCGCGTGTGCTGCAACGACCCTTCGATGTGGGCGCCAGGTGCGACCTGCGTCGCGCTTGGGCGCGCGCGAGCCAGGCGTCAGCGCAGCGAGGCCAGCGTCAGCGCAGCGAGGCCAGCGTCAGCGCAGCGACGCGGCGAGGCGGGCGGCGAGGGGGCGGAGGCCGATCGCGGTGGCGCGCTCGTACCCCTCGGCCATCATCCCGGTGTAGCGCTCGGCGCCGGCTCGGACCAACGTCGGCGTGCATTCGGCCACCAGCCAGAGCGCGGCCCCTTCATCAATAGTAGCGGCGAGGGCCCGCGCGCGATCGAAGACGGATTCGGCGCGCGAGACGCGATCGGTGGCGAGGAGGAAGCGAACCTCGAGCGCTTCGAGTAGCTCGCGCCCCTGGTACCAGGTATCGCCCAACTCGGCGCTGCGCTCCGACGCGCGGCGCCGGGCGAGAAGCGCCTGGTCCACATTCCCCAGGTCGAGTGCGGCGAGGCCAGCCCCGGCGAGCGATCCGACTTCGATGTCGATGATCCCGAGCTCGGTCGCCGTGGCGTGTACGCGTTCGTACATCTGATGTGCGGCGATCGCGTCTCCCTGCTCGCGCGAGAGGTTGGCGCTGTTGTACATGGCCGCGAGCCGGCGCCCCTCGTTGTGAACCTTGGCGAACATGCGCTCGGCGTACGCGTACGACTGGTGCGCCTGCTCGAACTCGCCCGTCTTCTGGCACAGCACGCCGAGGTTGAGGGCGGCGAGCCCGCCGAGATCGGGGATGTTGGCCTCTTCGGCGCCGCGCTCGGCATCCTCGTATGCGCGACGCGCTTCTTCCGACTCGCCGCGGCGGGCGTGCGCAATCCCGGTGTTGATGTCGCAGCGGATCACGCCGTAGCGATTCCCGCGCGCGAGGAAGCGGTCGCGCGCGGCGGAGAATTCGAGCAGCGACTCGTGCGGCGCGCGTTCGATGAGGGCGGCGCCGAGTCGCAGTCGCGCGTCGGCGATCAGCAGCACGTCCTGCAACCGCTCGGCTTCGGCGGTGGCGATGCGCGCCTGCAACTCGGCATCGACGCGCTGGCTCAGGCGGGTATGCGCGTCGGCGATGCTGGAGAGGATCAGGATCGATTCCTCGACCGCGTCGATGCTGCGCGCCTGCTCGAGCAGGGCGCGCCCTTCGGTGACGACGTCACCAGGATTGCGCGCCTGGAGGAGTTGCAGCTGCAAGGCGCGTCGAGCCACGCGCACCGCGGCGGCGCGATCCGCGGGATCGAGCTCGGCGCGGGCGTCCTCGCAGACGACGCGCGCCGCTTCGTGCTGGCCGGCGATGCGGGCCACGTCGATGAGGGCGAGGCGCGCCTGCAGTCGCGAGACGCCGTCGGGGGCGCGACGCACCGCGATCGAGTACGACCCGATCGCGTCCTCCAGCGCGTAGATGCTGGCCGCGCGATCGCCCGAGCGCATGGCGAAGTGGAAGGCGCGCTCGTCTTCCGCTGCCGCGTCGTAGTGGACGGCGATCTCGGTGAGCGCATCGGGGCGTTGGCTTTCGAGGACGAGCGCGACGCGCGCGTGCATCCGCCGCACGCGGCGCGGGTTGGCCTGGCGAATGAGCGCCACGGCGAGGAGCGAGTGGGCGAAGCGGAATCGATCGCCGTCGCGATCGGTCGGGACGTCGAGCACCCCTGCCGTCACCGCCTCGTCGATCGCGTCGATGAGGGTGTCCTCGTTCTCCTGCGTGACCTCGCGCAGGAGGTCGAACTCGATCGAGCGCCCGATGACGGCGGCCGTGGTCATGGTGACAGCAGTCGCGGGCGCCAGACGGGCGAGGCGACGAGCGAGGAGGTCGTCAACCGCCGGCGGGAGCTGCATCGCATCGACGCTCTCCCACTCCCAGCGCTTCCCGCCGTACCAGAGCACGCCCTCGTCGACCAGCGTCTGCAACACCTGCACGACGAAGAGCGGGTTCCCTTCTGTGTACTTGTAGAGGAAGTCGGCGAGCTCTCCCTCGCGCTCCGCCTGGTGCAGCATGTCGGCGAGCCACTGCCCGAGATCTTCGTGCGAGAGGCGTTCGAGGCGGATCTCGCGATAGGAGGCATTGCGCGAGAGGCGACGGCGGCTTGCCTCGAACTGCTGCGCATCCTCGCGCCGGATGGTGATGCAGATCAGGAGGCGGTCGTGATCGATCGAGGCCGCGAGGTGCTCGAGCGCATCCCACGAGGCGTGGTCGGCCCACTGCACGTCGTCGAGGAGGAGCATCAGCGGGCGCGACGCTGCTGCTGCGCGCACGTAGGTGACCAGCTCGTCGAGGAGCGCGTACTTGGAGCTGCTTCCGTCATCGGCGGCGGCGACTCCCGGCAGGCGCAACGCCGGCGCAATGCGGGCGAGCTGCGGCCACGCGCGCTCCGGCACCACGCGCAGCTGGTGGAGCTGCGCGATGATGTCGGCCCACACCCCGAACGGGGGGCGCACGTCGGGCTCGAGCGAGCGCGCGGTCACGAGCGTCCCGGTGCGCAGGCGAATCTCCGACGCCATTCGCTGCACGAGCGTCGTCTTCCCCACGCCCGCCTCGCCGACGACGGCGACCAGCCCGGGTTCGCCGCGCACGCACGCCTCGACGCGCTCGCGAAGCTTGGCCACCTCGGTCTGCCGGCCGACGAAGTGCTGGACGTTGAGTCGCGGGGTGACCGAGTCGCCGCCACGATTGGCGACGGCGACGGCGTTGCGCCCGCGCCGCTTGGCCTCGTACAGCGCGCGGTCGGCAGCTGCAAACACCTCCTCGAACGTACGCCCTTCCTGCGGCGCGCCGGCGACGCCGATGGAGAGTGAGACGCCCACCCACCGCTCCTCCGAGCCGCGCACGGGGATGCGGCGGGCGACGACCTCCTCGCGAATGCGCTCGCAGACGCGTTGTGCATCGAGGAGCGACGAATCGGGGAGAAGCATCACGAACTCGTCGCCAGCGTAGCGCCCGATCACGTCGCCGGCACGCGATCGTTGGGTGAGCGCCTCCGCCACGATCTCCAGGACGTTGTCGCCGGTGAGGTGCCCGAACGTATCGTTCACCGACTTGAAGTGGTCGATGTCGATGACGGCGAGGGCCACCGGGGCTTCCTCGCTCGCTTGCTCGAGGCGGGCGCGGGCGACTTCGGTGAAGGCGCGCCGAGTGGGGAGCCCGGTGAGTTCGTCGACCGTGGCGCGCGCGCGCCGCTGGAGCGGACGATCGCTCGTGGCGATCGTGGCCAGCGGCGTGTGACGAGCGCTCCCCCCTTCCATCAGGCGCTCGAACTGCGCGAAGAGGCGCGGATCGAATTGTCGCCCGACATCGCGCCGCATCACGTCGATTGCTTCGGCGTGCGGCAATGCGCGCTTGTAGCTGCGTTCCGTGGTGAGCGCGTCGTACACGTCGGCTAAGCAGACGATGCGGGCAGTGAGCGGGATTTCCTCGCCGACGAGACCATCGGGATACCCCGAGCCGTCCCAGCACTCGTGATGCGCGCGCACGATCGGGAGGATGTCCCAGGGGAACTCCACTTCGGAGAGGAGCTCGACGCCGGCGATCGGATGGCGCTTCATCAGCTCCCACTCTTCCTTCGTCAGGCGCCCGGGCTTGTTCAGCACCTCCGACGGAACGATCAGCTTTCCCACGTCGTGGAGGAGCGCGCCGATGCGGAACCAGAGCATGTCCCCGTCGTCGATCCCGGCGACGCTCGCCAGGCGGCAGGCTACGTCGGCGACGCGTTCGCAGTGTCCCTGCGTGTACTGGTCCTTTGACTCGGTCGATTCGCCCCAGCGGCGCGCGAGCTCGAGGAACTCTCCTTCGAGTCCGCGCGTCTCGGCCGCGATGTCCTCGATGTCGTGTCGCGCCTTGAGCTTCGTGAAGAGGCGGTGCGCCGTGTTGAGGCTCTGGAGCGCGTCGCGGTTGCGTCCTAACTGCCGATAGATCTGCGAGCGCTTGCGCTCCAGGTCGGCGAGAAGGAGCGAGTTGCCACGCTGTGTCGCCACCTCGGCGGCACGCCCCAACGACTCCAGCGCCCCGTCGAGATTTCCCTGGTCGCGGGCGATCGCGCCGGCGAGCTGGTACGCGCCGCCGAGTGCGTCGCCCAGCCGGTGCGCCTGCGCCGTGAGGAGCGCGCGCTCGACCATCTGCGAGGCGCCGTCATACTCGCCGCGCTTGAGCATCGACTGCGCGAGGTTGATCTCGAGCTGCGTCTCGATCTCGACGTCGGAGAGTTCTTGCGCCAGCTGCAACGCCTGGCGAAACGACGCCTCCGACTCCTGCCACGCCTGCAGACGCGTGTGTACCAGCCCCACGTTGTTGAGCGCGATGCAGACATCGCGCGTCATCCCCAGCAGCCGGTACTCGCGGAGGGAGCTCTCGAAGTAGCGGAGCGCCTGCTCGTGATCCCCGCGGACCGAAGCCACGACTCCAAGGTTGGTGGAGGTCATCGCCACCAGCGGCGCCTCGTCGGAGCGGATCGCATACTCGCGCGCCGACAGATAGAGACGCTTTGCCGAATCGAGGTCGCCCAGATGCCAATGCAGCACGGCGAGCTGGTTGGTGGAGTGCCCGATCCCGGCGACCTCACCGGCCAGCTCGGCGAGCACCAGCGAGAGCTCGATGCAGTCGCGCGCCTCCTCGTAGCGGGCGTCGGCCATGTACGTCCGGGCAATCCAGCGCACCACGCTGGACGGCGCGATCTCGCCGTCGCGTCTCAGGCGGTACAGCACCTCCTCGTAGATCGCCCGTGCCTCGTCCCGGCGCGACTGTCGCTCGCACTCGTGGGCGCGATCGACCAGGGGACGGAGGTCCTCGTGCGTGTGGCTGACGGACGCTTCGAGGCCGGGCGCGTGCACCGATTGTCGGGAGTGGGGCGTTCAGGACCGCGCAGAGGGGGGCGCTCGCGAGGCTTCAGCGGGCAGGTGCAAATAGACGAATGAAGCAGCGGACACGGCACGAGCATTCGCGATCGGCGCCGCGGCTCGACAACCGGCGTCCGGGGAGCAGAATTGTCCCGATGCGACTCGCCATTCGCGCCCTGCTGCGCACCCCCGGCTTCACCATCACCGCGCTCCTGTCGCTCGCGCTGGCCATCGGTGCCAGCGCGGCCGCGTTCGCGGTCATCGATGCGGTTCGATTCCGCGCCCTCCCGTTCCCGGATGGGGACCGCCTGGTCCTACTCAGCGAGGTCCCGCTCGAGAGTGAAGCGCCTCAGGTCGGGGCATCGGCGGCGAGCAGCTGCCGGACGGCGTGCGACGTTTCGTACGAGACGTTCGATCAGGCGCTGCGTCCGCGGGCGTTTCACTCACTCGACCTCATCGCCGGCTACACATCGGGGGGGAAGGCACTGGCGACCAAGGGAGAGCCGCTCCTCGTGACTGGCGGGGTGATCTCCCCCAACCTGTTCGGGCTCCTGGGCGTGCAGCCCCTGCTCGGTCGGGCGTTCAGCGACGAAGACAACAAATTGGGAGCGACGCCGGTCACGATCCTCAGCCATGCGCTCTGGACGTCGCAGTTCGGCGCCGATCCCGCGGTGCTCGGCACGGTCGTCAAGCTGAGCGACACGCAGTACACGGTGATTGGCGTGATGCCGCCGGGATTCACCCACGAGGTGAACTCGGAGTTCTGGCTCCCGGTCGTCCCGGTCCTTGATCCCAGCACGCGACCATCGATTCGCACGCTCACCGTGATTGGACGACTTGCACCTGGGGCGACGGTCGACCAGGTGCGCGCCGAGCTCTCGGCAGTGGAGCCGGCGGCACCGGCGAACCTGGGTTCGTCGGTCGCACGCGGCGCGCCGCTGCCCAAGATGCGGCTGACGGCCGCGCCGCTCCGCGAACGCTACGCGGCGTCGACGCAGTCGCACGACCTGATCTTCGCCGCGGTCGTTGCCTGCGTCCTCCTCATCGCCTGCGCCAACCTGTCGAACCTCGTCTTCGTGCGCACGCTGCACCAGCAGCGCGAGCTGGCGATCCGGTCGGCGTTAGGCGGCGGGGCGGCGAAGATCGCAGCGCACCTGCTGCGCCAGTACCTCCTCCTCGTGTCTGCGGGCGGCGTGCTGGGAGTCCTCCTCGCCGGTGCGTCGCTCCGCGTGTTGCAGGCCGCGTCGGTGCTCGATTCGCTGCGCCCGCCGGGAATGGAGTATCGACTCGACGCGCGGGTGGTGACCTTTGCGCTCCTCATCGCCGCGGCGACCGGCGCGCTCCTCAGCATACTTCCCGCCCGACTGGTCGCGAAGCTCGATGCGCAGCGGTTGCTGCGCGACGTGGCGGCGGGCGCCGGCGGGTCGCGCTGGGGACGGCGGCTGCAGCAAGGGTTCGTCGTGGCACAGGTGGGGAGCGCGGTCGTCCTCCTGACCGGAGCAGCGCTGATGGCCAAGTCGGTCCGCTATCTCTCGCACGTCGAACTGGGCTTCTCGGCAAACAACCTGCTGCAGGGGTCGCCGAGCTTCCCGCATCCGTGGCGCGTGCCCGAGACCTATCTCCCAGTGACCGATCGCATCCTCCGCGAGCTGCAATCGATGCCGGGGGTGCAGGGGGCGGCGGTGCGGGCGAGTCTCCCGCTCGCGCCACGCGGTTCGCAGCCGACCCTCACGCTCGACGGGGCGGCCTCGCCGCTCCCGGTCGGCGATGTGCCCAACACCGCCGTCGTCGTGACGCCGACGTACTTCAAGACGCTCGATATCTCGGTCGTGCGTGGGCGCAGTTTCACCGATGACGATCGCGACGCGGGGCTCCCGGTGGCGATGGTGAACGAGTGGGCGGCGCGACGCTGGTGGCCCGGGCAGGACCCGGTGGGGCGGGTGGTGCGCGTCGACACGGCGCCGGGGCTGGCGATAGCGCTCTCGATCGTTGGTGTCGTGCACGACAACCGTGCGGCGCTCCCCAACGTCCTTCTCGCCGACGAAGGGGCAGAGCTGTATCGCCCGTGGCTGCAGGCCAGCACGCCGTTTCCGACGTTCCTTGTACGCAGCGCTGCCGCGCCCGCCGCGCTGCTGCGACCGGTGCGCGAGCTCCTCGTGCGTGAGGTCCCCGATCGCCCGGTCTTCGCGACATTGGAGGCCGAGCAAGTGGCCGACCAGCTGAGTGGCGTGCGGACCAACGCGACGCAAATCCTCGCCTTCGCCGCCGTTGGGCTCTTCCTCGCACTCCTTGGCATCCACGGCGTGCTGGCCTACGCCGTCGGCGTGCGTGTGCGCGAGATCGGAATTCGCGGCGCGTTAGGCGCCACCCGGCAGCGCATCACCGTCATGGTGCTGCGCGACGCGCTGGCGGTGACCATCGCCGGCGTCGTCCTCGGGCTCGCGGCCGCCGTCTTGGCAATGCGTCCGTTGGCGGCGCTCCTCCACGGGACGCGCCCCACCGACCCGCTGGTCTACACGAGTGTTGCGGTCGCAGTGCTGGCCGTCGCGCTGGTCGCGAGCTGGATCCCGGCGCGCCGCGCCTCACGCGTGGACCCGCTCGACGCACTACGTTCGACCTGACCGACGCCACGTTCTTCTCTCACACGACACGATGCGACACCACCTGCGCGCCGTCGCGCTCCTCTGCGCCCTCTCCGCCTGTCGAAGCTCGTCCCCGGCCAAGGGCGAGACCGAGATCCTCTGGGATACCTGGGGAGTGCCGCACATCTACGCGCCGAACGACGCGCAAGCGTTCAAGGCGTACGGCTACGCGCAGATGCAGGCGCACGGCGACCTCCTCCTCAAGCTCTACGGCGAGGCGCGCGGGCGCTCCGCCGAGTACTGGGGGGAATCGCGCCTCCCTACCGATCGCTTCGTGCGCACCATGGGAATTCCGGCACGCGCGGAGCTGTGGTACGGAGGGCTCTCATCCACCACGCGCGCCAACGTCGACGCCTTCGTCGAAGGGGTGAACCTCTACGCGACGCGTCACCCCGACCAAATCGCCGATAGCATGAAGGTCGTGCTCCCGGTGACCGCGACCGACGTGATCGCCCACGGCCAGCGCATCATCAACTTCCTCTTCATGTTCTTCGGGCAGGCCGACCTCCCGCCGACCATGAACAACAACGTGGCGCCGGGCTCGAACATGTGGGCGATCTCGGCGAAGCGCTCGGCGTCGGGGCACCCGATGCTGATCGGGAACCCGCACCTGGCGTGGCGCGACCTGTACCTCTTCTTCGAGGCCAACGTCGTCACGCCCGACCGCAACTTCACCGGGGTTACGCTGGTCGGGATGCCGACGCCGGCGATCGGCTTCAACGAGTTTGTCGGCTGGTCGCACACGGTGAACACGCAGGACGGCGTGGACGTCTTCGCCCTCACGCCGAAGGGAGATGGCTACGTGGTGAACGGCGGAGAGAAGCCGTATCGCGTGCATCGTGAAGTCATGCGGGTGAAACTGGCGTCGGGGATGCGCGACGACACGCTCGTCGTTCGCGAGTCCGAGTTCGGCCCGGTCTTCCGCGACGATTCGACCGGGACCTTCGCCGTGCGCGTCGCGGGGCTCTTCGATCCCGGGGCGATCGAGCAGTGGTGGGCGATGGGGGGCGCGAAAAGCATGGCGTCGTTCGAGTCCATCGTCCGTCAGCTGCACATCCCGTTCTTCAACGTGATGGCGGCGAGCCGCGACGGGCACATCTACTACTTCTTCGGCGGGCGGACGCCCAAGCGTGCGGGGGGTGACTTCGCCCACTGGTCGCACGCCGTTCCTGGCGACTCCTCTTCGCGTGCCTGGTCGACGTACCTCGGCTACGACGAACTCCCGCACGTCACGGATCCCCCGAGCGGGTGGCTGCAGAACGCCAACGACCCACCGTGGACGGTGACCTGGCCCCTGGTCTTCGCTCCCGACTCGTTCGCGCCGTACCTCGCGCCGAGGGAGATGGACTTCCGCCCGCAGCGATCGGCGCTCATGCAGCTGGCGGATTCGAGCGTGACCTTCGACGAACTGGTTGCGTACAAGCATTCGACGCGAATGGCGCTCGCCGATCGCGTCCTTCCCGAGCTCCTCGCCGCCGCGCGCGCCCAGGGTGACGCCGACGCGCGCAAGGGCGCCGCGGTGCTCGAGCAATGGGATCGCGAAGCGAATGCCGACAGCCGTGGCGCCGTCCTGTTCGAGGCCTGGGTGCAGGAGTGGCTGCGCACGGCGAAGGGAAGTCCATTCGCGCACGCGTGGCGTCTCGACTCCGCGCTCACGACGCCGAACACACTCGCCGATCCTCGGGCAGCGGCCGTCGCGTTAGGCGAAGCGGCGCGCGTCACCGTGCGCGATCACGGCGCGCTCGACGTGCCGTACGGCGACGTGAATCGCATCCGATACGCGGGACGCGACCTCCCCGGAAACGGCGGTCCCGGGGGGCCCTTCGGGATCTTCCGCGTCGCGTATTACGCGCCGGAAACGGACGGGACATCGAGCATCGTGGCGGGCGACACGTACTACCAGGTCGTCGAGTTCTCCGAACCGGTGCGCGCCAAGGTGCTCACCGCTTACGGGAACGCCACGCAGCCCGGCTCGAAGCACATGGGAGACCAGCTCGAGCTCTTCGCGAAGAAGGAAATGCGCGACGCCTGGCGCACCCGCGCGGAGGTCGAGGCTCACCTCGAGTCTCGCGACCGGATTCCCTAGTGGGCGAAGGCAGCCTGGCGCATCCAACCATCCGGTGCGCCAAGCCTGGTGCGGTCAGCGTTCGCCGGCGGCGGGCCAGAGCCAGGCCGCGCCGCGCACGCCGCTCGAGTCGCCGTGCTTGTGGCGCACCACGCGCGTCGCCACGGTATCAGAGAAGACGTGCTGCGGGAGCTGCAACGCCACCGACTCGGCGATCGACGGGAGGTTCGACATGCCACCGCCGAGCACGATCACGTCGGGATCGAGAACGTTGACCACCGTGGCGAGCGCACGCGCCAGGCGCGCGGTGTATCGCGCGAGCGTCGCCTTCGCCCCCGCGTCGCCATCCTCGGCAGCTTGCGCGATCTCCGGGCCGGAGAGCGCCTCGCCGGTTGTGGCAGTGTGATCGCGCGCAAAGCTCGGCCCGGAGAGCCAGGTTTCGATGCATCCGTTGCGCCCGCAGTAGCACGGCGGCCCGGGAAACTCGTCGGTGGAGATGCGCGGGAGTGGATTGTGTCCCCATTCGCCAGCGATGAGGTTCACTCCCGGGAGGCATCGTCCGTCGATCACGATTCCCCCACCGACGCCGGTCCCGAGGATCACCCCGAACACGACGCTGTGTCCGGCGGCCGCTCCGTCGGTGGCCTCGCTCAGCGCGAAGCAGTTGGCGTCGTTCATCAGGCGCACGGGACGTTCGAGCGTTGCGGTCAAGTCGCTGCCGAGCGGTTGTCCGATGAGCCAGGTGGAGTTGGCGTTCTTCACGTTTCCCGTCGCCGGACTCACCGCCCCCGGGATCCCCACGCCGACCGTGCCGCGTTGCCCCGTGCGCGATTCGAGGTCGCGCACGAGGGCAGCGATCGCGTCGACGGTTCCGCGATACTCGCGCGGCGTCGACACGCGCTCGCGCTCGAGCGTTTCGCCCGAGTCGTCGAGTGCGATTCCTTCGATCTTGGTGCCGCCTACGTCGATACCGATCCGCATGCCGGGTGCGCTGAGGGAGTCGAGGAGTTGCAGTGCGTGCGGGGCGCGCGCAGGAACGTGTCGCGCGCAGGAACGTGTCGTGCGATCCTCGGCTACGCCACTGGGGCGGCGATCGTCGTGCCAACGATCGCACGCTCCCACTGGAAATTTCCCGGCGACCGCGCGCAGTTTCGAGAGACGGATTCCCCGACTCCACACCTCCTGTTCGCCGATGGCTCGCCTCTCGCTGCTCATCCCGTTGGTTGGCGCCGTGCTCCTCGCGGCGTGCGGCAACGCGCGCAGCGAGACGATCGACGCGCCGTTCGAAGTCGTGGCCACCTTCCCGCACGACACCGGGGCGTACACGCAGGGGCTGATCTGGGAAGACTCCGTGTTGTACGAGAGCACCGGGCGCTACGGTCATTCCGACGTGCGGCGCGTCGATCTGCGGACGGGAGACGTAAAGCTTGCGACGCGACTCCCCGACGATCGATTTGGCGAAGGGATGGCGCTGCTCAACGGGCGTCTCTATCAGCTCACCTGGGAATCGAAGATTGCCTACGTGTACGATGCAGCGACGCTCGCCGTGGTCGACTCGATTCCGTATGCGGGAGAAGGGTGGGGGCTCGCGACCGATGGGACCTCGCTCTGGATGAGCGACGGCTCCGACTCGATCCGGGTGGTGGATCCGGCCACGTTCAAGGCGACGCGGGTAGTCCACGTGCGCTATCAGGATTCGCCGCTCTCCAAGATCAACGAGCTGGAATGGATCGACGGGGAGCTGTATGCGAACGTCTACGAGTCGGACTGGGTCGCGCGCATCGATCCGGCCACGGGGACGGTCCAGCAGCTCATCGACTTCGCCACGCTCTGGCCGCGAGAGAAGCGCCCGTACGGGACCGACGTGATGAACGGGATCGCCCGTGCGCCGCGCGCCGGCGACTTGCTCCTGACGGGGAAGCTCTGGCCGACGATGTACGAGGTGCGCCTCAGGCCGAAGCGTTAGGCGACGCATGCGAACTTTCCCAACCCGCCTGCGACGGGTCCATCGCATCCTCGCCCTGGTCGGCTGTGCTACGATCGGGGTCGCGCTCCGACCGGCGTCCGCGATGTCGCAGGTGCGCACCGCCGACCCCGCCGCGCGCGGGATGCCGCTATCGGCCTTCCCGCGCCTCGTCTCGCTCGCCGATGGCGTCTACGGCTACGAGGAGATTCGCGCGCCGGGCTTCACTACGGTCAGCCTGGTGGTGATCGGCGACAGCGGCGTCCTCGTCGCCGACGGGCAGGGGAGCTCCGACGCCACGCGCCGGATGCTCAAGGAGATTCGCACGGTGACCGCGAAGCCGGTGCGCTGGTATGTGGTCGGCTCGGACCATGGCGACCACACCGCCGGCAACAGCGTTCTCCCGTCGGACATTCGCTACATCGTGCACCCCACGTCGCGCGCCCAGCTGGAACGCGACTCAGCGGCTGCGGCGACCGCCGATGCGCGCGCCGCCGCCGACTCCGCGAAGGCCGGACGCCCCGCGCCGCCGCCGCGCGTCGTAGTCGTGCCACCCGTCGCGATGACTAGCGATCGCGAGCAGGTCAACATCGGCGGACGCGTTGTCGATGTCCGCTTTCTCGGTCGCGCCCACACCGGCGGGGACCTCATGGTGCACCTCCCGCGCGAGCGAATCCTCTTCATGAGCGAGGCCTACCTCAACCGCGTCTTCCCGGCGATGCGCTCCGCCTACCCCAGCGAGTGGGTCGCGACGATCGATCGCGCGTTGGCGATGAACGTCGATCGCTACGTCCCGGGACATGGCTTCATCGAGTCGCCCGCCGTGTCGCGCGAGGAACTGGTGAACTTCCGCAACGCCGTGCGCGACGTGAACGCGACCGTCGGCACGCTGCACGAGCGAGGACTGTCCGTCGACGACGCGGTCGCCGCCGCCGACTGGGGAGAGTACAGGCACTGGTTCCTTGCCGAGCAGCAGGGACCGATCGCCGTCCGCCGGATCTACCTCGAACTCGACGGACGGCTCGGCGGCGCTCGTTAGGTATCCGTCACGTCACCAGCGCAGCTTCGCCAGCGCGTACTGCACGGCGAGGTCGGTCGTGCTCCACAGCTGCACGTCACCGCCAGACCCGTAGCGCACAGCGGTCGGCACGCCGTTGACGAAGTCGTAGCTCCACAACTCGCTGCGAAAGCCGGACTCCTCGACCGCGCGCCGCACCTTCGCCGCGGCATCGCGCAGTTCGCGGGCCAGCGCGGTGTTCGCATCGCCGCGCAGCTCGACCTGTCGCGCCACCCCGAGGAGAAAGAGGTTGACCTCGCGCCCCCACACGACCTTCGGGCCGTGATAGGCATCGCGCGCGAAGGTCGCCCAGACGCTATCGGTCGCGAAGGCGTCGTTCGCGACCACCGGCCCCACGCGGTTCACGAACAGCCCAGCCGGATACGGGCGCACAAACTGCCGAGTGTCGCGCACGACGACCGAGTCACCGATGACCCCTTCGCGCGGATCACCGAGGAAGAGGCGTGTGGCCACGTCGCTGTTCACCACGCCGATCGGCGCACCGTTCGCATCGAGCGAAAGCGCGAGGAAGGTGAGCGAATCGCGGTCGGCACCCGTGCGCTCCACGAGGGCGTGCCAGTAGTCACGCTCCGCCGGCGGGAGCGCAGCGAGTCGCGCCGTTACGTCGCGCTGCACCTCCTGCGGCGACAGGCGCACGACAAAGTGGCGCCCGGCTCCCATCCACGTCTCGATCGCGGCCTCGAGCGCCGCGCGGTCGCGCACCCAGCCACCTAACGGCGTCCGATCGAGCTCGCGCGGCATCGCGCGCCGCAATGAGTCGACCGAAAAGCCAAGGGACGGAAGCGCGTCGAGAATCACCCGCATCGATGCCAGCGCGTGCGGCGCCCAGATGGCATTCACATCCATGGCGTAGCGCCCGCCGGCGTAGCCTGCGCCGCTATCGCGCCAACTCGCCGAGGCCCACCCGCCTTCGTTGCGCGGCGGAAAGGAGATCAGCGTGGCAGCCGACGGATTGGCGGCGTACGGCGCGGTCATGCGCGCCACCAGCGCGAGCTCGCGCAGTACACGCGTGAGGCGCGGCTCCATCCCTCCATCGGTGTCGCGCAGGAAGGCGCGCTTGCGGCTGGCGGGGACGTCGGGGTTCCCGAGCCACTGCGCCAGGAGGATCGGGAGGTGCAATTCGTCGTCGATCATGTGGTAGTTCTCGCGCACCCGCCGACGTTCGCGGAGCACCGCCAGCGCACGCGCCGTGAGCGAATCCGCCGCGCGCACGCCGCCCCCCGTGCGCGCGTCGCTCGCCGCGCGCACGAGCGCGACGTACTCGTTCGCCGTCTCGCGCACCGCCTGTCCGCCGAGCGCCTCCTCGTGACTCACCTCGCCGTTAGGCGAAAGCTTGCGGAGCGCGCTGGCCACGGCAAACGACGCCATGTCGGGGCGCCAGATGGCGCGCATCATCATTGCCGTCACCAGCATGTCGCGCCCGAAATACGTCGCGTACGTCGGGAGGCCGGCCATCAGCTTCTCGCGCGACGAGAGGAGCTCGACGCCGCGCACCTGTCGCTCCATCCAGCGCGCCCGCGAGCGCGCGGCGGAATCGGCGGTTCCCGCGGCGCGCGCCGAGTCGAGGAAGGCAAGGAAGTCGTCGGTGAAGATCTCGCGACGCGCGAGCGGAGTGAGCGTCCCGCCGGTCGTGGTGATGCGTACGTCGAACCGCACCTCGGTTCCGCCGGGGGCCCTCAGCACGACCGAGTCTCCTGCCACCGATCCGTGAACACGCCGGCGATCCGCGCTGATCACCAGCGTCATGGTGTCGCGTGCGTCGAGCGACGACTGGACGATGCGCGCGCTCCACTGCGTTCCGCGCTCGACCGTCGAAATGGTCGGGCGCAAGCGTGCGCGCAGCGCTGCGACGGTTGATGCACCAACGACCGAGAGATGGCGCGCGCGCGTGGCGGCCGGCAGCGACTCGATCGCATCGACCAGCCGGACCACCTCCGGCACGGCGAACTGCTCGCGCTCGAACGGGCGCTGGTGTCGCCTCTCGTACTGAAAGTCGCGTTCGACCCGCATGGAGCCGAGGAGAAACCAGCCCAGCGAGATCGAGGACGTTGGGGAGGTGAGGGAGTACTCGAGTGTGCGCGTGCGACCGGCGCGGGAGACGCGAGCCCCCTTGTCGCCCCACTCGAGCGGGGCTGGGGAATGGTCGGTCGCGCGTGCCGTGAAGCCGACGCTCGCGTTTTCGGCGTCGGCCAGGATGTGGACGACGCGCCCTTCGCGGTGGTCGAGGTAGATCTGGAGCGTGTTGCCTGCGGCGTCCTTGAAGAGGCGGGTCTGGTACCCTTGATAGGCGGTGGGATCGTCGAGTCCCGGCTGGGGGAAGGAAAGGACAGGCTCTTCAAATCGTTGCTGAACAACGGCTTGACGCGGTGGGTTTGCCTGGGTGATCTGGGCCGCGAGGAGCATCGACGTCAGGAGCATGGCAGCGATTCCGAGTGGTAGGCGTCGCCACAAAGCGGCGACGATGCGCGGTCGATTGGTTGGGGCGCTGGCCGGCCGTACCGTGGGTCAAGGTTCGGGCGCGGTTCGCGCAGAACGAGAGCGACGAACGAAAGCAAGTGATTTGACGTGTTGTATTCGTCAGGCGAGATCCGGTCCGTCCCAATCTTGCGGTTAGTGCAAATCTCGCGATCATGGCGATTTACACGATCTTGACCCATTCCGACACCACCGTATGTTATGCCGTCAATTCGTTGAGGAAACGTTTTCCGGGAAACGCTTCCACTCAAGTTTGAGTGGAAGCGCGTGTCACCGTCCTAACTGTTCTCAACATGCCGGTTCGCCCGCATCTCACGCCAACGCTGGAGAGTTTTCGAATGGCAGTCACTCGTTGTCTGTTGGCCGCTTTGGTCGGCGGCCTGCTGACGGTGTCACAGCTACCCGCGCAAGGCACCGGCGGCACGATTCAGGGGAGGGTGGTTGATTCGACCAGCTCTCAACCGCTCGCCAACGTGCAGGTGCAGGTGGTCGGCACGCCGCGCGGCGCCCTCTCGCGCGCCGATGGCGGCTACACGATCGTCGGCGTCCCCGCGGGCTCCGCAACCGTGCGCGCCACGCGCCTCGGCTACAATCCGCAGACCACCACGGTCACGGTCGCCGATGGCCAGACCGTCACCGCCGACTTCACCCTCGCCGCATCGGCGATCAACCTGCAGGCCATCGTCGTCGTCGGCTACGGAACGCAGCGCCGCGAAGCGGTGACCGGGTCGGTGGCGACACTCGACGCGACCGACGCCAACGTCGGCGTGGTGAACAACGCCAACCAGATGCTCACCGCGCGCGTCTCGGGCGTGAACATCGTCTCCAACAACGGTGAGCCGGGCGCTGGCGCGCAGATCCGCGTGCGCGGCGGGACGTCGATCTCCGCATCGAACGATCCGCTCTACGTGCTCGACGGCGTGCCGCTGCAGAACGACAACCCGGTGGCCTCGGGTGTGGCGATCGGCGGATCGGCTGCGCTCAATCGCAGCCCGCTCAACGCGATCAACCCGAACGACATCGCCTCCATCACGGTCCTCAAGGACGCCTCGGCCACCGCGATCTACGGCTCGCGCGGCGCCAACGGCGTCATCCTGATCGAGACCAAGAAGGGGTCGGCCGGCGCGTCGCAGATCGAGTACGACGGCTACGTCGCTGCTTCTTCGGCGGCCAACAGCTACGACCTCCTCACCGGCAACGAGTACAAGTCCTTCATTCAGGACCAGATCTCGAAGGGGAAGCTCCCGTCGTCGCGCCTCAATACGCTCGGCGGCGCGAACACCGATTGGGAGAAGGAACTCGAGCGCGTCGGCTACACGCAGAACCACAACCTCTCGATCGCCGGCGGCAACACGTCGACCCGCTATCGCGCGACGCTCAACTACTTCGAGCAGCAGGGGATCATCATCGCGAACGGCCTCAAGCGGTATCAGGGGCGCGTGAACGCCAACAACTCGTCGTTCGGCGGCAAGCTGCAGTCGGGGCTCAACCTGACCGTCTCGCGCGTCAACAACGACTATCTGCCGTTCGACAACACCGCCGGATTCGACGGCGGTGTCTTCACGAACATGGTCTCGTTCGACCCGACGCAGCCGGTGCGCAACGCCAACGGCTCGTACTACGAAGTCGGCGCCGGTGCGCAGTCGATTCGTAACCCGGTCGCGCTTTCGCGGCAGATCGCCGACCAGGCGCCGGAGAACCGCACGCTCGGCAACTTCACCGCATCGTACGCGCTCCTCCCGAGCGTGACCCTCAAGACGACGCTCGGTGCCGACATCGCGAACTCGGTCCGCCAGACGTACTTCCCGCTGACCAACCCGGTCGGCGCCTCGACCAACGGTCGCGCGCGTCAGGCCGAGCGTTCGCTCTCCAACCTCAACCTGCAGACGCTCGTCACCTGGGCGCCGCAGATCGGGACGAACAACGAGTTCGAACTCCTCGGCGGCTACGAGTTCTCGAAGTTCGAGAATCGCGGCTTCGAGGCCGAGATGCGCGGCTTCCTCACCGACGCCTTCAAGTGGAACAACCTCGGCGCCGGCACGAGCGAAGGGTCGCCGGCTCCGGTGTCGTACATCGAGCAGAGCCGCCTCGCCTCGTTCTTCACCCGCGCGAACCTTGGCTACAAGAACCGCTACTTCCTCACCGGCGTGCTGCGCAACGACGGTTCGTCGCGCCTCGCCGAGGGGAACAAGTGGCAGGTCTTCCCGGCCATCTCCGGCTCGTGGCACATCAGCGAAGAAGGCTTCATGCAGAACAACAACTGGTTCTCCAACCTGAGCCTGCGTCTCGGCTACGGGTTACAGGGGAACCAGTCGGTGCGCCCCTACGGCACGCAGCTCCTCCTGCGCACCAACAACGACGCGCGCTATCCGTTCGGCAACACGGTGATCACCGGCTTCGCCGCTTCGCAGGTCGCCAACCCCGACCTCAAGTGGGAGACGTCGACGCAGATCAACGTCGGCCTCGACTACGCCCTCAAGGGTGATCGCTTCACCGGTACGTTCGAGCTCTATCAGAAGAAGACGAAGGACCTCCTCTTCGACGTTCCGGTTGCGCAGCCCGCGGTCGTGTCGACGCGCCTCGAGAACGTCGGTAGCCTCAAGGTCAACGGTTTCGAGGCCTCGCTCGACGCGTCGCTCTTCAACGGCAGCAACTCGTCGCTCTCCTCGGGGCTCGTCTTCACGATGGAGCGCAACGAGCTGACGGACCTCGGACTCGACCGCCAGTTCATCGTGACGGCATCGGTGAACGGGCAGGGGCAGTCGGGCAAGTTTGCGCAGCGCCTGATCCCCGGTAAGCCGATCGGCACCTTCTGGGGCGCCGAGTTCGTCGGCTTCAACTCGGCGGGCGAGCAGCTCTTCAACAAGTACACGGTGACGCGCGACGCCGCCGGGCGCGAACTCTCGCGCACGTTGGCCGGCACGACCACGTCGCCGGGCGGTGACGACGAAGTCATCATCGGCAACGCCAACCCGTCGTTCTCGGTCGGCCTTCGCAGCAACGCGACGTGGGGCAAGTTCGACGCGAGCTGGCTGTGGCGCGCCGAGGTGAACCGCGACGTCTTCAACAACACGGCGCTCGTCTACAGCACCACCTCGAACGTCAACCAGAGCCGCAACTTCCTGCGCTCGGCGCTCTCCAACCAGGATGCGCTCGGACAGCCGGCGATCTACTCCTCGCGCTGGATCGAGGACGGCTCGTTCTTCCGCCTCCAGAACATCACCGTCGGTTACGCCGTGCGCCTGCCGGGGCTCGGCAGCCGCGACTCGCGTGTGTACGTCTCGGGCGACAACGTCCTCCTCTTCACCCCGTACTCCGGCTACGATCCGGAGGTCTTCGTCGACAACGGCCTCGCCGTTCGCGGGATCGATTACCTGATCTACCCACGCGCCCGGACCTTCACGGCCGGACTGCGCGTTCAGTTCTAAGACTCGCACCGGTGGCGCATTGCAGCTGATGCGCCACCGGGACCCGACTCGATCCCAACTTTTTCAACTGATCAGGTAAACTCCGAAAACCATGCCGATATTCTCTTCGTTCACCTTCCGCCGGTCGCAAGCCACCGCCCTGATGATGGCGGCAGTGCTTGGCGCGGTGGCGGGATGCACCGATCTGACGGAGACGCCGCTCGACGCGCTCACGCCGGACAATGCCTTCAAGACCGACCCCGAGATCCTCGCGGGTGCGGCCTCGGTGTACGCCCAGTTGCGCCAGACGCAGTGGGCCTACTACAACCTCTCCGAAATCGCCTCGGGCGAGCAGATCGTCCCAACGCGCGGCAGCGACTGGTTCGACAACGGGCGCTGGATCGAGATCTACAAGCAGACATGGACGGCCAACTCGGGCTCCGCGCTCGACGACATGAACGGTCTCTGGAACGCCATGTTCTCGGGCGTGGCCAAGGCCAACCTCATGATCGACGTCGTGGAGAAGTCCTCGAGCCCGACCAAGGACGAGAACCTCGCCGAGCTCAAGGTGCTCCGCGCCTGGTTCTACTACGTCCTCATGGACATGTTCGGTGGCGTCCCGATCGTGACAACTACCGAAGTGCAGCCGACGGCGCGTTCCTCGCGCGATGAGACGTTCAAGTTCATCGAGGCGGAGCTCAAGGCGTCGATCCCGAACCTCCCCGACCAGCCGCTCGCCTATGGCCGCGTCAACAAGCACGTCGCCAACGCGATCCTGGCGAACATGTACATCAACGCCCCCGTCTTCCAGGGGACGGTGACGACGGCCGGGTTGCAGCGCGCGCCGGCGCGTCTCGCCGAAGCGATCACGTACGCCGACGCCGTCATCAATTCCGGCGTCTACAGCCTCGCGGCCAACTGGCAGTCCAACTTCAACACGGACAACCAGAACTCCCCGGAGCTGATCTTCGTCATCAACAACACGAACAACCCGCCGGGCATCGGCAACTCGTTCCCGCAGCGCCCGCTGCACTACGCCCAGCACGGCGTGCAGGGTGGTCCGTGGAACGGCTTCGCCACGATCGCCGACGTCTACAACAAGTACGACCCCGCCGACGCGCGCCGGAACGTGTGGCTGATCGGGCAGCAGAAGAGCTTCGTGACCGGACAGAACGTGAACGACCGCGCCGGCAACCCGCTTGTCTTCACGCTCACGATCAACGACATCACCAACGCGACCGAAGGCGAGGGGCCGCGCATCAACAAGTTCCCGCCGCTCGTCACCGCGCCTAACGGCGACTCGCACCCGCACAAGTTCCCGTACTTCCGCCTGGCCGAGATGTACATGATCAAGGCCGAGGCGCTCAACGAGCAGGGGAACACCGCGGCGGCACTGGCGATCATCAACCAGCTGCGTGCCCGCGTCTTCAGCCCGCCGAAGCCGCTCACCGGGCTCTCCCAGGCGCAAACGCGTCAGGCGATCCTCGACGAGCGCCTGTTCGAGTTCGCCGGCGAAGAGAAGCGCCGGCAGGACCTGATTCGCCTCGGTGGCTACACCGACGCGCGCCAGTTCAAGACCGCGACGGAAGGGTACAAGGTGCTCTTCCCGATCCCGATCACCCAGATCCAGAACAACCCGCTCCTGACGCAGAACGCGGGCTACTGATCCGCGTGACCTAACGCTCCGCAGGGATTTCATAGCCTGCTCCCATTCACGGGGGCAGGCTATGATCTTCCCGGGGGAGCCCAGCGCGCACTGCGTCGGTGATCCCCCCGCCCGACGGCGCGCCCAGACCGATGTCCTTCTTCCATATCCCGATGCAGCAGACGTGCAGGAGACAGGCACGGCGGCGGGCACACGCGCTGTTGTGGCTCTGTCTCGGCGCGGCGTGCAGTCGCACTCCCCAGTCCGAAGACGCCGCGCGCAAGAGCAGCGCGACGCCTGCCGGTGCGACGCTCTTCACGCGACTCCCGTCGTCCGAGACGGGCGTCAAGTTCGCCAACAACCTCACCGAGTCGTCGGAACTGAACGTCTTCACCTACCGCAACTTCTACAACGGCGGTGGTGTGGCGATCGGCGACCTCACGGGTGACGGTCTCCCCGAGATCATCCTCACGTCGAATCAGGGCGGGGCGAAGCTCTTCCTGAACGAGGGGCACTTCCACTTCCGCGACGTCACCGCCGCCGCGGGGCTCGACGCCAAGCCGCGCGCGTGGACAACGGGCGTCGTGCTGGCTGATGTCGATGGCGATGGAAAGCTCGACATCTACCTCTCGCATGCCGGCCAGGCGGAGCCGGCCGCCAGGCGCAACACGCTCTGGATCAACCAGGGAGTCGGCGCCGATTCCATTCTGACCTTTCGTGAGGAAGGGGAACAGTTCGGTGTCGCCGACGAAGGGTACACGACGCAGGCCGCGTTTTTCGACTACGATCGCGACGGCGATCTCGACCTCTTCCTGATCAACAACTCCCCGCGCCCGGTGAGTTCGTTCGGGCAGCGCAATACGCGCAACGTTCGCGACCCATACGGCGGGCACAAGCTCTATCGGAACGACGGCGGGCACTTCACCGACGTGAGCGCCAAGGCGGGGATCTACGGGAGCGAGATCGCCTTCGGGCTTGGGCTCGGGATCGCCGACGTGAACCGCGACGGGTGGCCCGACATCTACGTCTCCAACGACTTCTTCGAGCGCGACTACCTCTACCTCAACAAGCACGACGGGACGTTCGACGAAGCGCTCGACCGCACGACGAACGTCGACTCCTATTTCTCGATGGGGATGGACATGGCCGACGTCGACAACGACGGGTGGCCCGACATCTACACCACCGACATGCTGCCGGAGAACGAATTCCGGCTGCGCACCATGGCGTCGTTCGAGGGGTGGGACGTGTACCAGGCCAAGGTGGCGAACGGCTACGGCCACCAGTACATGCGCAACATGCTCCAGCGCAACGACCGCGATGGGAGCTTCACGGATGTAGGGCAGATGGCCGGCGTCGCGCGCACCGATTGGAGCTGGAGCGCGCTCATCGCCGATCTCGATCTCGATGGCAAGAAGGACATCTTCGTCACCAACGGGTTGGTGAAGGACGTGACGTCGCAGGACTACATCGCCTTCCTCGCCAACCAGGAGACGATGGACGATGCGACGTCGCGCGGAAAGGTCGACTACCTCAAGCTGATCAACGCGATGAAGTCGACGCCCATCCCGAACTACGCGTTCCGCAACAACGGGAAGCTCGCGTTCACGAACGTCTCGGCCGCGTGGGGGCTCGACACGCCGTCGTTCTCCAGCGGTGCGGCGTACGGCGACCTCGATGGCGACGGCGCCCCCGACCTCGTGGTCAACAACACCAACGAGGAAGCCTTCGTCTATCGCAACAATGCCCACCGCGTCCCCGAGGCTAACCGCTGGTTGCAGGTGCGGTTGGAAGGCGAGCGGAATAACACCCACGCCATCGGGGCCAAGGTAACGGTGGTGGCCGGCGCCGACACGATGATGCAGGAGGTAAACCCAACGCGTGGCTTCCAGTCGTCGATGGACTACGTCCTCACCTTCGGCCTTGGCGCGCGCGATTCAGCGTCGCAGCTGCGCGTGGAGTGGCCCGACGGCAAGGCGAGCGCACTCGGCCCGACCGCTGGCGGGCAGCGCGTAGTCATCGCGCAGGCAACGGCGCCGCAGGCTGCACCCGAGCCACTCCCGCTCGACGTTGCGCCTGGCGGAGTGCTGGTGGCGCAGGCGGCGACTTCGCAGGCGATCCCGTTTGCCCATCGCGAGAACGCCTTCGTCGACTTCGACCGCGAGCGCCTCATCCCCAAGATGTTGTCGACCGAAGGGCCGGCGATGGCCGTCGGCGACGTGAACGGCGATGGCCTCGACGACGTCTACATCGGCGGAGCAAAGGAGCAGGGCGGCTCGCTCCTCCTGCAGCGAGGAGACGGTGGATGGACACCCGCGAGCGCGGCAACCTTCACGGCCGACGCCATCTCCGAGGACGTCGGCGCGACCTTCCTCGACGCCGATGGCGACGGTGACCTCGACCTCTTCGTAGTGAGCGGCGGGAACGAGTTCTCCGACATGGCCTCGGGACTCCAGGACCGGCTCTACATCAACAACGGGCGCGGGCAGTTCACCAAGCGCGCCGAGTCGATCCCGTTCGAGTTCGTGTCGGGATCGCGACCAGCGGCGATCGACTACGACGGCGACGGCGACGTGGACCTCTTCGTCGGGGGGCGCGTGGTCCCCTGGCACTATGGCGAGACCCCTACCAGCACGCTGCTGCAGAACGACGGAAAGGGGAACTTCACCGATGTCACCGCACAGCTCGCCCCCGAGCTGCAGAAGGTGGGAATGGTCACCGACGCGATATGGCAGGACCTCGACGGTGACAACCGGCCGGAACTCATCGTGGTCGGCGAGTGGATGCCGATCACGATCTTCCACAACGATGGCGGCGGGAAGCTCTCGCCGATGAAGGTCCCCGGGCTCGCCAGGAGCAACGGGTGGTGGAACCACATCGTGAAGGGGGACTTCAACGGCGACGGGCGCGTCGACTTCATCGTCGGCAACCTGGGGCTCAACACGCGCCTGCATGCGTCGGAGTCGGCGCCAACGACGATGCTGGTGAAGGATTTCGACGGCAATGGCTATGTAGAGCAGGTCGTCGCCTGTTACACCGATGGGAAGCGCTACCCGATCGCGCTGCGTGACGAGTTGATCAAGTCGATTCCCCCGCTCAAGGCGCGCTACCTCAACTACGGCGACTACGCGCGCGCGACGGTGGAGGAAATCTTCCCGGCGCAGGAGCGCGCCGGTGCGATCGAGCTCTCGGTCTACACGTTCGCCAGTGCACTCCTGCGCAACGACGGGAACGGCAACTTCACGCTTGTCCCGCTCCCCGAGGAGGCACAGGTCGCACCGATCTACGGCATCCTCCCGCACGACCTCGATGGCGACGGCAATCTCGACCTCCTCCTGGCCGGCAATTTCGATGGCTTCAAGCCCGACATCGGGCGGGCGAGTGAGGGGCGCGGGCTCGTCCTCATGGGCGACGGAAAGGGGGGCTTTACATCACTCCTCCCGCACGCCAGCGGCTTCGAGGTCCCGGGCCAAGTGCGCGATATCGAGTCGCTGCGTGCGCGTAACGGCACGCGCTTCATCGTCGCCCGCAACAACGACACGCCGCTCGTCTTCCGGTCGGCGCGCCCACAGGTCGCACAGGCAAACAGTCCGAAGCAGTGACCATGCATCATTCCTTCATGCGCCGCTCGGTCGTCGCCCTGATCGCCTCGGTTGCCGTGGTGTCGTCGGCGTGCCGCGCCAAGGATACCTCGCCGACCACCAGCACCTCCGACGCCGACCAGCTGCACGCCGCCGTGCACCAGCTTTCGAGCGTCATCGTCTATGACATCTTCTCCCCGCCGCAGGCGAGCCGCGTGTACGCCTACGCGAGCATTGCCGCCTATGAGGCGATGCGGCAGGGAGACAGCACGTATCACACGCTCGCGGGAGAGGTGAACGGGCTCACGCCGGTTCCGCGTCCGCCGGCGGGAGAAGCGATCTCGTATCCGCTCGCGGGAATCCACGCCTTCATGACGGTGGGGCAGGCGCTCACGTTCTCGCGCGCACGCATGGACTCGCTGCGCGCTGCGATGGATGCGCGCTACGAAGCGCACCTCCCGCGCGAGGTCTATCGCAGCTCGATCGCCTATGGAGACAGCGTCGCGCGCCACATCCTCGCCTGGGCCGGCACCGATCGCTACAAGGAATCGCGCGGCTACCCCAAGTACAGCGTCTCGCAGAAGCCCGGGCGCTGGATCCCCACGCCGCCGGCCTACATGGACGCAGTGGAGCCGCACTGGGGGACGTTGCGGCCGTTCGTGATGGACTCGGGATCGCAGTTCGCCCCGCCGCCTCCGTACGCATTCGACAGCGCCGCGACGTCTCCCTTCATGAAGGAGGCGCGCGAGGTGCACGACGTAAAGCTCGCCCTGACCGACGAGCAGAAGGAGCTCCTCGCCTTCTGGGACTGCAATCCGTATGTGATGCACGTGCAGGGGCACACGATGTTCGCCACCAAGAAGATCACTCCCGGCGGGCACTGGATGGGGATCGTGGGACTCGCCGCGCGCAAGGCGGGAGCCGACCCACTGCGCGCCGCCGAGGCGTATGCGCGCACGTCGGTCGCGTTGGCCGATGGATTCATCAGCGCGTGGGCGGAGAAGTACCGGAGCGAAGTGGTGCGCCCGGAGACGGTGATCAACAAGTACATCGACGAGGCGTGGGAGCCGACGCTGCAGACGCCGCCGTTCCCGGAGTATCCGAGCGCGCACAGCGTGATCTCGAACGCCGCCGCGGTCGTCCTCACCGACCTGTTCGGCCCCGACTTCGCTTACGCCGACTCGACCGAGCTGGAGTTCGGGCTCACCGTGCGAAGCTATCCGTCGTTTGCCAGCGCGGCCGCCGAGGCGGCGATCTCGCGATTGTACGGCGGGATTCACTACCGGCGCGCGGTGGAGCAGGGGAGCGAGCAGGGGAAGCGGGTCGGGGCGCTGGTCGTCGAGCGGCTGCGGACGCGCGGGAACGCGCCGGTGCTCGCGTCGCAGGCGACGGGCGCGGACGGCGCGACAGGGAAGTCGACGGCGGTGCCGCGGGCGGCGCGCGTGGTGCCGGCGCCGCGGTGAACGGCGAACGTTCCATCACGCTCGCGGCGGCGTGCGCGCTGGCGACGCTCGCTGCCTGTACGCGCACGTCACCATCGCCCCCTGCGCTGTTCGAGAAGCTCGATCCCAAGGCGACCGGCGTCACCTTCACCAACGAGCTCCCGCGCGAGCCGCGCTTCAACATCCTCAACTACCTGTACTACTACAACGGCGCCGGCGTTGCGGCTGGCGACGTCGACGGCGACTCCCTCCCCGACCTCTACTTCTCCTCCAACCTCGGGAAGAATCGCCTCTACAGAAACCTCGGGAACTACCGCTTCGAGGACATCACCGACAAGGCGGGGGTTGCCGGTCCCGATGGCTGGAAGACCGGCGTCGCGATGGCCGACGTCAACGGCGACGGAAAGCTCGACCTCTACGCCTCGGGCGTGTCGTATCTCGACTCGCACGGCAAGAACGTCCTCTACATCAACAATGGCGACGGGACCTTCACCGATCGCACCGAGGGGTACGGGCTCGGTCATGTCGGCTACGCCACGCAGGTCGTCTTTTTCGACTACGACAACGACGGCGACCTGGACATGTACCTCCTCAACCACTCGACGCACACCGAGCGGTCGATCGGAAGTCCCGCGCTCCGCCGAGTGCCGCATCCGACTGCTGGCGACGTGTTGTTCCGGAACGATGGCGGGCACTTCACCGACGTGAGCGCCGCCGCCGGGATCTACCAGGGGGTCGAAGGTTACGGGCTCGGCGTCGCCGCGGTGGATCTCGATCTCGACGGGTGCATCGACCTCTACATCTCGAATGACTTCCAGGAGAACGACTACCTCTACCACAACAACTGCGACGGGACGTTCACCGAATCGATCGCGACCGCGACGAAGCACACCTCGCGATTCTCGATGGGAGTGGACGCGGCCGACATCGACAACGACGGCCTTCCTGACATCGCCGTCCTCGACATGCTCCCGCGCCGCGAGGACGTCCTCAAGTCGTCGGCGAGCACCGAGGGATTCAACCTGTTCGACCTGCGCATGCGAGCCGGCTACTGGCCGCAGTACGCCCGCAATACGTTGCAGCTGAACCGCGGGGGGATGAAGTTCAGCGAGATCGGCTGGCAGGCGGGGATCGCCGCGACCGACTGGAGCTGGTCGGCGCTCATCGCCGACCTCGACGACGACGGACGCAAGGATCTCTACATCACCAACGGGATCTACCGTCGCCCGAACGACCTGGACTACATCAACTATGTCGGGAACGACGCCGTGCAGGCGTCGCTCGCCACCGGGGTCAAGAAGCAGGACCTGGCGCTGCTCGACAGCATGCCGAGTATCGCGCTGCCGAACGTCGCTTTTCATAACGACGGGGCGTATCGGTTCACCGACCGTGCGAAGGAATGGGGGCTTGCCGACGAGGGTTTCTCCAACGGCGCCGCTTACGTCGACCTGACCAACAGCGGGCAGCTCGACCTCGTGGTGAACAACGTCAACGCGCCGGCGTCGATCTATCGCAACCGGTCGCACGAGCGCACGGGGAATCGCTCGCTCTCGGTACGGCTCGTGGGGAGCGGATCGAACACGGCGGGGATCGGCGCGCGCGTCGCCCTCACGATCGGCGACACCACACAGGTCGCGCAGCAGATGCTCACCCGCGGTTTCCTCTCCTCGGTCGATCCCAAGCTTCACTTCGGGGTGGGGAAGGCGACCGTGGCCGAATCGCTGGTCGTCACCTGGCCCGACCGCCGCCAGCAGGTAGTCCGTCAGGTGCAACTCGGCGGGACCGTCACGCTTTTTCACGACTCGGCAACCACTCCCGCTCCCCCGGCTGCGCCCCCGACGCCGCTCCTCGAGAACGTCACCGCCTCGATGCGCACCACCGTGCGCCACGTCGAGAACGACTTCCTCGACTACGATCGCGAACCGCTGATGCCGCAGCGCCTCTCCACCGAGGGACCGGCGCTGGCGAGCGGCGACGTGAACGGCGACGGGCTCGACGACCTCTATGTCGGTGGTGCCAAGTGGCAGAAGGGGACGCTACTTCTTCAGCAGCGCGACGGCTCGTTTCGCGCGGCGCTCCAACCGGCGTTTGCCGCCGACTCGATCCCCGAAGATGTGGATGCCACCTTCTTCGACGCCGACGGCGACGGCGATCTCGATCTCTACGTGGTGAGTGCGGGAAACGAGTTCTGGGGCGACATGCCGCAGCTCGACGATCGCCTCTACCTCAACGATGGGCGAGGCAACTTCACCAGGGCGCTCAATGCGCTCCCTCCCTTCCACGAGAACGGGAGCTCTGTCGTTGCCGGCGACTTCGACGGCGACGGTGCCATCGACCTCTTTGTGGGGAGCCGAGTGGTGTCGCGGCGGTACGGTGAGACGCCGAAGAGTCATCTGCTGCATAACGACGGGCTCGGGCACTTCCGCGATGTCACCGACTCGATCGGTGGCGGGATGGGCGAGGCGGGGATGGTCGCCTCAGCGGCCTGGGTCGACTACGACGGCGATGGAAATCTCGATCTGGTGATTGGCGGGGAGTGGATGCCGGTGCGCGTCTACCACCAGGAAGCAGGGAAGTTCGTCGAGCGCACGAAGGAGGCGGGGATGGAGGGGAGCGAAGGGTGGTGGAACTCCGTCTCGGTCGCCGACCTCAATGGCGACGGCCACCCCGATCTTGTGTTAGGCAACCTCGGGCTCAACTCGTACCTGCGCGCCTCGGCCGCCGAACCGGCGCGCATGTACGTCGGCGACTTCTTCGCCACCGGGTCGCTCAAGCAGATCATCACGTTCTACAAGGACGGCGTGAGTTATCCTGTGCCGGGACGCGACGACCTCGCGCGCCTCATGCCGCCGCTCAGGCAGAAGTATCCCTCTTACAAGTCGTTCGGCGCTGCGCGCATCGAGGATATCCTCCCATCGCAGGAACTCGCCAAGGCGACCGTGCTCGAAGCCAGGACGTTCGCCTCGGCGATCGCACTGGGGACCGGGAAGGGATTCACGCTTTCCCCGCTCCCGCCAGAGGCGCAGTTCTTCCCCGTGTACGCATCGCTCGCGCGCGACTTCGATGGCGATGGAACGATCGATCTCTTGTTAGGCGGCAACATCTACGGCGTGCAGCCGATGTACGGACGCTACGACGCCGGGTACGGGCTCCTGCTGCGCGGCACGGGAAATGGGATGTTCACCGCCGTATCCATGCCGGCGAGCGGGGTGGATCTCGAAGGAGAGGTTCGCGACCTCAAGGCGGTGCGACAGGCGAACGGGCGCGTGGCGATCGCGGTCGCCCGCAACAACGACACGCTCGAGCTCCTGGCCGCACGCACCGCAGGCGCGAAGCCGGGCGTCGCCCGTGCGCGCAGCCGAGCATCCACCAGAATCGGCGGACGATGAGCGCCTCGCACTTCTCGCTCATCGATGTGCTCATCCTCGTCGTCGCGCTGGCGAGCGTGGTGGGCGTCGGTTGGCTCGCGCGGGGTGCTGTACGCTCCGCGCGCGACCTCACGCTCGGGCCTCGCACGCTCCCCGGGTGGGTCGCCGGGGTCGGGCTACTCGCGGCAAACATCGGATTGCCGGAGATCATCGGGATGGGGGCGGCCGGCGCGATGTACGGCTTCGCCGCGGCGCACTTCTTCTGGTTAGGCGCGATTCCGGCGATGGTCTTGCTCGCCCTCTTCATGGTCCCGGTGTACCGGAGCGCGGGAGCGAGGACTATCCCCGAGTATCTCGGGCTCCGCTTCGACGGCCGGAGCCGCACGCTCTCGGCGATCGCCTTCGCCGTTGCCTCGGTGGTGACGGGCGGGATCGCGTTGCACGTGGCGGGGACGGTATTGCATCTCCTCCTCGACTGGCCGTTCTGGGGAGGCGTTGCGCTCGCCGCGGTGGTGGCGGCAGCCTGCGTCTTCGCCGGCGGGCTGCGCGCGACCGTCTATGCCGGCGTGCTGCAGTTCGCCCTCGTCGCCTTCGGGCTCGCTCCGCTCCTCCTCGTTGGCTTTGCCGCGACCGATGGGTGGAAGCTCCTCATCCATCGCCTCTCGCAGTCGGCGATAAACTCGATGATTCCGCCGGCGATCTATACGTCGCTCTGGAAGGGGATGGGGCACCCGCTCACCAACTCGTTCGGGATCACCCATCTCGCCCTCATCGCCGGCATCGGGGGCGCGCTCGCCTTCGGCACATGGTGCGCCGACATGCGCGTCATGCAGCGCGCGGTTAGTGCCGGCTCCGATGCCGGCGCGCGCCGAGCCCCGCTGATCGCGGCAGTCCCCATGCTCCTCCTCCCGGCGCTGCTGGTGATTCCCGGCACGCTGGCCCGCATGCTCGGCGGCGGCGAGGCGGGGACGCCGTACGGCGGGATGGCGCAGGGGCTCATCCCGGCGCGCCGTGCAGCTGACGGAACGGCGCTGCTCGATGGGGCAGGGCGCACCCTCCTCGACTTCGGGATCGCGACCCCCAAGCTCATCGCCACGCTCTATCCGGCGGGGATGCTCGGGCTGGCGGTGGCTGCTCTGCTCGCCGCGTGCACCGCGGGACTGGCCGCCAACCTCACCACCTTCAACGCGGTCGTCGGCTGGGATCTGCGACGTGCGGGAGGCGAGGGAGTGTCCCCTGATGGTGATTCCCGCGACGTAACGAGTGCGCGCCGATTGACGATCATCGGGATCGCGCTCGCCGTCGTTGTCGCCTACCTCGTGCGCGCGTACACCGCGAGCGCGGTCGGGATGGGGAGCACGGGGAGCGGGGCCTATGCGGTCGGGGGCGTGGGGAGCCTCCTCGACCTCCTCACGCTCCTCCTGGCCGTCGTCAACGTCCCGATCTTCGCCGTGCTGCTGCTCGGCATGTCCTCGCGGCGGATCACCGCCCCTGGCGCGTTCTCGGGGCTCGTAGCGGGAATTCTGGCGGGCGCCGCGCACCACGCGCTCTCCCTCTCGCGCGGCGCCCTCCCCGGCTTCGGCGGCGGCTTCATCGCCATCGTCTTCCCGTACTACACGCCGCTCGCACAGCGCCTCTGGACGGCGATCGTCGCTTTGGTGGCAGCGCTGCTGGTGACCATCGCCGTGAGCCTCTTCACCCGTGCGCGGGCGCCGGCCGATCTCGAGCGAACCGTCTTTACGCGGCGCATGCTCTCTAGTGACGCACGGCTCTCCTGGTGGCAGCGACCGGGGCTTCAGGGCGCGCTTGTGCTCCTCGCCGCGCTCCTCCTCACGCTGAGGTTCCGCTGATGCAGCGAGAGCCTCTCACGTCCCACGACGGTCCCCCGTTCGACGTCCGTCGAGCGCTTGCAGCACTGTTCGCGATCGTCGGAGTCCTGCTCGTGGGATTCGGCTTGGCGACGCGAAACGACGAGCGGGTCTACATCCCCTCGGGCGGTGTGAACGTGAACCTGCGCTGGGGAATGGTCCTCCTCGGCTTCGCAGCCCTGATGGCGATCCTGTCGTTCGTGTCGTCGCGCGTGAGTCGTAAGCGCGCTGTGCGCGAAGCATCTCGACCGCTGGTCGATTCGCCCCCTCCGAATGCACGCTGATTGCCCCCTGCTGCAAGTGCGCGAAGGCTCTGGCGCATTCCCCGATTCGGTTGCTGTTTGTCCAATCCCCTTCCTCTCACTCCCCCTCCCGTGACAGGCACACTCGCGACGCTGGACTGGCTCGTTGTCCTGGTCTATTTCGCCCTCACCTTCGGCGTCGCGATCGTCGCCGGCATTCGTGAGCGAAAGCAGGGCGAGACATCGACCGGCTACTTCCTCGCTGGACGCGACTCCGGCTGGTTCATCATCGGCGGGTCGCTCTTCGCTTCCAACATCGGCTCCGAACACCTGGTGGGGCTCGCCGGGACCGGAGCGGCGAGCGGGGTGGCGGTGGGGCAGTTCGAGATCCTCGCCTCGCTCATTCTGTTGGTGCTTGGCTGGATCTTCGTCCCGTTCTACCTGTCGAGCGGCGTCTTCACCATGCCCGAGTTCCTCGAGCGACGCTACTCGTCGGGGGCGCGGTGGTACCTGGCGATCATCTCCATCATCGCCTACGTGCTGACCAAGATCTCGGTGACGATTGCAGCTGGCGGTATCGTCTTCGAGGCGCTGATGGGAATCAACTTCTGGACCGGCGCGCTCGTGGTGGTGGTGATCACCGGCGTCTACACCATCTTCGGCGGATTGCGGGCGGTGCTCTACACGGACCTCATGCAGATGTTCGTGCTGATCGGCGGGGCGATCACCGTCACGCTGATCGGGCTCACCGCGTTAGGCGGATGGGATGCGCTCACCGCGCAGGTGGAGCCGAGCTTCTTCTCGCTATGGCGCCCCATGTCGGACCCCGATTTTCCGTGGACCGGGATCCTGTTCGGCGCACCCATCCTCGCCGTCTGGTACTGGTGTACCGACCAGTTCATCGTGCAGCGTGTGCTGGCGGCCAAGGACCTGAGCGAGGCGCGGCGCGGGACGATCTTCGCCGGCTTCCTCAAGCTCCTCCCGCTTTTCATCTTTGTTCTCCCCGGGATCGTCGCCTACGCGCTGGCAAAGCAGGGGCGTCTCGAGCTGGGCGCGTCGGACCAGGCGCTCCCCACGCTGGTGCGCACGCTGTTGCCGGTTGGGCTCAAGGGACTCGTCGTGGCTGGCCTGCTGGCCGCGCTCATGAGTTCCCTGTCGTCGGTGTTCAACTCGACGTCCACGCTCGTCACGCTCGACGTCTACAAGAAGTTGCGCCCGCAGGCGACCGAGAAGCAGCTCGTCTGGTTCGGGCAGGTCTCGACCGCGGTGCTCGTCGCGTTCGGGCTGGCGTGGATCCCGATCATGAAGCTCGTCTCGGCGCAGCTGTACCAGTACCTGCAGAGCGTGCAGGCCTACATCTCGCCGCCGATCGCCGCGGTCTTCCTCATCGGCATCCTGTGGAAGCGCGTCAACGCACAGGGGGCCATGGCGGCCCTGCTGTCGGGCTTTGTACTGGGCGTTCTGCGACTGGTGCTCGAGCTCAACAAGGGGTCACTCGACGGCGTGCTCTTGAGCTATGCGTCGATCAACTTCCTGCACTTCGCGATCGTGCTCTTCGTCATCTGCTCGCTGATCCTGGTAGGGGTGTCGTTGATGACGCCACCGCCGCCGCATGAGCGGGTGGACGGGATCACGTTCCAGACGGCGACGCCGGTGGCCGATGACGCGGTGGCGGCGAGCAAGCGTGGGAAGGACAAGCTGCTGACGGTGCTGTTGATCGCGGCGGTGGGGACGTTGTGGTTTGTGTTTAGCTGATCTGACTCGGTGGAACCCTCGTCAGGCGCGCCGGTGCATCCGAAAATCAAAGTCAATCCGGATGTCCGCCGTCGCGCCGTACGGGGCAATCAGCTGGTGCTCGAGGTCCAGGATCCGGTCAATCACGGGATCCGCGATATCCCGATTCCGCTCGGCGCGCCGCGAGCGCGTCTGGACGTGCGTCGCGGTGCAGAAGATCCGCACGTCGAGCCCCTCGAGCCCCAGCACGTACGTTCCCTCGACCACGAGCACCCGGGCATCGTGGAACTCGAGCGGCTGCGTCACGAAGCGATTCCCGGGATAGTCCACCAGCGGCCCCACCACGTCGCGCCCCTCGCGGAACGCCGCGATGTGCTCGGCGATGAGCGCGAGGTTCACCTCCTGCGGACCGACGTTGGCGGCGATGTCTTCGAGGCGGTGCGCGTGGTTGGTGGCCGGCGGGAGGACGAAGTAGTCGTCCTGATAGATCACCCGCGCCGGAATGCCGGCGGCGTCGAGTTCGTGCGCGAGCGAGCTCGCCGCGACCGACTTGCCGCTCCCCGATTCCCCGGCGACGCCGACTACGAGTCGTTTGTCACCCCCGAGCCCGAAGTCGCCGCGCAGGATAGAGATGATGCTGCGCGCCCGCTCGAGCGAGTCGTCGGAGAGCTTGCGGCGGTCGGGATTGTCGGTCATGGGGTGAGGAGTGCGCGTTGCGCGTCGCTCCCGGCGAGCCGCAGGAAGACGAGCCCGGACGCGGTATATGCCATGCGCGGCGTCCCAGCAGCTGCACCGGTACGCCCGTGGAGATACTCCTCGAAATCGAACCGCTCGAGCCCCTGCAGCGCCGAGTTGGTGATGCCGCGGAGCCGGCTGAGATGAGCCGTCGCTCCGGCCTGTGCCTGCGCGAGCGCGAGCCAGCCGAGCCAGATCGGCCAGATGCCACCGTTGTGGTACTCGTGCGGAGCGTTGCGGAAGCCGTGCAGGTGATAGCGCGACAGCGCCCCCCAGTCGGAGTCGCCCTCCTCGATGACGGGATGGAACGCCGGCGGGAGGCGATCCTGCTGCAGGAAGTTTGCGTCGATCCACTCCAGCCCCTGCCGCGCACGCTGCGGGGCGATGCCCGACACAGCGAGCAGCGCGCACGCCGCGAGGTCGAACATCTCGAAGCGCCGCACCGGCGAGTACGAGGCAATCGGGTGCTCGGCCGCCGATCGCTCGCCGGAGAAGTAGCGCTCCGAGATCGCCGCGGCGATCGCCTGCGACTTGGTGCGCCACGCCGGCTGCTCGTACGTCGTGCTCAGCAGCTGCAACGCCCAGGCGCGCAATACCTGGTCGTACAGGATGTATCCTTCGTAGATGTACTCGTCGGCCCAGTTGCCGCCGGTAGGGATGTAGACGAGGTGGCGCCCGTTGTACTCGAGCGCGTCGAGCAGTCGCACGACCGCTGCCGCCGACGCGCGGAACTCGCCAGGTGCAATCGCGCCGGCCCGCGCCGCCAGTCCCACGCCTACGAGGTACCACGTCGCCGCGTCGATGCGCGGGGCGAGCGTCCCGAACGACACGGTCGGTGCCTTCCCCTCCTGCACCTCGAAGTTCGACGCCACCTGCCCCTCGCTCCCCTGCAGCGCGCGCAGCTGCTCGAGCGTGCGCACGAAGCCACCGGTCACGGTCGCGTCGCCCAACAGCAGCCCCGCCACGCCGGCCATCACCGCGTCGCGGGTGAAGATCGCGCGATAGTTCGCCGTCCCCGCCTCGGAGGCGTGGATCCCGTTCGCCCCGCTCAGCGTTTGCAGGAGGGCGACCGCCTGATCGTCCCACGACGACGCGAATGACGTCACGCGCATGCCTCGGCGGCTGGTGAATCGAAAGTCCCTGACGAATGCCTAACGAACGACCCGAACGAACGACACGGAGGATAGGTCGGTGGCTGTAGCGACAGCGGCAACCAATACGGGGAGCGCAAGCCGAACGGTCCTGAGGCCGACGCTCTCGTTCTGGCAGATCGTGAACATGAACGTCGGCTTCTTCGGCATCCAGTACAGCTTCGGGCTCCAGCAAGGCAACATGAGCCCAATCTACAAGTACCTCGGCGCCGACGAAGCCAGCCTCCCGCTGCTCTGGCTCGCCGGCCCGATGACCGGGCTCCTCGTGCAGCCGATCGTCGGGGCAATGAGCGACCGCACGCTGAGCCCGCGCGGGCGCCGCACGACCTACTTCCTCGTCGGCGCGGTCCTCTGCTCGCTCGCTCTCTTCTTCATGCCGTTCAGCCAGGCGCTCTGGATGGCCGCCGGGCTCCTCTGGGTCCTCGACGCCGCCAACAACATCACGATGGAACCGTACCGCGCCTTCGTGAGCGATCGCCTCGACCCATCGCAACACTCGCTCGGCTTCCTCACCCAGAGTGCCTTCACCGGACTCGGGCAAACGCTTTCCTACCTCACGCCGTCGATCCTGGTGGCGCTGGGTATGAACGGCGACCTCGTGAACGGGCGCGGTATCCCCTACATCACCGTGGGCGCCTTCCTCATCGGCGCGGTCTTCTCGATCTCCTCGATCCTCATCACGGTCAAGACGACCCCGGAGATCCCGCTCACCCCCGACGAGCGTGCGCGAATCGAGGCACTCCCGCGCGGACTCGGCGCCGCCTTCGCCGAGGTGGCCGAAGCGTTCCGCGAGATGCCTACGGCAATGAAGCAGCTCGGCGTGATGTCGCTCTTCCAGTGGTACGCGATGTTCTGCTACTGGCAGTACATCGTCCTCTCGATCGCCGTGACGCTCTTCGGTTCGTCCGACGCGAGCACGCACGGCTTTCGCGAGGCCAACCTGATCAACGGACAGATCGGCGGCTTCTACAACTTCGTCGCCTTCGTTGCCGCCTTCACGATGGTCCCCTTCACTCGGCGATTTGGCCCCAAGATCATGCACGCGATCTGCCTCACCCTGGCGGGGATGGCGATGATCTCGATCCCGGGGATCACCGACCGGGCGCTTCTCTTCGTCCCGATGATCGGCGTCGGGCTGGCGTGGGCGAGCATCATGGGAAATCCATACGTGATGCTGGCCGGGAGCATCCCACAGGAGCGCGTTGGGGTGTACATGGGGATCTTCAACATGTTCATCGTGATCCCGATGATGATCCAGATCTTCACCCTCCCGCTCTTCTACAACGCGCTGTTGCATGGCAACCCGGAGAACGTGATTCGCCTCGCCGGCGCGCTGCTGTTGTGCGCGGCGGTCGCCGTGCTGTTCGTGAAGCTTGAGCCCGGCATCGGGCGCAAGAGCGCGGTCCCCGCGCCAGCTTCGCACTGAGGGGAAGGCGCCCCAAGTCTGGGCGCGTCGCTCCCTCCCTCGTTCCTCGCAGGAGAAGAGAGTCCATGATCGCTACAAGTTCGCAGCAACCCGGAATGGGCGACGACCGGTCGCGCCAGCCGCGGCGACCGTCGCGTTGGGGGCGCTCGGCGCCCATGCGTCGCGCCACGCGGTTCGCTGCCTCTGTCGTTGCCCTCGCCCTCGCTGCGTGCGCGCAGAGCCCGACGCCCGCCGCGTCGATCGTTCCGGCCAACGTCTACGACCCGCCGCGCGACCTGGGGGCGCTCTTCCACGACGTGCAGATGGCGCGCGTCTTCCCCGACTCCAAGTCCTTCGTCGACGCGGCCCCCAAACAAGCGCCAGCAGAACTCGTCAGGATCTACAACGCCGAGAAGGTCCGCCCCGACTTCTCGATCGCCACCTTCGTACGCGACCACTTCATCGCACCGGCTGCTGTTGGCGGCTCGTTCAAGAGCGACACCACGCGCTCGATGGAGGACCACATTCGCGACTTGTGGCCGGTCCTCACCCGCGCCCCCGACAGCGCGCGGGTGCGGTCGACGCTCCTCCCGCTTCCTGAGTCATACGTCGTCCCTGGCGGGCGCTTTCGCGAGGTCTACTACTGGGACTCGTACTTCACCATGCAGGGGCTCGTCGTCACCGGGCGCACCGACCTCGTGGCGAACATGCTCGACAACTTCGCCTGGCTGATCCAGACGGTCGGTCACATCCCAAACGGCAATCGCAGCTATTACCTCGGCCGCTCGCAGCCGCCGTACTTCGCGGCGATGGTCGGGCTCTACGCACGGGCGACGGACACGACGCGCGCCGAGAAGTACCTGGCGGCGATGGAGAAGGAGTACGCGTTCTGGATGGAGGGGAGCGACGCGCTTGCCAACGGGAGCGCGCACCGTCGTGTGGTGAAGCTGGCCGACGGTACGCTGCTCAATCGCTACTGGGACGACATCCCCCAGCCGCGCCCGGAGTCGTACAGAGAAGACTTCGCGTTAGGCGAATCGCTCCCCGTCGAGCGGCGCGAGACGTTCTATCGGCACGTGCGCGCCGCCGCCGAGAGTGGGTGGGACTTCTCCTCGCGCTGGATGCGCGACCCGAAGGACCTGCGCACGCTGGAGACGACGGATATTGCCCCCGTCGACCTCAACTCGCTTCTCTACAACGCCGAGCGCGCTATTGCCGCGCTGCGACGACATCGCAATGCGCTTGGAGATGCTGCCGTGGCCGCGCGCTACGATGCCGCCGCCGATCGCCGGCGTGCGGCGATCCAATCGCACATGTTCGATGCGGGCGAGGGCTTCTTCTTCGACTTGCGCTGGCCGAAGAACGAGCGCGTGACCGACCGTCCCACGCTCGCCGCGGCCGCGCCACTCTACTTCGGTGTGGCGACGCCGGAGCAGGGGAGTGCGGTCGCAGCGCGCTTCGAGCGCGACTTCCTCAAGCCGGGCGGATTCGTCACGACGCTCATCAACTCCGGCCAGCAGTGGGATGCGCCTAACGGTTGGCCGCCGCTGCAGTGGCTGTCGATGGAAGGGGTGCGGCGCTACGGGCGCACCGACCTCGCCAACACCGCGCGCGACCGTTGGCTCGCGCTCAACCGCCGCATCTACAAGGCGACCGGGAAGATGACGGAGAAGTACGACGTGCTCGAGACGAATCGAGCCGCCGGCGGTGGCGAGTACCCGACACAGGACGGCTTCGGGTGGAGCAACGGCGTGGCGCTCGCGCTCGCGGCGCAGGCGGCGCGAATACAGTAGAGGACAGAAGACGGGAAGACGAGAAGACGAGAATCGCGAGGCGGGTGCGCTCTCGTCGTCAGGGGCGGATCACGAGGATCGTACCCGGCCCTACTTTATCGATGTAGGCCTCGATGCGGGTGATTCCCGCCTGCGGACCACCGGTGGCCACGCCGTTGCTGTCGACCGTCACCAGTTTCGTGTCGAACGACGTCCAGACAGGGACGCGCCCGCCGAGTGGATTGCCGTTCGCGGTGCCGATAACGTTCGACGCGGAGTCGAAGGCGGTGGCGGTGAGCTGCTGCGTTGCCTTATGCGTGATCGTGAGGATGAGCGGGGTGGCGATGACACGGTCGACCGGCACCAAGTCGCTGGTGATGGTGATCGTGTCGGCGACAGGAGAGACGGAACCGGCTCTGGCGATGAGGAGGAGTCCGCCGGTGGGAGTTCCGCCCGCGCCGATGGTCGCCCCAGTGGTCGGATTTCCCGGCACCACCACCAGTCGCGGATCGCTCGTCGTCCAGGTTACCGCTTCGTTAGGCATCAACGCTCCCGAGGCATCGAAGACCTGGGCGCTCACACGTCGCGCATAGGCTGCTCCCACGTGGAGCGTTCCGTTGAGCTGGGAGATGACGATGCGCTGTGGCCCTTGCGTGTTGGCCAGCGTGACCGTGAGCGATGCCGACTGCGTCACCGGCGGTGACTGCCCGGCCGACGCACCTGAGACGGTGATCGTCGCGCTCCCCGCCGTGACGCCGCTTACCACCCCGCTCTGAGAGACCGTCGCGACCGCGCTGTTGCTCGAACTCCAGGTGAGCGTGCGTCCGGTGAGCGTATTCCCCTTGGCGTCGAGCACGGTCGCCGCAAGCGTGACGGTCGCTCCGGCCGTCACCGTCGCGGTGGCCGGATTGAGCGCGATGCTGGCGATCGGGACTTCGGTGACCGTGAGGTTGGCCGTCGCCCGCACGCCCTCGACCGCCACCGTCAGCGACGTCGAGCCGGCCGCGACCGCCGTGACCAGCCCGTTGACATCGATCGTGGCAACCGCAGGATTGCCGGACGTCCATACCGTTGGCCGCCCGGTCACCACGTTTCCGCTCCCGTCACGCGCGGTCACTGTGAGCTGCACCGTTCCCCCAACCACGATGTTGCTGCTGGTGGGCGAGACGCTGGCGCTGATCACCGGCGCGTTGGTCACAGTGATCGTGACGTTGGCGCTGATCCCGTCGATCGTCGCCGTGATCACGCTCGTCCCCGCGCTCACCGCCGAGACGAGCCCGTTGGCGTTGACCGTCGCAACGGTCGTCGTCGCCGCCTTCCAGGCCGTCGTGCGCCCAGAGAGGACATTACCGGCGGCATCGCGCGGTGTCGCCGTCAGCTGCACCGTCGCGCCGGCCGTTACGGTTGCGCCCCCCGGCGTCACGGTGACCGATGCGACCGGGACGAGCGTGACGGTCATCGTCGCGGTGGCTGTCACGCCGCCGACATCAGCGGTAATCACCGCCGTCCCCGGCGCCACGCCAGTCACGAGCCCGGCGCTGTTCACCGTCGCCACCGCCGGCGTCCCGGATGTCCATGTGACGGCGCGCCCGGTAAGGACATTCCCCGCCGCATCGAGGGCGGTGGCCGTCAGCTGCACCGTGCTCCCCGTGGTGAGCGACGCAGTCGGCGGCGTGATACTCACACTGGCCACAGCCACCGCCGTCACCGTGATCGTCGCCGTCGCTGTGACGCCGTCGACCGTCGCGGTCATCACGCTGCTTCCGGGGGTGACCGCGGTGACCAGGCCGTTCGCATCGATCGTCGCGACCGCCGGGGTCGCCGAGCTCCAGGTGACCGCGCGCCCGCTCAAGACGTTCCCCGCCCCGTCCTTCGCCGTCGCCGTCAGCTGCACGGTGCCCCCCGCGACCACCGACGCGCTCCCGGGCGTCACCGCTACCGATGCGACCGACACCGCCGAGACGGTGACGGTCGCGCTCCCCGTCACGCCGCCGATCGTCGCCGTCAGCTGCACGGTGCCGGGTGCAAGCGCCGAGACGAGACCCGTGCTGCTCACGGTCGCGACAGCGGCATCACTCGAACTCCATGTCACCGGGCGCCCGGTGAGCACGCCGCCGCTCGCATCGAGCGCGGTGGCCGTCAGCTGCACAGAGCCGCCTACCGTCAGCTGGGATGTGCCTGGCGCGACCTGCACCGAACTCACCGGCGCATTGGTCACGACCACCGACGACGTCCCCGTCACCCCATCCACCAGCGCGCTCACGGTCGCGTTTCCCGCCGCGATTCCGGTCACCACGCCGCTCGTTCCGACGGTCGCGATCGACGGTGCGCTCGACGTCCAGGTGATCGAGCGCCCGCTCAACGACAGGGCGCGCCCCGATGCGTCGGTGAGCGTCGCCGTCAGCTGCACGGTGCGCCCCGTGAAGAGGCTCGCCGTGGGAGGCGACAGGATGACGTTGGCCACGGGGACGAGGACGACGGTGATCGCCGACGTCCCGGTCACTCCGTCGCTCCGCGCCGAGATCGTGACGCTCCCCGTGGCGATCGCCTGGACGAGTCCCGTTGAGGACACGGTCGCCACCGCCGGGTTGCTGCTGCTCCACGTTGCGCTCTTCCCGGCCATCGGGCGCCCACGCGTGTCGAGGATCGACGCCGACAGCTGCAACGTCGCCCCTTCCTGCACCGACGCGGTCGTCGGCGTGATCGACACGGTCGCCACCGTCGCGGGAGTAACCGAGATCGGGATCGTCGCGCGCACCCCCTCGCTCGAGGCGATGATGAGCGCGGTCCCCGGGCCGACGGCCGTCACCAAACCCCGCGCGTCGATCGTGGCGATCGTCGGGGCGCCGCTGATCCACGAGACGACGCGCCCGGTCAGCGTCCTCCCCTGCGCGTCGAGCAGGGTCGCCGTCAGGACCAACGTGTCCCCTTGCACCAACGCCGCACTGTCTGGCGCGACCGCGACGCTCGCCACCGGGATCGGTGTGACGATCACCACCGCGCTCCCGGTCTTCCCCTCGGCCGTCGCAGTGACGCGCGCCGTTCCCGTCGCCACCGCAGTCACCACGCCGTTGGCGTCCACGGTCGCCACGTTTGGCGCATCGCTCGCCCATGCGACCGCGCGTCCCACGAGGAGCGCGCCGGTGGAATCGGCGACGCGCGCCACGAGCTGTGCAGTCTGGTGCACCGAAACCGTCGCCGAATCGGGGACGATGCGCACGCTCGCCACCGGGACGGCGGAGACGGTGACGCGCGCGGTCGCGCTCTTCCCCTCGCTCGTGGCCGTGATCGTCGCCGAACCAGGGGCGAGGGCGATCACCAGCCCCGTCGACGAGACGTTGGCCACAGTTGGAGCGCTCGTGCTCCATGCGACGACGCGCCCCGTCAGCGGACCACCGGCGCTGTCGAGCGCCTCGGCGATCAGCTGCAACGATTGTCCGGCGAGCAACGCCGAAGTCCCCGGCGTCACCGAGACGCTGGCGACGGGGACTGGTAGGACCTGCACCACCGCGCTCCCGCTGACCGTGCCGGCGCTGGTGCTGACTGCGGCCGTGATCGTTGTGCTCCCGGCGGCTATCCCCGTGACGACACCGCTCCCGCCGACCGAGGCGATCGCCGCATGCGACGTCGTCCAGGTCACGGTCGCTCCCTCGACCGCAGCCCCCGTTGCGTCGAGCACCGTCGCCTGCAGCGTGGTCGAACTGCCGACCATGATCGTCGACGACACCGGTGCGATGCGCACCAGCGACGGCTCGCGAGCGGCGACCACGACCGGAATGCGGAGCGACATGCCCCCGCTGCTGACCGCGACTTCGGCGGCACCCGCCGCAATGCTGGTGACGACGCCGTTCTGCGTCACCGTGGCGATGCTCGCGTTCGACGTCGACCAGAAGAGCTTGCGTGCGACCGGTTGTCCGCCCGCGTCGAGAGCGCGCGCTGAGACTCCTTTGGTCTCACCGACGGCAAGGTCGAGCCTGGTCGGAGTTGCCTCGATGCGCGCGACGTCCGGTCCACCCGACGATGTGGCGTCGCCACACGAGAGCGCGACGAGGACACAAGCGGCGGACAGCAGGGCTTGGCGAGCGGAGGACGACAGGCGGGGCATGCAGGCGGGGCGTGGAAGAAAGCGGGACTGCACGATGCCGCTAGTTGGTGCGGAGGGCAAGGGGCGATGCACTCGCGCAGCGCAGGCGAGGCATACGCGTCGCGCGCGACTCCTACACTGGGACACGCAGGGCTATCCCTTTCGAGAGAGGGCGCAGAAAAGTCTGCGGACGCGCTCGGCAGCGAGTCGCATATCGCCCAACCATCGTCCGCGCCTAACGACGAACGGGCGCCTCGCCGAACGCTCCAGAATCCAGCCGCAAAGTCTGATAGGTGGATTGACCCATTCTCGGCGATGCGCGTCGGCGCACGTTTCGCGCGCACCCCTCACACCTACCGGAGTCATCACATGCTGCTCGATACGATGGGACGCCAGATCTGCACCTCGCTCCTCCTCACGCTGAGCCTCGCCTGCGGCGGCGGCGACAGCACCGGACTGACGCAGGATCCGGATCCGGGGCCCCCCGGAACGCCGCCGCCATCGCAGCCTGGACTGATCAGCGGCGTTGCCGTCGATGCCAATGGCGCGCCGATCGCCGGGGCGAAAATCTGGATACGTCCGTCGCTCACGACCGGATTGCTCGACGCCACGACCGACGCGAATGGGCGATACAGCGTGCAGGGGATCTCGACGATTCCGTATCGCGCCTACGCCTGGACTTTCGTCCAGTACGGCGGGAAGAAGGTCTGCCTGCGCCTGGGCTCCGAGCACGATGCGGACTACGATTCGTTCGTCCCGACGACCGGCGTCGTGCGCAACTTCCGCATGAAGGTCGAAGGGGAGATCGGCCCCAACAGCGGCGACTACTTCGGCGGTGATGTGCGTCTCTTCGTTCCCTACGCGCCGAATGGTGAGCGCGTGATCGTGACGCTTACGCCGACTGGTCCCCTCGTCGATGGAAGCACCGGACGCACGCTCACCTACGATGCGCGCGAGCACGACTTGCTCCTCGAGGGCGTTCCTGTCGGGATCTACAAGGCGAGCGCCAAGTTCGTTGCGGCGAACGGCACGACGACAGCGCTCACCATCAGCGCGAAGGACCAGAACGACTATGCCGCCGACGCGCAGCTCCAGTGGCAAACGAAGGACAGCTGCGTCGGGTCGAGTGCCGGCGGTCCGGACCGCGCCTATCTCTGGATCAGGAATCCGGCCGAAGAGTAGCGGTGGTGCCGCAGACGACGAGGGGCGCGCCACGTGGGCGCGCCCCTTTCGTGCACCGACCTGCGTGCGGCGCTACTCGCGCTCGAACGCCGCGTCGAAGCGCACGTTGCTCGGCGCGAAGTCCTTCCCCTTGATGAGCGCGCAGGCCTCGCGGGCGCCGAACTCGCGGTCCATCCCGATGTCTTCCCACTCGATCGAGAGCGGGCCGTCGTAGCCGATGCGGTTGAGCGCGCGCACGATTCCCTCGAAGTTCACGCGTCCCCGTCCGATCGAACGGAATTCCCAGAAGCGGTCGCGATGGCCGAAGGCCAGGTGTCCGCCGAAGACACCGCTCGGCGTCGGGACCTCGCTCCACCACACGTCCTTCATGTGGGCGTGGTAGATCCGGTCGCCGAACGTCTCGATGAAGGCGAGATAGTCGACCCCCTGGTAAGCGAAGTGCGACGGATCGTAGTTGAAGCCGAAGGCCGGGCGACGACCGAGCGCCTCGAGCGCACGACGCGCGCTCGAGATGTCGAAGGCGATTTCGGTCGGATGCACTTCGAGGGCGAAGAGCACGCCGGCCTCGTCGAACGTGTCGAGGATCGGGTTCCACCGATCGGCAAAATCGCGATAGCCGGCGTCGATCGATTCGGGGGAGACGGGCGGGAAGGAGTAGAGGAGGGGCCAGATGCTGGAGCCGGTGAATCCCGGAACGACGTGCACGCCGACCTTGGCCGCGGCGCGCGCCGTCACCTGCATTTCCTCGGCGGCACGGCGCTGGACGCCCTCCCCGTTCCCGTCTCCCCACACGCGCGGCGGAACGATCGCCTTGTGCCGCTCGTCGATCCGGTCGCAGACCGCTTGCCCGACGAGGTGGTTGCTGATGGCGTGCAACTGCAAGCCGTGCTTGGCGAGGAGGTCGCGGCGCCCCTGGGCGTAGCCGTCTTCCTCCACCGCGCGCACCACATCGAAGTGATCGCCCCAGCAGGCCAGCTCGAGGCCGTCGTAGCCCCAACTCGCGGCCTTTGCGGCCAGCGTCTCGAGTGGAAGGTCGGCCCACTGGCCGGTGAACAGGGTGACTGGGCGTGGCATCGTTAGGTTCGGTGAGTGGGTGACAGGACGGCTACGGCGTGTGACTGTTCATGCAGCTGTCGCACTTCAGAGAAGTGGCTTTTACCGCGGAGTCCGCGGAGTCCGCGGAGACGTTCGGCGGCTACTTCCAGAATCTCGGCAAAGGAGTGGACAATTGCTTGCCTCCGCGTTCTCCGCGGACTCCGCGGTTCAAATGTTTTTTGTCTAGCGTGCTACCCTCAAGAGCATCAGACCGCCGAGTCCGCAGAGAGCATCTGCCCCGGTTCGAGGGCGTCGATACGACAGACGAGCGCCGGTTCCCCTCCGCGATCTCCGCGGACTCCGCGGTTCAAATGTCTTTCAATGCACCTCCTGCGAACGTACGCCTAACGCGCCGCCCCAGGCGGCGTGTACCGCGCATCGACCCACGCACTCCCTTCGCGCCCGCTCTTGAGCGCCGTCTCGATGAAGTGCACCCCGCGCGCCCCGTCCTGGACGGTCGGGAAATCGAGATCGGCGGGATCGGGGTCGGCACCGCTCACCCGCGCGGCGATCGTGCGGAGCGCATTGCTGTAGAGATTCCCGAACGCCTCGAAGAACGCCTCGGGATGCCCCGACGGAAGGCGCGTCGCCTTCTGCGCCGCAGGACTGAGGTGGCCATGGCCAGGCTTGAGCACCTGCATCGGCGCGTCGGCGTGGCGCACGGTGAGGAAGTTGGGCTCCTCCTGCAGCCACTCGAGCGAACCCGTCGATCCGTAGACGCGGAGCGAAATGCGGTTCTCCTCGCCAAGCGCGATCTGCGAGCAGTGAAGGACACCGCGTGCCCCCCCTTCGAAGCGAAGGAGGAGGTTGGCGTCGTCGTCGATCTTGCGCCCCGGCACGACGGTCCCCACGTCGGCAGCGAGCTTCTCGATCTCGAGCCCGCTCACGTAGCGCGCCAGCTGCTCGGCGTGCGACCCGATGTCGCCGAGGACCCCCGCGCCGGCGCGCGCCGGGTCGGTGCGCCAGTCGGCCTGCTTCTGCCCGCTCTCCTCGAGGAGCGTCGACAGCCATCCCTGCGAGTACTCGACGACGATCTTGCGAACTGCGCCGATCTTCCCGGCGGCCACCATCGCCCGCGCCTCCTTGACCAGCGGGTAGCCCGAGTAGTTGTGCGTGAGCGCGAACACGAGCCCGGTCTTCTCGACCAGCCGGCAGAGCGACTCGGCGTCGCTCAGCGTCGTGGTCATCGGCTTGTCGCAGATGACGTGGAAGCCGCGCTCCAGAAAGGCGACCGCGGCGGCGTAGTGCACGTGGTTGGGGGTGACGATCACCACGAGGTCGATGCGGTCCCCGAGCGGGCGTTCCGCCTCGCGCGCGGCCATCTCTTCATAGCTCCCGTAAACGCGCGCCGGATCGAGGTGCAGCGCCTCCCCCTGCGCGCGCGACTTCGCCGCGTCGGAAGAAAACGCGCCGGCGACCAGCTCGGCCAGCCCGTCGAGTTCCGCCGCTCGGCGGTGCACCGCACCGATGAACGCCCCCGGCCCTCCTCCCACCATCCCATAGCGCAGCTTGCGGTTGAGCGTCATGTCCCTGTCCGGATGAAGTGCGACGTGGAGTGCTTCTTGGAGTGCTTCTTGGATTGCTTCATAGACGTCCCTGCGGCCCGCGCCGGCCAGCGATCGTGCACCGTCGCGCCCGGGCTATTCTAGGTCACGATCCCCTCCCTGCAAGAAGTAGAATTCACCGATCACATCACCCCAATCTCCCGTTGCCCGCCCCAGCTCTCGTCTTCTCGTCTTCCCGTCTTCCCGTCTTCTTCTTCGTCGGCTCTGTGGGGCTGCTGGGTCTGGAAATGTCCAGCGTGTGGCTCATCATGCCGATGCCGGGGAGCCAGCGGATGCGGAGCGTCGGCGTGGCATACGCGCTCCACCGCACACGCTGGCTGTGGCGTACGATCGGCTGGGCGTTGCTGCTGACGGGATTCCCGGCGGTGATGTCGAGCAGCGGGATCGGTCGATGGGCGGCGCTCGCCGTCCTGTTCATCCTGCTTGGCGCCACGTACGCCTTCAACTTCCGAATGAAGGCGGACAAGATGTTCCGCCAGCCGCGCGCGCTCGACCTGCGCCCGGCGAACACGAATGCCGTCGCCGACGACCGGCTCGTCGTCGGCGTGGCGATCAACGGCGACGCGCGCGCCTACCCGATCCAGTTCATCGGCTACCATCATCAGGTGCGCGACGTCGTGGGAGGCGAAGCGGTGATGGTGACGTACTGCACCGTTTGTCGCACCGGGCGCGTCTTCTCCCCGATTGTCGATGGAGTCGTCGAGCGCTTTCGTCTGGTAGGGATGGACCTCTTCAACGCGATGTTCGAGGACGAGACCAGCGGGAGCTGGTGGCGCCAGGTGAGTGGCGAAGCGGTCACCGGTCCACGCGCGGGGGCGAAGCTCGCGGAACTCCCGTCGCAGCAGGTCACGCTCCGGCAGTGGCTTTCGCTGCATCCACACTCTCTCGTGATGCAGCGGGATCCGGCGTTCGTCAGCAAGTATCCCGTCGACAACGCCTACGAATCCGGCGCAAGCCGCCGAGCGCTCACCGGAACCGACACGGCGTCGTGGGGGGAGAAGTCGTGGGTGATCGGAATTGCGGCTGACGGAAAGGCCAAGGCGTACGACTGGCATCGACTGCGCGCCGAGCGGGTGATCAACGACGATGTTGCAGGTATCCCGATCGTGCTCGCCATCGCGTCCGACGACGCATCGTTCGTCGCCTTCCGCCGCCCGGATGCGTCGATCCGCTTCACCCTCGACGGCGACACGCTGGTAACGACGTCGGCGCGCTACACGTTAGGCGGCGTCGGGACGGCGGGCGCCCTCGAGCCGATCGCCGCGAGCCAGGAGTTCTGGCACTCCTGGCGCACCTTTCAGCCGGCGACCGAGCGATACTGACCTGCGTCGGGTCGGCGGGCGTCGCATCGTTAGTCGCTCGCTTCTCCCGACGGTCGCGAGCGTCGCCGGCCGCGACGCCCGACGGCCGCGACGCCCGTCGCTCGCGACACCCGACGCGCGCACCGCGCCTTGCGTCGATCGATGCTGGCTCGCGGGAGCGGCGGATCGGCATCGACGGGTGTTCGCCGACTTGTCTTCTGTCGCCTGCCCGACAGACAGGAGTGCCGCGACCTCGCAACCTCCAGTAGCGCCGAATGCCGCGCAAAGATGCACGGTTTCGCCACGCAGCGCCGCGGATGCAGGCGGCGCACCCATGCGCGGGAGGTCATATGCACAAGCACGCTGTTGGTCTGACGTTCATGTCGGTCGTCCTCGTTGCCGCGTGCGCGCGAGAGCCGGCGCGCAACAGTACCAGCGATAGCGCGTTGGGTGAGGTCGCGCTCGTCCGCTCCGCAGAGTTGGCTCTGTTCACGCCGATCGACACGCAAGTCGTTGGTCTTGGAACCGTTCCTGACGAACCGATCGTGACGCTGGGACGCGCGCTCTACAACGAGACGCTCCTTTCCGACAGCCACGACGTGTCGTGCAACAGCTGTCATCCACTCAACGGTTGGGGGGCCGACGGACGCAAGGTCTCGCTCGGCCATGACGGACGTGCGGGGAGTCGAAACGCACCAACCGTCTATCACGCGTCGGGACAGGTCGCGCAGTTCTGGGATGGGCGCGCGCCGGATGTCGAAGCGCAGGCCAAGGGGCCGATCCTGAACCCGGTCGAGATGGGGATGACCGATTCGGCGCGCGTCCTCGAGCACTTGCGCGCCACGCCCGAATATGTGGCGATGTTCCGGGCGGCGTTTCCGGAACAGCGCGATGCCATTACGTACGACAACGTGGGGCGCGCGATCGGGGCCTTCGAACGCAAACTGGCGACACCATCTCGCTGGGACCGGTTCCTCACCGGCGACAGCACCGCGCTGACGGCGGATGAGCGCGCTGGGCTACGGGTGTTTCTCGCCACCGGGTGCCAGACGTGTCACGCAGGGAAGTACGTCGGCGGTGATCGCTACATGAAGGCCGGTCTCGTGAACCCGTGGTTCTCGCAGGCCGACAGTGGGCGTTTCCTGGTGACGCGCAACGCGGCCGACCTCTTCGTCTTCAAGGTGCCGTCGCTGCGCAACATCGAGAAAACCGGACCGTATTTTCATGACGGGTCGGTCGCGTCGCTCAACGAGGCCGTGCGTCTGATGGCGTATCATCAGCTCGGCAAGTCGCTCGACAGCGCGCAGGTGCAATCGATCGTGACGTGGCTCGCCTCGCTGACGGGAGACATCCCCACGCGCTTCATCGCCTTCCCGCAGCAACCCGGACCGCAGTAGCTGGCGCCGTTAGGCGTGGTCGCGGGTTCGCGTGCACGACCATCGTCGCGCACGCGAACCTGCGTCAGCGGATCTCCGGTTCCCGCTCCGGCGGACTCTCCGGCCGTGCGAGCGGTGACGGCGTGCTCGCGTATCCGTGCGCCGCCATTCGCTCCCCCGACATCGCGTACGACGCCGCCGGCATGTCGCTCACCCCGGTGGCATCGATCCACTTGTTGTAGAAGTTGAAGAGGGCGCAGACGGTGATCGCGTCGTAGATCGCCTCTTCGCTCCATCCCGCCTCCTTCACCCTCGCGATGTCCGCCGGCTGCAACGTGTGCGACTCGGCGTTCATCCGCTCGATGAAGGCAAAGAGCGCCTTCCACTGGTCGTCGATCGGTGCGGTGCGATGGTCTGCCAGCACTGCGTCGACCAGGTCCCGATCTCCCAGCAGCGTCGCCGCGACCGCGGCGTGCGAGCCAATTCAAAAAGGACAGTCGTTGCGCCTGGAGGTGAAGGCCGCGATCAGTTCGCGAAGCCCCGGCGCCAGCGGCGACGGGCCGCGCATCACCCCCTGCGTGAAGTGCGCGAGGAAGTCGGTGCGGTCGGGCTTGTAGGCGAAGAGATGCCAGATCTGCGGCACCGGCATTCCCGCTGCGCGCATCGCCGCCAACCGTTCGCCATACGCCCCGCCAGCGGGCGCAAACTCGACCTCAGGAAGAAACATTGGATGCATCAGACAACCCCTGGCAATGAGTATCTAAAGTCGGAGTCGGCAGAACTCCCGTCTCCCGTCCCCCGTCCCCTACGCGGTGACCTCGACGAAATTCCCGTCAGGATCTTGGACGACCGCTTCATAGTATCCATCTCCCGTCGTGCGCGCCTCCGATCGCACCGTCACCCCCTCGGCGCGGAGCCGCTCGACGAGCGCGTCCACCGCCTCGCGCGTCCCGACCGAGAGCGCGATATGCGCGTAGCCGATTGCGGGGGGCGGTGCGCAGGGTGCGAGCTCGGGGAGTTGCATCAGCTCGAGACGCGCACCGCCGTCGGGGAAGGTGAGGAAGTACGAGGCGAAACCGATGGTGTTGCGGCTCTCGTAACGCGCGTTGGCGCTCGCGCCGAACGCCATTTCGTAGAACTCGCGCAATCGCTCGATGTCTCGCGTCCAGAGGGCGACGTGCTCGATGTGCATGCGCGGCGGCTCAGGTGAACGGGAGCCGCTCGTACCAGACGGCGAAGGCACGAAACTGCGACGTAGGGGCGAACTTGAGGTAGCCCACCTGTTGCGTGAGGGTCAGTACCAGCATGAGCGGGAAGACCCAGCGGGCGCCGCGCTCGCTCCAATCGCCCCAAATGACGCTGAGCAGGATCGCGTCGATCACGCCATACGTCACCAGCACTTGCGCCTGTTCGGGGAGGGACGGCATCGCGAAATAGACGAGGCGCGCAAAGATCGGGTCCAGCCCGGCCACGAGAGTCGAGAGCATGAGGCGCCCGTGCGCCGCGCGCTGTCGCCGAAAGACAAGTCCCAGCACGTACGGAACCACAAACAGGACGAGCGCGCCGAGTGCGAGGTACAGGACCAGTGCCTGTGCGTCGAAGCGCGCATCGGGCACTGTCCGCAGTCGCTGGTGCGCCAGAAGAAGTCCCGCCGCCACGAGCGATGCCGCGACGACGATCGACCAGCGCCCCAGTGCGCGATGCAGACCGCGATGGCCCCCAGCGATGAGCAATGGCTGCGTGACCAGCAGCAAGAGCCAAGCGGTCATCGCCAGCGCGTGCGCGTGCGTGTACGTGTCGATCGGTTCGTCGAGTCGCGACAGGTAGCTGGGCCAGAACGCGATGAGCGCGAGCACCAACATCGCCGCAGCGCCCCAGGGGGCGAGCGGGAGCGACGAGCGCTTGGTGGCCGTCATCAGAAAATGCAGCTCGATCGCGGCGGGATCGTGACCGACGTTCCGCCGTCGACCGAACGCGCCGCCGGGCACAGCCCCAATGCGTCCGCCGGAAGCGAGGGGACGGGAATCGTGACCGCCTCAGCGACCTTCCCGTTGTTGATCGCCACGATCGTGTTGCCGCGCCGGTACACGTAGACCTGGTCAGTAACGAGAAGATGCTCCATCGTTCCGCTGCGCAGCTCTTGTCGCGCGGCTCGGATGGCGAGGACACGTTGCAGGTGCTGCCACACCGACTGCTGGTCCGCGCTCCGACCGCTCGCCTCGAACCCGTTCTTCGCATCCTCGCGCCAACCGCCGGGGAAGTCGCGCCGGTTGTCGGGGTCGTTCCCGCCGGGGAGCGCGACCTCGTCACCGTAGTAGATGAGCGGCGTGCCGCGCACGGTACCGAGGAAGGTGAAGGCGAGCTTTAGTCCTTCAGGAGTGGCACCGGGCTCACTCATGAAGCGCGCGACGTCGTGAAGGCCGAGGAAGGTGACGAGGTTCTCGGGGTCACGATACAGGTGATCGCGCGAGAGCATCTGCGCCACCTCGCGGATCGATCCTCCCTTCGCGAACGCATTGCGGATGGGATAGTAGAGCGGGAAGTCGAAGAGCATGTCGACGCCGTCGTCGACGCCGTCCCACTGCATCCGCCCCCCTTCGAAGAAGGCGATCATCGACGGGTCTCCGTCGAAGACTTCTCCAACGACGCGCAGCGACGGATACTCGCGCTTGATCGCGGCCATCCACTCGCGCCAGAAGGTGCGCGGGACGTACGGCCAGGTGTCCTGCCGAATCCCGTCCATCCCGCTCATCCCCACCCACCAGAGCGTGTTCTGGATGATGTAGCGGGCGACCTCCGGATCATCCTGGTTGAGGTCGGGGAGGATGTTGATGAACCAGCCGTCGAGCGTCGCCTGGCGCATCGCCGCCGTGCTGTACGGATCAGCGAGCGTCCACGTCTGCCAGGTGTTGTTGGGGTGCGACGCTTCGGTCCCGTGAAACCAGGTGGGCGTCGGGGGATCGGCGACCCACGGGTGATACGGCCCGGCATGGTTGGCCACCATGTCGAGGACGATCTTGATCCCCTGCGCGTGCGCCGCGTCCACGAGCTGGGTGAACGCCGAGATGTCGCCCAGGTGTTCGTCGACCGAGTAGAAGTCGGTGGCGCCGTAGCCGTGGTAGTCGGTGATCGGGAGGTTGTCGTACGTCTCCTTCCGATTGAGCCCGTTGTTATTGTCGTAGATCGGGTTGAGCCAGACCGCCGTCACGCCTAACGACTTGAGGTACGGGAGCCGCGCCCGCACGCCGGCCAGGTCGCCGCCGTGGTAGTAGCGTCCCTTGCTGCGATCGAGGAGCCCCTTCGAAACGGCGGGATCGTCGTTCGACGGGTCACCGTTGCTGAAGCGGTCGGGCATGAGGAGATAGAGCACATCCTCGTTCCCGAATCCCTGAAAGCGCCCGTGCCCGGTGAGGCGCGGCGTGATGGTGAACGGAACGCTCGCCGCTCCGTTCGCCGTGCGCAGCGTGAGCGGCGCCGAGCCTGCAGCTGCGTCGCGCGGAATGGTGACGTCGACGAAGGCGTAGGAGCCGCGCTCGTTGACGCGCACGTTCGCGCACGCAAGTCGTCCGCAGTCGAACCGCGCGCCGGCGAGGTTCGTCCCGCGCACCATCACCCGCACGGGATTGACCGAGGAGTTCGCCCACCAATTCGGCGGCTCGACCTTGGTGACGTTGGGTGCTTGTGCCGCCAGCGTGCCCGTTAGGCATGCGAGCGCCGAGAGTACGGCGACCGGACGGGGGAGAGCACGACGAAGGGTGGAAAGAAAGGACGTGGGCACCGACGTCCTGCCCGTGCGCCGTCCCAACCCCCCGTCCCCCGTCTCCCGTCTCCCGTCCGTATTTCTCACGCCGCCGCCTCCCCCGCATCCTTCACCCGCAGCACCAACAACGCAGCGAGAACCATGAAACCTCCCCCCGACACCACCGCCGCCATCCGGTTGTTGTTCAGCAGGTGGTTCATCACCCAACCGAACCCTAACGAGGCGACGATCTCGGGGATCACGATGAAGAAATTGAAGATCCCCATGTACACCCCGATCTTCCCCTCGGGGAGCGATCCGGCCAGCATCGAGTAGGGCATCGACAGGATGCTCGCCCAGGCGATCCCGACTCCAAGCATCGAGAGCAGGAGCAGGTTGGGGTTGGTAATCACCGAGACCGAGAGGAGCCCGGCGGCGCCGCAAAGAAGGCAGATCGTGTGCGTCCCCTTCCGCCCGAACGTGCGCGCCAGCGTGGGGAGGAGGAACGAGAAGGCGAAGCAGACGACCGAGTAGGCGCCAAAGCAGACGCCGGCCCACTCCACCCCCTGCTGGTACAGCGGCGACGTTGCGTCGGGCGCACCGAAGACATTCCGCGCCACCGCCACCGGGAAGTAGAGCCACATGCAGAAGAGTCCGAGCCAGGTGCAGATCTGCACCACCGCCAGTTGCCGCATCGTCTCGGGCATCGCCTTGATCGCCGCCACGATCTCGCGCGTCGCGGTCGCGATCCCGGTGGCTTCCGCCTTCTTGCGCGCGAACTCGGCGAGGTCGGCTGGCGGGCGCTCTGGCGTCGTGAGAACCGTGTAGAGCACCGCGCCCATGAAGGCTGCAGCGCCGATGTAGAACGAGAGGCGCACCGTCGTCGGGATCGTCCCCGGCGTCGACGCCCCCACCCCGAACCAGTTCGTCAGCATCCACGGCATCGCCGAGGCGAGCACTGCCCCCAACCCGATGAAGATGCTCTGCATCGCGAAGCCACGCGTGCGCTCGCGCTGCGGCAGGAGATCGGCGACGAAAGCGCGGAACGGCTCCATCGAGACGTTGATCGACGCATCGAGGATCCAGAGCAACCCGGCGGCCATCCACAGCGATGCCGAGTTGGGCATCGCCAGGAGCGCCAGGGAGGCGAGGATCGCCCCGACCAGGAAGTACGGCCGCCGCCGCCCGAAGCGCGGCGACCAGGTATGGTCGCTCATGTGCCCGATAATCGGCTGCACGATGAGCCCCGTGAGCGGCGCCGCCAGCCACAACATGGGGATCTGGTCGGCGCTGGCACCGAGGTACTCGTAGATCGCGCTCATGTTGGCCATCTGGAGCGCCCAGCCGAACTGGATCCCCAGGAAGCCGAAGCTCATGTTCCAGATCGTGAAGAACTTCGTGCGCGGCTCGCTCATGGGTGTCTCAGGGCTCGCTGATGGCGGCGTGACCTAACGATCGTAGAGGTCGACCAGCGCGCGAAGTCGGCTGGTGACGGCGGGCGTGACCTGCTCCCAGGTGAAACGGAACCCCCAGTTCCCCGACTGCCGCCCCGGAAGGTTCATCCGCGCCTCGCTCCCGAGCCCCAGCACGTCCTGCATCGGGATCAGCACCGTGTTGGCCACCGAGGCCAGCGCCGTGCGGATCAGCACCCAGTTCATCTCCGGATCGTTGGTCCCGAGGTAGCGCCGGGCGTAGTCCTTCTCCCGCGCCACGTCCGCCGCGTCGCGCGTCGAGTCTCCTTCGCCAGTCGACGTCCACCACCCCATCGTGGTGTCGTTGTCGTGCGTCCCCGTGTACACCACGCGCTCGCGCGGAAAGTTGTGCGGCTTGAACTCCTTCGCCTGCCCGTCGCCCCCAAAGGCGAACTGCAGAATGCTCATCCCCGGAAATCCGAACCGCTCGCGCAGTTCTTCCACGGCCGGAGTGATCAGCCCGAGGTTCTCGGCGACGATGGGGAGCGGGCCTAACGCCGCGATGATCGCGTCGAACAGCGCGGCACCGGGACCCGGGGCCCAGCGCCCATGCTCGGCGGTGAGTGCGTCGCCTGGCACCTCCCAGTACGCCTCGAAGCCACGGAAGTGGTCGATGCGCACCAGGTCGTACATGCGGAATGCCGCACGCATGCGCCGAATCCACCAGGCATAGCCCTCGGCGGCGAGCGCATCCCAATCGTAGATAGGGTTCCCCCAGAGCTGCCCCGTGGCACTGAAGTAGTCAGGGGGGACTCCGGCCTGGACGAGGAGGCTCCCGTCGGGATTGAGCTTGAAGAGCGAGCGGTTCGCCCATACGTCGGCCGAGTCGTGCGCGACGTAGATGGGGAGGTCGCCCATCAACTGGATCCCCTTCTCCGCGGCCGCGCTCTTGAGCGCCTCGAACTGCGTGAAGAAGAAGTATTGCTCGCGCCGGATCCGCTCGATCGCGTCGGCGAGCTTGCCTCGCCACTTGTCGAGCGCTTCGGGGTCGCGCTGCGACGCCCCTGCTTCCCACGCGGTCCACGAGACGCCGCCGTGAGCTTCCTTGAGCGCCATGAAGAGGGCGTAGTCCTCGAGCCAGTCGTGCTCCTGCACGACGAAGGCGCGATACGCGGCGTCGGGGGTGAACCGGTCGAGCGCAGCGCTCAAACGCTCCTTTCGATACGGGATGACCCGGTCGAAGGCGACGGCGTGCTCGGGGAAGTCTCCCTCGCCGCCTTTCACATAGATGAGGAGCGGATTGCCCGCGAAGGCCGAAAAGCACTGGTAAGGCGAGTCCCCATAACCGGTTGGACCTAGCGGGAGGACCTGCCAGATCTTCATCCCCGTCTGGGAAAGGAAATCGAGAAAGCGGTGCGCCTCAGGGCCGAGGTCGCCGATCCCGTTGGGGCCGGGAAGGGAGGTCGGGTGGAGGAGAATACCGGCGGCGCGCGGAAAGGTCATGTCGGGGCGAGCAGCGAGGACGAGTAGGGGCGCGCGCTTCGCCAGAAAGTCTGTAAACGTCGTGAAAACGTTTCGCGCGCGGCAAATCTCGCACGATTCTACCGGGCGAACCCCCCTGCGGCTATCCCTTGGTTCCCCTGAATGCAAACGTTTTCTGTGATGGCTTTGTGCGTGAAGAGCGTTTCACCACACAGCACACCGAGATCACCGCGAATGATTGTGGCGCGCGTTGACGGACGTCGGCGCCTGCTGCGGTTGCCGCGAAAAGCTTTGAACCGCGGAGTCCGCGGAGAACGCGGAGGGCTTTCGGCGCGGGGGGCGGCTCGGCTCTCGAGGCCTCCAGCTGAACGCGATTTCGAGAGTGAGTTCGATGTTCTCCGTGGCGTGGTAAAGAACTTCTCCACAGAGGGCACAGAGGTCATAGGCGTGCGGAGGAATTCAGCAGGTTGCCGCTCGTCGGCACTCCTCCGCGATCTCCGCGGACTCCGCGATCTCCGCGGACTCCGCGATCTCCGCGGACTCCGCGATCTCCGCGGACTCCGCGGTAAAAAGTGTTCTCCCCGAAGCGTGCACAAAAAAGTGGAGTGGTCACCGCCTGCCGCGCACCGTGTTCACTCCCTCCACAACGCATCCCGGGGCGACACTCGCAGTGCGCGCCGAGTGGGGACCCAGGTGGCCGCGAGCACCACGGCGACGATCGCGAGCGTCACGGCAGTCGCTGATGCGACCGCGACCAGCGGCGCGACGGGGACGACGCGGGTGAAGGCGATGCCGACAAACAACATCAGCGGAAGCGCGACGACCGCGCCGATCCCCAGCTGACGCCCTCCCTGGCCGAGCAGGAGTCGCTGGATGTTTCGCTCGGTGGCACCGAGCGCCCGCCGCACACCGATCTCGCGCGTGCGCATCCCGATCGAGCGCGCCATGAGTCCGTAGGTCCCACTAATCGCCAGCAGCAGGGCGAAGGCGAACGAGAGCCCGAACAGTTTCGACACACCGCCGGCCACCATCGCCGACTTGGCGAGGATCTCGTTGTACGACTGCACACGATCGGGGACGGCGTCAGGGTCGAGCGCGGTTACCGCCAGGTGCAAACCGGCGGTCGCTGCGGCTTCGTCGCCCTTGTGCCGGAACAAGAGCGTCGCCGACGAGGCATCCACCTGGCCGAGTGGAACGTAGACCGCGATCATCCGCTGCGGATTCTGGCCGAACTCGTCGCCATACGGGACGTCGCTCACCACGCCGACCACCGTGCGCCACTGCTCGTTCGTCGTCTCGCCGATCCCGGCGAGGCGGATCCGCTCGCCCACGGGCGAACGTCCCGGCCAGAAGCGCGTCGCCATCGCCTGGCTCACGACGGCGACCGCCGGCTGCCCGCTGCGATCGCGCTCGTCGAGCGCGCGCCCGTCGAGGCTGCGGACCCCTAACGAGTCGAGCCTGCCACGCACCGCGTGCACCCACGCCCTCGGCTGCTCTGCCGCCGGGACCACACGCCCGTCGCCGAATTCGAGCGCCCCGCGCTCGTCGTCGGCAGTACCCAGCCGGGCGCGGAAGATCGGCATCTCGATGCTGGGCTCGGCGGCAAGGAGTGCGGCGAGTCGTTCCCAATAGAGCTGTCGCGAGGAGTCGGTGGGAAAGCGCTTCACGTCCGGATCCACGCCGCTGGCGAGGAGGTTGCGCGTGTCGTATCCCGGGTCGATGTGCGCAAGGCGGAACGCCGCCATCCCTGCCAGCACTCCAAAGAAGAGCAGCACGGTCACGGCGGCGACCTGTGTCGCCACCAGCGTCCGCACAACGCGGCCGGCGCGCTGCCCGCCATCGCGCGCGCCGCCGTCGCGCAGCACGTCGTTGAATCGGGTGTTCGTCGCGCGGAGCGCCATCACGCCGCCGAGGACGGCGATCGTCAGCGTGGTGAAGCCGCCAGCCGCAAGCAGCGTCGGCTGGTCCATCCCCCACGTCCACCAGAACGCCATGTTCCCCTCGAGGCGCGTGTGCGCCCACTGGTTCACGAACCGCAGGGCGAAGGCGGCGAGCCCGGTGGCCAGCGCGCCGCTCACGATCACCAGGAAGACCGGCTCCCAGAGCGACTGCATCGCCAGGCGCCCGCGCGACGCGCCTAACGCCAATCGTACGGCCAGTTCGCGCGAGCGCTCGTTGGCGCGTGCGAGCAGGAGATTGCCGACGTTGATGCAGGCGAGGAGGAGGATCAGCGTCGCCATCAGGTTGATGACGGTGAAGAAGGCCGGCCCATCGTCCCCCATCTGCGCCATGGGGAAGGTGCGGACCGTGACGCTCGGCGGCGGTCCGGCGGTGTCGGCAGGTGCAACGGGGCGCGACTCGCGAGCGCGGCGCAGGAGCGCCGCAAGTTCGAGCTCGGCACGCTCCGGCGTGGCGCCGTCCACCAGGCGCCCGAACGCATTGACCGAGTAGCGCCCTGCCTCCGTCGCCGTACGCACCGCGTCGCCGAGCGGGACCCACGACTCGGCAGCGACCGGGAAGCCGTATCCCGCTGGCATCACCCCGATCACTTCCGTCGACACGCCGCTCAGGCGAATCGTGCGCCCGACGATCGACGAGTCACCTCCAAACGCGATCTGCCAGAGGTCGTGACTCAGCACGATCACCGGCGCCGCACCGGGCGCCTCGTCGTCGGCGCGGAACGGGCGCCCGAGCGCGGGTGGCGTGTGCGTCGCGTCGAAGACGTTCCACTCGACCGCCGTCAGCTGCAGCACGCGCTGTGCCGAGCGTCCGTCGTCGCCGCCCAGCACCACGTCGCGCGCACTCCACGTCCCGATGTCTCGCAGTGTCGTGACCTGCGCGCGCATGCGGGCGAAATCGGACGCGTCGAAGCCGCTCGTATTGCGCCCGCGCACCTGCTGCACCCGCACGATGCGCGCCCCGTCACTCAATGGAAGAGGGCGGATGATGGCCGAGTAGAGGAATGAGAAGGTGAAGACGCTCACTCCCATCCCGCCGGCGAGGACGACGAGGGTGAGGAGCGTGAAGTACGGCGTGCGGCGCAGGAGCCGAAAGGCATAGCGCACGTCCTGGAAGTGGAACATGTCGGAGAGGGCGGGGAGGGAGGCGGCGCGCGCCGCGGCCGCATGTGCGAGCGTGTCGGTCGACGTGCGGAGCAGGAGGAGGAGCATCGCCCACTCGCCCCGCGCGCGGGCCTCGCGCCAGCGGTCAGCGAAGGTCTCGTCCATGTCGCGCCCGAAATCGTCGCGGAATTGCCGAGGATAGGCGCGCAGGAGGGTGCGGTGAAACGCACGCGCGGCGCGCTCGAGACGGTCGTGGGGGCGGAGCGTCATGGCGCGAGGCTCCCCGGAATGAGTTGCGCGGCCTGCGCCACGGAGACCAGTCGCGCCATTCGAAGTGCTTCCGCCGCAGCAACTTCGCGTCCGTGCGAAGTGAGGGCATAGTAGCGTCGCCGCTCGTCGCTGGACTCGTCGGGAGGGCGACGCTCGACGGGGGTCACGAGCGCTGCCTGCACCAGTCGCTGCAACGCGCGATAGAGCGTCCCGGTCTCGAGCCGAAGCGCGCCGCCGCTCCGCGCCTCGGTTTCCTGGATAATCGCGTACCCGTGTCGTTCCCCAGCCGCCAACGTCAGGAGTATTTCGAACTCGACTGGACGGAGCGGGAGGTGGGAGTCGGTGGACATGCGGCGACTACGTGCGCCGCGCACGTAGGTTTCACTCGTCTTCTCGTCTTCTCGTCTTCTCGTCTTCTCGTCTGCTCGTCTTCTCTAAACTCTCAAATAGCTCCACTCCCTCGAAAACGGTATCCGACTCATCAGGACCGAGCGATCGCCGAGCACGATCAACCGATCACTCGGATTGATCCCGATCCCGCTCTTCTCGTCGTAGAGTCCCGGCTCGACCGAGAACGTCATCCCCGCCTGCACCACCGTGTCGTCGCCGAGTGCCAGGAACGGCGGCTGGTGGCCGACGAAGTTCTGCCCCTGGCCGTGTCCCGGTCGGTGATAGATGAAGTCCTGCATTCCCTGCTTGATCTGATAGGCGTGCACCTTGTACGCGATCTCCGAGCAGACGGCGCCGGGCTTTGTTTCCTCGACGATCATCTGCACCGTGTCGGCGACGACCTGCCACATGCGGTCGTGCTGCTGCGTCGACGGGAGGAGGATGTAGTTGCGGTATCCCTCGCCCCCGTATCCCCCTAAAAGAATATCGCAGTTGACGTAGAGCGGCTGGCCGCGGCGCACCGGCGCGTGGAAGAACTGGTTGGGATGCGGATAGGCGGTGGCGACGCCGGTGCGCACGTAGTTGCCCGTCACGTCCATCCCAACGGCGCTGTGCGGCTTTCCGTCGCGCTTCACGTCGCGCATCATCAGGTTGATCCCGAACGACGCCAGCGCCTGGCCGATCTGGTAGTCGGTCGTGTTCGTCCCGTGCTCGAGGATGTAGTCGCGGGCGAAAGCGTGCACGGTGTCGAAGTAGCGATACGCCCGCTGCGTGAGCGCGATCTCCTCTGGCGTCTTGATGATCTGCATGTCGAGGCACAGGTTGCCGATGTCAGCAATCGATGCCTTGGGAAGTACCCGACTCACCGTGCGCATCGCCGACGGCGTGAGTTCGCGATCGAGGCCGATCGTCTTCTCGCCGAGTCCGCGCGCCGCGAGCTTCCCGAGCACCCACTCCCACAGGTCCACGCGATTCCCGCGCGCTAGCTCTCCACGGTTAGGGAATCCACCGGCCGCGTGCGGGTAGCAGAAGTAGTACTCGTTCTCCGTGCACCACCACGACGTGATGAGATCGCGGTCGATCGCCGGCGAGTACCAGTAGACGGTGTCGCGCTCGTCGACCGGCATCAGCACCCACGTGGTGCGCTCGCCGCTCGAACGAAAGCATCCGGTGAAGTAGACGAGGTTCACATCGCTCTGGAGGAGAATCGCATCGACGCCGCGCGCCTTCGCCTGCTCGCGAAGCCGTCGTGACTGCGCCTGGTACCAGGCGAGGGGGAGCCGATCGACCCCCACCGGCGCCGGCGTTGGCTGCAGCGGATTGTTGACGAGCAGCCGCTCCGACCCTCGGGGCTGACCGTCGGCCTCGGCGGAGAGCGCGCTGGCGGCGGTCGAGGCAGCGGCGAGCGATGCGCCCATGGCGCGGACGAAGTTGCGGCGAGAGGTCATGGGAGAGTGGGTGCGTTGAGCCGCGGGAGATTCGGCGGGAGTAACGGCGGTCGCGAGCAGGGATTATGATTGCGCGCCCCCGATTCGCAACGTTCCACCGGCACGCGCCGCTCCTTTCAGCCCCCGTCCTGGTGCTCATGCCGTTCGCTCGCTCTTTGACGCGACTGACCGTCGCCTCGCTTCTCGGCGCCGTCGTTCTGCATACCCCGACGCTCGCGGCACAGGAGCGCACGCTCGAGTGGCCGTCGATGCACGTGGACGCACACATCGACGCCAATGGCAATCTGAGGGTGCGGGAGACGCAGACCATCCTGTACAACGGCGACTGGAACGGCGGCGAGCGGCGCTTCACGGTCGGCCTGCAGCAGCGCTTCAACTTCGAGAAGATGGTGCGCGTCGACAGCGCCGGCGCCGGCGATATCACCATGGTTGGCGGCGATCTCGACCTCGTCGACGGCTTCGACCTGACCGACTCGCACACGGTACGCTGGCGCGCGCGCCACCCGACCGATCCCCCGTTCGTCAACGCTCGGCGCACGTATCGCCTCGAATACAACTACAGCAATATCCTCATCCCCGACGGGACGACGTATCGTCTCAATCACGACTTCGCCTTCGCCGACCGCGAAGGACCGATCGATGCGTACACGCTGGACCTGAGCGCGGACCCGGTCTGGGGAACGCCCCCGGGTTTCACTGGACACTTTGGCCCCGTGCGCCTCGACCCCGGCTACGGTTTCGTGGTCGACATCTCGCTCGCCTATCGCCATGCGGGGCGGCCGGCCGGTGTCGTCTTCGGAGCGGAGCTGGGCGAACGACTCGCCCTGCTTTCGGCGCTTGGGGTCGTGGTGATCATGTTCGGCGGAGCCTTGGTGCGCCGCGAGATGGCGCTCGGGCGATTCGCCGATCCTGTTCCACTCGACGTGGTGACCGACCGTTGGCTCGACGAGAAGGTGCTGTCGCAACGCGCCGAAGTGATCGGGGCCGCGTGGGACGACGACATCGGCGCAGCCGAGGTGACCGCCGTGCTCGCCCGCCTCGAGAGCGAGAAGAAGCTCAAGAGTCGAGTGGAGACGAAGAAGGTCCTCGTCTTCTCGACGCACGTCCTCCACATGGAGCTTCTCGTCCCGCGCGATGAGTTGGGGGACTACGAGCGCGCGCTGATCGATTCGCTCTTCTCACCGGGGTCGAGCAGGACCGACACGGCTGAGATCCGCAAGCGCTATGCAGACAAGGGGTTCACGCCGTCGACCAAGATCGAGAAGCCGCTCAAGAAAGCGGCAAACCGTTTGGTGGCGGGCGACGTGCCTCCGCCGCGTCCGCGCAAGACCATGACGCTGCTCCTCGTTGGGGCAGCGGTCGCGAACTTCGTCGTTGCGGGATTCACACGGCCGTGGGACCTCGCAATCGCTGCGGTGGGGAGCGGGATCATCCTCGTCGTTTATCTCTTCGCCCTCCTGCAGGCGAAGCTGTGGCAGACGCGCGTGGAGAGCGCTGCCCCGCACACGCTGCGATTCATCATCCCGCTCGTGGCGCTCGTTGCGGCGTACGGAGTAGCCGCGCAGCGCGATGACTTGCGCGCCGGCTTTCCCGTGTTGACCGGGCTCGCCCTCCTGATCGCGGCCGCGGCCAGCAGCGTCTTCGCCATGGCCATGTGGCGGAACGGTCCCGCGCGCCTGGTGCTGCGTCGGGAGCTGAGCGCCGCGCGCCGCTGGTTCGCCCGCGAGCTGCAAGCGCGCGAGCCGAAGCTGAAGGATGATTGGTTCCCCTGGCTCCTCGCCTTCGGGCTCGCGCCGCAGATGGATCACTGGTTCAAGTCGTTCGGCGGCGACTCACATCGCGCGACGGCGATGTCGAGCGGGTCGAACTGGAGTTCGAGCAACAGCGGAAGCTCGAGCACGGGGGGCTGGTCGGGCTTCGGCGGTGGTGGCGCGTTCGCCGGTGGCGGGTCGAGCGGGGCGTGGGTCGCCGCGGCGGGCTCTGTTGCAGCTGGCGTCTCGGCGCCGAGTTCCAGCAGTTCGGGTGGCGGGTCGTCGAGCGGCGGGTCGAGTTCGGGCGGTGGTGGCGGGGGAGGGTGGTGACCATGCCTCAGGTCCCGGATGACCTCGACCTCCTGCGCGAGCTGCGCCACGACGGAAAGCTGATCCCGTTTGTCGGCTCCGGCCTCTCGCGCCCCCTCGGGCTCCCCACCTGGTCGGAGCTCATCGACCTGGTCGCCGAGCAGCTGGGATACGATCCCGAGGTCTTCAAGGTCAACGGCAACGAGTTGCAGCTGGCGGAATACTACGTGGCCGCCAAGGGGAGCATCGGCCCGCTCCGCAGCGTGATGGACAAGGCCTTCAATCCGCGCGACGAGGACATCGCCCGGTCGCGCGCGCACTCGGCGCTCGTCGAGATGGCGCTCCCCACGATCTACACGACCAACTACGATGAGATCATCGAGCGCGCCTTCGAACTCAAGGGAAAGCCCTGCCACGCGATCTCGAACATCGACGACATCGGGCGCGCGCCGGCGCACGTCCCGCACGTGGTGAAGTTCCACGGGACATTCAGCGATGACGCGTCGCTCGTCCTCACCGAGTCGTCGTACTTCGAGCGGCTGGAGTTCGAGTCGGCGCTCGACATCAAGCTGCGCGCCGACACGCTCGGGCACTCGCTCCTCTTCGTCGGCTACAGCCTCACCGACGTCAACATCCGCTACCTCCTCTACAAGCTCCACAAGCTGCGGCAGGCGGTGAAGCGCACCGGGCGGCTCATGCCCAGCGCCTTCCTCACGTCGTTTGGGACAGGGGAGATCCAGCGGACGCTTCTGGCGCAGTGGGGCGTCTCGATCGTCGAACTCGATCCCATCGACAAGACCGCGAGCATCGACGCGTTTCTGGAGGCGCTCGTATGAAGCTTTACTTCGTCACCACCAGCGACAGCAAGATCAGTGAGATTTCGGCGTACTTCGATGCGCTGGATCCGAAAGTCGCTGGCCAGCTGCAATTCTGCCCGGTGCGGCACGACGTGCAGGAGATCATGCACCCCGATCTCGAAGTCGTTGTGCGCTACAAGGCGCTGGAGGCGTACAAGTACCTGCGGCAGCCGTGCCTCGTCGAGCACGGCGGGCTGTTTTTCGAAGGGTTGCGCGACCTGCCCGGCCCGCTCGGGAAGATCATCTGGAGCGCCGTCGGGGAGCGGATGTGCGGCTTCCTCCACGAAGGCGACTCGCGCAAGGCGGTCGCCCGCGCGCTCCTCGGCTACTGTGACGGACGCGAGATACGGCTGTATCGCGGTGAGACCGTGGGAGAAGTCGCGGCGAGCGCGCGCGGCGACTACAACCGGCACAACTGGGACCCGATCTTCATCCCCGAGGGGATGACCGAGACCTACGGCGAGATGGGGGGCGAGCGCAAGGCCGTCACGTCGCCGATGATGAAGGCGTGGGGAGAATTCCTCAACGCCGAAGTGCAGCCGCAGGCGTCGAGGGCCACCCGATGACCGTTCGTGCGACGCTGGATGCTTCGCCTCGTCAGACGCGGCGTTCGACCGCCGATTCGCGTTGCGCTCGTTGGGCGCGCCGGATCGTGCTGGCGGTCATCGTGTTGGCGCCGCTGCAGATGCTCCCGGCGCAGGGAAGCGAGGCCGCACGCGCGTCGCAGGAGATTCGCCGGCTGCGCGCCGAGTCGAACGCGGCGATCGCTCGCCACGACACTGCTGGCATCGCCCGGACCTTTGCGCCTAACGTGGTAGTCGTCGCGTCGACCTCTTCACAAACGGTGGGGCGCGATGCGAACGCAAGGGTCTTCGCCGAGATCTTCCAGGCGCGCCCCGATGTGACGTATCGACGCACGCCGGACGCGGTGGAGGTCTTCGTCCCTTGGCACATGGCGAGTGAACGCGGTCGCTGGGTCGGCAGTTGGAGCGACGCCGACGGCAAGGTCACCGTCGGCGGGACTTACTTCGCCAAGTGGCGAGTGCTCGACGGCGCGTGGAAGATCGAAAGCGAGACCTTCGTGCCGGATCGGTGTGACGGGGCGAAGTATTGCGAGAAGGTGCCGTAGACGCGCCCGTCAGGTGCTCACACCCACCCCTCCTTCACCGCCCGCGCATACGTCGCAAACAGCGTCCACATGATCCCCGCGTTCCCCACCATCAGCCCACCCCAGAACGCGATCTGTCCGTTCGCCTCGTTTGTCGTGTGCACCGACCACGCGATCGCACCGAGCGCGATCGCCGCGGACACGATGCACAGGAAGACCGCGCGCGCGTAGGCCCAGCGAATCTCGCGGCGCACGATCTTCTCGAGCGCGGCGAGCTGCGCAGCGCGCTCAGCGGGAGTAGGGAGTGCGGAACGTGTGGGGGGCACGCGGCGAACTGGGGTTCGTGAATGCGGATACCGAGGGAACTAGCTGCTACCCCCAATTGGCGCTCCGCGTTCGGACTCGTCAAATCTGGCGATTGACCCGACCGACTATCTTTCGCTCGCGGCGGTGTGAGCGATGTGATCTCCGTCCCGCTGCGATACGACTTCCCCCTCCGACCCCGACCGTCAGGAGCCCCGCTCATGACTCGACCAAAAGTCGTCATCATCGGTGGCGGATTCGCCGGCATCGCCGCGGCGCGCGTCTTCAAGCGTGCCGACGTGGATGTCGTCCTCATCGACCGCAACAATCACCACGTCTTCCAGCCGCTCCTCTACCAGGTCGCCATCGCGACGCTCGCCCCGTCCGACATCGCCGTCCCCATCCGATGGATCCTGCGCAAGGAGGAGAACGTGCGCGTGCTCATGGGGGAGGTCACCGCGATCGACGTCGCAGCGCGCACCGTCACCATCGACAACGGCGCGAACGTCGAGCCGTACGACTTCCTCATCGTCGCCTCGGGTGCACGTCACGCGTACTTCGGGCACGATGAATGGGAGCCACTGGCCCCAGGACTCAAGTCGCTCGACGATGCCCTGACGATCCGCAACCGCTTCCTTCGCGCCTTCGAGGCCGCCGAGAGCTGCAACGATCCGGCCGAGCGCGATGCGCTGCAGACCATCGTGATCGTGGGGGGCGGACCGACTGGCGTGGAACTCGCCGGTCTCATGGCGACGATCGCTCGCGACGTCTTGCACGACGACTTTCGGAGCATCGACACGCGCAAGACGCGCGTCCTCCTTATCGAAGGGGGACCGCGGATCCTCCCCGCCTTCCCCGAACCGCTGAGCGCCGAGGCGTTGCACGATGTCGAGGAGCTGGGGATCGACGTGAAATTGAACTCGATCGTGACGAAGATCGACCAAGGCGCGGTCTACGTGGGATCGGATCGCATCCCCACGCGAACGGTCTTCTGGGCGGCCGGCAATGCCGCATCGCCGTTAGGCAGGATGCTCGGCGTGGGGGTGGATCGTGCAGGACGCGTGGAGGTCGAGCGCGACCTCTCGATCCCCGGTCACCCCGAGGTCTTCGTGGTGGGAGACCTGGCGGCGGTGAAACGCGACACCGGCGCGCTGGTTCCCGGCGTGGCGCCGGCAGCGAACCAGGAAGGGACCTGGGCGGCGAAGAACGTATTGCGAACGATCCGGAATCAGGAGCGGACACCGTTCCGCTACTTCAACAAGGGAGACCTCGCGACGATCGGTCGCCATCGCGCGATCGCCGATTTCGGCGTGGTCGACTTCACCGGTGTCCCCGCATGGCTCCTTTGGCTCTTCGTCCACATCATGTACCTCGTAGGCTTCAGGAACCGGGTGACGGTGTTGATCCAGTGGGCATGGGCGTATTTCGCCTATCAGCGCGGCTCGCGGCTGATCGTGGGGAAGTCGATCTGGGGGGAGGAGGATCCGCGCGACGAGAAAGCGATCGCGAGTTCGACGCACGCGCCGTCGTCCGCGGCGCGGGAGCGCGAGACCAGCGCAGCGAGATAGCGGGGGCGATCTCGCGTTCGTGGGTGCGCATGACTGCGCGGATGCGCATGAGTGCGCGGATGCGCATGTGTGCTCGCGCGTCCGCGCGCATGTGCGCGCGCATGTGCGCGCGCACGTCCGCGAGGAGTTTGCGCGAAGGGGAGCCAAGTGGCAGACTTGGCGCGCCCCCTTTCCCCATCTGCTGATGACGTACGCAACACCGCTCCGCCTGCGCTCCGCACGGGTTTCGCGCGCATTGCGCCTCGCTCGGCTCTCGCCAGCATTCTTCGTGTTGTTCGGCGCGATGAGCCGTCGCGCGGATGGGCAGTGGACCAACCGATATCCCAAGAATGCGGGATACGGGCATCACGTCTACCTCGAGGGGTACGAACTCCCGACGCTCGCCGCGGGTGTCATGGACTTCGCCGAGTCGTCGCGCGGGGAGCAGGTCCTTGCGTCGCGGGGGTGGTTGTGGCGGCGCGATCCGGCCACCGGAGTAGCGACGCGCCTGACGAGTGGCGCGGGAGTCGACTCTCGGCCGGCGTGGTCTCCCGACGGAGGAAAGCTCGCCTTCGTGCGTGACGACTCGCGCACGCTGACGGTGATCGTGCGCGACATGGCGAGTGGGGCGGAGACCGAAATCGATCGCGGGATGGCGATGGATCCGGTCTTTACTGCCGACGGGGCAGCCCTCGTGTACGCCAACGTTGCGCCTGGCGGTGATCTCGACCTCTGGCGCTACGATCTCTCTGCGAAGAGCAAGTCGCGCCTGACGCGGGAAGCCGGCGTCGAGGTGCGCCCGCAGGTCCTCTCGGACGGCGCGCGCATGGTCTACCTCTCCAAGTCGCGCGGCGGTGGCGACCAGGTGCGGTTGCGCGCCATCGCTGGCGGCGACGACAAGGTGCTGCTCCTGGGGAACATCGTCTCGCAGGCGCGCCCCGCGGTCTCGCCCGACGGGATGTTCCTGGCCTACAACTGGCCAGCCACCGAGGGGTGGGAACTGCGGCTCGCCTCGATCGACCGTCCCGGCGTGTCGGTTCTTCTTGTAGGGCGACCCGGCGGTCGCCCCATCGCCTCGTCGTGGAGCGCCGACGGGAAGTTCGTCTACTTCTCCGAAGGGGATCGCTCGCAGGTCCCGCACCTGTACCGTGTTGCAGCTGCCGGCGGACGCGCCGAGGAGGTTGCGGTAAGCGCGTGGGAGTGGGGAGTGCCGATGGCCCGACTCGTCATCGAGACGCGGTGCTCCTCCTGCGCCCCTGCCACCGGGCTCGGTGCCGACGGGGCAAGGCGCAACTCCGCGCGACTCGGCGTTCGGGACTCCAACGGGCACCCCCTCATCCCGTCGACCGGGATGACGCGCTTCGAGGGGCAGAACGGGCGCACCTTCTTCTACTCGCCAGGCACCATCACCCTCGAGGTCCCTGCGGGTGATGTAACGGTGAGTGCGGTGCGCGGGCTCGCCACGCGCGAGCAGGTCGTGAAGGCGAACGTTGCACCTGGCGGAGTCACCACCGCCCGCGTCGACCTCGCCCCGCTCTGGGAGGCACAGCGCGCCGGTTGGTTCTCCGCGGATCATCATTTCCACCTCAACTACGGTGGCCCCTTCGCGCTCGAGCCCGAGGATCTGCTCCCGCTCATGCAGGGGGAAGATCTCGACGTCGCGACCCCGATGCTCGCCAACCTGCACAACCGCTTCGAGGACCAGCCGTACTTCGCCTGGCGATCGTTAGGCACGGGACCGCAGGTCCACTGGGCGCAGGAAGTCCGCTCGCACTTCCTCGGGCACGTGGGGCTCCTCGGCACGAATACGCTCTTCTGGCCGTGGGTTTGGGGGCCGGGGTACGAGGTGTACGGGCGCGATGACCGCACCAACGCCGAGCCGCTGACCTTCGCGCGGGCGCAGGGCGGCGCGGGTTACTACGTGCACCCGGTGAGCGGGACGCGCGCGCCAATGAGCGACGCGGGAATGAACGTCCTCCCCGTGGAGATCGTCGCCGACGCGGCGCACGGGATGATCGATTTGATGGAGCTCGTCTGCCTCTGGAGCAACTCCGTGGGGACTACCGAGCTCTGGTACCGCTTCTTGAACGCTGGCTTCGCGGTGGCGCCGAGTGGTGGGACCGATGTCATGGCCGACTTCTATCGGACCATGGCGATCGGGGCGACGCGCGTGTACGTGCGCCCCGAGGGAGCGTTCAATTGGGAAACGTACTTCGCTGCGCTCAAGGCGGGGCGCTCGTTCGTGACAAACGGCCCGATGCTGGACCTGCGCGTGGGCGACCGCCAACCGGGCGACGTCCTCGCGTCGGGGAGTCGTGAGGTGTCGTTCGATCTCGGCGTCTTCACCGCGGTCCCCGTCGACAGCGTGGCGATCGTGGTGAACGGCAAGACCGTCTGGAGTGGCTCACCGCCCGACAGCTCGGGGCGCGGGCGCTATCAGGGGAAGATCAGGGTCCCGGCGGGGGGCTGGGTTGCCGCGCGCGTGGTCGGTCCGAACATCGATCGTTGGCCGGCGATGGCCGAGTACGCGTTCGGGCACACCGCGCCCATCTGGATCGGGAAGGCGGGGAGCACCGATGCGCCGTCGCGCCGGGCCGCTGCGGCGGAGCTGCTCAAGGCGTTAGGCGTGGCGGAGCGGCGGTTGAAGGCGGGGTACGCTGGCGCCGACATTCCGAAGTTGGAGGCGTATTTCGGGGAGGCGCGGGCGAGGTTGGAGGGGTTGACGCAGTAGCGCCGCGGCGCGGAGGGCGCGGAGCGCGCGCTCCGCTCGTCGCCGCGCCTCGCTGAAACTTCCCGACGTGCGCTTGGTAGTGTGGGTAGCGTCTCGCTCGCTCGCTCCCGCAACCATCGCCCCGATGCTCTCTGCTTTCCTTCTGCTGTCCGTGGCTGTCGCCGCCCCAGCACCCATCACTCCTGTCGCGACCGCTCCCTGCGATGCGAGTGCGGCCCAACGTACCACGGCAGCGCTCTCCTCGAGCTGGACACGCTGGGGTGTCGACGAGCGCAACAGTCGATTCGTCGGGGCTAGCGACGGTGCCTTGACGGCAGAAGAGCTCCCCCGCCTCAAGCTCAAGTGGGCCTTCGCGCTCGGAGAGACCGACAACGCGCGATCGCAACCCGCGGTCGCCGACGGAAAGCTCTTCGTGGGGAGTGAGACCGGCGCGGTGCACGCGCTCGATCCAGCCACTGGGTGCACCTGGTGGAGCTACGAGGTCGGCTCGCCGGTGCGTAGCGGAATCGTCGTGTCTCCGGCCGGAGCGGGGCAACCCGCACGGGTCTTCCTCGGTAGCATGGGAGCGACGGTGGTTGCGCTGGACGCGTCTACCGGCGCGTTGGCCTGGAAGACCAAGGTCGAGGAGCATTTCGCCGCGGTGATCACCGGCACTCCGCAGTTGTACCGCGGTGTCCTCTACGTTCCGGTCTCATCGTTCGAATCCGTCCTGCCGCTGCAACCCGCGTATAGCTGCTGCACGTTTCGAGGAAGCGTCGTTGCGGTCGACGCGGCGACTGGACGCGTTCAATGGAAGCGCTACACGATCGACGAACCGGCGCAGCCCACGACGAAGAGTGCGTCGGGCACGCAGCTCAAGGGGCCTTCGGGCGCCGCTGTCTGGTCGACGCCGACCATCGATGAAAAGCTCGATCGACTCTACATCGGGACAGGGAATTCCTATTCGGATCCCGCCTCTTCGCGCAGCGATGCCATCATCGCCCTGGATCGCGCGACCGGGAAGGTGGTGTGGACGCGGCAGTTCGTCAGCAACGATGCCTACAATTCGAGCTGCGACGTCCCGCCCAAGGGGAGCTGTCCCAAGTCAGACGGCCCGGACTCGGATTTCGGACAGCCGCCGATTCTGGTCTCGCTTCCAGGAGGAGCGCGAGGACTCGCCATCGGTGCAAAGTCGGGCATCGTCCGCGTCATCGATCCGGACCGCGAGGGCGCGGTAGTCTGGGAGCGGCGCCTGGGCCCGGCAGGAAAGCTCGGCGGTTTGCACTGGGGATCGGCGGCCGACAGCCGCAACGTCTACTCGGCGATGGGCGGACAGAGTCTCAGCGCAGTTGGTGACTCCGCAGCGCCAGGCGGCTATCGCCTGGTTCCGGATCCAGCGAAGGGAGGCGGACTGTTCGCCCTCGACCTGCTCACGGGAAAGGAGCAGTGGCACGCCGACCCGCCGCGTTGTAGCGCGCGTCCGCTGTGCAGCCCCGCGCAATCGGCCCCGGTGACGGCGATCGCCGGCGCAGTCCTCTCCGGTTCGCTCGACGGTCACCTTCGCGCGTATTCGACGGCGGATGGTCGCGTGATCTGGGACGTCGATACGGCGCACGACTTCACCGTCGTAAACGAAGGACGTGGACGCGGGGGGGCGTTGGATGTGAGCGGCCCCGTGATCGCTGGAAAGATGCTCTTCGTGACGTCAGGCTATGCGCAGTTTGGCGGGATGCCGGGGAACGTCCTGCTGGCTTTCTCGCTCGACGGTCGCTGACGCCAAGGTGTTCGCGCGGCGAAGCTCGCGGTTCCGCGCCCTAGGCGCGCACCGCGTGCGCCTCCTTCACCAGCGCGAGGCCGAACGTCCACTGGCCACTCAACGCACCCAGGTCGAACGCGCCGCTCCGCATCTGCCGGTAGAGGTCGCCTAACGCCGGTGTCGCATCGCGCGCGATCTCACCTCCCGTGTGGCCGCGCATGCGCGCCGCCCGAAGCGCGGCCACGCCCGAAAGCACCGCCGCAACTCGACGGAAGTGCAGGAACGACTCCGGCAGTACATCACTCGGCGCGCCATCTCCGCTTGCGGCCACGAGCCGACCACACGTCGCATCGTCGAGACGCAGGAACATCGCGATCGTCGCGACATCGTACATCGGGTGGTTGGGAGCGGCGGTCTGCCAGTCGAGCAGCAGCACGCGCTCGCCGTCGAACGACAGGTTCGACGGATTCACATCGTTGTGGCTCATCACCAGCGCCCCGTCGTCCGCGGGCGATGGCTCGGCAAGCACGGCGCTGACAGTGTCACCCACAAAGGGCGGCAGCGGGAAGTCGCGAGGTATCGCCTCCCACATCGCTTGGAGCGCTCCGACCGCATTTGCGGGGTGCATTCCAGTCGGGACGGGCAAGTCGCGCCGCCGGCGCAGCATCTGTCCAAGCGCCGTCAGGGCAGCCGCGCGCGTCGACGGATTCCCGAGGTGCGCCGGCAGCGATCGGTCGACGACGAGCGCGCTCAGCACCGCGCGCCGGTGCTCGTCGACATGAATGATGCGTGGGGCGATTCCAGCGGATGCCGCCGATTGTTGCACGGCCAGGTGGTTACGCCACTGGTCGATCGGTTCGTCGGAGGGCGTGATCTTGAGGACGAATCGCTCGTCCCCGCCCTCCACGCGATAGACGCCCGCGCCGGACTTCCCGGCTGCGATCCTCGTGATCGTCGTCGAGGGGGCGCGCAACTCCTCGGGGAGACACCGGCGCAACTCCGTGGAAAGCACCGGCGCCGACGTCGACTCTGCAGGCATCGTGCTGTCGGACATGTGCAGGTGGGAGAGAGAGTGAATGTCGATCGACGTGATGCTTCCCTAGCGCCACGACTTCTTCCGGCAGAGTACGACGACCGAGCATCCGCCTAACGCACGAATCGCCAGGTCGCGGGCGACCCATCTCGTGAGGCGCCGGGGAATGTCGGCGAGTCGCACCTTGAGTGAGCGACCCGGCGACTCCGACTGGGTGTACGTGTACGACCAGTCGACCACATCGTAGCCCGCGTCGCGCAGCGTGTCGAGCGCGGTATCTTTGGTGAAGTAGTGCAGGTGCCCGATCTCCTTGCGCGCCGCCTAAAACGTATAGCCACGCAGCAATGCCTGCGCGCTCGGGTCGAAGCCGGTGCCGCGCGCCCTGGGAAACGACTGCAGCAGGGTCAGCAGCACCGCGCGGGGCGCGGGTCCGAGGAATCCGCGCGCCGCGCTACTGCCGTCCCGACGTCTCCACCGGCGCCCGCTACGGCACCGCCGTGTACTTCGCCGTCGACTGCGCATACTGCGTCAGGTAGTTCTGCAGCCGCTGGTCGGCGAGCGACTTGATGGTGTTGTATCCCCCATTGAGGTTGATGTAGTACACGTTCCCGCCGTCGAGCACCTCGTTGAGCGATTGCGTGTTCGTCGATGTCGCCCCCGTGAAAGTGCGCGCGTAGGGCACCCCGAGGATCGTCCCCTGTACGGAGTACTTCGTGGCCCCAGGAATCTTCACGATCTCGAGCGTTGCGGTGGTGAAGTAGCTCGCCCCGCCGTTGACCGGAATCTGCCGCGCATGGAAGAAGGCGTTATGGAACGGGTCGACGGTCACGTTCGCAGTGCCGGTGCCTAACGTCTCGAGCTCGACGCCGGCGAGCCAGCTCACCACTTTCACCGAGATCTGGTCGCTTCCCCCCTTGCTGAGCGGGTCGGGGGTGAACGTGGCCGTCTTGTTCGCCGAATGATTGCCGTTCGTCTCGCTGAGCGTCCCGTTCGTTCCGGGAGACGTCCACACATAGGCCAGACCCGGTCCGAGGTATGCGGGAGTGAGCACGGCCTGTAGCGGCTGCGGCTGTCCATCGACCGCGATGGTAGGACTGGCTGGCGTGAGCGTCACCGTGTAGTTGACGTGCACGGTCACGAACGTGTGCGCGGTGCCGACGAGGGTGTACGTCGTGTTGACGATGTTGTCGACCACGAGCGTTGGAATGATGTTGCTGAAGTCCCAGTGCGTCTGACGCTCAGCGACCGTGGTCTTCCCCTGGATCTTGGCATCGATCCGGTCCACGCGCGGCGGCGGACTGGTGAAGGTGGTGTTCGACTGGTAGCCCGCGAATTCGGTCTGGCTCGCCTGCAGCGTCCCGGCGATGTTGGAGTTCTGCCAGGTGAAGACGGTGTTCGACCCCGGAGGGAGCTGGTTCCCGTTCTGGTCCCTGACGATGAAGTGCATCTGCTGGGTGATCCCGGGCCCGATGGTCGGGTCGTCCGGCGAGATCTCGAATGTCTTCTTCAAGCCGGCGTACACCGACATCTGCTTGCGCACGATCTTCTGGCTCGCCGGATCGTTCTCGCTCCCGGGATTCAGCAGCACGTCGAGGATGACGTCGTCCATCCGCCCGCTCACCACATCGAGGTTGGCGTTGGTGCAGATGTACTGCGCATCCGGGCTGTCGATCCACCCGGTGTCGGTCAGGTTTCCGGCGAGCGCGCCATTCTGCCCGGTCGTCCGCCAGCGATAGCGCCAGAGCGCAGTCGGCTTGGTGATCCCCGGCGGCGCCGGGACCACGGTGGAAACGCCCGTCGGGACCAGGCTCGCGTGCAGGATCACGTCGCGCTTCTGGTTGTTCACGCTGTCGCTCGGCGGCGTGAGCGTGACCGAGGCCCAGTTGACAGCAATGGTGGTGACGGTTGGGGAACCTGCTGCGAGGAGTTGGGTCGCAGGGGCAACGCGGCCGGCACTCCGCGCCGGCGATCCCATACGGGCGCCGCGCGACGTGGCGCGCCCCGGCGAGGTCACGAGGGAACCGCTCAGCGCACCGAGTCCCATCGTTGTCCCCGACACGGTGTGCCCTGCAGGGTCGACCGTCACTCCGGCTAACGATGTCCAGCCGGCGCCGCTGTTCACCATGACCGCGAGATCGCCCGACATCGCCCAGAGCGGGAGGTCGGCGAGACGATACCTGAGCTTGATCGTGACGGGCTGATTGAACGTCAGGCCGGCGGGGCCGATCTGGTATGCGGTCCCCGCGAGATCCGCGGCGGCCGGCGCCTCGAGCGCCCCGCTGACTGCGGTGATCGAGACGGGTGTGTCGGCGCCGAGCGCGTTAGGCGGAATCGTCACCACGACGGAGCTGTCCACGCTCGTCACGGTGCCACCGGTCGCGCCGACGAGACTTCCCGTCACGACGGCAAGGTCGATCGTCCCGTTCTTCCCTTCGCTGGTGGCCGTAACCGTTGCCGTTCCCACCCCAACCGCGGTCACGAGTCCCGATGCGTTGACCGTGAGCACCTGCGCCGCTGACGACGTGTAGGTCACGGTGCGCCCGCTGAGCGTCGCGCCCCCCTGGTCCTTGAGCAGCGCGGTGAGTTGCATCGTCTGCTGCGGCACCATGGTGGTCAACGGCGCGGCGAGGGTGACGGTCGCCACCGGTGCGATGACGGTCACCTGCGCTGTCCCGCTCTTCCCCTCGCTCGTCGCAGTAATCGTGGCGCTCCCGGCGGCGACGGCGGTCACGAGACCCGCGCTGCTGACCGTGACGACGCTCGACGAGGAGCTCGACCAATCGACCGAGTGGCCACTGAGCGCGTTCCCCTGCGCGTCCTTCACGGTGGCGGTGAGCTGCGCCGTCTGCCGTGGCGCGAGCGTCTGGTCCGAGGGCGAGACGCTGACGCTGGCGACGGTGACGACCCCCGGCTGGGTCGGTGGTCCTCCCCCTCCTCCTCCATCGCCTCCACCGCCGCAGGCGTTCAGGGTGACCGTGCTGGCCAGCAGGCACAGGGAAAGGGCGACGCGCTTCATACCGCCTCCTCGTGGTGAACGGCAGCTCCGGACGGGGAATTCGCCGGAGCCCATGCCGATCACGCGCAAGGCGGGGCGCGCGAGGATCACTCCGGCGAGCCTCATCTCACGGACTTGTGAATTTCTTGTCCGCGCGGAATCCGCCGGGCTGGGAAGGGCGAGGCTCGGCGCGGTGAGCACCGATGCGCGATCACGACGTTGACATATTCCCATAACGGAATACATATTCGACCCCCATGCCGCGCGCCCCCACCACCTCCGACGCCTTCAACGCCATCGCCGAGCCGAGGCGACGCGACATCCTCGCGTTCCTGGCCGATAGTGAGCGCCCCGTCGGGGAGATCGTGGACGCGCTCCGCATGCGTCAGCCCTCCGTCTCCAAGCACCTCGGCGTCCTCCTGCAGGTCGGGCTCGTCGACGTGCGGCGCGATGGGCGGCAGGCGTTCTACCGGACAAATGCGACGAAGATCAAGGCCATTCACGAGTGGACGCGCATGTTCGAGCAGCATTGGCAGAACCAACTCGATCGCATCAAGGCGCGCGCCGAGCGCACCAAGACCAACTACCAGTAACCAAGCCGGAGGAGCATCCATGACCACTGCGATTGCACCGCTCAACGACATGACGCTCGACGTGACGTTGGAGACGCGCGTGCGGGCGTCGATCGAGGACACCTTCGCCGCGCTGCTCGAGGAGATGGGGCCGCATAACGTGGGGATGGGCGACGTTCCCATGCCCATGGTGCTCGAGGCACACCCCGGCGGGCGCTGGTTCCGCGACCTCGGCAACGACAACGGTCACTGCTGGGGGATGGTGCAGGCAATCCGTCGCCCGACGCTCCTCGAGATCAGCGGCCCCCTCATGATGTCGTTCGCCGTGTCGTCGAACGTGCAGTACCGGCTCAAGGTCGAGGGCGACGAGACCGTCATGACGCTCCGGCACACCGCGCTTGGTCTCTTTCCCGACGGCTATCGCGAGGCGCTCACGCAGGGATGGTCGAAGATCGGCCAGCGTGTGCAGGACCGCTTCGCCGTGCAGCACTGACCTCTACTCCAACTCTCACTCCCATGTCGCTCGCCGAAACGTTGATTCAGGAACTGGAGATGGAAGCCGCGACCACGCGTCGCGTACTGGAGCGCGTCCCCGAGGCACACTTCGCCTGGAGGCCCGCCGCCAAGTCGCGCACGCTTGGCGAGCTGGCGATGCATATCGCGATGAATCCGGGAAGCGTGATGTCACTGGCCGGGCAGAATCCCGCGCCGCTGCCGGGCTTTGGAGACACCATGCCCACGTCGACGGCGCAGGTGCTCGATGCGCTCACGGCCAGCGTCGAGGAGGCGAAGCGAATGCTCGGCGGGATGTCGGACGCGCAGGTGACCGAGACGTGGCGCCTGGTGGCGAATGGCACGGAGATCATGGCGATGCCGCGGATCGCGTTCCTGCGGTCGGTCTTCCTGAATCACTGGTACCATCACCGCGGGCAGTTGTCGGTCTACCTGCGGCTGCTCGATGTCCCGCTGCCGTCGATCTACGGGCCGAGCGCGGACGAGAATCCGTTCATGCCGGCGTGACGGTGATGGGTGCGGGGGGGGCGCCGTTCTCGTTCCCTACCGCACCCGCTCCCACACCGCCGAGTACCCGCCATCGCGCCAGGTCCTCCCGTCGTCGGTCGATACTTCGCGCGTGACCTCGACGCGGTCGGCCGAGGTGCGATGCATGCGCTGCCTATCGATGAAGGCGCCGCCGTTGAACATCTCACCGCGGCTCGTCACCAGGAGATCGCCGTCGACGAACGCACCATCGTTGAACTTCCGGTTCCCGAGCGAGTTGATGGTGATCCCGGTGAGTTTCCCGGTCTTGGGGTGCAGCATCCAGGTGTGCGAATCGTGAAATCGCGCCCCACTGGGCGCCGACGGATCGTCGTGCACCCCGCCCAATTCGATCGCCTGCCCGCCCACCGCGACTCGGCCCGTAACGTGCCCCCCTGCCTGCGTCACGGACCGGTCGGGTGAACGGTAAGTGGAAATCACGCGCCACTCGCCAAGCAGGAAGGCGAGCGATGCAAGAGTCGTTTCACGCGGCATGCTTGCACCTGACGAGTCGCTCCCAGCGGGAACGCGCTCGACGCGCGGATGTGCGTAGTCGGCGAAATCCTCGTGGCGCACGACCTTTCCATCGTGGATCGTGAGGGCGATGACCTGGTCGGAGCGCCAGCGATACGCGTCAGCGCCTCCCCGCGGACGACTCAGCGTGTTAACCCTGCCTGCGAACACGACGACGCTGTTGCTGGCGAAGACGATGGGGAAGTCGAAGTCGAGAGCCTCCACTCCGCCGCTCGCCCCGAAGGTCCGCAGCATCGCCAGGACGGCGCCTCGTCCCTGGGTGATCGCGACGAACTTCGGATCCGGGTTGGTGCGGTCGACGAGGGCAATGCTGTCGCCCATGAACGTCGCCATGCGATTCCAGTCGGCCAAGGAATACGCGCTGATGTAGGCCCGGCCAACCTCCTCGGCGCTTGTGACTGTCTGACCATCGACAGCGGTCGCCCACGACGACAGGGGGATGATGCCCCAACAGGCGAACTGCAGCACACGTGCTCGACGCGTGGAACTCCAAGCGAAGGATGGCATGCTTGACCATACGACGGGCGACTGCGCACCAGCGCGCTCGGGGGGACGAACTCCCGCTCCCGAGGGATCGTCGTGCGACTGATGGGAACGGGAGATCCTGGCTTCGCGACACGTACGGCCGGAGGAGCGCATCCGTCCCGCAATGATGTCGTCCCCTCACGTCCATTCGGCGATGACGCGCACCCTGTTCTCAGCTCTGGTCATGGGCGAGCTCGCACGCGTTGCGGCTGCGCAGCGACCGGCAGCTCGACCTCACGATCGATGTGCTGCGCGGAGAGGTGCACGAGTCGATCCTGATGGCGGGGTTCTCGCGCGGGATCAAGGCGCTCCTGTGGCGGTGAATCGTTCGTGCGCGGGTCGACGGCGCTCCGATCACGCTCGGGCGTTCCAGTATCGCGAGGTCGTTTGATTCGGAACGCATACGCGCGCCCGACTCTGGCGCGCCGCCGCGTTGCGCCCCACATTGACGCGCCTTTCAGCCAAGTCATTCCGTGGGACACAAGAGCGTACTCGGCGAACTCGAACAGACGGTGATGCTGGCAATCCTCCAACTCGGCGAGGAAGCCTATGCCCCGAATATCGCGCGGCACCTCGAGGATTCGATCGGGCGCTCGCTGTCGCGCGGCGCGCTCTACTCGTGCCTCAACCAGCTCGAGCGAAAGGGGCTCCTGCGTTGGCGCATCGATCCGGCGACCGAGGAGCGCGGCGGTCACGCGCGCCGATTCTACCAGGTGAGTGCGCGCGGCGTACGCGCGCTGCGCGCCGCGCGCGAGGCCCAGCTCATTCTCTGGCGCGGATTGGACGGACTCCTCGGGGCGACCAAGTGACGCATCCGTCCGACCTCCGCGCGCGTCCGCCGCAGTGGGCGATCGCGCTCATCGAACGCACGCTCCCGCGCGATTCGATGCGCGACGCGATCCTCGGTGACCTACACGAGGAATTCGGCGACGACGTGTCGCACGTCGGCGAAGCACTGGCACGCGTGCGGTGCACGCGGCGCGCACTGGGAATTGCCGCGCACGCCTCGTTCGACCGCCTCCTCTGCCGGAGCTGGGCGAGCGAGGAGTCGCCTCCCCCACGACTCGGCGATGCCGCGGCGCCGGCGAGTGCGAAGGCGCCGGTCGCTGCCGCCGCGCGTGCCGCCGCTCTGCACGGCGTGGCGCGCTATGCGATCATCGCACTCCTCGGCTTCGTTGTCCTCCTCGTGGGGATCGTGGGCAACACGATGCTCTTCTCCGCCATCGAGCCGACGTCGGCTCGTGCGACGTCAGTTCGTGCGACGTCGGTTGCGGGTGTCGGCGGAGTTGTCCTCTTCGTCGCATGTGCCGCAGCCGCGGCGATCATCATCTGCGCCGGCCCACGCTGGCGCCGCCGGCGCCTGCGCGGGACCTGACGCACCTTCGGGCGCGCTACTTCTTCAGGATCTTCGCCTGATTTGCCAGAATCGTCTTCTGGTTCTTCTGGATGGTGCGGATCTCGCGCAGAATCGTTCCCTGGTTGACGAGAATCTTCGCCAGCTGTTGCTGGTTCCTGATGATCGTTCCCTGGTTCTTGAGGATGACTTCCTGCTTCTTGACTGTCGCCTGTGGCATGAGGTGATCTCCTGGCGTGATGGACGGGTTGGTCCTGCTGCGCGGGTACCGGTACTACCTAACGATCGAAGGAAACTGCGACACCGACGGTGCGCGGCTGGTTGGTGAGGTAGCCCACGCGCGCGAGCGTCCCTCGCTCGCGGTCGAGCGCGAGGAGCGCCCGCACATCGGTGAGGTTGTTCACGAAGACCGCCGTCTCCCAGTTGGCGCGGCGAAGTCCCGCCCGGAGGTTGACCTGCGTGTACGCCGGAAGCTGCGGATCGAAGTGGAAGTAGCGCTGGGTGAGCGGCCCCCCGATCGTGTTCGGCGCGAACGAGTCCATGTCGACGGTGCCGAAGCCGCTGGCGAGATCCTCCATCAGCGTGTAGCGCGACCCGATGTACTGCGCGGTCCCCGACGCGAAGACGACCGAGCCGCTCCGGAGTGGGCGACGAAGGGTCGCCGCAGCCGCTCCTTGCATCTTCGGGACGCTCGGCAGGCGGTTCCCGCGCTCGATCCCACCGACGACGGAGACATTGCCGTCGGTATCGGTCGACGTGAGGGTGGAGCGAACCTCGGAGCCGTTGTACGACGCCGAGAGCGAAAGGTCGATGTTGCTCGTCGGCGCGATCGCGAACTCGACCTCGGTCCCTCGGCTCCGCGCCGGGACGTTGAAGACCAATCGTGAAGAGCAGGAACCGGCGGTGACGGTGAGCTGCAAGTCGCTGATGTCCATGTAGAACGCCGAGACGTTGAGTGACGCGCGCCCGCCCATGAGCGTGGCCTTTCCCCCCACCTCGTAGTTCCAGACCTTCTCGTCGCGCCACGAATCGCGCCCGCTGAACGTCGCGAGGTCGGCCGGCGTGCAGATGGGGACGTTGATCGGATCGTTGATCCCACCGAGGCGGAAGCCGCGCGACACCTGCGCGTTGAGCCGCAGGTTGTCGGTCGCCTTGAGCGAGGCGATGAAGCGCGGCGCCAGCCCAGATGCCTTGGTCGACCCGGGCTGCGAGATGAGCCCGACGAAGAAGCCGTCGAAGATCTGCGTGCGATCCTCGGAGAAGTCGTAGTAGCGAAGGCCAGCGGTGAGGTCGAGTCGCTTTCCGACCGTTAGGGTCCCTTCGCCGAAGAGCGCGGTCTGGCGCAGGTCATAACCCAGCTTCGAGAAGAAGAGCTCGTCCTTCGCCGCGTATGTCCCGGCGGTCGGCGCTCCAGTAGCGTCCTCGAAGCCCGGGGCGCGCACGCTCTGGCCGTAGTCACGCTTGGCATCGGCGTAGAATGCGCCCAGGAGCCAGCTCCCGCGCGCCCCGCTCCCCGAAAGTCGTAGTTCCTGCGTCCACACCTTCGAGTCGGTCTTGTCGTCGAACGGCGCAGCGAGGGTGTAGACCGGCGGGGGAAAGCCGATGCTCCCGCCGACGATGCTGGCGTAGAGCGCGCTCCCGTCGCGCGTGACGGTGATGTCGCGATGCGTGACCGACGTGATCGACGAGAGCGTCGCCTTGCCGAAGTCGTAACTCGCGTTCACGTCGCCCAGCACGAAGGAGTCGCGATACGGCTCGTTCGACGCGAGGTAGAGTTGGCGCGGGCCGAGCGTGACGGCGGTGCGCGAGGTGGTGTACGGGTTGGCGAGGATGTTGAAGGCGTCGGTGCGATTCCACCCATCCATTCCCACACTCTGCGCCACGATGCGCGGCGTGATGGTGAGTCGATCGTTAGGCGAGAGGGTGAGCGCGGCGCGAACTCCCGTACGGTGACCGCTGTTGACGTTCTCGTCGACGCTCCGGTCCTGTCGCACGGCATCCTGCCAGCCGCCGAGCGCGTTGTGGTAAAGCGCGACGCGCGCAGCCGCGCGACTCGCCAGCGGAATGTTCACGCCGAACTTGATGTTACCGCCGGTACCACCGCTCCCGATCTGGCTCCCGCCCGCTTCACCAAAGGTGCGCCAAGCGCCCAGCTCCGGCTTGTTGGTGATGTAGCGGACCGTCCCCGAGAGCGAGCCGGCGCCGAACAGCGTCCCCTGCGGACCACGCAGCACCTCGACGCGCCCCATATCGAAGAGGTCGAGGTCGGGGGTGAAGAGCGAGAGCGATATCGGCGAATCGTCGAGGTAGGCGCCGACCGATTCCTTCACTCCCGGTTGGTCGCGCGCGATCTGTCCCGATGATGCGCCGCGCAGCGCCACCTGGCTCTGCCCCGGGCCGAGGTTCTGCACGCTGAAGCCGGCCACGTTTGCGGCGATCGCCTCGATGTTGTCCGCGCCGCGCTCACGCAGTACCGCGCCGGTTGGCGCGGCGATGGAGAAGGGGACGTCGGCCAGCTCCTGCTCGCGAAGCGTCGCCGTGACGGTAATCGCCTGAAGCGGGAGTGGATCGAGGGAGAAGTCGACGGTCGTCGACTCCGGCACACGCACGTCGGCGCGGGTCGCGGGGCGAAATCCGACGAGCGTCACGGCAACGGAGTACACGCCGTCAGGGAGTCGCGCGATGGCGTACGATCCATCGGCCGATGTCGTGGCGGCACGCGTGAGTCCGGCACCGTTTGTCACACTGACTCGTGCGGCTGAGAGCGGCGTCCCGTTCGCCGAGCGAATGGTCCCGGCGATTCGTCCCTCCTGCGCCATCCCGACATCGGGCGTGCCAACGAGGAATGCGAAGGCCACCGCCGACAAGACGTGGGGCGAGACGAGCAGAGCGAGAATGCGTCGCATGGACACGAGAGAGGGTGAGGGGCCCTGCTGGATCGCGCGTGTGTCTGTTTTGCAGACTCTACGGCGCGCCGAGTATACGCTGCGAAGGTCGCCACCGAAAGAGCACCCCCTTGCGCCGCACCGCTGCCCCCTGTCTCTTCGACTTGGCGGGCACAGCGTCCCGCGAGTGTACGATCGCCCCGCGCACCAATCTTCCATGACCGATCAGGACTCGGCCGTTCCGCCCGCTCTTCACGCCGCGGACGCGGCGCTTCACGCCGCTGACGCGGCGCTTCACGCCGCGGACGCCGCCGCGCACGACCAGTCGTTCATCGCGCGCATCAACGGCCCGTGGCACGAGCGCGCGCTGCAGCTCTTCATGGTCGTGGTACTCGCGCACTGGGCAGAGCACCTCGCACAGGCGATCCAGGTCTATGTCCTGCACTGGCCGTTGCCTAACGCGCGCGGGGTGCTCGGGCTGTGGTTCCCGTGGCTTGTCACCAGCGAGTCGTTGCACTACGGCTACGCGCTGGTGATGCTCGTCGGCCTCTGGGTCCTGCGCTCGGGATTCGTGGGGCGCGCGCACACCTGGTGGATGGTCGCGTTCTGGATCCAGTTCTGGCATCACATCGAACATGCGCTGCTGCAGGGGCAGGTGATCGTGGGGCGCAACCTGTTCGACTCGCCAGTCCCGATGAGCATCGCGCAGCTCGTGATCCCGCGAATGGAACTGCACCTGATCTACAACACGCTGGTCTTCATCCCCATGATGGTGGCGATGTACCGGCACCTCCTCCCGGCTGATGACGAGCGCACGCACATGCGATGCACGTGCGCGGCGCAGCCGTATCTTGCGCCCGCCTGAGTGTCGTGAAGGATCGCTCGCTTCGCTCGACGCTGTCGCGCGCGGGACTGGTGATCGGGCTCGCGGCGCTCGCCATCCCGGGAATCTTCGTCGCCTTGCGGGAGCGCAACGCGCCGCACGCCAGCACGATGATGCATCACGGCGGTGGTGTGCCGGTCGCGATCGTCGTCGACCGACCAGTGGCGGGATACCTGGCATCGATCTGGGCCGACCCGGTGGTGGGAACGAGCACCGTGTACGCCGTCCTTCGCTCGGCCGATGGTTCCGCGTTCCGTGCGCCGGCGCGCGTGCGCATCGGTATCGCACCGGCCGAGGGAGATGAGCCGGAAGTCGTGCTGCCGACGCACGACGAGCCTGCACACGCGGGACGCACGTACATGGCGAACATGACGCTGTCGCGCCCCGAGCGCTGGAAGATCCGCGTGCTCATCGACGCCGCCGATGCGGTGGGCGACGTGACGGCGCAGGTGGAGGCAACGCCGCCGCTCGGACATGGGCTCCCCGGGCTCCTCCTCGCCTCGGTCCCGTTCTTCGTCGTTGGGGGACTCTTCTGGCGGCGGGCAGCGGTGCGGCGGCAATCGGTCCAGGGCGGGTGAAGAAGGAGTCGTGTCGGTCGCTGCTGGCGCAGGTTAGGGAGTGCACGCTCTGCGCATCGTCGCTTCCCCATGGCGTGCGCCCGGTGCTGCAGGTCGATCCCGCTGCGCGCATTCTCGTCGCGGGACAGGCCCCCGGACGAAAGGTGCACGCCTCCGGCATCCCGTTCGATGATGCGAGTGGCGACCGACTGCGCGCGTGGCTCGGTGTCACCCGCGAGCAGTTCTACGATCCGCGCACCTTTGCCATCCTCCCGATGGGCTTCTGCTATCCGGGGACGGGGAAGTCGGGTGACCTTCCACCGCGCCCGGAGTGCGCGTCCGCATGGCGCGAACGCCTCCTCGCGCAGCTCACCGGCATCCGCCTAACGCTGGTGATCGGACAGTATGCGCTTGCCTATCACCTCCCCGACGCCCCGCCGTCCGTCACCGACGCCGTTCGCGACTGGCGGAGCACCTGGCCGTTGTCGATTGCGCTTCCGCATCCCAGTCCGCGCAACAACCTCTGGCTCAGTCGCAATCCGTGGTTCGAGCGCGAGGTGATTCCGGAGCTTCAGGGAAAGGTACGGGAACTGCTGTCGCGCTGAGTACGCGCGCGCACCGGACGTGCGACGACTGGCGATGGATCGCTGGTGAGTGGGCGCGCGTTCAGTCGGCCGCCGCTGCCAGCGCTCGCAGGAGCGCCGCGATGTCGGGTCCCCCGCCAACCGCGCATCCCGCGCCGTTCGTCCGCGCCTTGAGCTCGACGTCGACGCCGTCGACGAGAACGGTCGGCGAAGCATAGCCAAGCAGGTGCGATGGCGTCGTCGCGTCGCTGGTGTTCCACTCTCGCCACTCGGCGGGATGCGACAAACTCTTGAGTGCAAAGGCGAGCCGGTCGCGAGTCGCCGTGACGTGCGGGCACCCCTCGAAGTACACCAGTTCGACCTGCATCGCGCTCCGCTCGTTAGGATGGACGCGGACGGACGAACGCCATCACCGCGAGCACGACGGTGAATGCCCCCAGGACACCGAGAAGATACAGCGTCCAAACGAAGAGGAGGACGCCAGGGTGATCGAGGAATTCGGGGCGCAGCCCATTCCGCATGTGCAGCGGAAGCATCCCGAGGGCCATCACCCCCCCCAGCAGCATGATGACGCGCCCCACGACGTGATCTCGCAGCAGCAAGGTCCCGCACACGACGACGAGAAGAATCGCGACGCCGACGAGGTGGTTGAGCCCAGCGCGATCGAGCCCCAGGACAATGTCTTGCGAGATATGCAGCGAGAGGAGGACGACGCTCAGCAGCGAGCAGGTGACAAGGAGGTCGCGATGCTTCACTGGGGCACTCCGGGGAAGGAGAAGCGTGCAACCGTACGCCGTCCTGCACCGGGGGTTTCGATGGCCGAGCGTGCCCCGGATCGTTGGCGATCTGCAGCCAGTCGCGATATGCTATCGCGCGCACCGTCGCAGCCAGCGCGGGTTCGCGCGCCAGGCACCCACGACAGAGGATAATCGCATGCGTTGCAGCCGACTCCGCACGGCCGCGTTACTCGTCCTCGTCGCGGCACCGCCTCGCGCGCTCAAAGCACAGGCGCTACAACCGCAGCCGATCCCCTCGCAACGCACCGAGTCGTACCGCTTCACGTCGCCGTCCATGGGACGCGACTACGACATCACCGTCGGGCTTCCGGCGACGTATGCCGACAGCACGGGCAAGCGCTACGCGTTGATCCTCGTGACCGACGGGAATCACTACTTCCCGCTCGTCTTTCACGCAGCCAACACGGTCCACGGGAACGATGGAGAGATCGTGGTGAGCGTCGGCGCGCCCTTCGCCGACGGGTCGGACGGGTTCACCCGCCGTCGGGTGCACGAGTTCTCGCCGCCGGGGTGGGCGATGAGCGATCCGTTCGGCAAGGTTGTCGCCGCCGGGTGCAACGCATGGAAGCTCGCCCCTGCAGAGTGCGTGGGCGGGGCGCCGAAGTTCCTGGCGATGCTGGTCGACGAACTCCTGCCGCAGCTCACCGCGAAATATCGCATCGACCGGAATCGCCTCGGACTCTTTGGCGTGTCGGCGGGCGGCTTCTTCGCGTCGTGGGTGATCTTCCAGGAGAAGTCACCCTTCAACAGCTACATCATCTCGAGCCCCGCGATGGCGTATGGCGACGGCGAGATTTACCGACAGGAAGCGCGATACGCCGAGTCGCACAAGGACCTGCCGGCGCGGATCTATTTGTCGTTCGGCACGCTGGAGGTCGATGACCCGATGCTCGAAGGGATCGGGCAGATCGTGAGCGGGACGGCGCGGCTCAGCGCTGCGCTCCGCAGCCGCAATTATCCTGGTCTCAAGTTATACAACGAGACCTTGCAGGGGCTCGGCCACGAGGACGCACCGGGGACGGCGGCGGTGCGGGGGATACGGCTGTTGTACAGCAAGTGAGTGCCGTCAGCCCGCATTCGCCAGCGCACTATTCCCGTTAGGCTTGCGAAGGAAGTGCCCGCGGAGCGGATACCCGCGAGGCACGGCGATCGTCGGCGCGCCCATGCCTCGCCGTCGAGCGAGATCCGCACACCATTGCGCCGTCTCTTCGTCGCGAGACAAGCATTGAATACCTGGAAGGCGACGAAGACATGCCGTGTCCGGCGTCGGCTACCGCCCCGTAATCCGCTCGAAGTCCGCCCGGTTGAACACCCGCGCGTCTTCATAAAACTCCACGCGCCCCGAGTCGAGGTCGTGCATCCCCCCCACGACGCCGATCTTCTCCTCCTCGATCATGCGCTCAAGGATGTAGCTGCGATCGATCACCGACTGCACCGACCGGTGCACGTTGATGCGGGCAACGTTCGCGACAAACGCCTTGTTGCCGGAGTGGCGGTCGGCCGGATCGGAGACGCTCTTCTCCTGGTAGACCGCGGGCTGGATCTTGCTCAACAACTCGGTGAGGTTGCCGAGCTCCACGTGGTCGCACGCGCCCTTGACGGCACCACAGTTGGAGTGCCCGAGCACGACGATCAGGCGGCTCCCGGCGATGCGGCAGGCAAACTCCATGCAGCCGAGTACATCGGTGTTGACGATGTTGCCGGCCACGCGGATGGAGAAAATGTCGCCCAACCCCTGGTCGAAGATCAGCTCCGCCGACGTGCGGCTATCCATGCACGAGAGGATCGTGGCGAACGGCCACTGCCCATCGCGCGTCGCGTTGGCCTGCTGCAGCAGGTCGCGGTTGGCGTTGAGGTTGTTGACGAAGCGCTCGTTTCCTTCGCGCAGGAATTCGAGTGCGCTCTGCGGCGTGATGGTGGCCTGGGAGGCCTGGGTGTGGACTCGCATAGACGCGAAGGATAACAGCTGGATGCTGACGGGCTACAGGCTCCAGGTCTTGCCGCCCACCTCGTCCAACGGAATGCACCCGCGGAACTCGCCCGGGATCGGATCGTACGCGAGGTAGTTGCGTCCGATCTCCTCGGACGAGAAGTAGCCCCACAGCGCCGCCGACTTGAGCTGGCGATAGAATCCAATGGGCTCCTGCTTGCCAACAGCGGTCCCCCAAACCGACGGATTGAACTTCGCGCCGGCAGCGTCCGCGGAACGAAAGACCTGACCCTTCTCGTCCGCGTTCAGATCGACGAAGTCGCGACCGAAGCGGTCGCGGCACGTGGCGTTGAATGCGTCGATCTCGCGCACCACGCGCTCCTGCCCGGCCTTGTCGTAGAGCTGTGCGAAGACCAGATCGAGAAAGACATCGGTCTTCACGTCGAGACCACCCGGCGTGCCGGTGCGCGGCAGGAGAAAGTCGACGAACGCCGAGACGAAGCGCGCCTGGTCGGTGCCGAGGAATTGCGGCTGCCACGAGAGGCGGTCCTGCTTCGCACAGGCCTGGAGCAGCGCGACCAGCGATGGTGCGCCGAGTGCGGTACCCGCGAGGAGCGTCGTCCTGCGGAGAGCGGTTCTGCGATCCATGGTGAGTTCGTTCGAGGTGTACCCATCTTCGTGTGGAATCGCCGGGAAGACAAACGTCGCAGAGCAGGCTCCCGGAGACGTCGCGCGACCGTCAGAGGTTCTTTCGCTTGATCTCGTCCACCGCGTGGTGCGCCGCCCGTGCAGTGAGCGCCATGTAGGTCAGCGAAGGATTCACGCACGACGACGAGGCCATGCACGCCCCGTCAGTGACGAACACATTCGTGCAAGCGTGCAGCTGATTGTGGGCGTTGAGCACCGACGATTTAGGATCGCGCCCCATGCGCGCCGTCCCCATCTCGTGGATGCCGTAGCCCATCTCGTGCTCGTTGTCGAAATCGACGATCTCCTCCACGCCGGCGCGCTCGAGCATCTCGCGGGCGTCGCTACGAATGCGGCGGTTGAGCGCCAGTTCGTTCGGTCCCCACGTCGCATCAATGGCCAACGTGCGCTGCCCCCACTTGTCGAGCTTCGCGTCGCTCAGGTACGCGTGGTTCGCGTGCGAGGGAAGGCACTCGGCGAAGCCGGTGATGAAGAACTCCCACGGGCCGGGATGCATGAGTCCATCCTTGAACTCGCCGCCGAAGTCTCCCGAATTGGCGCCAGCGCCCCAGCCGCCTCGGCTCCCTCCGCCCTGATAACCGAAGCCTCGGACAAAGTCGTCGGAGCGACTCGCCGAGTCGACGTTGACATAGCGAGGGATGTAGATGCCGTTTGGACGGCGCCCCTTGTAGTACTTGTCCTCGAAGCCTGGCACCTTCCCCATCGCCCCGATGCGGTAGGTGTGGTCCATCAGGTTGTGCCCGAGTTCTCCGCTGTCGTTACCTAGACCGTTGGGAAAGCGAGTCGACGTGGAATTGAGCAGGATCTGCGTCGTGCTCAGCGTCGAGGCGTTGCAGAAGATGATGCGGGCGCGGTACTCCTGTACCTCGTTCGTTTCCGCGTCGATGATGCGGACTCCCGATGCGCGTCCGCTCGTCTCGTCGTAGGTGATGGACTGCACGATCGAGAAGGGGCGGATCGTCAGGTTCCCCGTCGCCTCCGCAGCAGGGAGCGTGACCGCGTTGCTGCTGAAGTAGGCGCCGTACGGGCAACCGCGGTCGCAGCGGTTCCGGAACTGGCACTTGCCGCGCCCGTTGAGCGGCTCGGTGAGGTGCGCGACGCGGCCGATGATGAGATGGCGCCCCGGGAAATCGCGCTCGATGCGCGCCTTCACGTGCTGCTCGACGCAATTCAGCTCCATCGGCGGGAGGAAGTGACTGTCGGGCAGGTGCGGGAGCCCTAACGCTTCACCGCTGATTCCGGCAAACTTCTCGACGTAGGTATACCACTCTTCGATGTCGCGATAGCGGATCGGCCAGTCGACGCCGTGGCCGTCCTTCGCGTTGGCCTCGAAATCGAGGTCCGACCATCGATACGTCTGCTTTCCCCAGAGCAGCGAACGCCCTCCCATCTGATGGGCCCGCACCCAGAGAAACGGCTTCACCTCGGTGTAGGGATTCTCTCGATCGTTGGCGTAGAAGTGCTTGTTGTTCTCACTGATGAAGCCAACCCGCACGCCGATCTCGTGATCGTTCCGATCCTCGGCCGAGAGGGAGCCGCGCAGGTCGAAATCCCACGGATCTTTGGTCGCGGTCGGATAGTCGACGCCGTGACGGACCAGTCGCCCCCGTTCGAGGACGAGTGTCTTGAGTCCCTGCTCGCACAACTCTTTCGCGGCCCAGCCGCCGCTGATCCCCGAGCCGATGACGATGGCGTCGTAGGTAAGCTCCTGCTGGGCGTCGATGTTGAAGTTGGTCATGGGTCTGGGCGACTGGTTCGGGCACGTGCGCGACGACGCGGACAACGTGGCCTTCCGATGCGCGATTCGCCACCCGCGCGCCACAAACCCCACGATCGTCCCTCATCGCCCCGCGGTCCAGCACCTCGCGAGATCCGTAGGGCGGGCGCTGCGCCGAGCGCCGCATTTCCGACGAAGCATCCCGGCGCGACGCCTAGCGCATCAGGAGCCAGGCGATGACCGCGGCGACGAGCAAGACGCTCGCGGCGAGAAACGCTCGCCAGCTGCCGAAGCCGCGAGCCGGCTCGGGTGCGGAAGGCGCATCGTCGCCCGCACGCGTCGGCGCGGCAGTCGCGTCAGCCGCGTCATGCGCGCGCGCGGCGGCGGGTGCCGCTGGCGACGCGAGGGGAGCGGGAGCGGGCGCCGCGGCCGGCGTTGCACCTGGCGGCTGCATCCACTCGGGCGGAATCGCCCCCTTGTGCCACTCTCCCGACTTGGGAGGCGGCGTCGTTCCCCCGCCGAGCTGCTGCCACATCCGCTCGCGCGACGCAGCGCGCCGCGCCTTCGCCAGCGCGTTGATGAAGTCGGTCGCGGTGGCGAAACGGTCGTCGGGGTTCTTGGCCAGCGCCGTGCTGATCGCCATCTCCACCGACGGCGCGACCTCCTGACGCAGGCGGTGCAGGCTCGGCACAGGGTCGGTGAAGTGGCTCACGACCACCGAGCGCATCGTCGTCCCGACGAAGGGCGGGCGCCCGGCCAGCATCTCGAAGAGGACGCACCCTAACGAGTAGACGTCGGCGCGCCCGTCGACCGGGCCCGTGCTCGCCTGCTCGGGACTCATGTACGTGACTGTTCCCACCGCCATCCCCGCACGGGTGAGCGAATTCCCGCTCGCGCTCTCGTTCAGAAGCTTGGCGATCCCGAAGTCGGCGACCACCGCGGTTCCGTGCGTGAGGAGAATGTTTTCCGGCTTGATGTCGCGGTGCACCACGTCCTGCAGGTGCGCGTGGTCGAGCGCGACGGCGACGTCGCGGGCGATCTGAATCGCCTCGTCTACGGGGAGTTGTCCCTCGCGCGTGAGGCGGTCGCGCAGTGTCTCGCCGTCGACGGCGGGCATGACGTAGAACATCAGGCCGTCCTCGTCCCCCGAATCGAGAAGCGGGACGATATGCGGATGATTGAGCTTGGCGACGAGCGCGATCTCGCGGGCGAAGCGCTCGTGCCCCATCACCTCGGCGACCTCGGGGCGAAAGAGCTTTACGGCGACTCGGCGCTGATAACGCACGTCGTTGGCGAGGACGACGGTCGCCGTCGCCCCCGTCCCCAGCTCGCGCTCCACGGCGTAGCGCGAGCCGAAGGCGGCGTTGAAGCGCTCGACGAGTCCCGGGACGGGCTTGCTCACCTAACGCCTCACAGCGGTCGACTCCAGCAGCTGCTCGCGCACGGCGCGCGCCTTCCCGCCCTTCTCCAGTTCCGCCCACAGGCGCGCGACCGTCTCGGCGTCGACCAGCCCCGCTGGCGAGCCGACCGAGGGACCAGACAACCCATGCGCCGCTCGGAACGCGTCGACCGCAGCGATCGCTTCGGCCGTGTAGAGATTCGCGTCATCCCCCGCCACCAGCGGCGCGCTCCCCGGCCGGAAGAGCCCGAGCGCGTGCAGCATCACCTTGAGCTGCCAGATGTCGTTGCCGCCGAACTGCTGCAGCGTGCGATAGCCGAGCGTCTGCGAGATGGTGTCGTAGATGCGTCGCAGCTCGTCGACCGGCTCAGGATTCTCGCAGACCGAGATGTTGACGGTGACGCCGTCGGCGCGTCGGGCGCGACCGGGGCGCGAGTCGGCGACGATGACCGCCGCCGACTGCGGGCGCCCCTTGCGGGCGTCGCCTCCCGCTGCGTGCCCCGCGGCGATCGCCTCGATGAGCCGGTCGGCGAGGTGGCGCGGCGATCCTTCGCTTCTTTCGAACGTTTTCGCCACGGCTTCGACCACCTGTGATCCTTCGAGGAGGTTGCCCTGCGTCACGTAGTTTGTCCCCGCACGGTGTCCCGCCCAGGGCGAGGTGCGCGACCCCGTGTGCTGAGCGCTCCGCCCGTCGATCCCGATCACGCCGACCTGACGAGACGCCGCGCTGGTATCGGTGGCGAGGAGACGAGTGAGCGCCGATTGTGCCCCCTCGCCCTTGGCCATCGCGTCGAGCAACTCGGCGCCGTACTCGGTGCGGGTGTTGGCCTGCGTTGCCACCGCACCCACACCGGCGCGGACCCACGGGACGCCATTCCCGACGCACGGCACCCGCGTCGTCACCGCCACGCCGACTTCACCGGTGCGCGGGTCTATCGCGGCGATCGAGAAGGTATGGAAGACGAGGGAGTCGCGCCACGCGACCGGCTCCTGCGCGCCAACATTCTCAATCAGACAAATAGACAAGAGCGCGAGCGGCGCGACGACACGCGACGCGAGCGGCGCGACGACACGCGACGCGAGCGGCGCGACGAACCGCACCGCCGGGTGCAACCGCCGTCGGCTCACGCGCGTCGCGCTCGTCATTCGTCGTCGTCGCCCGTGTCCCAGCCGCGTGGCTTCATGCGTGTCACCACCCCACCCATGAGCGCGAGACCGGTCACCCGGATCACCGGCGCGTCGTGCTGCGCGATCGCCGGGAAGCTCCCCGCCTGATCCTCGAATCCCCCCATGATCGCCAGGCCGTCGACCTCCAGGCGGACGCCGGGAGGGACGGTGATGTCCACGCCTCCCATCAGCGCCAGCGCGTGGATCTCGGTGATCGCACCGGTGAGCGTGGCATCGCGCAAGTCGAGTTCGATGCCGCCCATGATCGCCAACGAACGCAATTGTTTGGGCACGAGCCAGCTGCCGCGCCGCACCAGTCCGCCCATGATCGCCAGAAGCGTGCGCGCCTTGCTCCCCGATCCCTGCTCGAGTGCAGGCTCGTCGAGCATCGCCGGCGCGCCACCCAATCCGGCGAGCGGCGGGAGATCGTTGGTCGTGGCGTCGAGCTGGTACCACTGCGTCGCCTGCAGCGCGGCCTGCACGCGGAACTCGTACTCGTCGAGCGTGAGATGGTCCTGCGCGAAGTGGTCTCCCAGGTCGCGGACTACACGCTCGCGCTCGCGCTCACCGATGACGGCCGGGAGCGCGCGCCCTCCTTCCGGAGTTGGAGTCTGTCGAGCCATGCGTCGTCCTCCTACGCGATGGCGGGCTTGGCCTTCGCGAACTGGTCGAGGCCGAGCCCCAGGAAGATCGTCAGCGAGACGGCGATCGCCGACGTGTAGAACGGAATGCCTGACCCGAGCTTGTCGAAGGCGAAGCCTGCCCACAACGGGAAGATGATGCGGGCCACTCCACCATAGGTCTGCTGCATCCCCATGTACAGCCCGCGCTCGTTGGGGTTGATCACCCGTGACAGCAGCGAGGTGACGCAGGGGAAGGTGAAGGCGGTCCCCAGCGGAATGCAGGCGACGGCGAGCGCCAGCATCGACCAGTGCATCGAGAGTGGCATCCCGGCGATTCCGGTCGCCAGGATTGCGAGTCCAAAGCGGGAGAGACGCGCCTCGCCGAAGTGGTCGACCGCGCGCCCGAGAATGAGCACGCGCGTGAAGACCGAAATTGCGCCCACATACATGAAGAAGTAGCCGATGCTCGTCTCGTCGACCTGCCAGCGTGCGGCGAGGAAGAGCGGGAGCATCGCCGTGACACCCTGGAAGGATCCCATCGCGATCGCGTAGATCAGGATGAGTCGCGACGATGGATCGGCCGAATGCGAGATCACGCGCCAGAGCGCCTCGCGCGAAGTGCGCCGGCGCGACGATCCGGCGGCCGCTTCGGTCTCCTCGCGCGATTCCTTCAAGTAGCGCTGCACGAAGAGGATGTTCAGCAGGCACAGAAGCGCGGCCACGATGCCCGGCGCAGCGCGCCCCAGCATGAACGTCCCGCCCCCCGGGGCGAGATCCATCTTGCCGACCGAGACGGCGACCGACCCGAGCACCGGGCCAAGCGCCACGCCCAGGTTGGTCGCCGCCGACAGCCACCCTAACGAGCGGGCGCGGTCCTCGGGGGCGACGCTGTCGGCGACGTAGGCCTGGATCACTCCCACCGTGCCTCCCCCCGCGCCCTGCATGATCCGCGAGAGGAAGAGCATCCAGAGCGAGGTGGCGAAGCCGAAGACGAGGTACGCGATCGCCGACGCGCCTAACGCGATGAGGAGGGCAGGGCGGCGGCCATGCTTGTCGGAGAAGCGCCCCCACGCCGGGGCGCTGATCAGCTGCGCAACGGTGAACGACGAGACGAGGATCGCCTGGATCATCCCGATACCGAGATGTATCGGACCGAGGTCCAACCCGTTCGACGCCAGCTCCTTGGCGTAGAACGGAATGATCGGGATGATCATCAGGAGCCCGATCATGTCGATGAAGGCGGTCGCCATGAGGGCGAACAGCTTCTTCGGAATCTTCCGGACTTCTTGCGCGAGGATGAAGAGCAGCCCGGCGGCGATCACGCCGCCGATCAGGCGGACGGCCGGCGACTGCAGCGATTGCGCGATGTCGAATTGCACGCGGTTACTCGCTCACCTTGCCCAGCGCCGCCGGTGGCGTGGCGCGTCCGACCACACCAGCCACGGCCACGATGGTCAGGACGTACGGAATCATCTCGACGAACTGTGACGGAATCAGTTGAAGCCCCTGAAGTTGGATCTGAAGCGTCTCGGCGGCGGCAAACAGGAGGCAGGCGATCGCCACGCGGCCCGGCTCCCACTTGCCGAAGATAACTGCCGCGAGCGCAATGAAGCCGCGCCCCGCCGTCATGCTATCGGTGAATTGGTGCTGCTCGAGCGCGAGATAGCTCCCGCCCAGCGACGCCAACGCCCCCGCCCCCACTACGGCGATCCATCGCACGCGATTCACCCCGATCCCGAGGGAGGCCGCCGCCTCAGGTTTTTCCCCGACCGCCCGCAGCCGCAACCCGAACGGCGTGCGATAGAGAATCCACCAGACGAACCAAAGCGAGAGAATACCAAGAAGCACCAAAGGGTTCGCGAGCGAAGCGAGCACTCCCGTCCCCCGTCCCCCGTCCCCCGTCCCAAAATCAAATCCCACCACGCGCGGAGAGTTCGAAGACGAATCAAACGCGAGGCGAAGAAAGAACCGCGTGATTCCAACCGCCATGAGATTGATCGCGATCCCCACCACCACCTGGTCGGCGCGGAAACGGATGCACGCGAGGGCATGAAGGAGTGCGGCCAGCACCCCGCCGCCGATACCACAGAGCATCCCGACCCACGGCGAGCCCGAATAGTACGCCCCGATCACCGCGGTGAAGGCGCCACTCAGCATCCACCCTTCGAGGGTGAGGGCGATGATCCCCGAGCGTTCGGAGAGGATGCCGCCAGCTGCCGCGAAGAGATAGGGGATCGCGATGCGCAGCGTCTGGACGAGGAAGGCGAGGACGATCATTGCGCCGCCCCCCGCCGGGCGCCGCGCCCGATCCCCGCCGCCGCCCCCTTCACCAGGCGTTGCACCTCGGGGACCGAGGTCGCCACGGCGATGATCACCACAGCAGTGAGGACGTCCACCATCTGCTTGGGAACGACGGCGTTGACCGCGAGCCCCCCCTGCGAAAGCGTGGCGAACAGGAAGGCCGCGATCACTACCCCGACCGGGTTGTTGCGCCCGACGAGCGCCACGGCGATCCCGATGAAGCCGGCCCCCGCCGCGAATCCCTCTTCGTAGTACTGCTTGTAGCCGAGGACGTAGTTGGTCCCGCCGATCCCCGCGAGCGCGCCGGCGAGGAGCATCGCCCTGAGCCAGACCGCGCCGACCTTCACCCCGCCGTACTCCGCGGCGTCGGGCTGGAGCCCCACGGCGCGCAGGTCGAAGCCGGCGCGCGTGCGGAAGAGGTACCAGCCGACGTAGCCGGCAGCTGCAAGGGCGGCGAGGAGGACGAAGTTCGCCGCCGAGCCGCGGAACATCGTGAACACGTCCGACAGGCGCGCCACGGCGCCGGCGTGGATCTCCGGGGTGTGCAACGATTCGGCAACGTTGAGCTTGGCCGAGACGATCCAGTTGAGGAAGGCGAGGGTGATGAAGTTGACCATGATCGTCACGATCACTTCACTGGCCCCGAAGCGCGCCTTGAGGACCCCCGGGACGCTGGCGACCGTCGCCCCGCCTAACGCCGCGGCGACGAGGCAGACGGGGATCGCCACAAATGCTGGTGTGCCGGCCGGGAGCCACAGCCCCACGAGCGCCGCGCAGAACCCTCCCATCGCCAATTGCCCTTCGGCGCCGATGTTGAAGAGCCCAGCGCGAATGCCGATGGCGACGGAGAGCCCGGTGAAAGTGAGCGTCGTCGCCTTGTAGATCACCTGCCCGAAGCCATACGCGTTCCCCCACGTCCCCTCGAGGAGGAGCTTGAAGACTTCGGCGGGGGACTGTCCGAACGAGAGGATGAGGAGATCGCCGACGACCGCGGCGATGAGCAGCGCGGTGGCGGGTGGAAGTAACGCTGACAGAAGACGGGAGACGGGAGACGGGGGACGGGGGGTTGTGTCGTTCCCGGGTGAGGGGATGCGCGGATTGACGAGACTCATGGGCGAGTGTCCTCCGGCGCCGAAGGCGCCACTCCCGTCTCCCGTCCCCCGTCTCCCGTCCCAGTTCGCGCCACTCCCGTCTCCCGTCCCCCGTCTCCCGCCCCGAGACCGACCATAAGGGCCCCCACCTTCTCCCGCGTCGCCTCGCCCGAGTCGAGGATGGCAACCATCCGTCCCTCGTACATCACCGCCACCCGGTCCGCCAGCGACAACACTTCCACCAGGTCCGCCGAGACCAGCAACACCCCCTTGCCCGCCTCGCGCGCGGCGCGGAGTTGTGCGTGGATGAACTCGATCGCCCCGACATCCACGCCGCGTGTAGGCTGCGAGGCGAGGAGGAGCGAGTACTCGCGCCCGCGCATCTCGCGGGCGATGACGATCTTCTGCTGGTTGCCGCCGGAGAGAGCGCGCGCCGGAAGCCCCGGCGCCGGCGGGCGGATGTCGAACTCCGAGATGCGGCGCTCGGCATTGGCGCGGATTCGTTCGCCCTGCAGCGCGCCACTAGCTGCGAAACGGTCCTGAAGCCCGAGGATAAGGTTGTCGCTGACGGGGTAGTCCAGGACGAGCCCGCGACGATGCCGATCCTCGGGGATGTGCGAGAGCCCGGCGTCGCTTCGCGCGCGCACCGAGAAGCGGGTGATGTCGTTCCCTTCGAGCGTGATCGTCCCCGCGCTCGGCGCGCGTAATCCGGCGATCGCCTCGATGAGTTCCGTCTGGCCGTTCCCCTCCACGCCGGCGATCCCGAAGATCTCCCCAGCGCGCACGTCGAAGGAGACGTCATCCACTTCGTTAGGCGAGCGGGAGGACGCGACGGTGAGGTGATCGACAAGGAGGACTCGATCCGCGGCGACAGCCGCACTCCCGTCCCCGGTCTCCCGTCCCCCGTCCAGCGTTCCCAGCGCCACATCCCGCCCCACCATCATTCTCGCAATTCCCGCCGGCGTCGTCTCGTGCGTCGGGACGCTCCCGACCGTCTCGCCGGCGCGCATGACCGTGATCGTCTTCGAGATCTCGATCACCTCGTCGAGCTTGTGCGTGATGAGGACGACGGTCCCCCCTTCACTCGTCAGGCGCCGCAACACGCGCCACAGCTCCACCACCTCGGGCGGCGACAGGACCGCCGTCGGTTCGTCGAGGATGAGGATCTTCGCGCCGCGGTAGAGCACCTTGAGGATCTCGACGCGCTGCGCTTCACCGACCGTGAGATCGGAGACGAGCCGGCGCGGATCGACCGTGAGTCCCGTGCGCTCGCACAGCGCGCGCACCGCCGCCTCGGCGCCAGCGCGGTCCAGCTGCACTCCTTTGGTCAATTCCTGACCGAGCACCAGGTTCTCGGCGACGGTGAGCGTCGGGACGAGCATGAAGTGCTGGTGGACCATCCCCACTCCAGCGGCGATCGCCTCGCGCGTCGTCCACCCGGTCACGTCGCGCCCGTTGACCTCGATGATCCCTTCGTCGGGCGGAAACATCCCGGCGAGCATGCGCATGAGCGTGGACTTCCCCGCGCCGTTCTCCCCAACGACCGCGTGGATCTCACCGCGCGAAACAGTCAGGGATGCGTTCGAGTTCGCGCGCACGGCACCAAACCGCTTCGCCACGCCCACGGCGCGAAGCGCCACCCCCGTCTCCCGTCCCCCGTCTCCCGTCCCCGTCATCTCGTACTCGGCACGACGATCTCGCCGTCGATGATCCGTTTCCGGAGCGCTTCCACTTGCGCATGCACCGAATCCGGGATCAGCGCGCGGTTGTTGGCATCATAGATGTAGTCCACGCCGCGTTCCTTGAGCCCGAGCTGGAAGATTCCGCCGTGGAACGTTCCGTCCTTCACTTGCTGGATCGCATCGAACACTGCGGCATCCACTCCCTTCACCATCGAGGTGAGGATGTACCCTGGCGCCTCGTTGTACTGATCGGCGTCGACGCCGATCGCCAGCTTCCCGCGCCGGCGTGCCGCCTCGAAAACGCCGAGCCCCGTCGAGCCGGAGGCGTGGAAGATCACGTTGACGCCCGACTGGTACTGCGAGAGCGCGAGCTCGAGACCGCGCCCCGGGTTGCGGAACGCTTCGGGGGTGACACCTGCGTATTGCGCGATCACTTCACAGTCGGGACAGACCGCTTTCACGCCGGCCTTGTAGCCGACCTCGAACTTGTGGATCAGCGGGAAGTCCATCCCGCCCACGAAGCCGACCTTCTTCGACTTCCCGACCAGCGCCGCCAGCGCGCCCACGAGAAACGACCCCTGCTCTTCGCGGAACTTGAGCGCGGCGAGGTTTGGGGGGGGCTGGATCGCGTTCCCCGCCGAGTCGAGCGAGACGGCGTAGTCGACGCCGGCGAAGCGGACGTTCGGATACTCCTTGGCCAGCTGCGTGAGGTCGTCGGAGAAGATGAAGCCGACACCGACGACGAGGTCCATCCCCTCGGCGGCAAGCAGACGGAGCCCGGCCTCGCGATCGGAGTTCTCGCCCGGTTCGATAAAACGCACCCGCGCGCCGAGCTCCTTGGCGGCACGTTCGGCGCCGAGATACGCGCCGTCGTTGAACGACTTGTCGCCGCGTCCGCCAAGGTCGAAGACGATCCCGACGTCGAGTCCTGCGCCAGTCTCGAGCTGCTGGGCTCCGGAGGGGTGGACGAGGAGGAGTGCGACGTGCGCCGCGAGGAGTGCGGCGAGGACGAGGTAGAGCTTGCGCATGAGGGGCGGAAAGGTCGGCTGCGCGCGGTCGCGGGGGAAGGGCGGCGGGCGGGAACTGGAAATCGGACGGGAGACGGGGGACGGGGGACGGGAGTGCCGGCGCGCGTTACGCGCCGGCGGGGGCGCCGGCGGGGGCGTTGGCGTCGGGGTTCCCGGGGGCGCACCAGTTCGTCTCCGGCGGCTGGGCGGGACAAAGATTCCCCGTCTGAATGAGGCGTCGGGTTTTCAGTCGGGGGCAGTGTGCGCGTACCTGCCAAGAGACGACGACTTCAAACGGAGACGAAGCCATGCGACGCTCGAATCGCGCGGTGATGCGCGCATCGTTGTTGCTCGGAGTGTTGTGCGCCTCGCACGCCGGCGCGCAGGTGGTCCCCTTTCCCACCTCCTTTCACGCACAGCGCATCGCGACCAACGGGACGACGCTCTTCGTCCGCGTCGGTGGCACGGGGCCGGCCGTCGTTCTGCTGCACGGCTTTGGGGAGTCGGGAGACATGTGGGGGGCGCTGGCGGCCAGGCTCGTCGCCGATCATACCGTCATCGTCCCGGATCTTCGCGGGATGGGGCTCTCGGATCGTCCGGCCAAAGGATACGACAAGAAGACGCAGGGGTACGACATCGCCGGTGTGCTCGACGCGCTCGAGATCGGGTCGATCGATCTCGTCACGCACGACATCGGCAACATGGTCGGCTATGCCTTCGCCGCCGAGCATCGCGACCGGGTGCGGCATCTCGTCGAGATCGACGCCCCGCTTCCCGGAGTTGGACCTTGGGACCAGGTCGCGCACGGGCATGGGACCTGGCACTTCTCATTTAACGGTCCGGACGAGGAGCGACTCGTGGCGGGGCGCGAGCGGATCTATCTCGATCGCTTCTGGAACGAGTTCTCGGTCGATCCGCGCACCTTCAACGAGGCGACGCGTCGCCACTATGCCGAGCTATACGCGCGCCCCGGGGCGATTCACGCGGCGATGGAGCAGTTCAAGGCCTTCGATCAGGACGGCGTCGACAACCGCGCCTTCGTTGCAGCTGGCAAGCTGACGATGCCGGTGCTCGCGCTGGGCGGGGAAGGGTCGTTCGGGACGCTGCAGGCCGATGCCATGCGGGCGGTGGCGACGAACGTGCGCGGCGCGATCATCCCCAAGTCGGGGCACTGGATCATGGAGGAGAATCCGACGGCGACGATCGCGTTGGTGGTGGAGTTTCTCGCGAAGTGAGGTCGACCCCTGCGTCTGCGGGCAGGAGGTGATTAGGGGACGGGAGACGGGGGACGGGGGACGGGGGTGCCGGCGCGCCGGGCGCGCCGGCGGGAGCTCGCGTCGGTCCTAGGGCGTCGATTTCAACTCGCGCACGTGCAATTCCCACTCGTCGTCGATGGCGTTCTTGATCGGGTCGGCGAGGATCGCGCTGGGATTGTGCCAGGTAGGGTCGTACGTGATCCCGACGGATCCCTTCTTGTCGTTGAGTGCCGCGCGGGCGATGGCGAAGACGGAGTCGATGCTGAGCCGGCGCGCGACATGTCCTGCCGCGAGCGCCGGATCGACGGGAGTTGCGCTCACGAAGGCGTGGTTGCTCACCTGAATCCGCCACCAGATACCGGACTCCAGGCAGAAGCACTGCATCGCGTACTCGAACTCGTACGACGGTGGTTCGACCTCGCGCCACGCCTTGAGATGGTCGTCCAACGCGCCCGAGGGACCGTCGACCGAGCTGCAGGCGGTGGCGATGATGAGCGGAATCGCTCGAAGGAGGAATTGGCGAGGCAACGTCAACATCCAGCAGGAGACAGGTCGAAATCTACCGGCGACGCGTCGACCGCGCTCCATACCGTGCAAACTCGCGGAAGGTCATGGCCGGTGACGAGGTCGCTACCCGCCATAAAACGCTGTCGTGATATGCGAGACGATGCGTGCCTCGGTGAGGACCGCATTGTACAGCGCGACCTCCTGCAGCTTGCCGATGAAGGGATACAGGTTGCGGTTCGCGGGGCCCGGGAATGGCGGGACGAGCGAGCGTGAGGCCTGGGCCATTCCGATCGTCATGTCGCCGTTGGTATTGGGGACATACGGCTGCGGGACGAGCCGATACTTCACGGCATCGATGTCGCGCCCGTCGTTGTAGGCGAAGAGCTGGTACTCCGAACCATCGCATGTTACGCCGAGGTAGGTTGGCGCGGCCTCGACGAGCGGCCCGGGATTGTTGGGGTCGACGGGGGGTTGCTCGGCGAGTTGTCGGAAGTCGGACCCCGAGCCCACCCACAGCTGCCAGCGATACGGCGTCTGGGGATTGCCAGGGCTCTCGGGGCCGGCGTAGATGGCGAACCCCTTCTGCTTCGAATTGGTAGACCCGACGGCTGGCTTGTCGGTGTTCTCCACGACGGCGTAATAGCGACCGAGGACGGACAGGTCCCATTCCGCCTGCACGAAGACTTCGAAGGTGAACTGTGCCGGGTTGATGGCGGCGGAGAAGGGGACGCGCACGCGCGCCGCGCGCACGCGGATAGCCGTCGTCAGCGACTCGGGCGGCAGGAGCGCCGGCGCGATCCCGATCTCGAGGAGCGGGGGCCCAGCCGCGGGCGAGAGCGTGGCCGGGTCATCGGGGAGTGCGTTACCTAACCGTTCGTAGACGCCGGGGTGGTTCCCCCCGGCGAGGTCGACGGCTTCCCCGCCGGGAATGACGGTTCCCGGCGAGCTCTCCTGCAGCCGCAGGTACATCACCGGCGAGTCGGCCAGCACGGTTTCGTCGTACACGGTGAAGTCGCCGATGTCGACGTCGTCGAGCGGAAATACCAGTTGGCAGCCGACAAATCCGAGGAGCGCGACGATCGCTCCGACGGCGAGTGGGGTGAGCCACAGATACCAGTACGTCATGGGAGTCCCGTGCGGGCGAGTGAGAACAGTGCGGTGGCGACACCGGCGACGATGGCGACGTCGGCGACGTTGAAGGGAGGCCACCATCCCACGCAGAAAAAGTCGGTCATGCAGCGATAGCGCACGCGGTCGAAGACGTTGCTCGCAGCCCCCGCCACCGCGGCGCCGACGCCGCCCTGCGATGCCGCGGTGTCGAAGACGCCGCCGGGCATCACCGCGACCGCAAGTATCGTCACCGGGACGAGCAACGCGACCGCCCAGCGCAACGCGGTGCCTGGGTTCACCGGGACGCGCACGTGTCGCACCATCACGCCCGGCGCGAACGCGACGGACCAGCGACCGGGGGGGCGTGTGCGCACGTGTGCCTTGGTCCAACGATCCAGTGCAAGCATGGCCAACGCCGCGCCGATGGCAGTCCCGATCATGCGTCGTCCTGGTATCAGGTTTGGCGCGTCACTTCTTCCCACCCTTCTTCGGCGGTTCGCTCTTGAGGAGGATGACCGGGACCTTGAAGGGGTCGGGTTCGGGGCAGGGCTTCGGGCTGCACACCGTCTCTGCGACTGGGGGCGGGCAGCACGCCTCGATCTGCTTCTTGAGCGCGAGTTCGCGGTCGCGCACGAGCGCCGCCTCGGCGTGCTCGACCGAGTAGAGATCGGCGAGCGTCGTGGTGTTGTCGCGGATCGTCGTCTGGAGCCCGGTCTGCCGATGCGACTCGTTGAGCGTGCGGCAGGTGTTGTCGGCGATCTGCTTGAGCAGGCAGATGATCGTCTCGTTCTGCCTGATCTGATGAATCAGCGCGTCGCGGATCGTCGACTCGAGCGCCACCGACTGGTCCATCTTCGCCGCCACGTTGTCCACGGCGGCGCGGACTTCACCCGTCGACGTAATGAGCGCATCGAGCCGGACGTTGGCTGCCTTGAGCTCATTGAAGAAATCGTTCGCGGACGCCATGGGAAGAGACTCCTGTGTGTGGATGCAGCGTGGGGAGATCTCCCGTGCGCGCGTTCCGCTGCGCGTCGGGTCGGGGGGGAAGGGGCGGGGGACAACTACATGAACTGCGTCGGGGCTGCGAGAATCCCGAGTGCGATCGCGGCGGCTGTCGCCAGGACGCCGGAGATCACGCGATTGATCGCGACGTCGCGCTCGCGACCCGCGGTCTCGCGAATTGCTTCGAGGAGGAATCGTCCGATGCCGTAACCGATGGCGCCGGTGAGAAAGAGGGAGCCCGCGAGCTGCAACCTGGCGCGCGCGAGGAGGGCAAGGGCGAACAACAGGACCGCCAGCGCCCCTTCGACGAGTTGGGCCGGGAGACGTCGGGTCCGTTTGCCGCGGCCGTCGGTGATGGCGACCGCCCACCACGCCGAGGAGCGACGTCCGACGCAGCAACCGTTGAGGTGGCACCCGACCTTTGTGAAGGCCATCCCGATGAGGATCACGACGGTGGCCGAGTCCCAGAATTCGGCCACCGGCAGGCGCAACGCGCGCAGGAGCGGGAACGAGAGCGCGAGCGTGAGCAGGAGTCCGCCGTAAAGCGCGAGTCCGCCGCTGTTCGTTCGCCAGATGCTGCCTGGGGCGTCGCGGAACTGCGCCCAGTGCATGACCACGAAGAGGAGCCTCGATCCGGCGAGCGCGGGGACGAGGAGGAGGACGAGCGCGGCGTAGGTGCGCGCAGGGGGGAGGGCGAGCCACGGCGCGAGGCGAGTCGCGGTGACGATCCCGGCCATTGCTCCGAGCGCGAGCATCGTCGGATAGGGGTGGAGCGCGCGACCGCGCCAGCGGAACGCGCGCGCACGCGCCACTCGAGAGAGCGGTGCGTGCTCTCCCTCGGCGCCGACGCTTGCACGGCGAATGGCATCCATGCCTCCCCGCACCTCCGGCCGAATTGCAAGACGGAGTCCGGGGCGAGTCCCCGGCCGCGCGGGAATATTGTCGCGTATTTCGGCGGGGGGAAGAAAGCAATTTCCCGGCTTCGACGTCTCGATCGTCCAACTGCGGTTCGGAGCGAACCGGCGCGCCGGCGCGCGACTCCATGCGCGCTCGGAGGCGACTCCATGCGCGCTGGCGCGTTGCACGTCGCCGCATAGGTTCTGTGCAGGTGGCGGGACGGCGCATGCAGCGGAGGTTCTGACGTGCAGGGTGACGAGTCGAATGTCTTGCACGACGGCGCCTTGGCCCCTCGACCACGGGCGCCATCGCACCGTCGCGACTCGCTCGATGCCCTCATGCCCGAGGCGTACGAGGAACTCCGGATCATCGCGCGTCACCAGCTGGTCCGGCGCGAGCGCGGTGGGACGCTGTCGACCACTGGACTCGTGCACGAGGCCTACCTCAAGCTTGCCGAACAGTCGCGCAAGGCCTGGCGTGACCGCGGGCACTTCTTCGCGCTCGCCTCCGTCGTCATGCGCCATGTCCTCGTCGATCGCGCCAAGGCTCGCGGTGCGCTCAAGCGGGAAGGAAAGCTCGAGCGGATTTCACTCGACAGCAACGAACTGGCTGCCGACGATCAGGCCGAGGCGTTGCTCCTGCTGAACGACGCGATCGATCGCCTTGCGGACGTCGAGCCGCGGCTGGCGCAGGTGGTCGATTGTCGTTTCTTCGGCGGGCTCACCGACGAGGAGACCGCCGAAGCGTTAGGTGTGACGGTGCGGACGGTGCAGCGCGACTGGGTCAAGGCACGGATGCTCCTCCGTCAGGGACTCTCGGCGTGAGTGGTGATGCCCCCGACAGCGAGGCGGACCCGCTCCTCCCTGATGATTGGGCGTCGCTGGAGCCGCTGCTCGATCAGCTGCTCGACGCGCCGCCCGAGGAACGTCCCGCACTGCTCGAGGTGCTGGGCGGGGGAAACCCGGCGCGGCGTGCCGCACTCGCGCGCCTCCTCGCCGAGTGCGAGCGCGACTGGCCACTTCTTGATGCGGCCGCCGCCGATCGCTTCGACACGTTGACGGCCGAGCCGGACGGTCCGCTCCTCCCCGAACTGGTCGGCGATCGGTATCGCGTGGGGCGGGAACTCGGGCGAGGAGGGATGGCGCGGGTCTACCTCGCGCACGACTCCAAGCACGGGCGCGACGTCGCGATCAAGGTGATCCGCCCTGAACTCTCCGTCTCGTTAGGTCACGACCGCTTCCTGCGCGAGATCGAGATCGCGGCCCGCCTGCGCCACCCGAACATCGTCCCGCTGTACGACTCGGGCGAGGCGGCGGGGACGCTGTACTTCGTGATGCCATTCGAGGAGGGACCGTCGCTCCGCGAGCGCCTGCGCGCCGACGGTGCGTTCCCCATCCCCGACGCGTTAGGCATCCTGCGCGATGTCGCGCGTGCCCTCGCCCATGCGCACGCCCACGGCGTGGTGCATCGCGACGTGAAGCCGGACAACGTGATGCTCTCCGGGGGCGCGGTCGTCGTCACGGACTTCGGGATCGCCAAGGCCGTGAGCGCTGCACTCAGTGAGGCGAGCGCGCCCACGCTGTCGCAGACCGGGCTGGCACTGGGAACCCCGACGTACATGGCGCCCGAACAAGCGATGGGCGATCCCGCCACCGATCACCGCGCCGACATCTACTCGTTTGGCTGCCTTGCGTTTGAGCTCCTCACCGGGGCGCCGCCGTTCTCCGAACCGTCGGTGCACCAGATGGTGGCGGCACACTTGACCCGGGTCCCGCGCCCGCTGTCCGACGTGCGCCCCGAAGTCCCCGCGTCGATCTCGGAACTCGTCGCGCGCTGCCTCGCCAAGCTCCCCGACGAGCGACCGCAGAACGTGCGTGACGTCCTTGGAGTCCTGGACGGTTCGGCCAACGCCGGTCCCGCGATCTCCTCTCCAATGGCGAGACGGCAGCCTGTCGTCGCACCGAGTCGGCGCGCGCTCGTGCTGGGTGTGACGGCGATCGCTGCGATACTTATCGGAGTCGCGGGCCTGGCCTTCTATCGCCGCCCCGCCGTGGTCGCGCCGATCTCGCTCGCCGTCCTCCCGTTCGGAAATACGGCAGCCGATTCCTCGATGGAATTCGTGTTGGAATCGCTGTCGGACGAAGTCGCCGCCTCGCTCATGTACGTTCCGGGAATCCAGGTCAAGAGCCGCGCGGGAGCGCGACTCTTTCGTGGCCAGCTCGGTGTGGATGTCATCGAGGCCGGGCAGAAGCTCAAGGCCGACTACGTGATGACCGGCGTCGTCCGGCAGGACCGCGGGCGCTGGATTCTCTCGGCAGATCTCGCGCGCGCCTCGGATGGCTCGAGCATCTGGGCCGACGTCTTCCCATTCACCGCGGAGCAGCAGGCCGGTGCCGTCGACCTGATCGACCGCAGCCTGTTGTCGACGCTTAGGTCACTCTTTCCCGGTGCCATCGGTTCGGCGACGGCGGCAGCATCGGAGGGGACGACGTCGAACAGCGAAGCGTATCGATTCTACCTGCGCGGGATGGTCGGGCTGAACCGTCGGGGGCTCAGCGTGAAGCAGAGCGCCGAGATGTTTCGGCTGGCGATTCGCGAGGATTCCTCGTTCGCGCGCGCATGGTCGGGGCTCAGCATGGCGCTCGCCCTCTTTCCGTACTTCGAAAACGTGCCGGCGCGCGGCGTGATCGACGAGGTAACCCGCACGGCACAGCGCGCCCTTTCGCTCGCGCCCTCGCTGGCGCAGCCGCACATCGCACTGGCGATTGTCCACCAGTACGCCTTCCAATGGGACAGCGCCGAGGTGGAACTGCGCGCCGCCATCGCGCGTGATGCGCGCGATGTGGAGGCGCGCGTACAGTACGCGCGGTTTCTCCGACTGTTCGGCCGGCACCGCGACGCGCTGCAGCAGCTACGCATGGCGCGGTTCGAGGACCCCGCGTCGGCGCTCGTGCTCAGCCAGCTCGCCTACGAGCTCTACCTCGACGGGCAGGTGGACAGCGCGCTCGCCGAGTCGCGGCGCTCGATCGAGAACGACTCGACCAACCTGACCAGCATCGCGCTCAGCGCCGACATTCTCGTGCAGAACGGACGAATGGCCGAGGCCGAGCGCCTGATTCCAAAACTGCCGCACCGCATGGTCGTCCGCCCCTACCTGCTCTCGCGAATCGGCCAACGAGCCACCGTACGGCAGGAACTCGATGCGCTCGACGAGAAATCGTCGCGCGAGTTCCAGGCGACGAAGTGGCGCGCGTACGCGTACCTCGGATTGGGCGATACCACCAAATCGATCGACGCGTTCGAACGAGTGGCGGCGAACGACGAGCTCTGGCCGATCATGCACAGCTTCGACGATCCGCTCTTCGTCGGGCTACTTCGCTATCCCCGCTATGCGACGATTCTCGAGCGCGCGGGCCTCCGCGCGATCCTCGCGAAGGGAACGGCGAAACCGGGATGAGGGGTACCGTACCGAATCGCGCGTCCCTCAGTCGCGCTTGATGCCGATCAGTTCGAGGCCTGCGTTGAGCACCTCCGTGCTGACCGGCCCCGAGACCACCTGCCTGATCACTCCCGCGGTGTCGATGAAGACCGTCGTCGGCAATCCGATCAAGCGGTAGGCTCGGCGCGATCGTCCCCGCACGTCGAGGACGATCGGAAACGTCGCCGCCAACTCGCTAACAAAGCGCTGCACATCAGCGGTGCTCAACTCCTGGTCGCGCTGGTTCACGCCGACGACTTCGAGCCCGCTCCCGTGGTACTTGCGATAGAGTTCCGCGAGCTCCGGGAATTCCTGGCGGCACGGGGGGCACCACGTTCCCCAGAACGTCAGGATCACCGGGCGACCCCTAATCGCGGAAAGTTGAAATCCCGCTCCGTTGAGGGTGCGCAGTTCGATGTCTGGAGCCCGCGTCCCGGCAGGGACCTGCGCCGACGCGTGGGGGGCGTCGGCGGCGAGGTGGAGGAATAGCACGAGCACTGATCCCAGGGCACGTCGCATGGCGTCATCCTCCTAGAGGCGGCGCGAGTAGCTCAGGAACAGCAAGTGCTTCGCGAAACCGCCGGCATTCGGGAGCGCGCCCGGCTTCTGTTCCGCAAGGCTCTTCACGCGATTCACCTTGAGGCGCCAGGGAACGCTGAGCGTGAGGATGTCCTTTCCCCGCGAGTACGAGAGCCCGGGATCGGCGTACAGGATGCGCGACGTGCGCTTGATCGTGTCATCGTCGCCGCCTCCGATCAGGTCGTGCACCGGGATGCCATCGAGACGGGCGCCGAGACTCACCGAGACCCCCTGATCCGGCAATACATTGATCACGGCGCCGCTCCGCACCGAGTAGACGTCGGGGACCGACCAGAACAATCCGGAGTTAGGTGCCGGGACCGGTGCGCCCTTGATCTCGGTATGATCCTTCGGACTCACCATGTACGAGCCGAAACCGTAGACCGTCGTTCGCTCGCCGAGCTGATGGAAAGCTTGCAGCTGCGAGAGAATGGCCCACCCTCCATCTCCCGGCTGGATCGTCTGGTCTGCCGGAAACGCGACCGGGCCCGAGCCGAGATAGAAGGTGCTCGCCTTGCTGTGGCTCCCCGTCGGCGCCTTGACCCCGAGCCCTAACGAGATGTTCCCACGCGTGTGCGTGCGTGGTTCGAACAGCCATGATTCGCCCTGCACGCTGACGTCGCCGATACCGCTCGCCGTCTGTTCGTGACGCTTCCCGTCGCTCCAGACTCGCTGAAACGAGCCGCTCGAGATCGGGACGCTCACGCGTGCGCGGACCCGGTCGTTGAACGCGTAGGCCAGATCGACCACCGCCGTGTGGATGTTGAAGACCGGCGGTGAGCCGCCGGGCGCCTGCGAGCCGCTTTCTTCGCTCCCGATGAACCATTCGTTCGAATGCAGGCGGCGGTAGGCGAGCGTGAGGCGCCACTCGCGTCCCGGCTGGTAGGCTTCGCCCTCGCCTCCCAGGTTGACCGGAGCCGTGAAGCGAATGGGTTCGCACCCCTGGGCGAAGAGCGTTTCCGACGTGAGCCCGATCGCCCCCGATACGTACACGGCAACGAGCAGGTGACGAGCGACGATCGAGCGCATGAAGTAGTGCTCCTGGCGTGAGGGAATGTCAGGGCAAGCGTCAGCCAGGTTGCGCGCGGTCGGCTGGCACGGAGGTATGTCGTGCGGATCACCCTGATGCTCGTGACGGCGCCCCGCGCCGTCCCCACGAGGACACACGAGAATTCGAGGCGAATCACGACATGGGCGACGAAAGTCGTCGCGCGCCAATGAGCGTGTCGCCGCGATGTCGCATCTGAACGGGTTTCGTCGTGAGTCTCTCCACGGAGGGCTGAGTCGCCCTTTCCCCTTTAGACAGGAGAGTCCCATGAGAGCAGTAGCGGCACTTCTCGGCATCACGACGTGCGCCCTGGCTGCGTGTACGGATGCGCCGACCGTGGTGCGGACAGGCGATGGCACCCAGGAGCAGGCGCTCGCATCGCAAGTCAATTCGTCCAACTACGTCACGTCGAGCGCGCGTTGGAACCGGAAGTCGATTGGATACTTCCGCCTGCGTAACTCGAATGCAGGACGGATCAACGCGTACCTGTCGCTGGCGCAGTATCGAGCCGTTCTCGCGGCGAAGAATGCGCGGCACGGGAATTCACGTCCCTCGCTCGCTGGAGCGGCCGCGGGCGCATCGGTCGTGGTGCTTTCCGCGTACTATCCGCTCGACGTCGCGGACATCAACGCCGAGCTCGCGACGCAGCGCGCCGAGCCGCCGGTCGACGCGGAGCGAAACCTCGACTTTGGAGAAGGCGAGGCGATCGGGCGCAGCATCGGCGCGCAGGTGCTGCAGTTCGCCTTGGGTGACAACTTCGGCGCGACCGATCCGGGGTCACCCCCCATCGGGACGGGCTACTGGTACAGCAGCGGCGCTCCCACCGTTCGCGGCGGCTACGGCGCTCGTCCCTTCTTCCTAACGTCCCAGAGCGAGCTTCGCGCTCCACCGCCTCCCGCATTCGGTTCCGCGCCGTACCTCGCTGCCCTCGCCGAAGTGCGTGCCATCTCGGACACACGTACTCCCGCCCAACTGGCGATTGCGCAAAAGTGGGCTCCCTTCTCGGGCGTGCTGTTCAACGGCATGGCGACCGACCTGATCGATCGCTACCACCGTTCGGAACTCGAGGCCGCGCGGATTCTTGCGTACGAGAACACCGCAGCGTACGACGCCATCATCGCGTGCTTCGACACGAAGTTCGCCTATTGGTTCATTCGTCCGCCGCAGGTCGATCCGCTCATCACCACCCCGGTCGGCCTTCCGAATCATCCCTCGTATCCGTCCGCGCATTCATGCGAGACCGGTGCACACGCGGGCGTGCTCGACGAGGCGTTCCCGAGCGAACGCGCCTCGATCGACAGCGTGGCCCAGGAGGCGAGCATGTCGCGCGTGTATGCGGGCATCCACTACCGCTTCGACGGCGAGGCCGGGTTGACGATCGGGCGTTCGGCCGCGCGACTCGCGCTGAAACGGCGGGGGATTGAGTGAACGCGGTGTGATACTCGCACCGGGAGTCGCGCCGTGGTTGATGGGCGCGACTCCCGCGACGGTGGAGCTGTCACCTCGATCGCGTACACAGGGGAATGACCTCAGGGCGATTCGGATCGTGGTGGTGTTAGCGAGCTGACCTTCCCCTCGAGAAACGCCCGCTCCACCGGATTCTCCACGAGTTCAAGCGCCCGCTCGTACGCCGCGCGTGACTCGCCCGCGCGCCCAACCCGCTGCAGCAAGTCGCCGCGGATCGCGTGAAAGAGGTAGTACGCGTCGAGGGGCAATCCGTCCACCACGGCGAGCGCGGCACTTGCCCCCTCCACCTCGCCTAACGCCACCGCCCGGTTGAGCGCCACGATTGCTCCCGGTGACACCACCATCAGCTGATCGTACAGCTGCAACACCTGTCGCCAATCGGTCTCGTGCGCGCGGCGCGCGTCGCTGTGCACCGCGTTGATTGCCGCCTGGATCTGGTACGGGCCGGGACGGTTGATCCGCAGGCACTGGCGCACCAACGACTGCCCCTCCTCGATCATTGCGCTGTCCCACGTTGAGCGGTCCTGATCGGCGAGGAGTACCATCGCTCCCGCGGCGTCGATGCGCGCGGCGCGCCGCGCGTCGACAAGGAGCATGAGGGCGAGCAGCCCGCGCACTTCCGGCTCGTCAGGCATCAACTCGAGCAGAAGTCTCCCGAGGCGGATCGCTTCGTCGCACAAGTCTGCGCGCACGAGCTGGTCGCCGCTCGTCGCCGTGTGCCCTTGCGTGAAGATCAGGTACACCACGCTCAGGACAGGGCGCAGTCGCGTCGGCAACTCGGCGCGATCGGGGACACGGTACGGGATGCGCGCGTCACGGATCTTCCCCTTCGCCCGCACGATGCGCTGGGCCATCGTTGCCTCGGGGACGAGAAATGCTCGGGCGATCTCCGGCGTCTGCAGCCCGGCGATCACGCGCAGCGTGAGCGCGACTTGTGCCGGTTCGCCAAGCGACGGGTGACAACAGGTGAAGAGCAGTCGGAGCCGGTCGTCGCCCACGGAGTCCTCCTTGATCGTATCCGGCGCGTCGGCAGGGGAGGGTGTCGACAGCATCATCGCCGCCGCTTGCAGGTTACCTTGGCGCCGCTCTCGCCGCGCTTCGTCGATCGCCCGGTTGCGCGCCGTGGTGATGATCCATCCGGCCGGGCTCGGCGGCACGCCGCTGGTAGGCCATCGTTCGGCCGCCACGGTGAACGCGTGCTGCACCGCTTCCTCCGCCGAGTCGAGGTCGCCAAGCTGGCGCATCAGGACGGCGACCGCGCGCGCGTACTCCTCGCGGAAGACGCGCGCGACGGCCCCCCGTGCGTCGGTCAGCTCGCCCGTCTCCTGCACGCCGCTGCTAGCCGTGACTGGCGAAGGGACGTACCTCGATCGGGAGCGGGATCACCCGCGCCATCTTGCGCCCCCACTCCAACGCGGCGTCGAGGTCTGGCGCCTTGATGATGGTGAATCCGCCGAGGTGCTCTTTCCCTTCGACGTATGGCCCGTCGGTCATCTGGATCTCGCCGCCCTGGTTGCGCAGGACGGTCGCGGTACTCGGCGCATGCAGCCCGTCCGAAAAGACCCACGCACCGGCCGCCTTCATCTCCTCGCGCAGGGCAAAGACCCCTTTCATGATGGGCTCGAGCTGCTCGGGGGGAGGCGGTGGGCCGTCGGGCTGGTAGATGCTCAGCAAGTACGTCGTCATCGTCGGTTCTCCGATTGGGTTCGGGCGACCTCGCGCCGCCCTTCAGCATCTATACGAACGGGAGTCGTCGCTTTCGACATCCCACGCCCCTCGTCTTCTCGTCTTCTCGTCTTCAGAAAACTAGAATACCCGACCGTCCGATCGACTGGCGTGTACCTCACGGTGTGGAGCGAACGAGAAGGTGCGCGCAGCGCCGGAACCCGGCCCGCACGCCTTAGCGGGCGACCGTGGTAGCTCGAAGCTCATCGTCGCCCCATGTTCCGGGATCGTTTCCCCTTCAGCCATCGCGCGATGCTCGCCAGGACTTCCGCGTTCTTGATGTTTGTCGCGTGCACGGGTGCGCGCCCCGCGCCCTCGCAGGTGCCGGCGCAAACTCCCGCCGAGGCGTCGTACAGCGGCGTGGCGCGGATCGTCGCGGTTGGCGACGTGCACGGAGATTATCAGCAGTTCGTGACCGTGCTGCGCCAGGCCGGGCTGATCGACAGCCGGAACACTTGGAGCGGCGGTCGCGCGCATCTGGTGCAGTTGGGCGACGTACTCGACCGCGGCCCCGACTCGCGCAAGGTGATGGAACTCCTGATGGCGCTCGAGTCGCAAGCGGCGAAGGCGGGGGGAATGGTGCACGCGCTCATCGGCAATCACGAGGCGATGAACATCCTCGGCGACCTGCGCTACGTCTCGCCGGCCGAGTACGCGGCCTTCCGAACGTCCAAGTCCAAGCAGCTGCAAGACCGCGCCTGGAAGCTCCTCTCCGACTCGATGCGTCGGCGGGATCCCGTCTATCACGCCCAGTGGCTGGTGGAGCATCCGCTGGGGTGGGTCGAGCAGCGTATGGCGTTCGAAGGGAACGGACGCTACGGCACGTGGATCCGCGGGCACGACGCGGTGCTCCGCATCAACGACTGGCTCTTCCTGCACGGGGGAATTGGACCCAAGTACGTCGATTCGTCGCTGGCGTCGCTCAACGCGGGGGTGCGCAAGGCACTCGATCCCGCAGCGCCCGCCCCTGAGGGGAACATCGCCGAGGATCCGGAGGGGCCGCTCTGGTACCGCGGGCTGGCCAACGGTGACGAAACGGCGCTCACGTCATTGGTCGATTCGGTCCTCACGTCCTTCGGCGTCCGTCACGTCGCGATCGGGCACACGGTGACGTCAGGAACGATCTGGCCGCGCTTCGACGGCAAGGTGGTAGCGGCCGATGTGGGCTTGTCGTCAGTGTACGGCGGCCCTCCGGCGTGCCTGATCATCGAGGACGGGAAGGCGTTCGCGATGCATCGTGGGACGAAGCTCGCGCTCCCGTTAGGCGGCGACATCTTCCCGTACCTCGAGGCCGCCGCGGCGCTCGACCCGCCGGGCTCGCGCCTCCGCGCATACCTCGCGGAGACGAAGACGGCGAAGTAGCCGGTCGCTTGCACCCCGAGCCTCCGCGAGCCGGCCGCGCTCTCGCCACAGGCGAGGGAGTCGGTCGCACACCGCGTACGAGCGCGGCCAGCCGGAGCGGGGGTCGACGCCAATCGCCGGCGGCGATATCGTCTCCGCATGACGACTTACTGCGAAGTGGCCCGCGGGCACGAGTTCCACGGGCCGTATCACGACAGCGAGTACGGCTTCCCCGTGCGTGACGACGACCGGCTGTTCGAGCGCCTCATGCTCGAAGTCAATCAGGCCGGGCTCTCCTGGCTCACGATCCTCAAGAAGCGCGACCACTTCTTCAAGGCGTACGATGGCTTCGAGATCGATCGCGTGGCGCGATATGGCGCGCGCGACGAAGCGCGCCTCCTGGCCGACGCGGGCATCATCCGCAACCGACTCAAGGTGAAGGCGGCGATAGAGAACGCGAAGCGCATTCAGACGATCCAGCGCGAGTTCGGCGCTTTCTCCGTTTGGTTGGACGCGCATCATCCGCTCGACCGCGCCGACTGGCAGAAGCTCTTCAAGTCGACCTTCGTGTTCACGGGCGGGGAAATCGTGAACGAGTTCCTGTTGAGCACCGGCTATCTCCCGGGCGCGCATGTGGAGAGCTGTCCTGTCTACGCGAAGGTGATGAACGCCGGGCCGGCGTGGGCGGCATGAGCAGGGCGATGCGCGCAAGCGAGCGACGCAAACGATGTGAAGCGATCGCGCGCACTGCGGGCGCGCTCATGTGCGTCGCGTTGCTCTGCGTCGTGCCCGTATGCGACGCGCAGCCTGCGCCGAGCCGCGCGTCGCATCAGCTCGACTCGATTCTGACGGCCGTCGAGCGCTGCAATTCGTCGGCGAGCTTCGAGCGACTGATCACCGCTGGTCGCGCACCGGAGCGCCTTCCGCAGGTGTCGCGGGCGTCGTGGGAGCGCGACGCCGCCTGCTGGCGCGCGATCTCGGCTGGCGCAGCGAAGGTGCAGCTGACGGGGCTCGACCAGGAGCAGCGACTGACTCTCGGCGTGTTGCGATGGGAGTCGAAGCTGCAGGGAGAACGCGCGCCGCACTGGTGGGTCGATTTCTCCAGCATCACGCCGTACTCCTCGCCGCTCGGCTACCTCGCGCGGTCAATCGGTGCGCTCCCGCTGGCGAAGGCGAGCGATACTTCCGCGGCGATGGCGCTTCTGCGCCAGGTGCCGGCGCTCGTCGACAGCATCACCGCGGGGATCGAGCAGCGTCGCGCACGACACATTCTCCTCGCGCGCGATGCGCTCCCGGCGAGCGTCGCGCTTCTGCGCAC
>JBGAHX010000087.1:0-13175 GCA_044225935.1 Gemmatimonadaceae bacterium
CTCGGCGGCGATCGCCGTGCAGGACTCGATCCTCCGCGCATCGCCCGGCTATGTCGTCGACTCGGCGCTCTCCCCCGCCGAAGCGCTGCGTCGATTCCGCGTAGGGCTCCCTCAGGTGGATCAGTTCGCAGGCGGCGCTCCATCGCTCGACTCGCTCGTTGCGCTCTTCGCCGCTGGTGCGCTCGTCAGCGATCGCGCCGCGCTCGAGCAACTCGCCGTGACGAAGAGCGAATACGGGTGGATCATTTTCCCGCTCCTCCCGCTCGGCGCCCCGCCGTACAACCAGCCACCCGACGTCGCCTGGATGCTGCAGCAGAGCGAGAGTCGTAGCGGGCTCTCGAAGCTGCTCGACCAGAAGCGGCGCGGCGTCATCCGGATCCGCGGCTATCAGTGCCCGGGGGAGCCGCTCACCTACGGCCTCCTGCGTGCCTTCCAGCACTGCGTGGTACATCGGGTGGACGAGACCGGCGCGACGAAGGACGCTCGCCTGTTCGGTGCGGTCGTCGAGTACCGCGGACGCTTCAAAATCCTGTCCTTCAGCAACGACTTTTGAGCCCGGATCGCAGGCGTGACACGGCCGTTACAATTCCCACACGCGGTTGAGTCACAAGGCGTGCGATCTTCCTGTCATCCTTGCACTTATCCGGAGATCGCACCGTGAAATTCCGCGCCCTTTCCGCGCTCGCCATTGTAACAATCGCCGCTTGCGGCGGTGGCGAGTCCTCTTCCAAGGCCGCTCCCGCCGACGCCTCTTCCAGCACTTCGTCGGTGGACCTGAACGGCGCCGGCGCCACGTTCCCGTATCCCATCTACTCCAAGTGGTTCTCCGACTACGCCACGGCGACGTCGGTGAAGATCAACTACCAGTCCATCGGCTCCGGCGGCGGCATCAAGCAGCTCTCCGAGCAGACCGTCGATTTCGGCGCCTCGGATGGTCCCATGTCGGACGAGGAGCTCGCCGCCGCCAAAGGGGGAAAGGTGCTGCACTTCCCCACCGTCCTCGGCGCCGACGTGATCACGTACAACCTGCCCGAGGTCAAGGACCCGTTGCACCTGACGGGGCCGCTCGTCGCCGACATCTTCCTCGGCAAGATCACCAAGTGGAACGACGCGCGGATCGCCGCCGAGAACGCGGGAGTCAAGCTCCCGGCGCAGGACATCCTCGTCGTGCATCGCTCCGACGGGAGCGGAACGACCTACATCTTCACCGACTACCTCACGGCGGTGAGCCCGGCGTGGGCCTCCGGCCCCGGCAAGGGGAAGTCGGTGCAGTGGCCGGTCGGGCTGGGGGGCAAGGGGAATGAAGGTGTGGCCGGTACGGTGAAACAGACGCCCGGGACGATCGGCTACGTCGAACTCGCCTACGCCAACCAGAACAAACTCCCGGCTGCGCAGATCAAGAACGCCAGCGGCGCCTACATCGCCCCGACGATCGAGACGATCACCGCCGCCGCCGAGGGGGCCGCGTCGCAGATGGGTCCCACCTCGGACTACCGCGTGTCGATCGTCAACGCACCGGGCGCCAACGCCTATCCGATCTCGTCGTTCACCTGGCTCCTCGTGTACGAGAAGCAGAGCGACGCGACCAAGGGGAAGAAGCTCGTCGACTTCATGAAGTGGATGTACGCTGAAGGACAGAAGAGCGCCTCGGCGCTCGACTACGCCCCGCTCCCCGCCGCGCTCGCGACGCAGCTCTCGGAGCGACTGAGCACGATCCAGGTCGGCGCCACCCCGTGACCCAGCCATCGCAGGGCGCTACCGTGGGAGCCGCCGTTCGCGGCGCTCCCCCGGTGGCGGAAGGCGACACGATCGGCGGTGCGTCGATCGGCGACACGATCTACCGGGGGATCACGACGGCGTTCGCCTGGATGATCCCCATCCTCCTCGCGCTGATCGCGCTCGAAGTGGTGATGGCGGCCTGGCCGGCGCTACGCACGTTCGGTTTCTCCTTCCTCACGTCGAGCGAATGGGACGAGGTGCACGGCGTCTTTGGCGCCGCGCCGATGATCTACGGGACGGTCGTCTCGTCGGTCCTCGCCCTCGTCCTCGCCACGCCGTTGGCGTTAGGCGTGGCGATCTTCCTCTCCGAGTTTGCGCCGAGCTGGCTGCGCACGCCGGTCGCCTTCCTCGTCGACCTCCTCGCGGCGATTCCGAGCGTGGTGTACGGGCTGTGGGGGATCTTCGTCCTCCTTCCCTTCCTCCGCTCGACGGTGATGCCCTTCCTGGCGACCACGCTGGGGCTCGGCAACACACCGTTCTTCAGCGGGCCGGCGTATGGCCCGTCGATGCTCGCCGCGGCGGTGATCCTCGCGATCATGATCCTCCCCTACATCTCGGCAGTCGCGCGCGAGGTGCTCATGGCGGTGCCGCGCTCGCAGCGCGAGGCGGCGATGGCGCTGGGCGCCACGAAGTGGGAGATGATTCGCGACGCGGTCGTCCCGTACGCCCGCTCGGGGATCGTCGGTGGCGTCATCCTCGGGCTGGGTCGCGCGCTTGGCGAGACGATGGCAGTGACGATGCTCATCGGGAACCGGCATGAAATCGCGTCGTCGCTCTTCGCCCCGGGATACACCCTGGCCTCGGTAATCGCCAACGAGTTCGCCGAGGCGACGGGCACCTTGCACACGTCGGCGCTGATGGCCTGCGGCGCCGTGCTGTTAGGGGTCACGCTGGTGGTCAACGTGATCGCGCGCTGGCTCGTGTGGCAGGTCTCGAAGGAGGGACGATGACGGTTCCGGTTGCCATGCCTCCCTCGCGCAACACCGGCGTCCAGCGCACGACGGCGATCCGCACCGCCGGAACGCTGGGGCGTCGACGCGTGATCAACGCGATGATGCAGGGGGTCATGTACATCGCGGCGCTCCTCGCCGTCCTCCCGCTCCTCTTCATCCTCTGGCACCTGGCGGTCGAAGGAGCGAGTTCGATCTCGCTCGACTTCTTCACCAGGATGCCCAAGCCGGTCGGCGAGGAAGGGGGCGGGATGGGGAACGCGATCGTCGGGACGCTCGTCCTCCTCGGCGTCGCCTCGGCGATCGGGCTGCCTATCGGGATCGGCGCGGGATTGTACCTCGCCGAGCAGCGCGGGGCTCGGCTGGCGAACGCGGTGCGCTTCCTCTCCGACGTCCTCAACGGGCTCCCCTCGATCGTGATGGGGATCTTCGCCTGGCAGTTCCTCGTGCGCCCTATCGGGCACTTCTCGGCGCTCGCCGGCGGCATCGCGTTAGGCGCCATGATGATCCCGCTCGTCACGCGCACCACCGAGGAGATGATCCGCCTGGTGCCGATCTCGCTGCGCGAAGCGGCGCTCGCGCTCGGCTATGCACGCTGGCGCACCTCGCTCACGATCGTGCTGCGCACCGCGCTTCCGGGGATCGTGACCGGGGCACTCGTCGCCGTCGCGCGCATCGCCGGCGAGACGGCACCGCTCCTCTTCACCGCGTTCGGCAACCAGTTCTGGTCGCTCTCGCTCGACCAGCCGATCTCGGCGCTCCCGTTGCAGCTGTTCAACTACGCGATCAGTCCGTACGACGAGTGGCATCGCCTGGCCTGGGCCGGCGCGCTCGTCCTCATCGGGCTGGTGCTCATCATCTCGCTCATCTCGCGCTATGTCACTCGTTCACGATTCGGAGGGGGCGGTGACTGACGTCGACGTCGGAAGCCGCATGCCGACTCCGGGGCGTCCGCGCGTCTCGGTCCCGCCGGTGCCAGTCGCTCCTGCGCCGGTTGCCGCACCCCAACTTTCGGCAGCGACCACGACACCGACCGCGCCGGCGCCGGTGCGCATCGCGGTCCATCGGCTCGACGCCTACTACGGCGCGACGCGAAGCGTGCGCGATGTCGACATCGCCTTTCACGACGGACAGGTCACGGCGATCATCGGGCCGTCGGGGTGCGGCAAGTCCACGCTCCTGCGCTGCCTCAACCGGATGCACGAGACGATCCCCGGGGCGCGCACCGAGGGGGAAGTGCTCCTCGACGGGCAGGACATCTACGCCCGCGGCGCCTCGCCGATCCAGGTGCGCCGCCGCATCGGGATGGTCTTCCAGCGTCCGACTCCCTTCCCCACGATGTCGATCCGCGACAACGTCGCCGCCGGCTTCAAGGGGTTAGGGTCCGCCGCCCCCTCGCGACGCGAGCTCGACGAGATCGTCGAGCGCTCGCTCCGGAGCGCGGCGCTGTGGGACGAGGTGAAGGATCGACTCAAGGACTCGGCGATCGGGCTCTCCGGCGGGCAGCAGCAGCGCCTCTGCATCGCCCGTGCGCTGGCAACGAGCCCGCGCGTCCTCCTGCTCGACGAACCCACCGCCTCGCTCGACCCGATCTCGACGCAGAAGGTCGAGGAGCTGGTCTATGAGCTGCGCGGCGTGGTGACGGTGGTGATCGTCACACACAACATGCAGCAGGCCGCTCGCGTCTCGAATCGCACCGCGTTCATGCTGGCAGGCGAGCTGGTCGAAGTCGCCCCCACGAGCCAGTTGTTCACGACACCCAACGATCCGAGAACGGAAGCCTACATCACCGGCAGATTCGGATGATGAGCGGCGCAGCCACCCCCGTCTCCCGTCCCCCGTCCCCCGTCCAATCGCCGTCGACCGGGTCCATCGAGGCACGCGATTTCTCATTCTGGTACGGTGAAAAACAGGCGCTGCATTCCATCAACCTCCCGATGCCGGCGCGCAGCGTCACCGCGTTCATCGGACCATCCGGGTGCGGGAAGTCGACGTTTCTCCGTTCGATCAACCGGATGAACGCGCTGATCCCCGGCACGCGCCACGAGGGATCGTTGCTGCTGGACGGTGAGGATCTCAACGCGCGCGACATGGACGTGGTGCAGCTTCGTCAGCGCGTGGGGATGGTCTTCCAGCGGTGGAATGCATTTCCCAAGTCGATCTACGACAACGTCGCGTACGGACCGAAGATCAACGGCGCGGCATCGCGTGTGGAGCTCGACGAGATCGTGGAGTCGGCGCTGCAGCGCGCCGCGCTGTGGGACGAGGTGAAGGATCGCCTCAAGCAGAGCGCGCTCGGTCTTTCGGGCGGGCAGCAGCAACGCTTGTGCATCGCGCGCGCTTTGGCCAATCATCCCGAAGTGCTCCTCCTCGACGAGCCCTGTTCGGCGCTCGACCCGATCGCCACGCAGAAGATCGAGGAGCTGCTGTACGAGCTTAAGTCGGAGCTCACCATCGTCATCGTGACGCACAACCTGCAGCAGGCGGCGCGCGTCTCGGACCAGACCGCATTCTTCTATCTGGGGCGCCTTGTCGAAGTCGACGCCACCGAGCGCATTTTCACCAGCCCTCGCGAAGAGCGCACCGAGGCGTACATCACCGGGAGGTTCGGATGAGCCCCGCTGACAGCAGCAGCGGCTTTCGCCACTTTCATGACCAGCTCGCGACGCTCAAGCAGCGCCTGCTGGACATGTCGGCGCGCTCGGAAGAGTTGGTCGACCTCGCCGTCGATGCCCTCCTCACGCGCGACAAGGAGAAGGCCGACGCGGTGATCCAGGCCGATCGCGAAGTCGACTCGCTCGAGATCGAGGTCGAGTCGCTCGCCGTCGAGCTCCTCGCGCTGCAGCAGCCAATGGCGCGCGACCTCCGCTTCATCATCAGCGCGATCAAGGTCTCCAGCGACCTGGAGCGCGTCGGCGATCACGCGGTCAACATCGCGCAGTCGGCGCTCCGCCTCATCGCCCTCCGCTCGTCGATCGTCCCGGATCCCGAGATCGAGGACATGGCGCGCCGCGCGCGCCGCATGCTGAGCGATGCGCTCGACGCCTTCATCCGCGCCGACGGGACGCTGGGACGCGAAGTCTGCAAGGCCGACGACGCCGTCGATGCGCTGCACAACTCGCTCTTCCGCATCCTCCTCACGCACATGATGGCCGACGCGCGGACGATCAACCCGTCGCTCGAGCTCCTCCTCGTCAGCCGCAACCTGGAGCGCGTCGCCGACCTTGCGACGAACATCGGCGAGGACGCGGTCTACCTGGCCGAAGGGAAGCAGATCAAGCACCGCTTCGAGATGGACGACAAGGCCACGGTGGAGAGCGCCTAACGTGGAGTGCGCCTGAGATGGGGAGCGCCGCCCGTCCGCGCGTGATTCCGTTGCGTACGGTGGCCAACCGCCCCGCCGACGGCGTGCGGCTGGCGGCGATCGACATCGGCTCCAACTCGATCCGGCAGATCATCGCCGACGTCTCGACCGAGGGGCGCATCAAGGTCCTCGACGAGATGAAGGCGGCGCCCCGCCTCGGCACCGGCGTCGATCGCGCCGGCCGGCTCAACGAAGAGTCGATGCAGCACGCCCTCGAGGCGCTGCAGCGCATGGCGACGCTCGCCGCGCAGTACGGCGCCTCCAAGGTCGAGGCCGTGGCGACGAGCGCCGTGCGCGACGCGGCCAACGGGCGGCAGTTCCTCGACGCGGTGCGCCGGCAGACCGGGCTCCGCGTTAGGCTCCTCCACGGCGAGGAGGAAGCGCACCTCGCCTTCCGGTCGGCACTCGCTCATTTCGACTTGGCGCGCGGGCGCTCGGTCGTCATGGACATCGGCGGCGGATCGCTCGAACTGGCGATGAGCGCCGACGGGCTCCTCGAGCGCCTCGTCTCGATGCCCTACGGCGCGATCCGCATGACCGAGCAGTTCCTCGGCCTCGATCCGCGGCGAAAGGACCTGCGCAAGCTGCGCGCCCACGTGCGCGAGCGCATTCGCGAGGCGCTTCCGCTGCGCGACTGGCGCGGTGCACAACTCATCGCCTCGGGCGGAACGTTCACCAACCTCGCCGGGATCTTCCTCTACCGGCAGGGGACGACCAGCGCCGCCGGGCGGTCGCACGGGACGCGCGTCCCGCGCGAGGAACTCGAGCACATCATCGACCTGCTGCAAGCCTGTTCCCCCGACGAGCGCGCGCAGATCCGCGGGCTCAACATCGGGCGATCGGACATCATCCTCGGCGGGCTCGCCGTTGCAGCTGAGGTGATGGCGCGCATCGATGCGCGTGAACTCGTCGTGTCGAAGTACGGGATTCGCGAAGGGCTCCTCCTCGAGAGCGCCGAGGTGCAGCCAGTTCCCGCCGACCCCGGCGAGGCGCGCGAGCGCTCGGTGCGCACCTTCGCCGAACGCTGTCACTATGAGGCGCCGCACGCGCAACACGTGCAGCGCCTCTCGTTGCAGCTGTTCGACGCGATCGGGACGCGGATGGGGTGCGTCGCCGAGGATCGTCAGGTGCTCGCCGACGCCGCGCTGTTGCACGATGTGGGCTACCACATCAACTACGACCAGCATCACAAGCACTCGTACCACCTCATCCTGCACGCCGAGCTGCTGGGGATGTCGCCGGTGGAGCAGGTGATGGTGGCCAATGTCGCGCGCTATCACCGTGGCTCCGCTCCCAAGCGCAAGCACCCCAACTACGGCCGGCTGGATCGCGCCACGCGCCAACGCATCAAGCGCCTGTCGGCGATCCTGCGCGTGGCCGACGGCTTCGACCGCGGGCACGTGGGGGGCGTGCAGAAGGTGAAGGTGCGCTGGACCGAGCGCGCGCTGCGCATCACCGCGGTGCCCGACCCGCGCGCACGGGTGCTGCGGCTGGAACTCTGGGGCGCCAGTCGCAAGTCGGCGATGCTCGCCAGGCTTGCGAAGATCCCGGTGGAAATCGTCGCCCCCGATGGCACGGTGGTGGAAAGTCGTCGCGAGGGAGAGGACGGCGAGTAGCGCGGTCGCGCTGGTCAGGGGTTGCTGGAGGCGCGGTCCAAGAGTGATCATGCGGCGCCGCCTCGGTTGAAGTTCAGATGCGGCTTACTCGCCGCCTGTCGTCGCCTCGCTCGATCGCCCTCGCTCCCGCACATGCCCCGCTTCTCGACCGTCGTGCACTCCAGCACAGCGCCGCACGTGCGCGGCGCGTGGTGGCGCGCGACGTGGCGCATGTCGTGGCGCGTCGGGGCGCTCATTGTCGCCTCCGCGATCACGCCGCCGGAGCAGGGCGTCGCACAGTCGAGCGCCCCGGTCTCGCCGTTCGCCGCGCGCAAGGCCGAGACGCTGCTGCGCGAGCAGCTCCCCTGCCTGGGGTGTCACGCCTTTGGGTCAGAGGGGGGGCGCCTCGCCCCCGACCTGCGCACAGTACGTGCGCGACGCAGCGCCGCCTACGTCGCGGCGATGATCGACGCCCCGCAGCAACAGGCGCCGGGAAGCCTGATCCACGCACCGCGATGCTTCCGGCGACGCGCGATGCGATCGTGCGCTACCTGCAGTCTCTCCCTGGCAATGGCAACGCCCCGCCTTCCACGGCAGGTGCAGCGACCGCGGTCGCCGCCTCGACCGACGGCGCGGCGCTCTACGCGACCTGGTGCGCCGGGTGCCATGGCGCGCGTGGCAAGGGCGACGGACCTAACGCACGCTATCTCCCGGTGCCACCGGCGAAACACGCCGATGCATCGGCGATGTCGCCACGCTCGGACGATGCGCTCTACGACACGATTGCCGGCGGCGGCGCCATCATGAATCGCAGTCCCCGCATGCCGGCATTTGGGGAGACGCTGGCCGATCCACAGATCCGCGCGCTCGTCTCCTACATTCGCACGCTTTGCAGCTGCAAGGGACCGGCGTGGAGCCGCGAGTGAGGCGCGGAGCAGCCTTCCCGACGAGAGTCGCCTGACGACGCGCCTGACGACGCGCTCTCCGACGACGCGCGCCTGACGACGCGCCTGACGACGCGCCCGAGTCGTCAGGCGACGGGCGCCGCCGCGCATACACCGACTCGCCACCCCTCCGTTGTGCGCGTGGCGCCCTGACATGGCGAAGAAGCGGAAAGGAGCCAGTGGAGCGCCGCAGCGCGCGCCGACCGACGTGCGGTCTCCTTCGCCGGTGAAGGGCGCGGCCGCGCGCGAGTTGGCAAACGTGGGATTGGTCAGCGCTCGTCGTATTCGCGCTCGTCGCGATGGTGGTCTGGAAGCGTCGCGAGCCATCGACGAGTGCGAGCGCCACGCCCCCCGCCCCGCTCCCTGCGCCACGCGTGCACTTCGCCGCCGACACGATCGCGGCGCGCGACTTCGTCGGCTCCGAGGCCTGCGCGTCGTGCCATCGTGCGACATTCGACGCCTGGTCCGGTTCGACGCACGCGAAGGCAGGAGGCGACCCGGAGCAAGGTGCGGGTGCTGGCGCCGTTCGATGGCACACCGATCCGCTTCCGCGACGGCGTCGTGGTGCCCGAGGTACGCGCCGGACGCTGGCGCTTTGTCGTCAGGCAGGACGCCCAGCCCGAGCGAGTCTACGAAGTCGTCGGCGTCGTCGGCGGCGCCCACATGCAGGGAGGCGGGACCCAGGGCTTCGTCACCCGACATCCCGACGGCACCGTGCGCTTCCTTCCCTGGGAGTTGCACCGCGAGCCGAGCGTCGGCTGGTTCTGCAACACCACCGGGCGGACGAACCGCGGCTGGATCCCGATCGTCCCCACGATGCAGCTGGCGGACTGCGCCGACTTTCCGCCGACGCGCATCCTCGGCGACGAGATACGCTTCACCAACTGCCAGTCGTGCCACGGGTCGCAGGTCGACGTCGTCGCCGACACCGCGGCGCACCGCTATCGCACGACCTTCACCTCGCTCTCGATCAACTGCGAGTCGTGCCACGGCCCGGGGCGCCGCCACATCGCCCTCGTCGGCGATCCGGCCGCGGTGGCGCGCGGGGAGATCGGGATGACCGTGCTCGCGACGCAGGACAAGGACGCGTCGTTAGGTACCTGCTTCCAGTGCCACTCGCTCAAGGACCAGCTCCGAGCCGGGTTCCGGTCGGGGATGACGCTCGACGCGTACTACGCGCTTCGCTTTCCGCAGCTTGGGGATTCGGCCCGCCTCCCCGACGGGCGCGTGCGCACCTTTGCCTACCAGGAAGGGCACCTCTCGTCCGACTGCTACGTGAATGGCGGGATGACCTGCACCTCCTGCCACGACCCGCACTCCCAGCACTACCGCGACGCGCAGGGGCGCACGATCCCCGGTCGCCTGGACGATCGCCAGTGCACCTCGTGTCACGCCAGCAAGGCGCAACAGCCGGAGCGACACACGCATCACGCCGACGGGTCGGAGGGGAGCCGCTGCGTGTCGTGCCACATGCCGTACCTGCAGGAGCCCGCCGTCGGTACCGCGCTCCGCTACGCGCGAAGCGACCACGCCATCCCGATCCCGCGCCCGGTCGCCGACAGCGCCGAAGGGATCCGGAGCGCCTGCCGCACCTGCCACGCCGACCGGAGCGAGCGCGATCTCGACCGTCAGGTGCGCGTGGTACGGCACACTCGCCGGTCGCGCCGATGATCGCCTCGGTGCGCGCGGGGAAGGCGGCGACCACCGCCGACGACGCCGCGCGACAACTCCTCCTCCCCGGCGACAGGCACACCGACGCCGTCTTCCACGGCCTGGCATCCTTCGTCGATACGCGACTCGCCCGCGGCGTGTCGCCGGGGCGCGAGGGTGTCTCAAGATTGCGGGCGCTTGCCCAACACCGCGACCTCGACGTGCGCGCCCTCGCGCTCGCCGCGCTGCACTACGCGGACGGCACCGACCGAGCGACGCACCAGCTCCTCGAGCAGGCGCTCACCTCCGCGGGTGACACCGAGCCGCTCCTCCGGGCGCGGTGGGCGACGGCCCTGGGCTACCTTGCCGATCGGGCACGCGGTCAGGGCGACGACGTCGGCGCCGCCGCGACCTATCGCCTGGCGATCGAGGTCGACCCGTCAAACGCGCGGTTGCCGCTCAACCTTGGACTCGCGCTCGCCGACGCCGCGAACCCTGCCGAGGCCATCACCGCGTACCGCGCCAGCCTCGCGCTCGACGCGGTACAGCCGCTCGCCTGGGTGAACCTCGGCATCGCCCTCGCCGGTTCGGGCGATGCCAATGGAGCGACTGAGGCCTACCGGCGCGCGATCGCCATCAATGCCCGCGAGCCGCTGGCCCAGTTCAACCTGGCCAACTTGCGATTGCAGGCCGGCGCTCTCGACGAGGCTGCCGCCGGTTATCGCGCGACCATCGAGGCCGACCCGTCGATTGCGCTCGCGCACTTCTATCTCGCGCGCATCCTCGCCCAGCGCGGCGACCTGGCGGGCGCTGCGGCGCAGGTCGACGCCGGTCTCGTGTTCGATCCCGCCAACGCTGACGGGCGTGAGCTGCAGGGGCAGCTGCAACAGCTCCTGTCGGGGCGCGGAGCGCCGAGCCGGCGGTAGCGAGCGCGCTGCAGCGTGATCCGCGTGGCGTAGCGCGACTGGCGTAGCGCGCGTGGCGTAGCGCGCGTGGCGTAGCGCGCGTGGCGTGACGCGCGTGGCGTGACGCGCGTGGCGTGACGCGCGTGGACCGACGCGCGCGGCCTGAGGCGCGTGGCCCGCGGCGAGCCTAGCGACGCGGGGTGCGCGCCCCCTTTCCTCGCACACCGGCGACGGCCGCGTGTCCGTTCGTCGTGGTCGCCGACGCGTGTGCCTCGGCGGACGCTGGGCGTGGCATCGCGCGAACCTCCGAGGTCGTGTAGCGCGAATCGGCGCGGTCGAGCCCCCAGGGATCGCGCAGGAGCTTGTGGTGCGTCGCCAGCTCCTCCTCCGACCCGGGGGTGCACTGCACGTAGTGCCCGTCGGGGTGCAGCTCCCACGCCTGACGATTGTCGGCAAGGCACGTCTGCAGGAGCGACAGGAGACGCCGCTGCAGCGCGCGCTCCTCGACCGGGACGATGACCTCCACGCGCCGCTCGAGGTTGCGCGGCATCCAGTCGGCCGAGCCGAAATAGAACTCCTCGGCGCCACCGTTGGAGAAGTAGAAGAGTCGCGAATGCTCGAGGAAGCGTCCGATGATGCTGCGTACGCGAATCCGCTCGCTCACGCCGGGGAGTTGTGGGCGCAGGCAGCAGATGCCGCGAAGAATCAGGTCGATCTCGACGCCGGCCTGCGACGCGGCGTACAGCTCGGTGATGATGTCGGGGCTGACGAGCGCATTCAGCTTGGCGATGATGCGCGACGGACGCCCAGCCGCGGCGTGCTCCGCTTCGCGGCGAATGAGGGCGATGAAGCGCGCCTTCATGTTCGCCGGCGCGACCATCACCTTTCGGTAATCGCGCTGGCGCGAGAAGCCGGTGAGAAGGTTGAAGACGTCGGAGAGATCGGCGCCCAGGTCGGGCTGGCAGGTGAGGAGCCCGAAGTCGGTGTAGACGCGGGCGGTTTTCGCGTTGTAGTTCCCCGTCCCGATATGCACGTAGCGGCGAATGCCGTCGGGCTCGCGCCGAACCACCAACGCGATCTTGGCGTGCGTCTTGAGTCCGGGGAGTCCGTAGGCGACGTGCACGCCGAAGTTTTCCAGCGTTCGCGCCCACGAGATGTTGTTCGCCTCGTCGCCGCGCGCCTGCAGCTCCACCAGTACTGCGACCTGCTTTCCGCGTTGTGCCGCGTCGGTAAGCGCCTTCACGATGGCGCTGTCGCCCGAGGTACGGTACAGCGTCGTCTTGATCGCCAGCACGAGGTCGTCCTGCGACGCCGCCTCGAAGAAGCGCTCGACCGACGTGGTAAACGACTCGAACGGATGGTGCACGAGGATCGCCTGCTCGCGGATCGCCGCGAAGATCGATCGCGTTGGGTCACGCAATTCGGGGGGCGTCACCGGCGTGAACGGCGCGTCGCGCAGCTCGGGGATCTCGAGCGATGCCAGCGAGAGGAGGTCTCCGAGCTCCAGCAGCGGCCCCGACTCGTGCACGTCGCTGTCCGCCAGCGGCAACACCTCGGGATCGGTGACCTCGCGCAGCTCGTCCAGGAGGAGCTGGCGGATGTGCGTCGGCATCCCGCTCTGCACCTCGAGCCGGACAACCTCGCCAAAGCGGCGCTGGAAGACCTGCTCCTCGATCGTGGCGAGGAGGTCTTCGGGCTCGTCGGCGGCCGGGACGTCGAGATCGGAGTAGCGCGTGATCCTGAAGGTGTGCCAGCTCAGGATCTCCATTCCCGGGAAGAGCGTCACCAGGTGTGCGCCGATCACCTTCTCAAGCGGCACGAAATGGTTAGGGCGCCCGGTGGGGATCCACCGCGGCATGCTCCGCGGCACCTTGACGCGCGCGAAGTGATCGCCCCCTCGCGACGGATCGCGCAGCTCCACCGCCAGCGAGAGCGAGAGGTTGGAGATGTACGGGAACGGATGCCCGGGGTCGACGGCGAGCGGCGTG
>JBGAHX010000019.1:0-116686 GCA_044225935.1 Gemmatimonadaceae bacterium
ATCCGGTAGCGCCGGTTGGCGAGGATCACCGTGGTGACGTCGACCCCCTCGCGCGCCAGTGACCAGAGCGCCTGCGGCGTGTACATCGCGCTCCCGTCGGCCTGCAGGTTGACGACGCGACGTCCGGGAGCGGCGAGCGCCGCGCCTAACGACATCGGCATCCCGCACCCCAGCGCTCCGCCAGTGATGCAGCACCAGTCGTGCGGGCGCGCCCCCTGCGTCGCCACCATCGCCGGAAATCGGTTGGTGATCGCCTCGTCGCAGACGATCGCGCCTTCGGGGAGGATGGCCGCCAGGGTCTGCGCGAAGGCAGCGGGGGTGATGGGGCCGCTGGCGATTCCGGGGATTGCCGCCTGCACGCGCGCCACCGCCGCCCGTGCGGCGCCAACCCGCTCCACGACCCGCTCGAGCGCGTCGCGCACGTCATCGGCGCCGCCAGCGAGGGTGTGCACCGAACAGCCCTCCGGAAGCAACGCCGTGGAGTGCCCGGGATACGCGAAGAAGGCGACCGGCGGCGGCGCATCCACGAGGATCAGGTGCCGCACCCCCGCCATGCGCTGTGCAACCAACTCGGGAAAGTAGGGGAGTCGCTCCACCGCGACGCTCCCTGCTCCCCTCGAGGCACGGGCTGTGAACGGCGTGCAGCACAGTTGCGCCCCCGTGTGCGCCGCCACCGCCCCCGCGAGCGCGAGCAGGTCGGGATGCATGGCGCGTCCGCCGACGAGGATCATGGTCGACGAACCAACGCCGAGCTGCCGGGCGGCATCCTCGACGCTGCGCGCGATGTCGGCTCCTCCGGATCCCGCATGCGAGGTTCCGTGGGCACGCGCGTGGCGCAGCATCGTCTCGCACCCCTCCGGCAGGCCCGCTGTGCTCCCCGGCTCAGCAAACGACGCATTGCTCGTCTCTACCTCGCTCCACGCGGCATCGGCGGGGAGGACGATCGTGGCGATTGCACCTGGCGGCCCCATTGCCGCTGCGACCGCGACGCGCGCGGCCGCATCGGCGCATGTCGCCGTGGGGACCGTGCACACCCATGGCGACACCGTGCGCGCCAGCGCAGCGATGTCGCTCGCCAGCGGCGGATCGCTGGCGACGTGATACGTGGCATGCTCCCCCACGATGTTCACGATCGGCGTCGCCGCGCGCCGCGCGTTGTGCAGGTTGCTCAGCGCGTTGGACAACCCGGGGCCCAGGTGCAGGAGCGTACTCGCCGGCGTTCCTCGCATGCGCCCCCACCCATCTGCCGCGCCGCTCGCCACGTTCTCGTGCAGCGTGAGCACCGGCTTGATGCGCGGCGCCGCGTCGAGCGCCGCGACGAGGTGCATCTCCGATGTGCCCGGGTTCGCGAAGCAGATCTCGATGCCGGACTCGGCAAGGACTTGGAGCAGCGTGTCGGCGCCGTTCATCTGGACTCAAGCGAAGGAGAAGTAGCGTGAGCCGTCGTCACGCGCGGCAAGGTTATCCGCGGAGACGATAGTTGCCTAGCCATCCAGCGCGCTGCCCGTGTTTCGCCCATCGCGTGTCATCGTCCTTCGCCATCGCCCGTCGGCAGATCACGGGCTCCGCTATCTTCCCGACATGTCACTTCATCCTCTCGCGCTCCTGGTCGCCGCCGCACTCGCTGGCGTCGCCTCGCCCGTTTCGCACGCCTCTTCTCCCTCACGCGCGAACCCCGCCAGTCCGGTGGCGCGCCCTGCACCCTCGCGCCCCGTCGCCCCTCCCGACTCGCTCCGCGTTCCGATCCTGGTCTATCACAACATCCAGTCTGCAGCCGAAGGCAAGGGCGTTCGCTCGGCCGACCTCACGATGCGCCCCGAGGTCTTTGTGCAGCAGATGCAGTATCTCAAGGATCATCAGATTCCCGTCGTCTCGTTCAACGCGCTGCTCGACGCACTCGACGGCAAGCGCACACTCCCGCCGCACGCGGTCGTCATCACCTTCGACGATGGGCGCGTGAACCAGTACCACAACGCCTTCCCGCTCCTCAAGAAGCTTGGCTTCACCGCCACCTTCTTCCCGTTCACTCACGCGATGGATCGCAACCCGCGCTACTTCACCTGGGCGCAGCTCAAGGAAATGCAGGACGCGGGGATGACGATCGGTTCGCACACGTCGCTCCACGTGCGCGTGGACAAGATGAAGGACGCGGCGCAAATGCACGCCGAAGTCACCGGGAGCCGCACGCTCCTCGGCGAGAAGCTCGGCGCGCCGGCCACGGAGCTCTTCTCGTATCCGTTCGGTGCGCTCGCCGCGGCGGGTGATTCTGCGGTGCGCGCTGCGGGATACCGCGCCGCGCGTGCCTACACCGGCGGCCCGTGGAACAGCGCAAAGGACCGGTGGCGCCTCAAGGCCGTGCCGATGACGGAGAACATGAAGCGGTTCGCCGAGGTGGTCGACCCGTCGGCGGCGCCTAAAGCTTCACACCCGAAAGACGCGGCACCGAAGGGTGCTGCCGCGAAGAAGTCTTCACCGAAGCACACCGCGCACTAGCGGCGATGCGGCAACCCCTCGCCGGAACGGCCGGCGAGGGGTTGGGTTGGGTCAGTACGTCGTGGCGAATGTCGGCGCGATCAGTGGTACGTCGACTTGCCACAGCGTTCCGTCAGGGGCAATTCGGGCGACCGTGCGGGAGCGCCATCGTGCAGGTCTTCGATTCGCCGTTGATCGTGATCACGACCGTCGCCGTGCTGCTCCCGTCGTAGGTGATCACCTCGCGCCGGCTCGCCGTCACCGGCGCGGCGTCACCCAGGGTGAAGGTCGCACTCATCGCGCGGATGACGGTCCCCGCGGTCGGATAGGTCGGCTTGCCATCGGTGATCGGCACCACGACACCCTTCGTGGTGTCGCCGGCCACGCGACGCGAGCTGAACGTGCCGGTGCTGGTCGTCCCGGTCGTGGACTCTTCACCACGCGACGTCCCGTTGATCGTGCGCTGGGTGCTCCCGCTGGCGAGCCCGGTCACCGTGCGGTCGCTCTGATGGCTCAGCGTCGTGTTGGCCGCGAGCACCGTGCTGCTATCGCCGATCAGGCGACCGATGTGCGGCGGCCCATGGCGTCCACCCCAGCGCCCGCCGGTGGTGGAGTCCTTCACGTAGCTCACGGTCCCGCTCACCGTTGTTTGTACCTGCACCGAGTTGGTCGTGGCGGTGTCGAACGCCGACTGGATGGTGCCGGCTGCATTCTTGTACTGGATCTGTTCGGAGGCGCTCACGCCGTTGGTCGTGACCGGAGTACAGACAAACCATCCGGTGCTGGCATCGAACGAGCCGAAACAGGTGCGCCCGCCGCCGAAGCGTCCGCCGAACGGCCCCGGGTGGCCGAAACCGCGCCCGGCCGGCATCGCACCGGCGAAGTTGTCGTCGAGTCCTCCGCCCATCAGCCCTTCGCGCCCGAATCCGCGGGCGTGCTCGCCCGGCAGCCACAACGACGGCACGCCGTCACTGTCGCCGGAGTAGCTGCTGCTGTTGCTCGAGAAGCCAACAGGAACGGTGCTGAATGCAGCCGTCAGTGCCTGGCTGTTGACCGACGACTTGCCGTTGCTCGAAAGAAAGTCGGTGCAGGCACCAACCCCCAGCAGCAGGACGGCGAGCGCAGCGTAGCGCACGGGACGATGTACAGCATGACGCGTGAGGTGAAGCATGGGATCGGGTCTCCAGGATCAGGTCTCGTACCGACGGTGGGGGCTACGCCGGTCCCTGCGATGAGACACATGACTGTCAGATGACCCTCACAGGGGAATCCCGACCCCGCTGTCCTCAGATCGCGGTGACGCTGAACGTCACCGGAGCGAACGATCCGCTCGTCGCCGTCACCGTGTACACGCCTGCCGTCGCGCCCAACGTCAGCGTCACGCGCGCCAACCCTGCGTCGTCGCTCGTGCTGCTCGCCGCACTCAGCGTTCCGCCGCTCGCGCCGATGGCCCAGTTCACCGTGACCCCGGATACGGCGTTGCCATAGCTGTCCGTCGTCTTCACCACGACCTGCACGCCGCTCCCTGCCACGCCCGCCGCTCCGTCTCCCGCGAACTTGGCGAGCAGACTCGGCGCCCCCGCGGTGATCGTCTGTGTGAACACCACCGAGAAGACCGATTCCACCGATGCGGCGATTTCGGCCTTTCCGGCGATTGTCCCGGCTGTGAATCCGATGCTGGCCTGCCCGGAGGCGTCGGTCGTGCTGGTCGACGCGGCGAGCGTTCCGGTAGATGCCGTCGTCAGGGCCCACGACACCACCGCGCCCGAAAGCGGGTCGCCGTTCTGCGCGAGCACGCGCACGACCATCGGCGAGGCGAGAAGCGCACCGGCCACCACGGTCTGCGAGTCGCCACTGACGCGCTTGAGCGACCCAGCCGCGGTGGAGCTCGCGGGATCGTTGCAGGCGACGGCGAGAACGGCAGCGGCGATCGCCGAGAACGAGAGAAGGAAGCGCGAACGAAGAAGAGGCTTCATGATGCGAGGTCTGGAATGAGGGGGTCGTCGGGGCGCATCCCGATCATCCATCTGACACGGAATGCAGCACCGACGCTTACACGCTGCAGCGACCACCTCACTTCCGGCCACCATCAGAAGGCGAAGCCTGCTGGCTCTTCCCGTCAGTGGGCCGGAGCGAGGAGCCAGCGATCACGTGTGACCGACTCGACCGCCGCGCGCGTGTACTTCACCGGAAAGTAGCGATCGTTCTTCCAGAGCTCGAAGAGGTCCCGGTAATGAGGGCTCGACACGTCGCCCGACTGCCCCGGCGTGTTGGTCCCCACCGCGGAGTCCCAGTTCCCGGCCTCGACGATGAGGCGGAACGACGCGCCGGCGGTCTGGTTCTCCCCTCCGCCGGTGGCCCCGGGGGTGTTGCCGTCACCTCCACGTGGCCACGTTCCGACCTCGAATCGCGAGCGCAGCGTGTCGTTCAGAGCCGCGCTCATCGGATGTCGCAGGATGACATGGTGATAGCGCCCCCATGCCCACCCCTTCATGTCGGCGCCGTAGCGCTTCGTGAGCTCGTCGACCCCCTCCTCCAGGCTGCGCAGGAGTACGCTGTCGCGCCCAGCCGTCGGGTCGATCCCGAACTCTCCGCCGGGCGAGGTGAGCCATTCGATGATGCGCTTGGCCGGGACGCCGCGCGCCATCTCGCGGGCCTTGGGCGGCACCACCACGTCGATCGTGTTGTCGGTGAGATGGCGGAACCACGCCTCGTAGATCCCCGCCCCAATCGAGTCCTTGTCGAGCACCGAGTTCCAGGCCAGGAGCGCCTGACGTGCCCGTTCCACCGGTTCGCGCGGCGCCTTGAGCCCGGCGAGTAGCGGGACGAGCGCGCGCGCCGGAAGCGAGGTGTAGTCGTTCTGGAGCGCCATCATCTCGGTCATCGACACGCGCCGTCCCGAGCCGAGGACTTCGGAGATGCGGGCGAAACGGAAGGGATCGGCCCACGACCACCCGATCGCGTTGCGGAACGGATAGTTCTCGGGCGTGAGGTTGTTGTTGGCGGTGGCGATGAAGCCCTCGGCCGGATTGAAGTCGTTAGGCTTCTGCTTGATTGGGAGATATCCGCCCCACTCGAAGCGCCCGTCGCCGGGGACCGGAACGAGCCCGCTGAAGTTCGGGCGGATGGGGGCGATCCCCACGGACTGCCAGCCGATGTTTCCCTTCACGTCGGCCCAGACCATGTTCTCGCCCGGGATGTTGCTGTAGCTGCACGCCTCGCGGAATTCCTCCCACGTGCGTGCCTGGTCCATGCGCAGCGATGCGAGGTACGGCGCCCCGCCCGGCTCCATCCACGCCGCGCGCACCGCGTACGCCACCCCGCGCGCCGTGTCCTCGTAGACGACCGGGCCGTGGCGCGTGTACTTGAGCGTCACCAACTCGGGATTGCGCCCCTTCACCGGAATCGACTCGCGCACCGTGTGCATCGATTCCCACACGCCGCGATACCGGTACTGCGAGCGATTCGCCGGATTCGTGTGATAGACGTACAGGTCCTCGCCATCGGTCCCGAAGACCGTGAGTCCCCACGCGCCATACTCGTTATGTCCGATGGAGACGCCGGGAACGGTCGGCTCACCGCCCCCGATCACGTTCCACCCCGGGGCCACCAGGTGCACGAAGTAGCGCAGTGATGGCGCGGCCTGTGCCCGGTGCGGATCGTTGGCCATGATCGCGCGCCCGTTGAGCGCGAGGCGCGGGCTCACGACCCAGTTGTTGCTCCCGATGTCACGGCGTGAGGTCTCGCGCAGCGCCGTGTCTTCCGTCAGCTGCATCACAGCAAGCCGGCGCTCCGCCTCGGGGTCTCCGCGATAGGCCGTCTGTAGGTCGCTCGCCTGGAAGCGCAGCGGGTTGCGATAGGCGTTGTACAGGTCGAGGATCGGGGCGAAGAGCCCTGCCGTGTCCACCGCCGCATCCAGCGCCAGCTGCGGCTCACCCGGCCCGGGATGGAACCACTGCACCTTGCGCAGCAGGTCGGCGCCGTTGCGGGCCACGAAGCGCCCGTACTCCAGCTCCTCGGTGATGTTGCCGAGCAGGCCCTGATGGCGCGAGATGACCATCGCCGGCGTCCAGCGTCCCGGTCGCGCGCCGAGGAGGCGCAGCTCGAGCGGGACCAACTCGGGATTGCGGGCCGCCTCGTCCACATAGGCGTTGATCCCCTCCACGAAGGCGCCCACGATCGCCGCGCCCCGCGGATGGTAGCGTGCGAGATCCTCGGCAAGGCTCCCGCGGTACATGAACAATCGCGCCCCGATGTCGCGCTTGAGCTCACGCTCGCCGAGCAGCTCGGCGACCGTCCCGGTCGACTGGCGCCGCCACATCTCGAACTGGAAGGCGCGGTCGCGCGCCGCCGTGTACCCCTGCGCGAAGAAGAGGTCGTGCTCGTTGCGCGCGTAGATGTGGGCGATCCCCCACGCGTCGCGGAGCACTTCGACGGGCTGGCGAAGCCCCGTCAGCCGCAATGTGTCGGCGCGCTGGGCCGATGCGTTCGCAGGAAGCGCGATCGCCGCGACGAACGTGGTGACGGCAAGCGTCGCGCGCAGGAACGCGGCGCACGCCGCTGATTGCGGGATCATTCGCCAGGAGCTCGGGAGTCGCATGAAGTCTTCGCGCTTGAGTGAAGGTCGCCGGCTCGGCGCGGGCGACCGATGCGAACATACCGACCGTCCCGTGTTTGGCCAGCCGACGCGTCGAGCGCGTCGGTCCCGGCGCGAAACGCGGCGCCCAGCGGCTTCGTAGGGAGCCGCAGGCACGACGGTGGCGAACCCGATCCCGGAGGATGCGATGATCCTCGCCGACGTCTTCAAGTACGTCTTTCTCGTACTCGGTGCGCTCGTGGTGATCGTGAGCTATTGGCTCGCGACCACGGCGCTCGTTCCGGCGGCCGTCGAGCGTGCGCGTGTGGCGTACGGTTCGCGCCCCGCGCGCCTGATGACGATCGGCGCGCTGGTGACGATTCCCCTCGTCGTCCTCGGGCTCGTCCTCCTCAATGCCGCACCTAACGCGACGCTCAAGCTCGCGGGGGCCATCTCCGTGGCGCTCCCGCTGGTGCTCGGGCTCGCCGGGTCCGCCGGGTTGAGCGAACGGGTAGGGCGAGGGCTGATTCACGCCGACGACGCGCGTACGCCATGGCGCCGCTCGCTCCGCGGTGGGAGCGTCCTCGCCCTCACCTTCCTGCTTCCCATAGTTGGGTGGTTCGTCGTCCTCCCCGCGGTGCTGATGAGCGGCTGCGGAGCGGTTTTCCTCGCGATGCGCCGGCGCCCGGAGTCCTCGCCGCTCGAGCTGGCGAGCGCGGCATGACCTCGCGGCGGCGGTTCCTCCGCGCCACCGGGGCGCTGGCCGCAGCGACCGCGCTCGGAGCCTGCGCCGACGAGCGTGCGGTGCGCGCGTTCTGGCTGGGCGACGACTCGTCGGCGTTCGATCCGCCAGAGGCGACTTCGATCGATCCCGTCTCGCACGTGCTGGCGCGCCTGACGTACGGCGCGCGCCCGGGCGACTACGCACGCGTGCGCGCGCTGGCTCCGTCGCTCGATGGTGCCGCACGCGCCTTCACCGAGGCGCAGCTCACGGCACCACGTCACGACGATTCTGCCGATCGCGCCGTGCGACGGCTCGAGGCGCTCTCTGAACCAGCGGGCGAGCTGTTCGAGTACCAGCCGACGCTGCTGCGCGAGCAGCTGGTGTCGGCGACGCTCTTGCGCGCCGTGTATGGCGACCGGCAGCTGCAAGAAGTGATGACCAACCTGTGGGCCGATCACTTCAACGTCGACATCTCCAAGGGGGACTGCCGCTGGCTCACGCCGGCGTTCGTGCGCGACGTATTGCGCCCGAACGCCCTCGGGTCCTTCCCCCAGCTCCTCCGCGCCGTCGTCCTCAGTCCGGCGATGCTCTGGTACCTCGACGGGCGCGTGAACCGGCGCCGGTCTCACGATGAACGTCCGAACGAGAACTACGCGCGCGAGCTGCTCGAGCTGCACACCCTCGGCGTGCACGCCGGCTACACGCAGGATGACGTCATGAATGCCGCTCGCTCGCTCACTGGGTGGACCGTGCGCGCACGCCACGAGTCGACGTTCGGCATCGGACGTGTCGAGTTCGATCGCCAGGCGCACGATGACGGCGAGAAGGTCGTGCTGGGGGAGCGGATCGCGGCCGGTGGTGGCCCGCGCGACGTCGACCTCCTCCTCAACATCGTGACGGCGCACCCGGCGTGCGCTCGCTTCGTGGCCACTCGGCTCTGCCGACACTTCATCGCCGACGCCCCGCCCGTTGCAGCCGTCGACGCAGTTGCGCACACCTTCGCCGCGACCGGAGGCGAGATCGTTCCGTCGCTCCGCACCCTGTTCGGCACGCCGGAGTTTGGTTCGGCGCGGGGCGCGCGCTTCAAGCGCCCGTTCCACTTCGTCGTGTCGGCGCTGCGAGCCACTGGCGCCGAGACCGATGGCGGGCGGGCGACGATCGGTTGGCTCGAGCGACTCGGAGAACTTCCGTTCCAGTTCCCCATCCCCGACGGCTACCCCGACGAAGCCGAGCCCTGGCTCGGGACGCTCCTCTGGCGCTGGCAATTCGCCGCAGCGCTCGCCGAAGGTCGCATCGAGGGAACGAGCGTCGACGCCGCGACCCTCGCGCGACGCGCCGGTGGCGAGGAAAAGCTCCTCGCACACCTCCTGGGCCGCGTTCCGTCACCGATGGAGGTGAATGCCGCTCGCGCCTCACGCAGCACGCTGGCACTCGCGCTGGCTTCCCCCGCCTTCCAGCTCACCTGAGCAGGAGGAGTGCCATGACGACCTTCTGGAGCAACGGGGAGCGCGATGACCGACGCACACTGGTGGTGATCTTCCTGCGCGGTGGCGCCGACGGCCTCGCACTCGTGCCGGCGGTCGGTGACGACGCCTACCACGTCGCGCGACCCACGATCGGCATTGCCGCGCGCGATGCCATCTCGCTCGACGATCGCTTCGCCCTGCATCCGCGCCTTGCCCCGCTCCTTCCCCTCTTTCGCGACGGCGCGTTAGGCATCGTGCACGCCGTCGGATCCGACGACACGACACGTTCTCACTTCGAGGCGCAGGACCGCATGGAACACGGCGGCGCGGGCGCCGGAGGCTGGCTCGGACGCTTCCTGCGAGCGCGCGATGGTGGCGCTCATGGTGCACTCGCGGCGGTGGCGATGGGGCAGGAGTACCCCGAGTCGTTGCGCGGCGCGCCGTCGGTCGCGGTGATGCGGTCGCTCGACGACTTCGCCTTTGCGGCGGGAGATGCGCCGATGCTGCGCGCGCTGGCGACGCTCTACGGAGCGGAAACCGGCGCGTTAGGCGGACGGCTCGCGCCGGCGGCGCACGATACCGTCGCGGCGCTCGATCGCATCGCCGCGCTGCGTGCAGCGCCGCTCCGATCGCGCCCCGGCGCCGACTATCCCGACGACGATTTCGGCCGCTCGATGGCCGAGGTGGCGCGCCTGATCCAAGGGCGGGTCGGGCTCTCCGTCGCCACCGTCGACCTGGGCGGGTGGGATTCGCACTTCACGCAGGGAACGCTCCTCGATCCGCTCATGGACCGGCTCGCACGCGGTCTCGTCGCATTGCACGCGGACCTGGGCGTTGAGGAGATGGCGCGCGTCTCGGTGGTGGTGATGACGGAGTTCGGGCGACGAGTGGCGGAGAATGCGTCGTTCGGCACCGACCATGGGCGAGGCAGTGTGATGTTCGTGCTGGGCGCAGGAGGCGAGGGGGGACGCGTACGCGCGCGGTGGCCTGGCCTCGAAACGCGAGTGCTCGACGGACCTGGTGATGTGCCAGTGACGACGGACTATCGCGAAATACTCGCGCCGATCCTCCGGCTACACGGCGTAACGGAGGTCGGCGCTGTATTCCCTGCCTGGCGGGGGGGCGGACCTACATCACCGTCCCCGGCTTCTTCTTGACGACGACGCCGTCCACCTTCGCCGCTTCCAGCAGTTTGTTGAAGGCCGCGATGTCGACGTTCTCGATCGTGTCGACCTCGCTCCGCAACGCGCTCCAGAGCTTCTCCAGTTCAGTCAGCCGCTCCTTCACGCCGGCAGTCACCACCGGATTCCCCTCGAGCTGTCCGAGGAGGAAGCCGAACTGTCCGTTGATGCCGTTGGCGTAGTTGATGATGTCCTGCCCATTCTGTGCCTTGGTGGTGAGCTTGGGGTCGACTGCCTCGAGCTTCTTGGTGATGGTACCGCCCATCGCGCCGATCGCCTTCGCGCTATCCGCATCCTTGGTGCGCGTCACGAAGCCTTGCACCTGAGTCTTGAGGTCGCGCACGTGCAGCACGGCGTCGTGAATTTCGGAGATGCGCGACACGAGCAGGTTGGCCAGCGAGTCACGCTCGGCGAGCTGTGGCATCGGGGTCACGCGTCGCGGATCCTGGCGCACCTCGAACGAACGCGTCTGCGTATCGGAACCAACCGTCAGCCGCACCGCATACTGCCCGGGGAGCACCTGTGCGCCGGCGCCCGGTGCGCCGAAGAGCAGGACGCCGGGAAGAGCGGTCGGTGGCTTGCGGCGCAGGTCCCACGAGAAGGTGTTGAAGCCGGCCTTGGGGGCGAGGCGCGCGCTCCCCGTTCCTTCAGTGCTGGAAAAGCTCCGCACGACTGCGCCCTTGCTGTCGAGGAACTCGAGCTTCACGGTCGTCCCGCTGTCGGGCTTTGACGCGAGACGATAGTCGATCACGGCGCCACCGGGCGGGTTGCGCCCGACGACGTCGGCACCGCCGCCACCACCAAAGCCGCCACCACCACTGCCCAGCGTTGCGGTTCTCGGCGTGTAGAGGTGCACCTTGGCAGTCAGGAGCGAATCCGCGTGCTGTCGCACGACGGACAGGTCGTCGAGAATCCAGAAGGCGCGCCCTTCGGTGGCGGCGATGAGGTCGTCGTGGCGCACATCGAGGTCCGTCACCGGGACCACCGGGAGGTTGCCGTTGAACGTCTGCCACTTCGCCCCGCCGTCGAACGAGATGTACATCCCCGTCTCGGTACCGGCGTAGAGCAGTCCCTTTCGCGTCGGATCCTCGCGCACCACACGCACCGGCTCCCCGTCACGAAGCCCGTTCACGAGCTTCGTCCACGTCTTGCCGTAGTCGGTCGAGCGGAAGATGAGCGGTACCGGATCGCCGACGCGATCCCGCCGGTACGCGACGTAGACCGTCGCCGGATCGAACGGGGAAACCTCGATCTCGTTCGCCAGCCCATCGCCCCACGAAGGCTGTGCGACGTTCGTCCACGTCGAACCGCCATCCCTCGTCAGCTGCACGTTGCCGTCGTCTGTCCCGATGTAGAGCGTCTGCGCGTCGTGCGGCGACTCCTCGATCACGATGATCGTGCCGTACACTTCGCCGCCGGCGCCCTCGTTGGTGATCGGCCCGCCCCCCCACCCCTGGCGCGACTTGTCGTTCTTGGTGAGGTCGGGAGAGATCGGTGCCCACGACTGCCCGCGGTCACGCGAACGCAGCAGCACGCTCCCGCCATGGTAGATCACGTTGGGATCGTGTTGCGACACGACGATCGGCGCCGACCAGTTGAAGCGATAGCGCGTCTTGTCGGTCGGCTCCGTGAGATTCATCTCCGGATACGCCATGATGTCGCGCGAGAGCCCGGTCTCCTGGTCCAGCTCGTCGATCAACCCTTGGTAACATCCGCCGTACACGTAGCGCGGGTTCTTCGCACTGACGCCGATGTTCGCGCTCTCACACCCGGGGCCGTTCCACCAGTCACGCTCCCCGATGAAGCCGTTGTCGCTGCGGCTACGGATCATCACCGACGAGTTGTCCTGCTGCCCCGAGTAGAGCTTGTAGGGATAGTCGTCGTCGACGGTCACATGGTAGAACTGCGCCGTGGGCTGGTTGTCCTGCGAGCTCCAACTGGCACCGCCGTCTAGCGTCACTGCGGCGCCGCCGTCGTTGGCATTCGCCATGTAGTTGCTGTTGGTCGGGTTGATCCACAGGAAGTGGTTGTCCCCATGGGTCGCCCGCTGCGTGGCGAATGTCTTGCCGCCGTCGATCGACTTCATTACTGGCGCGTTCATCACCCAGACCACGTCCACGTTCTGCGGATCGGCGAAGACGTCCATGTAGTACCAGGCGCGCGTTTGGATCAGGCGATCCTCGGTCATCAGGCGCCAATGCTTCCCCGCATCGTCGCTCCGATAGAGTCCGCCCTTGTCGGCTTCGACGATCGCGTAGACGCGGTCCGGATCGGCCGGCGATACCGAGACGTCGAGATTTCCCATCAACTTGGGAAGCCCTTCTGTTAGGCGCGTCCACGTGTCACCGCCGTCGGTCGACTTCCAGATCCCGCTCCCTGGCCCGCCCGAGCGCACCATCCACGGTGTGCGCTGGTGATCCCACATCGCGGCGTAGAGGATGCGCGGATTGGTCGCATCCATCGAGAGTCCGGCTGCGCCGCTCGTCGCGTTCTCTCCCTTGAGCACGAGCGTCCACGTCTTCCCGCCGTCCATCGAACGATAGATCCCGCGGTCGGCGCTCCCCTTCCAGCGATCGCCCTGCGCCGCAACGTAGACAACATCGGGATTGCGAGGATGCACGCGAACGCGCGAGATCTGCCGAGTCGCCGCGAGCCCGACGTTCACCCAGGTGCGTCCCTGGTCGGTGCTCTTGTAGACGCCGTCGCCGTACGACGACGACTGCCCGCGCACCGCGTGTTCGCCACTCCCGACGTAGATCACGTTCGGGTCCGACGGCGCCACCGCAATCGCGCCGATGCTCCCCGTCTTGAAGAAGCCGTCGGAAATGTTGCGCCACGAAATGCCGGCGTTATCGGTGCGCCAGACTCCGCCCCCGGTCATGCCGGCGAAGTAGGTGAGCGGCATCGAAGGGATCCCCTCGACCGCATTCGCGCGCCCGCCGCGCGACGGCCCGACATTTCGCCAGCGAATCGCCTGAAAGACGGTCGTGTCGAAGGGAGTCGTCGCCGACGCGGGCGCGGCACTGCTGCGTCCCTGCGCTGGGAGGGTCAGCGGGAGCGCGAGGAGCGAGAGGGCAGCGCCGAGGACCACTCGGCGCCAGCCGTGACGGGGGCGGTGCGCGATAGACATCACAGGAGGTGGCAGGTATTGAATGGGGAGCGGATTCGCATGCACGAAGCGTCGGCGAGAGGCTCCGGATCAGGATGCGGGACGAACCGAGCACGTTGCGGCGACCGCGCGGCTTCGGCAAGTATGAGCAAGTATGGTAACGTAGCGTGAACTGGCGCTGACTGTTGGTCGCGGCGGGCGGGCGGCAGCCTCGCCCCATCATCCTTCGAGGATCGCATGCCCCATCTCACCACCTCCGCAACACCGACGACCGACCTGTACTTCCAGGACCTCGGAGACGGTCCGCCGGTCGTTCTCATTCATGGGTGGCCGTTGAGTCATCGGATGTGGGAGTCGCAGGTCGCCGCGCTTACCGCGGCCGGCTTCCGCTGCATCGCCTACGATCGCCGAGGATTCGGCGAGTCGGAGCGGGCGACCGGGGGCTACGACTACGACACGTTCGCGTCGGACCTGAACGATCTCCTCGTTCACCTCGACCTGCGCGGTGTGACGCTCGCCGGCTTTTCGATGGGGGGCGGGGAGGTGGCGCGCTACATCGGGCGCTACGGCGAGCAGCGGATCGCCAAGGCGATGTTGCTCGGCGCGGTACCTCCGTTTCTCCTGAAAACGGCAGACAACCCCGACGCGGTCGACCAAGCGACGTTCGACGGGATGATCGCCGGAATCACCGCCGACCGACTCGGCTTCCTCGACCAGTTCTTCCCCGCGTTCTACAACGCGGATACCTGGGCGCCGGGGAGCAACGCGGACCTGATCGCGTTCAGCAAGTGGATCGCGTGGGGGGCGTCGCCGTTAGGCACCCGCGCCTGCATCACCGCGTTTGGGACGACCGATTTCCGCGCCGACCTGGCGAAGTTCACGGTCCCCACGATGATCGTGCACGGCGATGCGGACCGCATCGTTCCGCTGGAGATCTCGGGACAGAAGTCGCATGCGCTGATCAAGGGGAGCCGGATCGAGGTGCTCCCCGGCGCGCCGCACGGGTTTGCGGCGACGCATGCGGCGAAGCTCAACGCGCTGATGATCGACTTCCTCCGCTCCTAACGATCGCGCACACCATCATGGTCGAACCCAAGACGAAGAAGAACGCGGCGAGCGTCGCGGACTACCTGGCGGCGATCGAAGACCCCGCGCGCCGCGCCGACTGCAAGCGCGTATCCACGATGATGCGCGCGGTGACGGGGGAGCGCCCGAGCATGTGGGGGACGTCGATCGTGGGTTTTGGAGCGTATCGCTACCAATACGAGAGTGGACGCACCGGCGACTGGCCGCTCACCGGCTTTGCGTCGCGAAAGCAGGACCTCACTCTCTACATCATGCCGGGGTTCGCGCGTTACGACGCGCTGCTCGCGAAGCTCGGGAAGCACAAGCACGGAAAGTCGTGCCTCTACATCAAGCGCCTCTCCGACGTGGACTTCGACGTCCTGACGGAGCTCGTGCGCGAGTCAGTCGCGGCGATGGAGAAGAAGCGGGTGCGGGAGTAGCGAGGGCGCGCGTGCGGTCAGGGGACGACTTGCACGCCGAGCATCCCGCACGCCGACGTCAGCTGCGGGTGACCGCCCAGCGATTGCGCGGTACCCCAGGTGAGCGCCCCCCGGGCGACGTCCCACAGGGCGACGCAGCGATCCACCGGGCCGAAGCGCGAGACGTAGAGGATTCCATCGACCTGCCCGCCCGGCACCGGAAATCCTGACGATCCGTTCGTCGCCGCCCACGCTGCGGCCATTCCCTGCGTCGCCGGATACCGCAACGGCGCGTGCGGCGACACGAGTGGGGGAGCGGTGGTGTCGCTCAGCTGCAGTCCGTGCACGGCGATTGCCGCCACCAGGTCGATGAGGATGAGGTCACGGGTGAGCGTCACGTCGGTCACCGCGTGCGACGCGCTGAGCGCCGCACGCGAGACCTGCGGCACCATCACTCCCCGAAAAACGCGCTCATGGAGCACCCCGGTCAGCCCCTCGGCGATGTAGCAGACGCCGGGGTCGGTCGACGTGCGTGGTCGTGGCGGATCGAAGCGATTGGTGCCCAGCAAGCCAAGAGCCGGCCCGAACCAGTTCGCCGCGAATGTCGGGGAGTGCCCGCGGAGAAGCACTGCCCCCGCGTTCCAGCGGGCAAATCCAGCGGGAAGCCCGGCGCTCGGCCCGAAGTCGATGGTACTCACGTCACCGCCGAGAGGCCCGTGTTCACGCCGCGCCGGTTCACGCCGCGCCGGTTCACGCCGCGCCGGTTCACGCCGCGCCGGTTCACGCGGCGCCGGCGGACGCCGCGTCGGGTCAGGCGGTGGCCGGTCACGCAGCAGCGGCTCACGCTGCGGCGGGCGCTCCCTCGTCCGCCGGGGTCACCATGTGCGTCACCAGCGATGCAACCAGATTCCCGTCGCCGTCACGGATTGCGTCGAAGCCACTCCTCGGCTCACCCCCGCGGGCGAGCGCGAGTGCTGGCTGCGGGGCCGCGAGGATCAGGAAGAGTTCCTGCGGCGCGATCGAATCGCCCGCCGCCTGGAGAATCTCCGCAACTGCGGGATGCGGGCGTGGACGCTCGAGATCGGAGTCGGGCGCGGCGAACTGCGCGACCGGATAGCCGAACGAGCCATCTCCCATAGGTAGCGCCAGTATGCGCTGACTATCGCGCCACGATTGCAGCGTGGCGCGCGACACTCCCAGCTCCTCCTGCGCTTCATCGGCTCGCCAGAGACCGCCGCTCTTTTCGATCCACTGAGCGAGCGCCAACCGCCCGCGGAGCGCATTGACCGCGTCGGAACTGGCCGGCGCACAGGTCGCCATGAGCTCAGCGAAGACGCCAAGGAATGCTGTTGGGCTGCTGGTGGAGAGTGCGCGCAGGAGCTCGCCCTTCCCCACCGACGACGCGACATCGTATGCCATCTGCGCCATACGCGCGACGACCGCCTGGGCCTCCGGGGCGACACTCCCCCCAGAGGCCTCGACGATCGAGCCCACCGGCCTGTCGAAGAACGCGGTCATGATGCTCCCAAGGGTTTACGCTATTGACGCTAGCACATATCGTTAGACGCGTCAATGTGTCATCCGTTACCCCCTGCACTTACACGCGGCCGGCAAGCCCAACCACCAACACCTCCAGGCCTGCCCTCAGCCGGCCGCTACCCGAGTCCGTGCACCTGCGCCAATGCTCCGACTACTCTCCTTCGATTTGGCGGATCGTGTGCACGGCTCTGCCCTTCGCCCTGATCACGGGCGAATCCACGCTGGGTTTCCTCCAACCGCGCGCTGACGAGCAATCGCGCCGTCACGCCTCACGGAGAAGACGTTCCAGACGCCCCCCACCATCTCGCTGTAGGCGAAGTGCCGCCCATCGGCGGACCACGCGGCATCCACCTGGTCGCCCGGAAGCGCGAGGACCGACTGCTCCACGCCCGCGAGGTTGGCGATGACGATGTCCATTCCGGTGGTGGAGCCCTGGATGGAGCGCGACCAGGCGATCGACGCGCCGTCGGGCGACCAGGTAGGATGGCGTGCGTTGAGCGTTGCGCCCTGATCGAGGCGACGCCGCCCGCTGCCGTCGGCATTCATGATGTAGATGTGCGACCCGCCGACTGGTGCAATCGACGCATAGGCGATGGTCTTGCCGTCGGGCGACCACGCCGGCGACAGGTCGATGCTCATCGGCGTATTGGGCGTGAGGTTCACGACGTTGGTCCCGTCCACGTTCACCACGTAAATGTCCTGATCGCCGCCGTTCGATGACGATCCGGCATAGGCGATCTTCGTTCCGTCCGGACTCCACGCAGGCTCGGATTCGGCGCCCGCCATGCGCGTGAGCCAGCGGATGTTGAGCCCATCGCGATCCACCACGTAGAGATCGTGTTGCAGTTCACGTGTAGTCTGATCGATCTGCACCACCACGAAGGCGAAGCGGCGCCCATCGGGTGACGGGGCGGGTTGCGACGAAACGTTCCCCGCATTCATGCGCGTGAGGTTGCCGAGCCGGTCGCGCACGAAGATCTGCTGACCGGCAGGCGAGGTTCGGTCGAAGATGAGCGACTGCGTTGGCGGGATGTCGACCTTCACCGTTGCATGGGTCTCGCGCCCTTCGCTGGCCACCGTGAGCGTCACGGTGCCGCTCGAGTGCGCCTCGAGACGGCCGTTCGACGCCACCGAGACGACCGACGGCTCGCTCGATCCCCAATAGACCAGTCGCCCCGTCAACTCCGCCCCACTCGCCGCGAGCACGCGCGCCGAGAGCATCGCCACGTCGCCGATCTCGAGTTCCAGGCTCGTTTCGGAGAGGACCACGCGATCCACGGCGATCGGACGAACGAAGATCCGCGCCTCCGCCGACACTCCCTCGACGGTCGCGCGCACGACCGCGAATCCCTCGGCGATCGCCGTCAGACGACCGGCGGCGTCGACGGTCGCGACCTGCGGATTGAGCGATGTCCACTGCTTCTCGCGGTCCGGGAGCTCTACGCCGTGCTCGTCGGTCGCCACTGCGCTCAGCAGATAGTTCGCCCCCGTCTCCAGTGTCACGGTGTCGGGCGTGACGTTGACCGCATGAACGGGGATCGCGACGATGGATATGGTTGCCCGACCGGCGACGCCCTCACTGGAAGCCTGAATCGTGACGTTGCCGGGTGCGACGGCGAGTACCAGCCCCAACTCGGAGACCGTCGCGACGGACGGACTGAGGCTCTGCCAGGTCGTCGGACGAACCAGCGGTCGCCCCGCCGCATCCTTTGGTGTCGCGGTGAGCTGCATCGTCGATCCGACGATCAGCTGCGTCGACGTGGCCTGCACGTCGACGGCGCGAACGGGCAAGGGAGAATCGGGGGGTGCCGAGACATTGGACGGCTCGCCGCAGGCGATCAGCAGCGCCGCGAGCGCGAGCGAGAAACGTGGAATCCAGTTCGTGCGTAACATGGGACGCTCCGTGAGATGTATGATTCGCGGCGCCAGGACTTCGCGGCGACGATTGCGAGCGGAACATGCGCCGCACGGGTTAAGCGGTTGTCGAACCAGCCGTTATCTGGTCAGTTAACGGCAACTTTCTTCGAGATTCCTCCGAATTTTCTCGCCACCCGCCCCATGATTCGCCTCCAGACCCTTGGTGCTGTCGCCCTCGCGGCGGATGGGGAGGAGGTGACGAGCGTCCTCGCGCAGCCCAAGCGGCTCGCATTGTTGGCGTTCCTGGCGACGGCTCGCCCGGTCGGGTTCCAGAGTCGCGATCGTGTCCTCGCGCTGTTCTGGCCGGAGAGCGACACGGCCAAGGCGCGGAACAGCTTGCGGCAGGCGCTGCACCAGCTGCGCCGCGCCCTCGGCGACGAGGCGATCGTCACCCGTGGCGAGAAGGACGTCGGCGTGGCGTCCGCACTCGTCGAGTGCGACGCCGCGCAATTCGACGCGGCGATCGCCGAGCGACGGGATGCGGACGCGCTCGCCCTCTACCTCGGCGATTTCCTCCCCGGGCTCTACGTGCAGGATGGCGATGAGGCCAATCGCTGGATCGACGACGAGCGCATTCGTCGCAAGCGCGATGCGTCCGAAGCCGCCCGGCGACTGATCGAGGGGGCGACGAGCGCGGGAGATCTCGAGGGCGCGCGGCGGTGGGCGCGCCGCGGCGTGGAACTCGAGCCGACCGATGAGGCGGCCGTTCGGCGGCTGCTCGAGATCCAGTCCGAGCTCGGCGATCTCCCCGGGGCGATGAACACATTCGCTGAGCTGTCGCGCCGCCTGGAGTCGGAGTTTGGGATTCGTCCTTCGCGTGAGCTGGCGAAGCTCGTGCAGGAGATCGGCGAACGCCCCGCCGCCACGACGGAAGAGATGGTGGCGCTCACGCCGAAGCTGCTGCCCACCACTCCGGCGTTAGGCGCGCGCGGGTGGGAATCGACGACGCCATCGGATCCCGCCGCGACCTCGTCACCGCCAGCGCGCCGCCGCGATGCGATGGCGACGAGACTGCCGCGGCGGCGCGTGCTTTCGGCGGTCGCTTCACTCGCAGCGATCGTGGCGATCGTCGCGATGGGCTGGTACGCCTTTGGGCGCAGCGGAGGCCCCGCTGCTGACGGTGGCGCGCCGAGCATCGCCGTGATGCCGTTCGTGAACCTGAGCGGCGATGCGTCGAACGAGTACCTCTCCGACGGGATGACGGAGGAGTTACTCAACCTCCTGGCGCGCGTGCCGGGGCTACGTGTGGCCGCTCGCACCTCCGCCTTTTCATACAAGGACAGTCGCGTCCCGGTCGACTCGATCGGGCGCGCGCTCAAGGTGCGTCATGTGCTGGAGGGGAGCCTGCGGCGCAACGGCGACACGTGGCGCGTGACGGCCCAACTCATCGATGCATCCACCGGGTATCACGTCTGGAGTGACAACTTCGAGACGAAGCTCGCCAGCGTGGTCTCGGTGCAGGACCAGATCAGCCGCGAAATCGTCGAGCGCTTGCGCGGCGACCTGGAGCCGGCGAACGCGACGCCACGCCGCGAACCGGCCAATCCGGATGCGATGGTGGCGACGATGAAGGGATGGCGCGCCTTCCGGCTCAATTCGCGCGACGCCTACGTTGCAGCTGTCGGCCTGTTCGAGGACGCCATTCGTCGCGACCCGAACTACGGATATGCACACGCCGGTTTGGCCACGGTGCGCCACTGGCAGGCAGCGCTGCGATTCATCCCGCCCGACAGCGGCTACGACGCCGCGCTCGCGTCGGCCAATCGCGCCCTGGCGCTCGACTCCTCCCTCGTCGACGGATGGCTCATCCTCGGACGCACCGCCGAGGTGCGAGACCGCGACTATTCGCGTGCCGAGGAACTGTATCGGCGCGCGATCGCCATCGCCCCAAGCGATCCGCGCGGCTATTCGCGGCGCGCGACGATGCTCGCGCGCCTCGGACGCCCGGACGAGGCGCTGCGTTCGGCGATGCGTGCGGTGGAACTCGACCCGGCGTCGCCAGCCGTGCACGCAGACCTCGCGAACCTGTACGGCGAGATGAACCGCTTTGTCGACGCAGAAGGATCGCTCAGGCGTGCACTCGCCCTCGATCCCGGCCACCCGATCCTGCTTGGCAACCTCGCGCTCAACCTCGCGCACCAAAAGCGCTATGCCGGCGCGGACTCGATCATCCTGCTCCTTCGCGCGCAGAATCCGGATGACCCGACGCTGATGGGGCAGCACTCGTTCATCCTTGCCAACCTCGGTGAGCACGCGAGGGCGCGCGCGCTGGTCGACAGTGCCGGGCGCGCGGGACTTTCGCGGGTGAACCTCGCATCGACGCTGCTGGTCCTCGGCGACACGAGTGCGACACTCTCGCAGCTCGAGCGCGCGTTCGCCGAGCGCGACGACGGGCTCTCGGTGCTTCTCGACACGAGCATGTTCGCCGGATTGCGCACGCACCCGCGCTACGTGCAGCTCGTGTCGTCGGTTCGGTCAGCTCTCGATCGGTAGTTACTCGATCCAGCGCAGGAGCGCGACGGTCTCGCGCTCGGCGCCCAGGCGCTGGAAGAGGGCGAGGGCGGCGCGCGCATCATGAAAGGCATCGCGGATTGCGCCGATTCTGGCAAGCAGTTCCGCGCGTGCGCGGAGCGTCGCGGCTTCGTTCAGGATCGCCCCGAGGTTGGGGGCCGACCGACAGCGCGGGAGGCGTGATCCCGGGCAGGGTGACCGAATCACCCTCCGTGGCGCCACAATGCTTTGGCATTGAACAAGTTACGGGACAGCTCATCCAGCGACTCGCGTCAATTCCGGTGATACGTTCTGCTCGTGTGACACCGTCTACCCACCCGGCGACGGGGCGGCGGGACTTCCCCGATGCGCGCGCGGCGCCTTTCCCGTAGAATCCGGGGCGCGACCGCCTGACGAGCGCCAGCCATGCGGGCGATCGTCGGTGCCTCGGGCGCGCGCACCTTGCCTGGAGCTGCTTCATGACCGATGTGATGCCGTCCGAATCCGCCGCCCACGCGACGGATACGCGCCCGCACCTCGCCTCACCCGACGAGAACCCCTCCTTCATCAAGGGGCTCTTTCTCGGAGAGATTCGCGAGTCGATGGTCTTTCCCTTCCCGACGATCGCGCCGGACGAGAAGGAGAGCCTCGACGCCATCCTCGACGCGTTCCGCTCGTTCGCCCGCGACAACATCGACGCGAAGAAGCACGACCATGACGGACGTTTCGACGACGCCATGCGCGAAGGCTTTCACGCGTTAGGGTTGATGGGACTGAACATCCCCGAGGCGTACGGCGGATTCGGCGCATCGGCCAAGGTGTTCAACCGCGTCTTCGGCGAGATCGGCGCGACCGACCCGGCGCTCGCCGTCTACTTCGGCGCGCACCAGTCGATCGGCTGCAAGGGGATCGTCCTCTTCGGGACCGAGGAGCAGAAGCAGCGCTGGCTCCCGCGCTGCGCCAGCGGCGAACTGGTGGCGGCGTTCTGCCTCACCGAGCCGGGTTCCGGATCGGATGCGCAGGCGATGAAGTGCACCGCGGTACCATCCGAGGACGGGAGCGAGTACGTCCTCAACGGGACGAAGATCTGGATCTCGAATGCAGGGTACGCGGGGATCTTCACCGTCTTCGCGAAGGTGCCGGTCACGATCGACGGGAAGGCGAAGGAGCGGGTGACCGCCTTCGTGGTCGAGCGCGACAGCGCGGGCGTCAGCCTGGGAAAGCTCGAGGAAAAGATGGGGATCAAGGCGTCGGATACGCGCGCCGTGATGTTCGACAACGTGCGCGTGCCGGCAGCCAATCGTTTGGGTGAGGTGGGACAGGGCTTCAAGATCGCCCTCGAGATCCTCAACTCCGGGCGACTCGGACTCGCCGCCGGTTCGGCCCGCGGGACGCGGCACATCATGAACGAGGCGATCGTCTATGCCCGACAGCGCGAGCAGTTCGGGCGCCCGATCTCCAGCTTCGAGATGCTGCGCCGCAAGATCGCGCTCGCCGCCGCCGAGTGCTACGCGGCCGACGCGGCGTGGATGCTCACGGCGGGCATGGTCGATCGTGGCGGCGTGGACTTCTCGCTCGAGACGGCGGCGTGCAAGGTGTTCTCGTCGGAGATGTCGTACCGCGCCTCCAACGAAGCGCTGCAGATTGCCGGTGGGATGGGCTATTCCAAGGAGTTTCCCTTCGAGCAGAGCGTGCGCGATTCGCGCATCATGCTCATCTTCGAGGGAACGAACGAAATCCTGCGGGCGCTCGTCGCCCTCATGGGACTGCAGCAGCCGGGCGAGCGGCTCAAGGCGCTGGGCAAGGCGCTGCAGGACCCGATCCACAGCCTCGGCGCGATCTCGAGCTACCTCGCGGGGCGCGCCAAGAGCACGCTCAACCAACCGGACTTCACGCAGGTGCACGAAGCGCTCGACGACGAGGCGCAGCTGGTGTCGTCGCAGGTGCATGCCCTCGCGCGCGGGGTGGAGTGGGCGCTCCGGAAGCATGGGAAGTCGATCATCGAGCGACAGTACGTGCAGGAGCGCCTCGCCAATGCCGCGATCGACCTCTTCCTCTGTACCGCCACGCTCTCGCGCGTGACATCGGAGATCGAGGCAGCGGGCGGCGACCTCGACGCGGTTGCCGGGGAAGTCGATTGCGCACGCGTGTTCGTGCACATGGCGTATCGGCGCACGCGACGCGCGCTGCGCGCACTCAAGACGAACCAGGATCCGCGACTCGACACGATCGCCGAGCGTGCCGTGGCACGCGGCGACCTGGCGCCTCCGGCTTCCACGGACCGTTAGGTCGCGCGTCACCGATCCCGCTCCCCACACTGACCCTTCCCCACCTCCCCTGCCCGACCAGGAGCGCATGCCGGAGCCCGCCGGACGCACGGACGCGGAACAGGGATCGCGGCGAGCCGCCGACCCCGGCGCGCGGGCGTCGACCTTCGTGCCGGCAGGACCGGACCCGCGCCCGCCGTACGACTGGTCGCCCCTCGGGATCGCCCTCTCTTACGCGCTGCTCGGAACGCTCTGGATCGTTTGGTCCGACTCCGCCGTCCTCGCCGTGGTGCGCGACCAGCAGGCACTCACCCGGCTGCAGACGTACAAGGGGTGGTTCTTCGTCCTCGCCAGCGCGACGCTCATCTACGTGCTGGTGAGCCGCCGCGTGAAGGCGTGGAGCGCCGCGTTGCAGGCACAGCGCACGATCTCACGCGATCGCGAGCGGCTGGTGGCGATTCTCGAGGCGACGACCGACCTCGTGTGCGTCATCACCCCGGACCTGAGGATGCGCTACATCAATGCAGCAGGACGCCACCTGCTGGGAATCGGCCCCGACGAGCCGCTCGACCGCTTCGACTCCGGCCAGTTCCTCGACGACTCCGAACAGTCCCGCCGCACCGACGTGCAGCTCCTCGCCACCGAGTCTGGCGTCATCGAACTCGAACGGACGCTCAAGCGGCTCGACGGCACCCCAGTCCTCGTCTCGCAGGTCCTCCTCGTGCATCGCGGGCCCGACGGCGGCGTGGAGTTCATCTCATCCATCGCCCGCGACATCGGCGACCAGCGCCGCCAGGAGCACGCACTCCGCCAGGCGCAAAAGATGGAGGCCGTGGGGCAGCTGGCCGGCGGCGTGGCCCACGACTTCAACAACCTCCTCACCGTCATCCTCAACTGCGGTGAGTCGCTCGTCGAGTCGCTCCCCGAGAACGACGATCGGCGCGAAGAAGCCAAGGAAATCGTGCAGGCATCGCAGCGCGCCGCCCGCCTTACGCGGCAGCTCCTCGCCTTCTCCCGTCGGCAGGTGATGGAAGCACGCAACGTCGACCTCAATGCGGTCATCCGTGACCTCTCCGTCATGCTGCGGCGCCTCGTGGGCGACCACGTGCGGCTGGTAGAGCATCTCGACGAACGACTCCCCGTCGTCTTCGTCGACCCCAACCAGTTCGAACAGGTGGTGGTCAACCTCGTGGTCAATGCGCGCGACGCGATGCCACTCGGCGGCACGATCACGATTCGTACGATCGCCGAAGGGGCTGTAGGAACGAACGGCGCCCATGCTGCCGTACTGGAAGTGAAGGACACCGGTGAAGGGATGGACGAGGCGACCAAGGCGCGGATCTTCGAGCCGTTCTTCACCACCAAGGAGATGGGGCACGGGACCGGACTCGGACTGGCGATGGTTGCCGGCATCGCGGCGCAGTCGAACGGCGACATCTCGGTCGAGAGCGCGCCCGGACGGGGGACGACGTTTCGATTGCGGCTGCCGGCCGTCGACGAGACGACAGACGCGCTCCCGCCCCCTCGCACCGAGAGCAGCGCAACCCCGACCGAGCAGCGCGCGAATTCCGGCGCCAAGCTTCGCATTCTCGTCGTCGAAGACCAGGACGCCGTGCGACAGAAGACTGCGCGCATGCTCAACGGCGAGGGGTACGAAGTCGTTCAGGCGCGTTCGGTCGACGAGGCGCGCCGTGTCCTTGCCGATGGAGGAGATCTCGCGCTCGTGCTGACCGACGTGGAAATGCCTGGCGTCGGCGGGCGGGCGCTGGCGCGCATGCTCGAGCAGGATCCGCGGAGGATCCCGGTCCTCTTCATGTCGGGCTACACCAACGATTCGCTACTGCTGCGTGGCGCGCTCCCGCCGAACGCCTCGTTCCTCGCGAAGCCGTTCTCGCACGCGACGCTGCGCGTGGCGCTTCGCCGGGCGCTCGCACGCTGACCGAATCGGGCGAACCTGCCCTTCCGCGACCAATTCGGGTTCGCGCGATGGTAGCGATCGGGGCTATCATCCGAGACGACGTCCGCGTTGATCTCATCACCCGAGCTTCCCACGAATCGTGCGCGTACTCTTCGCCGAGGACGACCGTCAACTCCGCGAGTCCGTCGCGCGTGGCCTGCGCGAGGCATCCTATGTGGTCGATCTCGCCGAGAACGGCACGCAGGCGCTCGCGCTGGGGCTCGAGCACGACTACGACGTGGTCGTTCTCGACATCCTCATGGCGGGCGCGGATGGCCTCGAGGTCTGCCGGTCGCTTCGCGCGGCTGAGCGATCGTTCCCGATCCTCATGCTTACCGCGCTCGATTCGGTGGAGCAGCGGATCACTGGACTCGACGCCGGCGCCGACGATTATCTCACCAAGCCGTTCGATTTCGGGGAGCTCCTCGCGCGACTGCGGGCGCTCACGCGCCGGCGCGGCGAGGTGCTTGCCCCGGAGCTTGTCGTCGGCGATCTGGTGATCGACACGACGCGCCGACTGGTGCGACGCGGTGCGCGCGAAATTCCGCTGACGACGAAGGAGTTCACCTTCCTGCATCACCTCGCGCGTCACGCGGGGCGCGTGGTGAGTCGCGCCGAGCTGATGGAGCACGTGTGGGAGGACCGGAGCAACACGTACTCGAACATCATCGACGTGTATGCCAGCCGGCTGCGGCGAAAGCTGGATGAGGGTGAAGAGGTTCCCCTCGTGGTGACGCTGCGCGGGACGGGCTTCATGCTCAACGTCACAGCCGCGAGCGGATCGGACGCCTCGTCCGCGCAGGGAGGCGGAGGGGGGACGGGGAGCGCGGACACGCGGCGCGGATGAGCAGGCGGTGGTGGCCGTCGTCGCTACGCGCGCGGATCACCCTCTGGTTCGCGGCCGTCCTCGGCGTCCCGCTGGTGGCCTTTGCCGTGGTGTCGTACGTGGCGTTCAGCCGGACGCTGGTGAGCCGGACGGATCGCTTCGTGGGGGACGCGCTGAGCGCCTTTAGTCGCGAGCTGGCCAACGAGCGACGGCAAGCCCCGAGCAACGCGGTGGCGGCGCGCACCACCGCGTACGAGGTGCGCTTCCGTCAGCTGCAACTCGTGATCCTCGACCGATCGGGGACGCTGCTGGCGTCGACGCCGCCCGACGTGGATGGAGAGGACGACGACGCCGGCATTCGACCGTTGGAGCCATCACGGGCGGAGATCGTGGCGCGCGGCACGGACGACGAGGCCTCGCCGCGCACCGTCGTCGAGCACGGACACGGCTTCCGCGTGCTCACCCGCGACGTGCCGCTGGCGGGCGATACCGTCACCATTGCCGGGATCGCACCGCTCGGCGACATCGAGGATGTCCTCGCGCGCGTGCGACAGACCTTCCTCATCGCCATCCCGCTCCTTCTCGCCGCCGCCGCCGCGGGGGGATTTTTCGTGGCGCGCCGATCGCTCGCTCCGGTCTCGGCGATGGGAGCGCACGCCGCCGCGATCACCGATGCGAACCTGCACGAGCGCCTCCCGGTGGCAAGTGCGCACGACGAGCTCGGGGGGCTGGCGACGGTGGTGAATTCGCTGCTCGACCGGCTGGAGCGCGCCTTCGCCCAGCAGCGGCGCTTCATGGCCGACGCCTCGCACGAGTTGCGCACACCTGCGGCGATCCTGAGCACCGAGGCGCAGGTCACGCTCTCACGCGAGCACCGGAGCGAAGGGGAGTATCGCGAGTCGGTGGGGGTGATGCAGGGCGCTGCGGCGCGGCTCACGCGCATCGTCGACGATCTCTTTCTCCTCGCGCGCGCCGACGCCGGCTACCTCGTGGCGCGGCACGACAACATCTACCTCGACGAAGTGGTGCACAGCGCGACGCGTGCCGTGCGCCCGCTCGCCGAGCGGCGCGGGGTGCGCGTGGAGTTGCAGCCGGTGATGGACGCCCCATTCCACGGCGACGCCGACCTGCTCGGGCGCCTCCTTCTCAACCTCCTCGACAACGCGATCAAGTTCTCGGTGGGAGGAGGGACGGTCTCGGTGGAGCTGGCCGAGCGTGGTGTCGCGGGCGCGAGTGTGTACGAGGTGCGCGTGGTCGACGACGGGCCGGGGATTCCCGCCGACGTGCAGGAGCGCGTATTCGAGCGCTTCTTTCGTGGCGACCCCGCGCGCGGGCGCGTGGAGCAGACGGAGACGAGCGGCGCCGGTCTCGGACTGGCGATCTCACGCCGTATCGCCGAAGCGCACGGCGGAACGTTGCAGCTGGTGTCGTCACGCCCCGGGCGAACCGAGTTCCTCCTCACCCTCCCGGCGCCACAGGCGAGTACGCCCGCGGCGGTTCCCGTCCCCGCGCGCGCCTGACGCGCGTCCAACGGGCGCCTGACGCGCGTCCAAAACGCGCCTGACGCATACCCGACGCGCGGACGCTACCCTTCCGCGGCCGGCCGACGATCGGAGGCGCGGAGGGCGCGCAGCGCCGCCATGCGCGCGTCGCACCAGGCGACGCGATCGGGGAGCGCATCCAGCGGCAGCCGACTGCGCATCGCGTCGTGCAGCTGCTGCACCAGCTCCGGCGTGACCACCGGCGGCTCCCCGCGCTCGTGCGCCATCTGATCGAACATGAAGCCATAGCGCGCGAGGTAGTCGGCGATCCCGCCCGGGGCGTTGAGGTCGACACCTTCGAGCGGACCTAAGAAAGCCCAGCGCAGCCCGAAGCCGTCGCGAATGAGCGCATCCACGTCGGCAGGCGTCATCAGTCCGTCGCGCACCACACTGAACATCTCGGTGAGGAGCGCCCCCTGCAGCCGGTTGAGGACGAAGCCCGGGCGTTCGCCACGCACCAGCACCGGCACCTGCCCGACCTCGCGCATGATCTCGAAGGCGCGAGCCGTCACCGTCTCGTGGGTGAACGAAGCCGGAACCATCTCCACGACGGGGATGAGGTGCGGCGGCGTGGCGGGGTGCGCGACGAGTGTACGCGCGCGCCCCGGGAGCTCGTCGGCAATGCGCGACATCCCGATCGACGAGGTCGAACTGGCGAGAATCGCGTGTCGTGGTGCGTGCGCGTCCATCTCGGCGAAGAGCGCTCGCTTCGTGTTCACATTCTCTTCGACCGACTCCTGCACCCACTCCGCTCCCTCGAGCGCGTCGAGGAGCGACGTCGCCACCGAAATGCGCGAAAGGATCGCTTCGATCGAGACGTCGGGAGCGATCGCCTGGGCGGTGGCCGCAGCACGCGCGACGCGATCCACCAGCGAGTCGCGCACTTCCGGGTGTCGCGCGAACACCCGAGCCTGCCACCCGGCACGGGCGAAGACGAGCGCCCACGAGCTACCGATGATCCCTCCTCCGACGATGGCGGCGCGACGCATGGCGGCGGTCTGGTTGGTGAAAGCGGAAAGGCGCGACGGGCCAAGGTATGGTCCGCGCGCCTCCCTCGCCCACCCCTATTCTCACCTGTCGGGCCCGTGCCGGGGGGCATGCGATCGCACGGCCGTCGCGCCCCCCACACGTGCCACGTGATGCGTGCTACCGCGCGTCATCCTGATCTCGATCCGAACCGGTAGTTCCTTCTCGCGCACCTGCTCGCGCACCCTCACCTGCACTCTCTCCGGCGCCTTCACGTGTGACGTCGCCCGCACGCTCCACCGCGGTCGCTCCAGACGTGTAGGCACTGGCCGCACCGTAGCGATAGACCAGCTGCCCGCCCGAGTGTCCGACCTGGAAGCCAGCCACCAGCAGAATCGCTGAGCCCACGGTACCGGCCACGCGTGCGGCTGTGCCGATCTTTCCATTCGAGAGACCGATCGCCGCGATTCCGAGCATCCCAAGCGACAGCAGGAGGAACGACTCGGCGGCTTCCTCGTGTGTCTCGAAGGGCGCCTCGGCGACGACGTCTTCCACGCGCTCTTCTTGCGCCTGCCCGGTTTCAACGGCGGCCCATGCGCTGAGGGAAAGCGCGGCGAACAGTGCGGTCGTCACGCCCCACGCCCGGCTGGGGCGGGCACCGCGGCGAATCGCCCAGAGTGCGCCGAGCGCGAATACCGGAAGGAGTAGAGTGAGGGCGATCGGGAGGTGAACGATCGCCGGGTGCAGCGGGGTCGGGATGAGCGACTGCATGTTAGACACTCCTATGGCTGCGCGGGCATCCCCGGTCAGCGCCGTCCGGCGAGGCGGGTGCTCCGTTCACGATAGAAGTTGCGGACGCTCGGCTTCGCGCCCCATCCGACAGGTGACGCGCTTGTGGGGAGACAGGTGTCCCTCCGACATTTGCCGGAGTGAGCGACGCGACTCCTCCCACCATGAAATCAACACCTTCCGCCGACCGCGACGATCTCGCCGAGCAGGGGGAGCGACTCCCGCTCGTCGTGTACCTCGTGCTGGCGATGGTCGTAGCCGGGGGGACGGTCGATCTCCTGCTCGATCGCCCAACGTCGCTCTTCACCACTCACGTGCTCTTCGAGCTGACGCTGATTCTCGTCAGCTTGGCTTCGCTCGTTGTGCTGGCGCTCAAGTGGCGCCGTACGTCTGCTCGACTGGCTGGATCGGAGCGATCTCTTGCCGACGCTCGCCGCTCGCTCGACGAGCGTCGCGCCGAGCGTGATGCGTGGCGGAGGAGCGCCGAGGGGGCGTTGGCCGGACTCGGACGGGCGATCGATCGCCAGTTCGTCGCCTGGGAGCTGACCCCCACCGAAGCCGAGGTCGCGCTCTTTCTCCTCAAGGGGCTGGGACACAAGCAGATCGCGGGAGCCACAGGGCGGAGCGAGCGTACCATCCGACAGCATGCGGTCGCCGTGTATCACAAGGCCGGGCTGGGAGGGCGCGCCGAGCTGGCGGCGTTCTTCCTTCAGGATCTCATGCTGCCGAAAGGGCGCGACGGGGGTGAACCTGACGTCGGCGAAACGACGTAGTATCAGCGTATCTCTCAGGGTTCGTCGATGTTCTCCACCTGCATTTTCTGCAACAAGCCACTCGGCCGGAATGAATCACTCGAAGCCTTCCCGGTAGGCGAGCGACTCGCGTTCGATTCGGCGCGCGGGCGCCTCTGGGTTGTGTGTCGCGCGTGCGAGCGCTGGAACCTCTCGCCGCTCGAGGAGCGCTGGGAGGCGATCGAGCAGGCGGAGCGTCTCTATCGCGATACTCGGCGTCGCGTTTCAACCGACAACATCGGGCTGGCCCGACTCCCCGAAGGAACCACCCTGGTTCGAATCGGCGAGCCTCAGCGCCCCGAGTTCGCGGCGTGGCGATACGGCGACCAGTTCGGGCGCCGTCGCATGCGCGCGCTGGCTGTGGCGGGCGGCGGTGTAGCGGCAACCGCGGCGGTTGTCGCGGGAGGAGCGTTCGCCGGCGTCGCGATCGGGAGCTTCAGCTACATGTTCGTGCAGCTCGGGCAGCGCCTGGTGTATGGAAGCCCCGAGAAGATCGTTGCGCGCATTCGCACGGAGCGGCAGGGGGTGATCGAGGTGCGCCGACGTCACCTCGCCGAGTCGACGATCCTCCCGCACGACGACGGTGGGATGGCGCTCTACCTTCGCTACAAGAACGGAGGGGCGCAGTTCACTGGTGCCGAGGCGCAGCGGCTGGCGTCGATCGTGATCCCGAAGGTGAACCGCTTCGGCGGCAAGAAGTCCGACGTCGCGGACGCCGTGCGCCAGATCGAGTACGTGGGGAACTCCGAACGTTTTCTCGGGAGCATGGGACGTCAGGCCGAATCGATGATGAAGTCGATGACGGCGGGGGTCTCGCCGCGAAAGGCGCGCTCGCGACAGGGGCAGTTCAACAAGTACGGGCTCTTTTCGCTCCCCACCCCGCAGCGCCTGGCGCTCGAGATGGCGCTGCACGAGGAGGCGGAGCGGAGGGCGCTCGAAGGTGAACTGGCAGAACTCGAACGCGCGTGGCACGACGCCGAAGAGGTGGCGGCGATCGCCGACAACCTCTTCGTCCCAGCATCGGTGGACGAGCAGTTCCGTCGCCTCAAGGGTGAAGAGTAGGTAGACATCATCGCACTCGTAGTCGACGGTCTCCGGCTGGCGCTCGGCGGCGGCGTGCCCGGCGACAATCTGCGGGATGACTTGTAGGATAGGGGCGTCGCACTCGCGACCGCCCCTTTCCTCTTTCCGCCCTGTCGATGCTCGCTCGCCGTGTTGCTGTACCACTCGCCCTCCTCGCCGCCGCGTGCAGCGGTCCAGCCAATGCGGATTGGCCTGTCTACCAGGGGAGCGACACGAAGACGCACTACACGACGCTCGCGCAGATCACGCCGGCCAACGTCGCCACCCTAAAGGAAGCGTGGCGCTACGACACGAAAGACGCCTTCGAGGGTTCGGAGATGCAGTCCAACCCGGTGGTGCTGGGAGGCGTGTTGTACGCGATGTCGCCCAAGCAGCGCGCCTTCGCGCTCGACGCGGCGACCGGGCGTGAATTGTGGAGCTTCGACCCTACCGGCGGAAAGTTCACCGGGCCGCGCATCCGCTATCGCGGAGTGGTCGTACACGATGGGCGCTTCTACTTCAACTATCGGTATCGCCTGTTCTCGCTCGATGCCAAGACGGGGCAGCCGTCGCCGGGGTGGGGGAACGACAGCGGCTGGGTGGACCTGCGCGGGGGGCTCGGACGACCGGCGCAGGGGCTCTCGGTAAGCGCCAGCACGCCCGGGGCGGTCTACAAGGACATGTTGATCGTCGGGACTTCCGTCCCCGAGGCACTCCCCTCGGCGCCGGGTGACATCCGCGCGTACGACGTGAAGACCGGCGCCATTCGCTGGAGCTTTCACACGATTCCCCACCCTGGCGAGTTTGGCTACGACACGTGGCCGAGCGACGCGTGGAAGGTGGCCGGCGGCGCGAACGCCTGGTCGGGAGTCACGGTCGATTCGGCGCGCGGGATGGTCTTCTTCGCCACCGGCTCGGCGTCGTTCGACTTTTACGGGGCCAATCGCGTGGGCGACAACCTCTTCGCCAACTCGATCGTGGCGCTCGACGCCAACACCGGAAAGCGGGTCTGGCATTTCCAGGGGCTCAAGCACGACTTGTGGGATCGCGACTTTCCCGCCGCGCCGACACTGGTCACCGTCAGCCGCAACGGGAAGCCGGTCGATGCGGTCGCGCAGATCACCAAGACCGGGCACGTCTGGTTGCTCGATCGCGACACGGGGGCCGAACTCTTTCCCAGCGAGTGGCGCCGGATGCCGGTGGCGATTCTCGATGGCGACGTGACGGCCGACTCGCAGCGCTTCCCCGTGCTTCCCAAGCCGTTCGCGCGGCAGAAGCTCACCGAGGAGATGTTGACGGAGCGCACGCCAGCGGCGCACGCCGCGGCGCTGGCGCTCTTCAAGGAGAACCCCACTCCCGATCCGTTCACCCCCCCAAACACGAAAGGGATCATCATCTTCCCAGGCGTTGACGGCGGCGGCGAGTATGGCGGCCCGGCCTTCGACCCGAAGACCGGGATGCTCTACGTCAACTCGAACGAGATGGGGTGGATCCTCAAGATCGTCCCGCGCGAGGAGACGTCGCTCTTTGGCGCGTATTGCGCCGAGTGCCACGGCAAGGTGACGACGCCGGTAGCACCGACGTTGACAGGCGTGGCGAAGCGCCTCTCGCGCGAGCAGATCACGACGGCCATACGTTCGGGGACCGGGCGCATGCCGGCGTTTGCCACGGCACTCGGCGATTCATCGATCGAGCAGCTCGTCGAGTACCTCGTCAGCGGCAAGGCGCCAACTCGCACCCCGCAAAACGTCTCGACCTTCCTCAAGTACCGCAACACGACGTTCGACATCTTTCTCGATCCCGATGGCTACCCGGCGATCAAGCCGCCGTGGGGAACACTCAACGCCATCGACCTCAACTCAGGGGAGACCAAGTGGTCGATCCCGTTCGGCGAGTATCCGGCGCTCGTGGCGCAGGGGCTCAAGGATACCGGGAGCGACAACTACGGCGGCGCGATCGTCACCGAGAACGGGCTGCTGATCATCGCGGCGACGACCTACGACCACAAGATTCGCGCCTTCGACAAGGCGAATGGGAAGCTCTTGTGGGAAGCCGAACTTCCGGCGGCGGGAAACACGACGCCCGCAACGTACATGGTGAACGGGAAGCAGTACATCGTGATTGCCTGCGGCGGCGGGAAGAACGGGGCGCCGAGCGGGGGGACGTACGTGGCCTTCGCGCTCCCGGAGTGAGCGGGTGCGATCGTGCGCGGCGCGCCGGACGCGCCGCGCACCGATCGCCCGGCGCTGCCTAACGCGCGCTCACGCCGAACGGGACCGACATCACGCGGTCGCCCCAGCTGAGCTCGAGCACCCCCTGCGCCGGCGTGCGCGCCTTGACCGCGATGGTGAGTTCCTCGACGTGCGATGGCGTCGGCGCCGACTGCATCTCGACGCGCCCGATATCCTGCGACGCGTCGTACTGCGTTCCCCACTGGCCGGTCTGGCGGTTGACGATGAGGAAGGTGCCACCGCGCGTGTGCTGCACCCAGAGCGAGTACATTCCCGGGGCGAGCGTCATGCTGCCGAGCGTGAGGGTGCGGGTGGTAATGAGATGCGTCGCATCGTTGGCGCCGGCGCGCCAGACCGAGTCGAACGGGACGAGCATCCCGCCCCACACCGTGCGCTCGCGCACCATGGGACGGCCGTAGTCGACGATCACCATCCCGCCGGGACCAAAGCCCGCGCGCGCGTCCTCGCGAACGGAGAGCACGCCAGTCGCCTTCATGCTGCGGGCAAGTCCGGCGATGTCGACGCCCGGCGCGCCGCGCGTCGCCTGCGCCTTGTTGGTCGTCCCGCTCCCGTCGAGCGACTGCAGCCGGTCGTTGGCGTCGAAGCGAAGCACCATCGCGTACGGCGCCCCCTTGAGGCGCACCGAGTCGCCGCCCAGCGCGGTGAAGCCGGTGTAGCCCACACCGCCGGCGAGGCCGATGGCGGGGAGCGAGTCGCTCATCCCCTTCTTGCGCAGCGCGGCAATGAGTTCGGTGGGGCCGTAGACGAAGACGGGGAAGTTCACCATCGCCCCCTTCACCGCGAAGGCGCGTCGCTGCGTGCTGTCGGCAAAGACTGTCTCGCGAACGACGGAGTCGGCGCCTAACGAAAAGCGCACTTCCTTCGGCGCGCCGGGAAAGGGCGTGCCGTCGCCCTGCAGGCGGGTCACCATCGCCGCCGTCGGGCGACCGTCCTTCCCCACCGTGACCGAATAGGTATACCGGGTGACCGCCGCGCCCGAGCGCTGCACGGTCTCGCCCGTAATGGCGTTCGCCGTGCGCGTGTACTGCTCGATGGCGAGCGTGTCCTTACCGAGTCGGTAGGTGAACGAGGCGCCCTGCGCATGCGCGAGTGACGGGGCGAGGGCCAGGACCGCGACGGCGAGCGCGGCGCGCGAACGTACGAAGGAGTGCATGCGAGACGGTGTGAAGGGAGTGACGAACGAGACTGGTCCGACGACGAGCGGACGTATACGCGAGTGCGCCGGAGAGTTCGCGCGCCGGTGCTAGTGCGCGCGCTTGCCCGGGAACGACGCGCGATCCAGGCGCATCCCGGCCTCCTCCAGCATGCACATGTACTGCTGCATTGGCGGGAGCCCGGCGCGCGAACGCCGCTCGGCGAGCCCCGCCATGTCGGCGTTCGGGGCGAAGTGGAAGACCCCGTCGCTCCCCGTGTTCCACTGCGTGCCGAAGCGTTGCGGTTTGCCGTCGTGGACGAGGACGCGATCCTCGAGCATCGCGAGCTTCTCGGCCGAGATCTGTCCCGGCGGTTCTCGCTTCGCCAACGCGAGGACGCGCGGCTGCAGCGACCAGTTGTGCTGCACGATGAGCATGAAGGCGTCGGAGCCATCGGTCCCCACCATGCGACGCGTCGGAAGTCCGACCGAATCGAGGATCGCCCGCGCTTCCTTCTCCAACGTGCTATCGAGGGCGGTGAGCTCGCGCAAGTAGGTGGTGTCGGTCACCCGCGTGCCGAAGTCGGCGCGCATCGCCTGGTCCCTCTTCACCAGCGCCAGGAGCCGAAGCCGCAGCGCTTCGTTTGATCGAGGGCCTGTCGTGTCGCGGCTCCATGCACGATTCACCAGCGCCCACGGCGCCATGCTGTCGAGTGGGGCGCAGGCGGGCTTCTGCGCGGAGAGATTCGTCGCGCTGCCAGGGATTGACGCCAGCGCCAGAAGAGTGAGTGCGGTGAGCTGCAACGCGCGCTGTGCCATTCGACCCTCAACTCGGCATTCGTGTCTCCTGCTGCATGCTGCTAGCGAATCCAAGCCCGCAGCCGCTGGGCCAGGAGCCGGCGCGGCTCCTGGTCGGCGAAGACACTGTGCGCGGCCGGAACGATCGCCCCCGTCACCTGTGCACGTGGCATTCCGGCATCGGCGAAGGCTCGCTCGACGGCGTGCGCTGGCGTGGTGAGGTCGTAGTACCCGCCCGTCCAGAAAAGGCGCATCGATGGATTCGCCCGAAGGGCGGCGGCCACGGCTGGATTCACGTCGCCGCCGTCCTCGTGATCCCAGACGATGTTGATGTCGAGGTTGAGGCTGCGATACGTCTCGAGCGTCGGGAAGCGGAGGTCACGGGTGAGATAGCGATGGAGGACGGTTGGCGGGTTGGCCGGAGGTGCGGGCGCTTCGCCCGGAAGGAGCGATGGCGCGAGCATCGCCGTTCCAAAGCGCATCCGCCCACCGTTGAACGACGGGTCGTTGAGCCCACCGGTGCGAGCCGGGTCGCGCTTGGCGACGACGCGGGTATCGAGCATCCCGGTGCGCTCTCCCTTGGGAGCAAGGACCTGCAACATCCAGTCGTCCTTGGAGAGGCGCAGCCGATGGTCGAGGACGAACGCGACGGGAACGCCGAGGAGCGACGCGAGTCGCGTTGCGACCCGTTCACGCGTGGCCGCGTCGAGCTTATCGCCAGCTGCAAGCGCGGCGCGGTACTCGCCGTCGGCGAAGCGCGCCCCCTCGGCGAATGCGTCTTCAACGCTCGCGGCGCCTGCAGGCCCCGTTTTGTGGTACCACGCACCTGCAGCCATCGTCGGGAGCGAATTGACGAACGCTGCGTCCGAGTCTTCTCCGTCGTCGGCGGTGAGCGCGCCGGCGACGACCGCGACGAGGATCACGCCGTCGAATCGGAGCTTCGGGTGATCTCGCAGGATGACACCGGCGCGTACGGTTCCATACGACTCGCCCGCCAGGTAACGCGGCGAACGCTCGCGCCCGTGGGCCTTCAACCACCCCTCGATCGCCTGCACGACGGACGCAGCATCGCCACTTCGCGTCCAGTACTCACGCCGCCCGATCTCGGTGGTGAACGGACGACTGAAGCCGGTCCCGATCGGATCGATGAAGACGAGATCGGTCGCGTCCAGAATACTCTCGGGATTTGCCCGCGTGCTGTCGCCATCGGTGAGCCGAGGACCGAGACCGCTCATGTGCAGCGGCGACGACGAGGAGCCCGGCCCGCCGTTGAAGACGAAGATGACCGGTCGCTTGGTGCGGTCGGCGACGTCGTCGCGCGTGTAGGCGATCGTCACCAGCGATGCCTGGGCGCGACCGAGCGTGTCGCGGAGGAGCTGCTCCTCGACTGTTGCCGTGTAGGGGACGCGCTTGCCGCCGAACATCCCTACATGGCGCGTGCTGGCGCTCAATGGCCGGCGCTCAGCAATTGCCTTTGGGATCGCTGATTCTCCCCAATTGCGGCACGCCGAGTCGGGGACACTGGCGCGTCTCACCCAGCGGTACCCGCCAAGGCGCGTGACACCGCTATCGATGCGCGCGGGAGTTGCGCGCCGCTCAAAACACGGACCGAACGCATCGGATGCCGGTACGAGCGTCGCCGCTCCCTGGATGATCAGCGAGTCGAACCGCGCAGGCGCCGCGGGGCCCGCTTCGCGCGCGACAGTCTCCTTCCACATCGCATGGTCGAAGTGTTCACCGCGGGCGCGCCGCTCGAACAGCTCACGCATCACTTCGTCGAGCGTGCGGCGCCCATGCGAATACGCGCGGATGCGCGAGTCGAGGTCGGCGAAGTACAGGCTGCTCCGCACGTAGGGCATGTGGCGCACCGCTTCGTCGCCGAAGCCGATGCGCGTGATCGAGTCGGCGGAGAAGTTGCGCGCGCTCCCGTACCAGTACGCGTCGAAGTCGGCGTTGATCGCACGCCCATACTCTTCGACCGAGGTGAAGCCACCGCGCATGGGGAGGAGGCGTGTGTAGTACGTGTTGAGCCCTTCGCTGAACCAGCTCTGCACTCCTTGCGGCGCGTCGATCCCGCCGACGAAGAGGTGCCCCATCTCATGGGTGAAGGTTTCGCGCGGCGCTTCGCCGCTCGCGGCCGCACCCGGTTCGCGTGGTGTTGCACCGGCCATGAAGGAGGAGCCGAGCGCCGTTCCACCGCGACCGCCCACGCGAAGGAAGACGCGGTAGCTGGGGAGCGGGCGCAGGTAGCCGTAGGACTTGCCGAGCCACTCATACATGCGCGCCGTCCACGCCATCTCGGCTTGGGCATCGAACGACGGCGTGCCTAACCAGACGGCGCTGAAGCCACTCGCACTCGGAGTCGCGGGATATCGCCCGAGGGGTCCGGCCATGATCCACCCTTGCGTCACGTCGACTGGCGCACCGTGGATCTCGAAGTCTCCGTCGCCGTACGAGGTGGTGGCGGTCGAGCCCGCGGCGAGGTCGGAGAGGTCCCAGTGCACTCGCGTGGAGACGTTGAGCTCACCTTCGGGGAGGACGACGAAGCCGGAACCGGCTCCGCTCACGCCACCGTATGCGGCGTACAGGCCGAACGGCGGCGCGCGAAGCGGTGTGGAGGGTGCGAGCGCTTCGTAGGTGACAACCACCGGAAAGCGAATCGCGCGCGCGGCGCGATAGTGGCGATAGTACGGGAAGCCGCCAGCGACCGGCGCATCGTCCTCGATGCGAAGGACCACATCGCCAGCCGCATCGCGCACGATCAGGTCTTTCGTGCGCTCGGCGATTCCCGTCACGCCGGCGTAGGTGATCGGGACGGTGAGCGAAAATGCGCGCGCCGTCGAGTCGGGGAGCGAGTCGATCGTGGTGCGCACCTCGATCGCCACCACGTTGTCACCGCCGCGGCGCACCGGCTTCCATATGTGTACGATCGCTCCCTCTCGCGGACCAGCCGTGGGCGACCGCTCCTGCGCGCGGAGCGGGTGCGCGCCGACGGAGAGAACTCCCGCGGCGAGGAGAGTGACTGCGCGACCGATCATGTGGATGATGCCCTAGGCTTCGTATGCAGTCGCGCCGCCTACGACGGTGCGGACGATCTGGATGTCCTTGATCTTCTCGACATCCACCGTGTGCGGATCGTCGGCGAGGACCACGAAGTCGGCGAGCTTTCCTGCGGTGATCGACCCCTTGATCGCCTCTTCGTGCGACGCCCACGCGCCGTTGTAGGTGTTCACGCGGATCGCCTCGTCGACGGTGATGCGCTGGTTCTCTCCCCACGTGGTCCCGTCCCACCCGGTGCGCGTGACCATCCCCTGAATTCCCATCAGCGCGGCGAAAGGACCTGGCGAGAAATCGGATCCTGCGGCGGCCATCACGCCGGCGTCGAGGAGGGTGCGGTACGCCATGCACCGCTTCATCAGCTCCTTTCCATAGAAGGGGAACTTGTCGGTGTTGTAGTAGGCGTAGGTCGTAAACATCGCCGGCGTCGCGTTCACCGCCTTGAGGCGTTTTACGAGATCATCATTGATGAGCGTGCAATGCGTCACCTTCGGGCGGGCATCCGGGCGCGGATGCTTCTGCTGGGCGCGCTCGAAGGCCGTGAGGTACATGTCGATCGCTACGTCGCCGTTGGCGTGGCAATTCACCTGGATCCCTGCGCGGTGCACGCGTTCGACCCACGCGTCGAGCGTCGCCTGTTGCTCGGTGACATTTCCCTTGTAGGGTGGCGTGACGTTCGGGTACGGCGTGCTGAGCGCCATCGTGCGCTCGGAGAACGAGCCATCGACCGTGTGCTCCGACGTCGCGCCCAACTTGATCCACTCGTCGCCAAAGCCGGTGCGGATTCCGTTGGTGATCATGGATTCGAGCAGCGGGCCGCTCACCTCGAAGCTCACGCGGTGCAGGAGTTCTCCTCGTGCGCGCACGTCCTGCAGCGCGGCGAGGTCGCCCCCTTCGTGATGCACACTGGTGAGCCCGTACCGTACAAACTGCCGAGAGATGTGGGCGAGGCCGTCGCGCTCCCGTTTGTCGCGCTCGGCGGCGGTGTACGTCGGGTGCGTCCCGACGCCGCGAAAGACCGCGCTCGCCCTGTCCGTCACGCGCCCCGTCAGCTCACCGTTCGCATCACGATCGAACGTCCCTCCCGGCGGGTTCGGCGTGCGAGGCGTCACCAGCGCCATGTTCAACGCCTTGGTGTTGTAGAACGAGGTGTGCCCGCCGCGATGGTGCACGACCACCGGGTGATCGGTGGAGACCTGGTCCAGGTCGTGTCGATTGAGCGCGCGCTTGTCCTTGAGCTTCGTGTCGTCGAAGAAATACCCCTCCACCCACGTGCCCGCAGGGAGGGTTTGCGCCTTGGCGCGCAGCTTCTCGACGATGCTAGCGATCGTGACGAACTCCACCTCGAACGGATTCCCCACCAGCACCTCGTAGAGGAGCGTCGTCCCGCCGGCGTGGTTATGACAATCGGTGAAGCCGGGGAGCACGGTCATTCCCTTGGCGTCGTAGCGCTGCGTTCCCTTGCCGGCGAGCGCGAGCATCTCGGCGCTGCTTCCCACTGCCACGAACTTCCCACCGCGCACCGCGAACCCTTCCGCGTTAGGCACTGCACCGTCCATCGTGTAGACCTTCGCGTTGGTGACCACCAGGTCCGGGTCGATCGCGGTCACAGCGCTGCGCTGAGATGGCGCCGCATCGCGGACCCACGCCGGCGCCAGCGCACCGGCTGCGCCAACGGCTGCCATTCCCATGAATTCGCGACGACTCTGACGGTCGGACATGGCTCCCTCGATGCGCGTACGGGTGAAAGTGCGGGGCGACCGAAAATGGAGGCACCCGTGTCGCCGCGCCATGTGCCGTGCGCGGAGCGCCCGCGCCGCGAACGAAGCGAGAACTCGCTCTGGGAACGCCTAGTCGGGTATCGCCTCGCTGAGCAGCGCCAACGCCTTCTGCAGATCGCGCGTCCCGATCGCCGAGCCCGGAAAGTGCCCCATGCGCACGACCACGAGCTTCCGCGAGGGGACCACCCACGTCTCCTGCCCGCCGGCACCACGGAAGGCAAAGGCGTCGCGCGGAAGCGGCGTGGTTCCCCGCGCGTTCACCCACACCATCCCGCCATAGGACGAGTCGGCCCACGCCGGCGCCGGCGTGGACACGAACTTCACGAAGCCTTCGGGGAGGATGCGCTTCCCCATCCACATTCCGTCGTTGGCGTAGAGCATCCCGATCCGCGCCCAGTTGCGCGCCGTGCCGTAGTCGTAGCCGCTCAGGAGGAAGTTTCCGTACGGGTCGGTCTCGAGGACCTGCCTCCGAATCCCGATCTGGTCGAACAGCGCCCGCTGCGGATAGGTGAGGTACTCCTCGCCGCGCGCCCGCACCGCATCGCGGATCAGCATCCCGAGCGTCATCACGTCGACGTTGCGATAGCGCCCCTTCGTGTTCGGGGCGAACTGCAGCGGACGCGTCGTGGCGAAGGTGAAGGCGTCGATCGCCCCGGTGTAGATCAGGTCGTGGTCGTGATAGCCCGGGATGTCCTCGGGACTCCCGCGCGAGAAGCGCAAGCCGCTCGACATGCGCATGAGGTCCATCACGCGAATGCGCGCACGCGGATCGTTCGGGACTTTGTGCCACTCCGGCACCGGCGACTCCTGCTCCAACTGCAACGCGCCGTCGCGGATCAGCAACCCGATCAGCGTCCCGGTGATGCTCTTCCCCATCGACCAGCTCTCGAGCTGCATTCCCATATTTGCCCCTTCCCCGTACCGCTCGGCGATAATGCGCCCGTCGTACACGACGACGAAGGCGGCCGTGAGCCCGGCGGGCGTCGCGAAGGCGGCATCGACCGCCTGCCGCACCTTCGCCGTATCGATCCCCACCGGCAACGGCGAGTTGGGGAGGAGGTCACCCATCGGCCACCGCGTGCTGGCAGCCGGCGGGAGCGTGCTTGTGACGCGCACCGGCGAGAAGTAGACCGAGTCCTTCCCCGGCTGATGGATTACGCACCCCTGGTCGCCGTAGAACTGCGCCTCGCGCGTCGTGCGACCAGCGAGGGTGAGTCGCACGAGCTTCCGTTTCCGATCCACCTCCAGCTTGGAGATCGAGTCGATCTTGTCGCCGAGGAAGTAGGCGGAGACGTGGGCGCGCGCCTCGCGCTCGTCGCGTCCGGAGACGAACAGCGCCGAACACAGGACTTTCGCGGTCCCCGCCACCCGCCAGCTCTCCGGATCATCGGGTGGAAAGCCGGGCTGCGCCTCCGAGCGACCGAGCGGTGCCGACGCCAGGAGCGTGACGAGCAGAAAAGTCGTCGAACGTGTCATCGCGAAGCGGGAATGAGGGACGGCGCTGTGCGCATCGGCCGTGATTTGAGCCGATCGACAACCTTCCGCGCCGAGCCGTCCTGCCGCAAGGCGAGGGTGAACCGCGGGCGCACGGCGACGGTGAACCGTCGTGGCGAGGGGGGGGTGAATCGTCGCCGCAAGGCGAGGGTGAAGTGCGAGCGGCATCCCTTGACGCCCCCGCCCCGCGCGATATGCTGGCTCGACTTCGCGCGCGCCGCTGGTGTTCTGCCTCTGTACCGCTGCTGCGCCGCTCTGCGTCGTGCCCGCCACCTTTCATCTCGCTCCCACTGCGGCGCCTCTTCGCACGCCTCTCCCCTGCACTCGGGTTGATCGCCGTCGTCCTCGTCTTCGCCATCCTGGCCGACGAGCCGGGGCGTTTTCTCTCGGCGTTCAACCTGCGGATCGTCCTCGCGCAGACGGTGATCACCGCCCTCGGCGCGATTGGGATGACGATGATCATCGTGGGGGGCGGGATCGACCTCTCGGTCGGCGCCGTCATCGCGCTCACCGGCGTGATCGCCGCGCTCGCCTTGCGGGCGGGGTGGCCGCCGTCGATGGCGGTGGTGCTCGCCGTTGCGGCTGGCGGAGCGATCGGCGTCGCCAACGGCGCGGTGATCACCGCGCTCCGCGTCGTCCCCTTCATCGTCACGCTCGGGATGTTGGGGATCGCGCGCGGGATGGCCAAGTGGCTGGCCAGCGAGCAGACGGTCAACGTCCCGTCGACGTGGGTCAACGAATTGGTGGTCACGATTCCCAAGCCGGCGTGGCTCGTCCTCCCGATTGGCGTCTGGGTGACGCTGGCGTTGGCGCTCGCGGCGGCGCTCCTGTTGCGCTTCACCGTGTTTGGTCGGCGGATCTTCGCCCTCGGCTCCAACGAAGCAGCGGCCCGCGCCTGCGGCATCGACACGAGCCGGCTCAAGATCGCGATCTACGGCGTCGCAGGTTTGCTCTTCGGGCTCACCGGGATCATGCAGGTGTCGCGACTGCGGCAGGGCGATCCCACCGTGGCCAACGGGGCGGAGCTGGACATCATCGCCGCGGTGGTGATCGGCGGCGGGAGTCTCTCGGGAGGCGAGGGAAGCATCGTCGGCTCGCTCATCGGGGCGCTGATCATGGCCTTCCTGCGCAACGGCTGCCAGCAGATGGGATGGCCCAACTACATCCAGGAGATCATCATCGGCGTGATCATCGTGCTGGCCGTCGCGCTCGACCGGCTGCGCGCCGGTTGGGCCGAGCGCGCGGTGAGTCCCGCATGAGCGCGCCGGTGCGCGTGCTCGATGCGCACGTCCACTTCTGGGATCCGACGCGATTTTTGTATCCGTGGTTAGGCGGAGTTCCTGCGCTCGCCCGTCCGTATCTCCCTCCGGATTTTCCGCCGTTTGGCCGTGACGCTTCCGGCTCGCCCGACCACGAAGCGCGAACGGGAGTCCTCTTCGTCGAGGCGAATTGCGTCGCGACGGACAACGAGGGCGAGGTAGCGTTCGTCGAACGCTGCGCCGCGGCCGAACCGCGCATTCGCGGGATCATCGCCTTTGTCGACCTTCTCGACGAGAAGCGGCGTCGCGACGTCCTGGCGCGCCTGCGCGAGACACCGCGCGTGCGCGGCGTGCGGCACAACGTGCAGGGGCGCGCGGAGGGGTTTGCCACGCAGCCTCCCTTCGTGGCCGGCGTGAACGAGGTCGGGCGCGCCGGCTTCACCTTCGATCTCTGCTGCACCGCCGACCAACTCCCCGAAGTGACGCAGCTCGCCTCGCAGTGCCCGGGAACGCGCATCGTACTCGACCACTGCGCCAAGCCGGCGATCGCGCGCGGTGACTTTGCGCCGTGGGCCGACGACCTCGTGGCGCTCGCGTCGCACGACCACGTCTCCTGCAAGCTGTCCGGACTCCTCACCGAGGCCGGCCCCGATCGATCGCAGGACGCAGATCTCGCACCCTTTGCCGAGCATGCGCTGCAGTGCTTTGGAGCGTCGCGGCTGATCTACGGGAGCGACTGGCCAGTCTGCACGCTCGGCGGCGGGGTCGAGCGGTGGCGACGCTTCGTTGACGGACTTACCGCGACGTGGACGACGAGCGACCGCGAGGCCTTCTACGCGGGGAACGCGCAACGCATCTATGGAGTGACGTTCGATGACTGACGCAGACATGCTCTCGCTCGCCGGACGCACGGCGATCGTCACGGGCGGCGGCTCGGGGATCGGTCAGGCGATTGCCCACCGCTTCGCGCGCGCTGATGCACGAGTGGCGATCCTCGACGTGGCCGACGCCACCGCCACCGTGGAGGCCATCACTGCAGCTGGCGGCGACGCAGTTGCGATCGCCTGCGACGTGACGCGCCAGTCGGCGGTCGACGACGCATTCGCCCAGGTCCTCGACCGATGGGGGGCGCTCGACGCGCTCGTCAACAGCGCTGGCATCTCGCACATCGGCACGGCCGCCAACACGACCGAGGAAGATTTCGATCGCGTCTACGCGGTGAACGTGAAGGGGGTCTACAACTCCCTCCGTGCCGGTGTGCGCGCGATGCTGGGGCGCGGCGGCGCCATCCTCAACATCGCGTCGGTCGCCTCGACCATCGGCATCGCCGACCGCTTTGCCTACTCGATGAGCAAGGGAGCGGTGCTCACCATGACGCTCTCGGTGGCGCGCGACTACATCGCCGAGAAGATTCGCTGCAACTGCGTCTCCCCCGGGCGCGTGCATACGCCCTTCGTCGACGGCTTCCTCGCCCGCACATATCCCGGACGCGAGAAAGAGATGTTCACGCAACTCTCGAGCACACAACCGATCGGTCGCATGGGGCGCCCCGAGGAGATCGCCGAGCTGGCGCTGTATCTCTGCACCGACGCCTCGTCGTTCATCACCGGGAGCAACTTCCCGATCGATGGCGGTTTCGCCACGCTCAAGATGTGATGGCGCGATGAGTGACACGATGAAGAGGAATCGCACGATCGTGCGCGCTGAAGTGGAGGACATTCGCTTCCCCACCTCGCGCGCGCTCGACGGCTCCGACGCGATGAATCCCGACCCCGACTACTCGGCGGCGTACGTGGTGCTGCACACCGACGCGGGCGACGGAATCGAAGGGCACGGCCTCACCTTCACCATTGGGCGCGGCAACGAGCTGTGCGTTGCTGCCGTCGAAGCGTTGGCGCCGCGGGTCGTCGGTCTTTTGCTCGACGAGATCGCGTCTGACATGGGGGCCTTCTGGCGTCGCGTGACCGGCGATTCGCAGCTGCGTTGGGTTGGACCCGAGAAGGGAGTCATACATCTCGCGACGGCCGCGCTGGTGAATGCCGTCTGGGACCTCTGGGCGAAGGTCGAAGGGAAGCCGCTCTGGCAGCTCCTTGCCGACCTGCCGCCCGAGGAACTCGTGCGGTGCATCGACTTTCGCTACCTCACCGATGCGCTCACCCCCGACGAGGCGCTGGCAATCCTCAGGCGCAATCGCCCCACGCGCGCCGCGCGCGAGGCCGAGTTGCGCGAGAACGGCTATCCAGCCTACACGACGTCTGCCGGATGGCTCGGCTACTCCGACGACAAGATCCGCGCGCTCTGTCGCGAGGGGATCGAGCAAGGGTGGTCGCATTTCAAGATCAAGGTCGGGCGCGACCTCGCCGACGACGTGCGCCGCGCGCGCATCATTCGCGAAGTCATCGGCCCCGATCGCAAGCTGATGATGGACGCCAACCAGGTGTGGGACGTGGGCGAGGCGATCGCCAACATGCGTGTCCTCGCCGAGTTCGACCCGTGGTGGATCGAGGAGCCGACGAGCCCCGATGACGTGCTGGGACACGCCGCCATCGCAAGAGCGATTGCACCGATCGGCGTGGCCACCGGCGAGCACGCACAGAACCGCGTGATCTTCAAGCAACTCATGCAAGCCGACGCCGTTCGATTCTGCCAGATCGATAGCTGCCGCCTCGGCGGAGTGAACGAGGTGCTCGCGGTGTTGCTCCTGGCGGCAAAGTTCGGCGTCCCGGTCTGCCCGCACGCTGGCGGCGTGGGGCTCTGCGAGTACGTCCAGCACCTGGCGATCTTCGACTATCTCTGCGTGAGCGCGTCACTCGAGCATCGCCTCGTAGAGTTCGTCGACCACCTGCACGAGCACTTCGTCGATCCGGTGACGATGCGCCATGGGCGCTACATGCCACCGCTCGAGCCGGGTTACTCCATCACGATGAAGGACGAGAGCCGCCGCATGCATCACTTCCCCGACGGTGAAGCATGGCGCGCGCACGCCGGCGCCGGAGGCATGACGCGATGAGCGGACAAACGATGCGCGCCGCCGTCCTCGTCGATGTCGATCGCTTCGAGCTGCAGGACGTTCCGGTTCGCCCACCGGCTGCCCACGAAGTGCTCATCAGGGTGCAGGCGGTCGGCGTGTGCGGTACCGACATGCACATCGCCGCAGGTCACGCCAACTACAATGCCGACGAGCACGGGCGCCTACGTCCGTTGCACGAGCATCCACAGATTCTCGGCCACGAGATCGCGGGCATCGTCGCCGAGGTGGGGAGCGCGGTCCGCGATCTCGCGGTGGGCGATCGCGTCATCGTTGACCAGGGACGTAACTGTGTGAGCGAGGGGCGTGACCCGACGTGCGAATACTGCCGAAGCGGTCACTCGCACCAGTGCGAATGGTACAGCGAACACGGCATCACCGGGCTCCCAGGCGGTTTCGCCGAGTTTGTCACGATGCCGGCAGTCAACGCGGTACGAATGGAAGGGGCGCTCCCGTACGACATCGCCGCGCTGAGCGAACCGCTCGGCTGCGTCCTGCACGCGGCCGATACGCTGTCACGTGCCAATGCACGGTATGCGATCGGCGCCCCGGCGGGCTCGCACGTGCGCACGATCCTTATCTGCGGCGGCGGGCCGGCGGGCCTCCTCTTCGTGCAGTACCTGCGCCGCGTCGCCCACTTCGACGGTCGCCTCATCGTGAGCGAACCGAGCGCGCTTCGCCGAGCGCTCGCGGAGCGCTTCGGCGCCGAGACGATCGACCCGACAGCGGTCGACCTCGTGGACGAGGTGTCGTCGCGGAGCGGGGGGCGGCGCGCCGAGTTGCTGATCGACGCCTCGGGGGCCGGGTCTATCTTCGACGCCATTCCCGCGCTGGTGCGCAAGCAGGGATCGATCCTCATGTACGGACATGGCCACACCGGCACCGACCTGAGTGCGCTCAACCGTGTGCAGTTCCTCGAACCCACCATGGTCTCGCCGTGTGGCGCCTCTGGAGGGCACGACGCAGATGGTCGGCCGCTGACGTATGTTCGGGCGTTGCGCCTGCTGGAGGAGGGAGTGATCGACGTGGCGCCGATCATCTCGCATCGCTTTCGTTCGCTCGACGCCGTCCCCAGCATCTTCGCTGGCGCGCATCGGGATCCTGATTTTGTGAAGGGAGTGCTCACGTTATGACGTTCTTGCATCAACCGAACATCGCCCGCCGTGTTCTGCTCTCCGCGCTTTGTGCCATGGCGATCGTCGCCTGCGGCGGCAAGGGCGAGGGGGGGAGCGGTGGTACGAAGAAGCTGACCATCGCCGTCATTCCCAAGGGGACGACGCACGAGTTCTGGAAGAGCATCCACGCGGGCGCGGTACAAGCCGCCGACGAACTGGCCGCGAGCGGCGATTCGATCAACGTCATCTGGAAGGGACCGCTCCGCGAAGACGACCGGGAGCAGCAGGTGCAGGTCGTCGAGGGATTCATCAGCCAGCGCGTCGACGGCCTGGTGCTAGCTCCGCTCGACGATCGCGCGCTCGCTCGCCCCGTCGAGGAAGCCAAGTCCGCCGGCATTCCCACCGTGATCATCGACTCGCGCCTCGAGACCGATGCGCTCGTGAGCTATGTCGCCACCGACAACGAGAAGGGGGGACAGCTCGCCGCCGACCGACTCGGCACGCTCCTCGGCGGCAAGGGGAACGTGCTGGTGTTGCGCCTGCAGGAAGGTTCGGCGAGCACCACCGCGCGCGAGGATGGATTCCTGATGCAACTCGGCGCGAAGTACCCGGGGATCACTGTGGTGTCGTCGAATCAGTACGCGGGCGCCACGCGCGAGACAGCGAAGCAGGCCGCCGAGAACCTGCTCAATCGGTTCGGGAGCGACCTGCAGGGAATCTTCACCCCGAACGAGTCATCGACCATCGGGATGCTGCTCGCGCTGCAGGACATCGGGAAGGCCGGCAAGATCAAGTTTGTCGGTTTCGACGCGACGCAGACGCTCATCGATGCGATGAAGGCGGGACAGCTCGACGGCTTCGCCGTGCAGAATCCGATGCGCATGGGCTACCTCGGCGTCAAGACGATGGTCGCGCACCTGCGCGCGCAGCCGTTGGAGAAGCGCATCGACACCGGCGTGACCATGGTGACGCCCGAGAACCTCGACAAGCCTGAGATTCAGGAGCTGATCCATCCGCCGATCGACAAGTACCTGAAGGGGAGCTGAGCACTTCCGTGACCGCTGTACGCGATCCGTCTGCTGTTGCACCTGCCGGTGCAGCGCTCCGCGTGCAGGGGATCGAGAAGCGCTTCGGGGCGACTGTGGCGCTCGGTGGGGTTGGGCTCTCGGTCGCACCGGGAGAGGTGCACGCGCTCATCGGGGAGAACGGCGCGGGGAAGAGCACGCTCATGGGAATCCTCGCCGGGGCGATCCGCTCAGATGCGGGGACGATGGAACTTGGCGGTGCTCGTTATGCACCCGAGTCGCCGCACGACGCCCGGCGGAACGGCGTTGCGCTCATCCACCAGGAGCTCTCGCTCTGCCCGCACCTTACGGTGAGCGAGAACGTCCTGCTGGGGACCGAGAGCGCGCGCTGGGGATGGATCGACCGCGCGGCATCGCGCCAACGGGCGCTCGCCCTGCTCGAGGAGCTCCCGCACCCCGAGATCGCCCCCGATCGCCGGCTCGGCGACCTGTCGCTCCCGGCGCAGCAGATTGTCGAAGTTTGTCGTGCGCTCGCGTCGGACGCGCGAGTCCTCTTGATGGACGAGCCTACGAGTTCACTGCAGGGTCATGACGTCGAGCACCTGTTCGCGCTCATTCGCCGGCTGGCCGCACGCGGCGTGGCGATCGTGTACATCTCGCACTTTCTCGAGGAGGTGCGGCGCATCGCTGATCGTTTCACCGTGCTCCGCGACGGCGTGAGCGTGGCGTCCGGCGACATCTCAGGGACCACGAACGACGCGCTCATTGCAGCGATGGTCGGACGCACCGCGACTGATCTCTTCCCTTCGCGCACATTCGCGGCGCCCGGCGCGGTGGCGCTGCGCGTCGACGCACTCGCCTCCCCCCCGAAACTGCGCTCCGCGACGTTGGAGCTGCGCCGCGGCGAGATCGTGGGCATCGCCGGATTGCTTGGCTCCGGACGCACCGAACTGGTGCGCGCGTTGACCGGACTCGCCCCGGTGACGGCGGGAACGATCCACATCGACGGCGTGCGCGCCACCTATCCGCGCGCAACTGCAGCCGCTCGCGTGCGCGCCGGCGTCGGCTACGTGAGCGAGGATCGCAAGGGCGAAGGGCTGCTCGTCTCGCGCCCAATTGCCGACAACGTCTGCGCCACGCGTCCGGAGCGACGGCGCGGCGTGCGTGGAGTGCTCGACCTCGCCCGCACCGCAGAGCGCACGCGTCACTGGATGCGCGAGCTGCGGGTACGCGCGTCGTCGCCGTGGCAGCGCGTGAGGACGTTGTCGGGCGGCAACCAACAGAAGGTCGCGATTGCGCGCCTGCTCCATGGCGAGGCGCACATCCTTCTCCTCGACGAGCCGACGCGTGGCATCGACATCGGGAGCAAGGCCGAGTTGTACGATGTCATCGCTCGTGCCGCCGAGCACGGGTCGGCGGTGCTGCTGGTCAGCTCGTACCTCCCGGAACTGTTCGGGATGTGCGACCGGCTGGCGGTGATGTGTCGCGGTGTGCTGTCGGAGGCGCGCCCGCTCGCGGAGTGGACGCCGGAAACCGTGCTCGCGGCGGCGATCGGCGACTGAGGCGGTCGCCTAACGCGCCGAGCGCGAGCGAGGCGGTCGACGACTCGCCGCACGACGAGTGTCGCGTGCGGGCCGGTCGCGTGCCTTCGCTCGACGACCGTTGGGGAGCTGACGGCTAGCGCAGTCGCTCCTGGTTGTCTTTCAGGAACTTCGCCGCCGCTTCGTCGATCGTTTAGGTCGCGTGGACGATCGCTCGCTCGGGCGACGCGTCGGTCGTGAACCCCGCCTTGAACGCCCCTGCCGTCGAGCATTTTGTGTGTTGAAGGAACGACAACTTGCTAAGGAAGCGTCGCTGCGTCGGCCTTCTCCACCAACGGTCGCTCAATCGGGTCGTAGAAGGTGTCGGACCGATATGCGCGTCAGTGACGGCGCATCCAACGCTTGCGGCCCGCAGCGTAAAGGTTGGCCGACTCGGCTCGTTCGGAGGATGGAAGGAAGGGAGGCAGTCGAGTTCCCCTCCTGGCTCACCCAAGCGTCACCCCATCCTCCACGAACCGGAGACTCCCATGCGCCCCGCCATCGATCGTCTCGCCTCCTCGACCGTCAGCAGCGTCGCCCTGTCATTCGCTCGTCGAGCGACAAGCTCGCTCGTCGTGCTCGCCGTCGCCGCGAGTGCCGCGCTCCTGACCCCGCGCGCAGCCGCCGCGCAGCTTCGCGTCTGCAACAAGACGTCGGAGCGCGTGTCGATCGCCGTCGCCTACACGAAGGACGACCGCCTCACCTCGCGTGGGTGGTTCAACGCCGACCCGTCCGAGTGTGTGACGGTGGTGGGCGGAGCGCTGCAGAACCGCTACTACTACGTGCGCGCCGAGGGATCGCGAGGGAACGAGTGGGGCGACGAGTACACGTTCTGCACGCTGCAGTCCGCGTACGAGGTTCCGGCTCGCGGAAGCTGCTCCGGAAGCGATTATCGCCGCGCCAACTTCTTCATCGTCGATACGGGTGACCGGACGATCCACACGCAGAACCTCGTCTACAGCTCCCCGGTCAGTGAGGTGCGGAGTGAGGTGCGCGGCGATGTGCAGGAGTTGCGCGTGACCTGGCGCGACGCGGTGCTCTTCCCGAACACCAAGGCGCTGCAGCTGTGGAACGCGCATTCGTATCCGGTCTCCGTCACGCTCAAGTGCTACACGCTGGACGGCGCGTGGAAGTGGCTGCGCACGACCGTCCCCGGCAAGGGGCTCGCCGAGCTCGGGCACCTCGAGGGATGGGACGGAAACTTCGTGACGGGTGAGCGGTGCGACGCCTACGACGGCGATGCGATCGCCTGGCACGTCACCGCGCCATGACTTGATGGAGGAGTGCAGCGTGCGCGGCGCACGGCGCGAACGTGACAAGCGGGAGGGAGCGCATCGATCGCGCTCCCTCCCGCCTGGTGTTCGGAGTCTGTCTAGCTCGCGTCGACCACGGTCACCGTGAAGCTCACCGGTGTCAGTGATCCCACGGTGGCGGTGATCGAGGTCGTGCCAGTGCTGGCGTCGGGCGTGTAGGTGACCGATGCCTGCCCATTGCTGTCGGTCGTGCTCGTCGTGGCGCTCAGGGCGCCGGTGCCGCTGCTGATGGCCCACGTCACGGTTTCGTTCGCGAGCGCATTGCCGTTCTGGTCCTTGACCTCGACCACGAGGGGCGCTGCAGTCGCGGTGTTGGGAGTGGTCTGTTGGGCGTCGCCCGACATGATGGAGAGCGTCGTGGCGACCGGGACCGGCGCGGCCGGATCGTCGTCGCTGCAGGCGGCGAGGCCAGTGCCGGCCACGACGAGGGCGGCGGCAAGCGCCAGGCGACGTGCGCCGGCGAAGCGCACGGACGGGAAGATGTTGCGCATTTCTAGAGCTCCAGTGCGAATGGTGAAGGGGATACGAGCGTGCGCCACTCGACGGGAATTCTCCCGTCGGGACCGGTCATGGCGTTAGGCAGCGACGCTCATGCTGCATTCACACTCGCGGTACGCCGGCACCCCTACACGTCCAAAGAATCGTCCGGAGATCGCGCGACTTCGTTCCGTCGCGCTCGGTGCACGCGTGACTGCGGTCACGCGCTTCGCGTAATGTGTGCCGTACGGGACGATCGCACCGGTACTCGACACGGTGCGATGGTCTCTCCCTTAAGCGGTGTTGTCGGGAGCGCATCTCTCTCTCGAGAGATAGACCGCGCGACTCGTCAGGCAGGCGCGTCGCTTCGTCGATGTCATGCGACACGCGGGGTGCGCGGAGAGTCGCGCACCGGTCAGACCGCCGCTACTGCGCGCGCACCCACTTCGCAATGTGCTGCGCCAGCGCCTCGACGACGCTCTCCCCCATCGCCGCCGTCGCGCCGCGCGGATCGCCAAGGATCCCGTTTGCGCTCACCGCCTTGAAGCCGCCGATGAAGAGCGCGTCGGTGTCGATGTGACCCATCGCGCCGGGAGCCCACGGTTCGGGCTTCACCAACGCGCCGTGGCGCGCGAGCATGATCGCCGTCTCGGTCAGGTCGGCGTGGATGGCGTCCACGTCCTGGTTCACGCCGTGCGCGCGCGCCGCCTCGAGCATCACCGCCATCGTGTCCATCAGCGCCTGTCGGCCCGCGAAGGCGAGGATGTCCACCCCTTTCCCCTCGTACTCGGTGCGTAACGTCGCCGCCGCCTTCTCCAGTGGCGTGAAGTTGCCACCATGCGCGGAGAGGAGGACAAACCGGGAAAAGCCGTGCGGCGCAAGCGACCGCACGTAGTGCTGCACCGTCTGGATGAACAGCGGCTCGGGAATCGACAGTGACCCGGGGAAGGCCAGGTGATGATCGGAGCACCCCGGCCGAATCACCGGCGCGAGGAGCGCGTCGCCCAGCAACTCGGCGACGCGATCACCGACGGCGTAGCCGATCGCCGTGTCGGTCATCGTCGGGAGGTGCGGCCCGTGCTGCTCCATCGACGCGGTCATCACGATGATCGTGCGCGTCCCTGCATCGAGAAGGGCGCGCACATCGGTCCACGAGATGTCTTCGAGGCGGCGGGAGGCGGGCATCGGCGATTGCGGTCCGGTCGTGATCACTGAAGCCGTCGCCTCCCGGCGCATTGCGCGCGGCTACCGGAAGAGCTTCGGCGCGAAGTCGGCAAGATAGTCGCGCCAGTTCATCCACGTGTGCCCGCCGGCGCTCTCGTGGTACACGTACTTGAGACCGGACTTGTCGAAGACCGCCCGCGTCGGCCCCACGGTGTTGTACAGGAAGTCGTCCTTCCCGATGGCGTAGTACACGAGCTTGAACGCTTCCGCGCCGCTCGCCCCGCGCGCCAGATCGGCCGAGTGGCGCTCCTGATAGACGCGCACCTGCGTCGTGTCGAAGAGCCCCATGCTGAAGATCCCCACGTAGCCGAAGCGATCGGGGCGCGTGAGGCCGAACTGCAGCGTGTGCGCCCCACCCATCGAGAGTCCGGCCATCGCGCGCGTCGCGCGCCCGTTGAGCGTGCGGAAGTGCGCCTCGACGAACGGGATCAGGTCCTTGTGCAGGTCGTCGCCGAAGTCGGTGTTGCTCAGCATGTCGGCGTTCGGGCGGTCGGGTGTGTGGCCGAATGGCATCACGATCACCATCGGCTTCGCCTTGCCTGCTGCGATGAGGTTGTCGACGATGTAGTTCGCGTGCCCGATCGACGTCCAGCTGTCGTCGCTGTCGCCGGCTCCGTGCACCAGGTACAGCACAGGATACTTTGTCGAACCGTTCATGTAACCGGGCGGCGTGTACACGTGCGCACGCCGCTTGATGCCGAGCGTCGATGACCAGTATTCGATCGTGCTCACGGCGCCGTGCGCGATCTTGGGATCGTACGCCTGGAACGCCCCTGCCCCACCCGTCACCTCGAGTACCGAGTTGGTCCCGGTGCGCTCCTCGGAGAAGCGCGTCGCCCGAGGATCGGGAACGCGCGCGCTGTTCACGATGAAGTCGTAGCGATACGTCCCGGGGAGCATCGGGATCGCCGTGGTCGCGCTCCACAGCCCGGTCGAGTCCTTCGTCATCACGAGTCCCCCCGGCGCGCCGCCGGCGCCGAACATCGGGATCGCCGGATCGGCGTCGGAACTCCAGACCGATGCCGTCGTCGCACTCGGGGCGCAGACGCGGAACGTCACGCGCCCATCCGGGAGCTGTTCGGTCGAGCGATAGAATGGCGGGGGCGCGAACGGGCGGGTGGGGAGACAGCTCGCCGCCGCCTGCGCGTTGGCTTGCGCGTTGGCTTGCGCGTTGGCTTGCGCGTTGGCTTGCGCGTTGGCTTGCGCGTTGGCCGCGTCAGGCGCCAGCAGTGCCAGCGCCGCCACGGTCGTGCACGCGAGGATCACTCGGCGATTCGCGCGCAGGCGTGACGAGGTGGGTACTGTGTTCATGGGAGGTGCTGATGTGATGGGGAGAAGAGGCGCCACCGAACGCGTCGCGGTTTGTGTATCGCGGACACAATAGACATAGCCGACTGGACGGGCAATACGCCACGGATAAACTCCATTCTCATGGATGCGCGACAGGTACTTACCGAATTTTTCGCGGGGGGCGACCGCGCCTTCATTCCGAACCTCTCCGTCGACTGCAGCATCCTTGGTTTTCACGACGGCGAGCTCAAGGTGCTCCTCCTTCGTTGGCGCGGTACGGATCGTTGGAGTCTTCCCGGTGGATTTGTTCGGCAGGACGAACCACTCGATCGCGCCGCCGCGCGTGTGCTGTCCGAGCGCACCGGGCTCGAGCGCATCTATCTCCAACAGTTCCATGCCTTCGGCGGCGTCGATCGTCGCGAGGACGCGCTGGCGCCGGTCTTTGAGTCGCTCGGGATACACGTCCCCGCCGATCACTGGATGGTGCGTCGCGTCGTCTCCGTGGGTTATCTGGCGCTCGTCGACTTTGCCCGGGCGACGCCGACGCCCGACGTATTCTCGGAAGAGTGTCGTTGGTGGGATCTGCACGACCATCCGCCGCTCCTCTTCGATCACGACGATATCGTGACGCGAGCCTTCGACACGGTGCGGCACGAACTCCAGTCCGCGCCGGTCGCCGCGTCGCTCCTCCCCGAGCGCTTCACCATGCCGGAACTGCATCGACTGTACGAAACGGTGCTCGGGCGAACGCTCGACCGCCGCAACTTCCAGAAGTGGATCCGCGAGCGCGGCTTCGTGGAGCGCCTGGACGAGCGAAAGACAGGGCGCTCGCATCGCGCGCCGTATCTCTATCGCTTCGCGGAAGCGCAGTGAGCGGTTTCTGGCGTCGGCTCCTCGGTCTCGCGCCGCACGCTACAGCTCCACAGCGCCACGATGCTGCGGCCGACCCGGAGGCGATAGCGCGCGATCTTGCCGACGAACTGCGCAGCGGAAAGTTTGCCAGTGCTGCGCAGCGCTTCGCGCCACCGCTCGCCTCAGCGGTCCCCGTGTCGGTCCTCGAAGCGTCGTGGAAGGGCGAGCAGGCCAAGGTCGGCGCGATCGCGCACGCCGGCGCCCCCTCGCGCGAGGCGATGCCGGGCGGGCTCACACGACTGCGCGTCCCGTTACTCGGCGACGCCGGAACGCTCACGGTGATCCTGTCGGTCGACGGCGCCGGACGTGTGCAGGGGCTGCGCCTGGAGACCACGGCGCAACATTCGTGGTCGACGCCTGACTACGCGAATCCAGCAACCTTCGACGAGCGCGACATCGCTCTCCATGCCGAGTCGCTCACCGTCGGTGCCACGCTGAGCGTTCCGCGGACGGCGGCGCCGCACCCCGGCGTCGTGCTCCTGAGCGGCGGTGGCCCGTTCGACCGCGATGAGACGACCGGTCCCAACAAGCCCCTCAAGGATCTCGCGTGGGGGTTGGCGAGCCGAGGAATCGCCGTCCTGCGCTTCGACCGCGTGAGCCACACGCATGCGGATTACGTGGCGCGCTCGCCGGGTTTCACGATGAGCGATGACTACGTGCCGCATGCTCTCGAAGGCATCCGTCAGCTGCAATCCTGGCCGGGCGTCGATCCTGCGCGCGTCTACGTGGTGGGGCACAGCATGGGCGGCAAGATTGCGCCGCGAGTCGCGCAGCACGCGCCGACGATCGCCGGGCTCGTGATCCTGGCGGGCGACACGCAACCGATGCACGTCGCTGCCGTGCGCGTGGCGCGCTACCTGGCGTCGCTTGCGCCACCGCGACTTGATGCCTCGGCGGTCGCGATGATCGAGCGGCAGTCAGCGCGCGTCGCCGACCCTTCGCTCTCGGCGGTTTCCCCTGCATCGGAGCTGTTGTTCGGCTACTCTGGCGCCTACTGGCTCGATGTGCGCGGATATGATCCCGTGGCCACGGCGCAGCGCCTGTCGTGTCCCATGCTCATCCTCCAGGGCGGGCGTGATTATCAGGTGACGATCGAGGACGACCTCGGGGGGTGGCAGCGAGGGCTCGCTGGGCGGGAGAACGTGACGATCCGCGTCTTTCCCGCGGACGATCACTTGTTCTTCGCGGGTGAGGGGGAGTCGACGCCCGCGGACTATCAGGTACCGCGGCATGTGGATGAGGAGGTCGTGGAGGTGGTGGGGGCGTGGGTGAGCCGGACGATCAAGGCCTAGATCTCGCCTGTCCTCCTGGACACCTCGCGCGCGCCGAGCGATCGTGCCGCCGGGCGGATTTCGGCGACGGGAGGCGCTCCAATGTCCGAGAATCGTGCGCGTTGCGGATGGGAATCTGATTTTCCAGCGTTTCATGCTGCGCCAGCGGCGCGAGTTCGCGAAAGCCTGCAGAGCTTCGTGCCGGATTCTTCGGCCGAGCAGCTCCGAGCCTGGACCGAATCGATTCCGCCCTTGCAGAGCGAAGTTGCCGAGGTGCTCCGCGCAAACGCGGCAGCACAGCACTACTCGGCCATTCTCGAGTACGAGCTTCCGCTGGAGTCGCGCCGGCCAGATGTCGTCCTCCTGGTTGGTGCCGGCGTCATGGTGCTCGAATTGAAGGGAAAGCTCGTGCCGAGCCAGGCCGACCTCGATCAGGCGTCGGCGTATGCGCGTGATCTGCGGTGCTACCACCGCGAATGTCACGCGCGAGACGTTATCCCCGTCCTCGTTCCCACGCGCGCACGCGGATACGTCCGCGAGGAAGGAGGCGTGCACGTCGCCGCGCCCGATGCTCTCGATGATTTGATCAATCGATTGAGCTTCAGGAGCGGCGCCCCCGCGGTAGATCGCGCCCGTTTCCTCGACGAAGGTGCGTACTGTCCGTTACCGACACTCGTCGAGGCGGCGCGAGAGCTCATGCGAAGCGGCAACCTGCGTCGAATCGAGAGAGCCCGTGCATCGACGGAGCCGGCCGTGACCGCGATCTCGTCGATCATCCATCAGGCGGCGCGTACGAACAAGCGACATCTGGTCCTGCTGACCGGCCTTCCAGGTTCGGGAAAGACTCTCGTTGGTCTGCAGACCGTTCATGCGCACTATCTCGACGACTTGTCCGTCGCGCGTGCTGGCGCCAAGCCGACGACGCCTGCCGTGTTTCTCAGCGGGAATGGTCCGCTCGTCGAAGTGCTTCAATATGAACTTCGAAGTGCCGGCGGTGATGGAAAGACGTTCGTGCGCGGTGTGAAGGACTACGTCAAGCGATACTCCGCGAGGCGTGCGCTCATTCCTCCCGAGCACGTGTTGGTCTTCGACGAGGCACAGCGAGCATTCGACGCGGCGATGGTCAAGGAGAAACATCCCGACCAGCCGGCGAAGTCGGAGCCCGAACTCTTTGTCGACTTTGCCGATCGCGTACCCGAGTGGTGTGTAGTTGTCGGACTGATCGGGACGGGACAGGAGATTCATGTCGGCGAAGAGGGGGGACTCGTACAGTGGCGGCACGCTGTTGAGGGGTCGGCGAACTGGAGCGATTGGACAGTGCATGCGCCGACGGCGGTGGCCCGATTGTTTGCCGGGTCGCGCGTCCCGCTCGACCGGCGCGATGAGCTGTCACTCGACACGGAGCTCCGATTTCATGCGGCAAGTGAGCTGCATCAGTTTGTTGGAGAATTGCTCGAGGGCCAGGATGCAGGACGCCTCCCCGGGCTCGCGCGGAGACTCGAGGCGTCGGGATTTCACCTGCGATTGACGCGCGAGCTGGCTGTTGCACGGCACTATCTCCGCGATCGATACGAGGGAGATCGTGAGGCGCGATTCGGGATCGTCGCGTCGTCGAAGGACCGGCACTTGGTCGATTTCGACATCCCGAACGACTTTCAATCGACGAAGCGCATGCGCCTGGGACCGTGGTACGGCGATGACGAGACAGCATACGGCAACCGAAGCTGCCGGCGGTTGGAAGACTGTGTCACCGAGTTTGGTGCGCAGGGTCTGGAACTCGACGCAACGCTGCTCGCCTGGGGTACGGATCTGATTCGCACACGCGGTGCGTGGTCGAACGCTCTCGCACGGGGGTACCGGAAAGGTGCCAACGTGAAGGATCCGTATCAGCTGCGAGTCAATGCATACCGCGTGCTGCTGACACGCGGACGGGACGGATGCGTCGTCTTCATTCCCCCCATCGCCGAGCTTGACGAGACATTTGATTTCCTCCGAATGTCGGGATTTCGTCACCTCCAGGCGGGCTGAGGACGACGGCGCGCCCCGGCCGCTCACGCGACCGGGGCGCCACCACGTCACTCCTCAGGGCCGCACGAACTGCAACGTCGCCAAATCGTTTGCCGCATTCGTGTCCGGACGCGGCCCGCTGATCTGACCGACGACCGTGTACTGCCCGGCGACGAGTGCCTTGTACCGCACGACCAGCGTCTGCCGCATCGCGCCGTTGGGTAGCCCGCTTCGCGGACACACCACATCGCCGTTCGCCTGCTCGGTACACACGCCACCCGTCGACTTCTTGAACTGCAGCCCAGGAACGGTCGGGATCGTGATGGTCGCTGACGGCGAGTTGTTGGGACCCCGGTTCTCCTCGGTAACCAACACGACCACAGCGTACCCCGGATGCACGATATCTCCGCCTAACGCCATTCCGATCCCGAGATCCGCCGTTCGCCCGCCCGCCGGTTGCACGGTCACCGTCACGGTCGCCGAGGCGCTCCCGCCGTGCCCATCGCCCACGGTGTAGGTGAACACCGCAGTACCGGCAAGACTCGCTGGCGGTGTGTAGGTGACCGTTGTCCCATTTCCGGTCACGCTGGCGCTGCCGGCACCGCCCGAGGGCTGCGTCACGCCCGTCACCGTCAGCGCGTCGCCATCCACGTCGGAATCGTTCGCCAGCACCGACACGACGACCGCGCCCGGCGCCGTCGTCGTCGCGGCATCGTCGAGCGCCACCGGCGCATCATTCACCGGTGTGACCGAGACCGCCACCGTCGCCTGCGACGAGTGCCCCTGTCCATCGTCGACGGTGTACGTGAAGCTGTCGCCACCGTTGTAGTTCTGCGCCGGCACGTACGTCACCTGCTGACCACCGGCGCCAATCGTCGCCGTGCCATGCAACGGCTGCGTCACCGCGGTCACCGCCAGCGGGTCACCATCCGGGTCGCTGTCGTTCGCCAGCACGGCAACCACGACCGACTGGTCTTCCGGAGTGGAGGCGGCATCGTCGACCGCGTTCGGGGGAAGATTGGGCGACGCGTCGTTGTCGGCGATCGTCGCGGTGAGCGGGGCGATCGCTGCATTGTTGAAACTCCCGTCGGTGCTGGACGCGCTGTGTGTCACCGTACCGGTGTGGTTCCCCTCGACCACGTTGTCGTCCACCGCGGTGACCGTGAAGAATTGCGGCACGTAGTAGTTTGCCGGCGTGAAGACGAGTGTCGAAGGCGACACGGTGAGCTGCGTGTTGGGCGACGCGCTGATGGTCACATCGCTCGTCGGCTGGTGATCGAGGCAGATGGCGTACTGCTGCGACGGCCCCCCTTCGGCCAGCGAGACGGGATTTGGCGCCACCGACACCACCGTGGTCGGGTTGTAGCCGTACAGCGACACGCGCTTGGGCGAGGTGTTCGTGTGGTAGACGAGTAGAAACGCCTGCCCGGGTGCTGGCGAGAGTCCGTTCACGAAGGTGAACGTCCCACTCCCCCCCGGCGACCCGTGCGTGATGATGTCGAACACCTGCCCGCACCGACCGGCGATGAATCCGTTCGACGCCGTGATCTCCAGCGTCCCGTTGAAGTTCGCCTGCCCCGAGACCTGCAGCTGGTCGTAGTCGATGCCCGCCTGCGTGCCGCCCAGTTCGATCGCAAGGACGCTGCCGAGCTGCGGCTCGAAGCTGGTCGACGACATCGCGCCACCGGGGAGTCCCGGCTCGACCCGCCCCCCGTTCTGCGGACGCACGCGGGGAAGCGAGCCGAGTCCTCGCAGGATTCCCCCCGCATCCGGATACACGACGTTGCCGGAGATCACCCCGCTCGACCGATTCTCGAGCGTCGCCCCAACGATTGAGAGCGAACCGGCGCTCTGCCCGACGATCGTTCCGCTGTTGGTGAAGAGCCCGCCCGCCTTGTCGATCACCATGTCACCCGGCGCGTCGATCGTTCCCTGATTGTCGACGTCGATCGCGTAGTGCACGGCGAGTGGCGCTGCAATCACGTGGGCGATGGTTCCCTTGTTCGTGAGCGTTCCCGCGCCCGCTATCGTGAGGTCACCACCTCCAAAGTTGTAGAGGTTGACCTGGATAGCACCGTGGTTGGTGGGGCTTCCGGCAAGCGTTACGGTCGATGCCCCCGTGCCACTCCCCATCAACCAGAGCGTGGTCGTCGCCGACACGTCGCCGGTGACGGTCGCGGCGCCCGACGCATCACCGCGAATGCCCAGCGTCGCATTCCCCGCAGCGGCGCCGAGTATGACGTTCCCCCCCTCGAGCCTCACGACGGGAAGGTTGCTCTGCGCCGATGGCGAGATGTCGCCGCCATCGAGCGTGAACGTCCCCGCGCGCATGGAGAGCAGCGCGAGCGTCGGCGCTGAGATGCTGCCACCAGCTTGTGTAAAGCTCGGCGCCCCCGCGCTCGCCGGGATCACGATCCCGGTTCCCCCCGACAACGCGATCGTTCCGCTGTTGCGGTACGTACCGTTCGCCCGCGTCCACGCAAGGTCGCCATTCACGTCGATCGTTCCCCGATTGTCCACGTCGGCATCGAGCGCGTCTGCCGTCCCGCACCCGCCGCACTGCGCCGTCTTGCGCAGCACACCATCAATGCCGACGGTGGCCGCGCTCACCGTGGCGCCGGATGCGTTGTTGAACAACAGGATGCCTGCTGCGGCGACATGCAACTCTTGCGCGACGTTGAGGGTGAGGCTCACTCCCGTCAGCCGCAACGTCTGCGCACCCGTCGACGCGCCTACCTCCAACCCGGTCACGTCCACTGGCGTCGCGTCGACGACCGGATCGAGCGTCACCGTGTACGTCCCCGGCGCATCGATGCACGCCACGTCTCCCGTGCCGGGGATTGCAGTCGGACTCCATTTCGATGCGTCGAACCAGCTCCCCGCCACACCACTCGCCCAGTGGTGCGTGCAGGGCGGATTGCTCGACACCTGCACCTGTTGCGCCTCAGACAAGCGGCGCACTGCATCTGTCGTCGCGGGCGCCTCCACTGCTCCGTGCTCGCACGCCGCCAGCAAGAGCGTGGCGCCGCCGATCCACATCCGTACCGCTCGCATGATCTCCTCCCTAGCCGTGAGGTCAGGCGGGGAGCTCCGGCACGACGAAAGTGTCGCCGGGTCCCGCGCTTCCCTCCACGCGCATTTCAGGGGGGCGATTTGGTCACGCGCCCATTGCCTTCGTCGCGAGAGCGGGATACGCTGGCGCAGTCGACCTGTCGCCCTGGACGAAATGCCCGACGATCGCCGCGACGTCACCGCGCTCCTCTTCGACCTCCAGCACGGCAATGCGGAAGCGCTCGACGACCTGATGCCGCTCGTGTATGCGGAGCTGCGCGCGCTCGCCGGTCGCTACCTGCGCTCCGAACGCGACGGCCACACGCTTCAGCCGACGGCGCTCGTGCACGAGGCCTTCCTGCGCCTCGTCGACCAGCGCACCGCGACCTGGGAGAATCGCGCCCACTTCTTCTCCGTCGCCGCGACGCTCATGCGCCGCATCATCGTCGACCACGCACGGCGACGAAACGCACAAAAGCGAGGGGGCGGACGATTCGTCACTCTCGCCGAGGCCGGAGACATCTCCAGCGAGAACGTCGACGTATTGCGCGTGGACGAGGCGTTGGCCGAGCTCGCGCAGCTCGACCAGCGACAGGCGCGCGTGGTCGAGCTACGGTTCTTCGCCGGCCTCTCAATGGAAGAAGCGGGCGAAGTACTCGGCGTGTCCCCGGCGACCGTCAAGCGCGACTGGCTCCTCGCCAAAGCCTTTTTGCACCGGGAGTTGAGCGGCGAAGCCTGACTCCCGACGGGAGCGTGATCCGATTCGGTGTCCGTTTTGCGCGTGTTGAGGAGGAGCGCGCGTGCCCGACGTGCGCCCGCGCTCGTTTCCTCCTTCGACGCACCCCGGATGTCGATCTCCGCTGATCGCTGGCCGCTCGTCACCGCCCTGTTCGGCGAATCGCTCGACGTGGACCCAGGCGAACGGATGCGCTTTGTTGCGGAGCGCAGTGCCGGTGACTTCGAGCTCGAGCGCGAGGTTACCAGTCTGCTGCGCGCACACGACGCGGTCGCCGGCCGCTTCGAGCGGCCAGCACTCGTTACGCTCGATGCGTCGCTTCCGGATGAAGACGACGCCCCGCGAAACCGCGTAGGCGAGTGGATCGGACCGTACCAGCTCGTGCGTGAGGTCGGGCACGGCGGGATGGGAACGATCTACGAAGGGGTGCGGAGCGACGACGCGTATCGCAAGCGCGTGGCGATCAAGATGATCCTGCGCGGCGCGCCGGGCGAATCGATCGTGCGCCGCTTTCGGCACGAACGGCAGATCCTCGCCAATCTCGATCATCCCCACATCGCGTCGCTCCTCGACGGCGGCATGTCCGACGACGGACAGCCGTACTTCGTGATGGAGTTCGTCGACGGAACGCCGATCGACGCCTATTGCGCCAGCCAACGTGCTTCGCTCTTCGATCGGCTCGCGCTCTTCCGACAGGTCTGCGATGCGGTGCAGTATGCACATCGCAACCTCGTCGTCCACCGCGACGTGAAACCGCGCAACATCCTCGTCACGCCGCAGGGGATCGCCAAGCTTCTCGACTTCGGGATCGCCAAGCTCCTCCCGAGTCACGCCGAATCCGCGCTCGACGACGCGGCACTCACCCGTCCCGGCGTGCGGGCGCTGACCACGGCGTATGCCAGCCCCGAACAAGTGCGCGGCGACCCGATCGCCACCGTAAGCGATGTCTATTCGTTAGGCGTGGTCCTCTACGAACTCCTCACTGGCCTGGCACCGTTCGCCACCGACCGCATCACCCCGCACGAGCTGCAGCGCCGTATCTGCGAAGATCCGCCGCCGCGGCCCAGTGTCGCGGTCACGGCGGAGTCCGCGCTCCGCGCCGGACTCGGAAATGCCCCGCGCCTGCGCCAGCGACTCAGAGGAGAGCTGGACGACATCGTCATGATGGCGCTGCGCAAGGAGCCCGAGCGCCGATATGGCTCCGCCGAACAGCTTGCCGAGGACGTGCGACGCTATCTCGACGCGCTTCCGATCCACGCGCGCCCCGATACGCTCCGTTATCGCACGACCAAGTTTGTCCAGCGCAATCGCGCGCTGGTGGTCGCCACCGCGATTGGCGTCGCGTCGCTCTCCTTTGGCATCGGGACGGTGATCGCACAGGGACGCGTCGCGGCCCGCGAGCGCGATCGGGCGCGAGAGGCGGCCGCCGTCGCGGAGCGCGAGCGCGCGACGACTCAGCAGGTAAGCGACTTCCTCCGGAACATGCTCGGCGCCGCGGATCCGAGTTGGTACGCCGCCGGTGAACGCCCCGGACCCGGCACGACGGTCGGCGCGCTCCTGGCCGACGCCGGGCGACGCGTCGATGCTAATCTCGGAGGAGAACCCGTCGTGCGCGCGGCCATCCTGCAGACGCTCGGGCGCGCCAACCAGACGCTCGCGCAGTTCGCGCTCGCCGAGCGCCAGCTGCAATCTGCCCTCGACCTGCATCGGAGCGCGCTTGGCCCCAAGCATCCGGAGATCGCTGGCGACCTGCACGAGTTGGGGATGCTCTATGCACAGCGGGGCGAGTTGACGCGCGCCGAGTCGACCTACACGAGCGCAGTCGACATGCTGCGCGCGCTCGGCGACACGACGTCGGACATCTTCAGTCGAAGCATCAACGATCTCGGCGTCGCCATGCTGACGCAGGGGCGCGCGGCGGATGCCGCACCACTCCTGCGGCGCGCCGTGGCGTTGCGCGAGGTGCTGGACTCCGGCGCGAGCCCGGCGCTGGCCATCGCGCAAGGGAACGTCGGCCTCGCCTTCGACGTGCAAGGTGATCTCGATGCCGCCGAGGCCGCGTACCGCGAGTCACTCGCAACCTTCCATCGCATCGACCGTGACGATGGCCGTGACTATTTCGAACGCGGGTACTCGCTGCACAACCTCGCCATCGTGCGAGGGCTCCGTGGCGACACGCGTGAGGCGCTCGCGCTCATGCACGAGGCGACGGACTTGTGGACGCGTGTCTTCGGACCCGAACACCCGCGCGTCGCGGTCGCCCTCGCCGGACTGGCCCGCGTGTCGTATCTCGCCGGCGACGACGCCGCTGCGCTTCGCTACGCACGGAATGCCGAAGCGCTGGCGGCGCGCGCGCTTCCGCCTACGCACCCGGATGTCGCGCGCATCGAGACGGTGTATGGCCAGGCACTCGTGCGCGAGAACCAACTCGCCGAGGGAGAACGGCGCTTGCGGAGAGCGCTCGCGATTCGTCGCGCGGCGCTGGCGCCGAACAGCTGGCACATTGCCGAGACCGCCGGCGCACTCGGTGTGGCGCTCGCACGCCAACACATGCTTGCCGAAGCGAAACTGCTATTGGAGGAAAGCGTGCGCGTCTTTACATCGACCCTCGGCGCGTCGCATCCTCGTACGAGCGAGTCACAGCGGAATCTGGCGACGTACATTCCGGCAACACGGGCGGGCATTCACTAGTCGACAGTGTCATCGTCTCTCAATCGAACGATCGTCTTAGTCGTGGCGCTCTCCCCGCTGTGGGCGCCGCCGCAATGCTCGGCGCAGGCCGTGGCGGTCAACGCCGTTGCACTCACCGCCGACGACCTTCTTCGAGACGCTTCGCTCTGGGGCGGCAGCGTTTCGCTACGCTTTCGCCTCAGGGATGGCAGCCTGGCGATCTACCTCGGAAGCGAGTGGGCGTCGGGCGACCATACCGCGACCGGTGTACCGTGTGCGGGACTCATTCCACCGGGGGGGTGCGCGCCAGAGCAAGTGAGAGACGAGTCTCGGCTGCGAACCGGCGACGTAGGCGCTGCGTTTCGCGTACTCGGCAACGCAGGCGCCTCGCTCGCTGTGACCGCCGACCTGCTCGCCGGTTCGGTGCGGCGAGAGTCGCGCGGACTCACCAGCGGGAGATCGCTGTCGGCCGAGAAGCGGATGTGGGGTGGCCGCATTGGCGCTGAGTCGCGCTGGCAGCCTTGGGGAGGAACTCCTCTCGAAGTGCAGCTCGGAATCAGCTATGGCGAACTCCGACCGTTCTCTTCCGATGTCGTCATCGATGGCTACACGCCGTTTGACCACGCCATGAGGGTACGTCGCATCGTGTTCGGGGCAACGTGGCGCTTCTCGGGTGCGCACTGACCATTCGTATTCCGCGCCGCCTTACGAGCACTTTCCCTTGAGCGCCGACGTTGCCACCTCGGCGATCACCGGTGACGCGGACTTTCGCAGGTCGACCACGAGGCCACGTGGATCGGAATTGGCCGGCGTCGGCATTCCGGCGAGCGTGAAGCAACCGTTGCCGTCGCTGGTGAGCAGGTCTCCCGCAAACGGCGTCACTCCAGGCGCAGAGATGTGCCCGCGCGCCGAGGGCCATAGCACGAGATCGCTCCCCAGCGGGCCGTACAGCCCGGGCGCACCTGTATCGTCGATGATGTTTGGCTGCGTGACGGGTGACAGTCCCCAGCGAAAACGGACGGTGTGCTTCAGTGGCGGTCCACTCGCTGTCCAAAGCGTACTCCCCTTTGGGCCGGGCGCAGCGGTGACCGCTGGGCTGATCGGGATGTCGATACGCTGCGGCGCGGCTGCGACGGTGTAGTCACCTCCAGACGTGCTGCGGTGCGTGTACATCGAGCCGAGCACCATGTTCGCAAAGTCGTCCATCGTCCACCCGCGCGATGGAGCAACGACGGCGAAGCCGAAGCTCGAGGCCCACCGTGGACAGAGCCCTGGACCGGCAAGGTTTCCGCGCGTCGTCGCGGGGCATCCCTTCGTCCACACGAATACGAACATCCCGTACGGACTGTTTGCGCATGAGCCGACTTCCATAACGATCGCCTCACGCCCCACCTCCTTTGCCTTGCAGCTGAACGCCTGCTTGGGCGGGAGGGAGAGCGGAACGGTGAGGCGCGGCAGGATGTTGGCGTGGCAGTCGTGGTCCGTCGTGACGAACCAGACGTGATTCGGGTCGCACGCCTCGACAATGAAGGAACGTTGCGCATCCGGGAGGAAGTCGGGCCACTCGAAGCTGACGTCCCCATCGCTCCACGTATCGCTGTTGTCAGGATCGCCGTACGTCCGCATGTCGACATCACCGCCGACCGCATCCCCATCCGACGGATGCGCTTCGGAGTTGTAGGCATGCACGTTGTACCAGTCGTGATTGTCGCCGGCGATCTTCCACTGCACATGCACGGTTCGCTTGTTCTGCTGGAACGTGGTATCCATCCACGCCGCCGCGACGTGTTCGGATCCGGTTGGATCGCCATTTCTCATCGCGAGCGTCCCGAACTCGAACTCCCACACCTTCCACTCCCGCACGTCGTTGGCGTGATGCAGGAGGCAGCCGAGTCGTGGCACCACTGGCGGGCTCCCCGCGGGCGTCGACGCGAGCATGTCGGTGATCGCTGCGGGGAGCTCGGGTGGGAGCGGACACTTCGCGAGATCGCTGGCGTTGAACGGATGCGCCGGCATCTCCAGGTCGAAGCCGCAGAGAAATCCCTCGGCCACGCATGTGCGCGGATCTGGATTCCCGTTCGGTCGCGCGATCACCGGTTGACCAAAGCGGAGCGTCTGCGCGCGACTCAATCCACCTGCCGACGGAATCAGGACTGTCGGTCGCATCACCGCCGGCTGGTTTTCCCACAGCGTGTCCGTCTGCTTCGATGACGCGATCGCCTTGGGCGCGAAGAGCCCGACGAAGAAGCCGATGGCGCCTGCATCGATGGTTGCCGCTGCCGTGCCGAACGTTACCGTGACACCGCCGGCGAACACTCCGATCAACGCCACCACGGCGGCGAGAATGGCGGCGGCAATAAGCGCATAGAGGAGCGCCGTCGCGACGCTCCGTGGCGGATCGCCGGGTATCGCGGGGCCGATCGGCTCGCCGCCAGCGACAATCGTCCAGTTCCGGTTCCCCGATACGAGTTCCACTCCGTCGTTGGCCTGCGTGAAGAGTGCCGCGTCTTCGGCCACGGGGGACTGGTGTCGAATCCCTTGTACATACGTGACGCGATTCGACGCGTCGTCGTTGTAGCGCACGACGCGCCAATCGCGCACTGCGCTCGGCAGTCGGTACCTGGAGTCGGCGATATCGATCAATTCGGCAAGCTGGTTTTCGTGTAGGGTCCCCAACTCGGGAAAGTGAAACAGGTCGCCGAGCGCCTTCGCCGTTTCCAGCGTATCCAACTGCAGGTCGATGTCTTCGTGCCCGTGCTGGACTGGTCCGGCGAGAAACGCGCCCTCCATGGTCGTTGCGGTTGCCTGGCTCCCCCACCACTCCGTCGCGGCAAACAGTTTCCCCTCCGGCAATCGTCGATAGGGGCGCATGTCGCGATCGAGGTTGCCCGACAGCGCCTCCTTCGCCATGAGCCAGTGCAGTACGCCGCGCGCCGATGTCGACACGACGGGATCGGGTGCCAGGTCGTGCAGTGCGAGCAGGGCCTTCAGTTGATAGCGCGTGTACGGGAGCGCGTTGTACTCGTACATGTCGCGCCGCACGATCGGCGCCAGGAAGCGCAGCAACCAATCACGATTTGCGGTGCTCGGAGGAGGTGCCGGTTCGCTCAGCAGCGCGTTGATGAGGTAGCGTGATGCCTCCTGCAGCAGGATATGGTTCTCCGTCTCGATGATCCCGAAGCCAAAGCAGGTCTCATCTGGCGGTGTGACGTACGGACTCGCGCGCGGCGCTCCTCCCCACGGCGCCAACAGGATGCGCAGGCGATTGACAGTTGCAATGCTCAGCTTGTCGCGATGACGGAAGAGGAGCAGCAGGAGCTGCGTCGTGTCGATGTCGAGATCTCCATGCCGGGTGCAACTCGGGTCCGTTATGTCGCTGCCGGGAACTCGGCCGGGGATGAAGGTGGTGCTCGCCAACCAGGCATCTGCATCGGCGCGCGGTGAGCGACCGTCGAGCGCGCACGCATTGGCGCGCCGGAGCTTGACGGTGGCACGAGCGATTTCACCCTCGCCGAGTCGATCGCTGGCGTCCAGGCGGGTAAAGCACGGCAACCAGTCGGGAAGCGCCGCATTCACCCGTTCGCCGAATCGTCCGATGCTGGGCGTCGCCATGCCGTTGACATCGAGGCGCGCGGCGAAGTCGAAGGGACGATCAGGTCGATACAACTCCGGCGTGGCCCTCCGCCAGTTGCAAGGCGTGCCGTGACACATCCAGAGTGAGACGAACTCGGTCCGCACGGTTTGTCGTACCCAACCGCCACGCCCCCACGTTGCCACGGGGGCTGGTGACGATGCGCCGCTTGGCGCGGGCTTCCCCCAGGGGAGGAGACGATCGCCATAGCCGCCGCTCGCGCTCCCCTTCCACCATACCGTCCATCCGCCAAGTCCATGGATGAACGCTGCCTGGAAGGCGAGTGGCTGCAGCCGGGCGACGAGGATGAACCCGCGCTGGAATGGTTGGAGTATCCCGGTCCACGCGCTCAACGTGTCAGGGAGGACGATCGACGCAAAGTCGGTCGGGCAGCCCAGTGGTCCCCCGCTTCCGCCCGACGCGGGATCAAGCGTCTTCCAGATCGAGTCGATCGTCGCCGCTTCGGGGAATACGCTGGGCGGGGTCGAGTTCGAGGTGAATTGAAGTCCGACCTTGGCGCCCGGGCAGCGCAGGCTTTCCTGCGCGCCGAGCTGCACCGCGAGCAGGAGCGGCACAACACCAGAAGCCCACCAACGAGTACGCACGCTGGACGATCCGGTAGGAGCGCGTCTACCATGTGGCGGATGGTTAGGGGTCGCAAGGGTGCTGCAGCGACGCCACGCCTCCGAGTCGCCGACGGACGGCCTACCGCCAGGTTATGGAGCGACTCTTCGCCACCTCTCGCCCGCCAACGCCCACAGTTCGTTCGACGGCGATCGGTCGAACCCTCCGTACAGGAGCAGCTGGCGGTTGCGGGCGTCAGGCACGAGCATCGCGAAGCGCCGCGGCGGTCCATCCGCTGTGATGCGCCTCCACGCGAGTCCATCATACGCCCAGCTCTCCGCGCTCGTCGGCCCGTTACCGCCGCCGTGGAGAACGACCTTGCGGCTGACGGGATCGTACGCCATGGCGACGTGGTCACGCGCACTCGGCCCGGGCACGTCGACGTGAGTCCAGCGCACCCCGTCCCACTCCCACGTGTCGCCGAAGGACGGGGCGTTCGGCGCCAGAATCCCAGTCCCGCCAAACAGGACGGTGCGCCCGCGCGCCGCATCGTACGCCATGCCATAAAGCGTGCGCGGCGCTGGCCCTGAGTCGGCGCGCTGTGCCCACCGCGTGCCATCGTATTCCCACGTGTCGCTGAGCATGCGCCCGCCAGTCGCCGCCCCTCCGTACAGGACCAGGCGTCCGCGCCCGGAGTCGTAGACGAGCTGCGCTGTCGATCGCCCGGGCGGCCCGTCGACCTTCACCGGCGTCCACGACGTGCCGTCGTACTCCCAGGTGTCGTGAAGCGCGCCCTCGCTCCGCGTATCGCCCCCAAACAGGACGATGCGCTGCCGCCGTTCGTCGTAGGCGAGTTGTGGCGCGTTCCGCGGGCTCGGTCCGGCCGACGTCGCGAGGGCCCACTGCGCGCCATCCCACTCCCAGGTGTCGCCGTGATACGTGCCGTCGTACCCCCCGAAGACGACGAGTCGTCCGCGTCGTTCGTCGAAGGCAGCGCCGACGGAATACAGCGGTGGGGGAAGCGGAGCGACGGTGCTCGCGGGCCTCGCGCTCGGCGTTGCAACGGCAAGCACCGCGAGCGGCACGGCTGACAGGATCGCTTCGAAGCGCATCGTGACGATGGTGATGGATGTGCGCACACCTGAGCGCTGGCGTTCGGAACGCCAAGCCTTCGCAGCACGCTAGCACCCCCAGGCGCGCCCGACCGACGCACGCGGTACGACGTGCGCATCTGCGGGGATGGATGGCGGGAGCCGAGGGCGAGTTCGTGCGTGCGAGACCATCCGGTTCGCCTTCCGACGCTCTCCCTGCGGCACCACCGCGATCCGGCTGGTCACCGATCCCGCTCCGATCGCCACAGGCGTGATAGCGCCCCCTCCCCGTTCTAGTATTCATTCACTCATGCCACTCTCCCGATCTGTCCTCGCTGCGGCGCTCGCACTCCTCCCGTTCGCCGACCAGCAGTCCCCGCAGTCCGTCGCCAACGAGCTCCTCGCAGCCGACCGCGCCTTCGCCACCGCAGCTGCAACGACGGACCTCGTCGGCGCGCTCGACGCGATGTTTGCCGATGACGTCGTCATGCCGCTTGCGCAGGGAAAGTGGGCGCGCGGCCGCAGCGCCGCTCTCGACGCGCTTCGCGCCTCGCCTGGCATCGCCGACGCCAAGGTAGACTGGTCGCCCGTGCGCGCCGGAATCTCGGCCGATGGGCTCCAGGGCTACACCTACGGCTTCACGACCATACGGCGCGGCGAATTGCCGCAGCCGGGCAAGTACCTCGCGTACTGGGTCAAACGCGCGGAGGGGTGGCGCGTGGTGGCCTACAAGCGCGCAGCGCGCGCAGCGGGCGACGTGGAGCGCACCACGATGCCGCCGCAACTCCCAGCTGCGCTGGTGCCCCCCGAGCGCGATGCGTCGATCGTCGAACAGCATCGCGCGGGCCTCGTCGCCGCCGAACACGCCTTCTCCGATCTCGCCAATGCGATCGGACTGGGACACGCCTTCGCGCAGACGGGTGCGCGCGACGCGATGAACCTCGGGGGCGGGAGCGCCGACTTCGTGCACGGCAACGAGAACATCGCCCACTTTGTGTCCTCGACTCGACCCATGGATGCCAAACCGTTCACGTGGGGCGCGGACGATGCGCTCGTCGCTTCGAGCGGCGATCTCGGCATCACCTTCGGACAGATCCACCAGAATGGCGCTCCCGCGGATGCTCCGAGCTTCGCCTTCTTCACGATTTGGCGACGTGAGTCGGCGACGGCACCGTGGAGGTACGTCGCAGAGTAGGCGCGCTCGCTCCGCGCCTCGCTACGGAGTACGGCAAACAAACGGGCGGCCCCCAAACGATTGGGAGCCGCCCGCCTGCTTCCTGCGCGCGGGGTGCGCGCGCCCTTCGTTCGCTTCAGTAGCCGGAGTTCTGCACGATCCGCGGTGCCACGTCGATCTCGTTCTGCGGAATCGGGAAGAGCGTCCGGAACGCGGGGATCTCCAGCAACGGCACCGCGCGCTCCGTACGCACGAGGTCGGGCCAGCGATCGCCCTCGAATGCCAGCTCTCGACGCCGCTCGAGCCACACCGCGTTGCGCACCTCATCCTGCGAGGTGACGTCGACGCCAAGCGTGTGCGGATCCAATCCGGCCCGTTCACGCACGAGGTTGTACGTCGCCACCGCCCCCGAGAGGTCGTTGAGCATCGCCTGCGCTTCGGCCTTGTTGAGCAGCACCTCGGCGAAGCGGATGATGTGCAGGTCCTCCGCGCCTTCGGTCGTTCGCCACTTGGCGCCGTACCGACGATTGCGACTGTCACGCTGTATGCTCCACGCGAGCCGCGCATCTCCGCTCTCGTACGCATTCTCCAGCGACGCGGTCGGCGCGATCTCGTAGCGTCCACCCAGTGCCTTGGCCAGATAGTAATAGCCGGAGAGGTTGTACTCGGTCGCGGTGAAGGCCACACGCCAGATGTCCTCCGGCGTTTCGGCCGACGGCGAGAAGAGCGACGAGAAGTTGGGCGCCAGCTCCAGCCCCTCGGAGATCACGTTGTTGGCTGCTGCGATCGTCCCCGACCAGTTCTTCTGGTACAACATCACGCGCGACTTGAGCGCCTCCGCCGCGACGCGCGAGGCATCGGTGGTGCGAAACTCGTCGCTCATGAGCTGCGATGCCATGTTGATGTCGGACAGGATCTGCGTGTACACCTGCTCGACCGTCGCCCGCTCGGTCGTCGCCAGTTCGCTGAGCGACGCCGGCGGGGTGAGACGGATGGGAACCGGCCCCCACAGCCGCACGAGGTTGTGGTAGCCTAACGCGCGAATCAGGTGCGCCTGTCCCACGATGTCGTTCCGCTCATCCTCGCTCAGTTGCGTGACGTTCGGCACCTTGGCGATGAGCGTGTTGGCGCGACCGATTGAGGTGTAGATCGCGTCCCAGATGTCCTCCATCGTGCTGTTGTCGGCCGCGGTGACCTGCTGGTCGATATCGGCATACGTCGTGAACGTTCCGACATGCGCGACATCGTCCGACGCCAGGTCGGTGACGAAGAGGAAGTCACCACCGTAGTAGCTTCCGCCCTGCAACGCGTCGTAGGCGCCGGCGAGCGCGGCGCGCACACTCGGCCCATCGATGATCGCCTGCGACTCCTCGACCTCGGTCGTCGGCTCCACCGTGAGCGTCTTGTCGCAGGCCGAGGTCAGCGAGAGCGACGCAACGAGAATTGCCGGCGCGAGAAGTCGCCGCATGCGAATGATCCTGTTGAGAGTTGGCATGGTCGTCCTCCTCACCACGCACCGCGCACGCCGAACGAGATCGTCCGGGCGAGCGGATAGGCGTAGAAGTCGGTGCCGAGCGAGATCGACGCGCTCGAGCCGTTGCTGTTCACGTCGGGATTGAAGCCGGTGTACTTGGTCCACGTCGCCAGGTTGCGCCCCGAGACGAAGAGGCGCGCGTCGGAGAGGCTCAACCGCCGCGAAAGCGCGACCGGTAGCGCATAGCCTAACGTCACTTCCTGCACGCGCAGGTACGAGCCATCCTCGACGAAGCGGCTGGAGACGTCGCGCGCCCCCGACGTGCCGTCGTAGCTCAGGCGCGGCTGCTCGGCGACGTCACCGGGCTTCTGCCAACGCTTGTCGTAGGAGTCCTTGAGCTTGTTGTCGAAGTAGTAGCCACCATCGTCGGCGAAGATGCGGATCGCGTTGAAGACCTTGTTCCCTTGCGTGAACTGCAGGAAGGAGCGCAGGTCGAATCGCTTCCACGTCAGCGTGTTGGTCCATCCGCCGAAGTACTTCGGATGCGGAGACCCGACGATCGTACGATCGGCAGCGGTGATTTCGCCGTCGCCGTTGACGTCGTCGTAGATCGCGTTCCCCGTCTCGGGATCGACGCCCTTGAAGCGCAGCGTCTGGAAGGCGCCTAACGGCTGGCCGACCTCGACACGGTTGATGCTGCGGATCCCGCTGTTGAACGGCTCGTCGCGATAGAGCGCCGTCACCTCGTTCCTGAGGAAGGAGATGTTGAAGTCGGAATTCCAGCTGAAGCCACCGGTCCGCGACTCGCGAATCGGCTCGGTGTTGAGCTGGAACTCCCAACCACGGTTCTCGATGTTGCCGATGTTGTCGTAGACGCTGGTGAAGCCGCTGGTCGACGTGATCGGTCGGAAGACGAGCAGGTCGTCGGTCTTCTTGTTGAAGTAGTCGGCGACGAGCCCAATGCGCCCCGCGAACATCGAGAAGTCGATCCCCACGTCGAACTCGCGCGTCGTCTCCCACTTGAGATCGGGATTCGCCAGCGACGACGGCGCGATCCCCGGCGCATCGGCATAGTTCGCCTTGCCGAAACGCGCGAGCGAGGCGTAGTCGTCCGGAATCCCCTGGTTCCCCGTCTCGCCGTAGCTCACGCGAAGCTTCAGGTCGCCGGCCTTGCGAATCGCCGAGAGCCAGGCTTCGTCCGACAGCGCCCAACCGAGCGACGCCGAGGAGAACGTACCGTAGCGATTGTTCTTCCCGAAGCGCGACGAGCCGTCCGTGCGCACGCTGGCACTCGCATAGTAGCGATCCTTGAGTGACCAGTTCGCCCGCGTGAAGAACGAGGCGAGGTTGTTGTCCCTCCGTCCGCCGTCGTACGAGGTCACCTTGCCGGCGTTGCCCGGGTAGCGGAACTCGGTGCTCCCGAATCCTTCGCCCTGGAGGAAGTCGTTCTCGCTCGTGTTATACTCCACCCCCGATCCCCCAACGACAGAAAGCCTGCCATACCGCTCGCCGGGAACGTCCCACTGGAGGTACGTCTCCGCCACGTAACGGCTGACGGTCGTGTTCCCCTGCTGTGCGACGCCGGCGGCGCTCGCCGCATACGTCCCGATGATGAGCGGCGAGTTCCAGCGCAGGTCGCGCAGGTTGAGCATGTCCACGCCAACCCGTCCATTCAGGCGGAAGCGATCGCTGAACGCATACGACATCTCGGTGTTTCCCATCGCCCGCAGCGTACGCGACTCGGCGTTGTCCAGCACGCCGAGCGCGACGGGACTCGTGTATTCGAGCCCGTCGTCGGTGGAGGTGAAGCTCCCATCGGGATTGCGAACCGGGACGTTAGGCTGGTTGGCGAGCGCATTCGTCGCGACGCCGTCGATGGTGTTGTCGTTCTCGTTGCGAATGTTGCCTTCACGCCCGAGACCGATCGACGTGCGGACGCTGAGCTTGGACGAGGGCGAGAAGTCGAGGTTGGCGCGCACGTTGGCCCGGCGGTACTGCGACCCAAGCAGGATTCCCGTCTGGTTGAAGAAGGCACCCGAAACGAAGTACGAGATGCGCTCGCCACCGCCGGTCATGCCGAGCGAGAGGTCGTAGACCGGTGCGGTCTGGAGCACCGCCTTCTGCCAGTCCGTGTTGATCGTGTCGTCGACACCCGGGACGAAGGGGAGCTCGTCGTCGGCGTAGCCGTCGTTGCGCGCCGCTTCATTGAAGTAGGACACATACTCCGTGGCGTTGAGCATGTTGACCTTCTTCGAGAGATCCTGTGTGCCGTAGTAACCGTTGAAGGTGATCTTGGGGCGGCCGGCGGCGCCGCGCTTGGTGGTGATGAGCACCACCCCGTTGGAACCGCGTGACCCGTAGATGGCCGAGGCCGACGCGTCCTTGAGCACGTCGATCGAGGCGATCTCGTCGGGACTGAGCCCGCTTACCGCGCTGACGTCCTGCCCACCCATTCCTAACTGCGAATAGCTGTCCCGGAGCATCGGGATCCCGTCGATCACGTAGAGCGGCTGGTTCCCCGCCGAGAGCGAGGAGGAGCCGCGGACGCGCACCGAGATCCCGTTACCGGGATTCCCCGCGTTCTGGACGACCTGCAGCCCCGCGGCCTTCCCCTGCAGCGCCGCGGCGACGCTCGCGACCGGCATGTTGACGAGATCCTCGTTGCGCACGGTCGCGACCGCATTCGTCACTTCGCGACGGTTGGCCGTGCCGTACCCCACGACGACCACCTGCGACAGGTTGATCGCCGCGGTGCGCAGCGTGAAGTCGGCCACCGCGGTGTCGAGCGCGGTGACGGTGACGCCCTGCTGCGCGGGGCCGAACCCGAGACGCGTCGCGCGCACGGTGTAGCTTCCCGGCGGCACGTTACGAATGAGATACCGCCCGTCGCTCGACGTCACTGCGCCGAGCGTCGAGCCGGACAGCACGACCTGCACGCCATCGACCGGGCGCCTCGATGCCGAGTCCACGACCGCGCCCCGGATGAAGCCGGTCGCCTGGGCGAGGGCCCGACTTGGCTGGAGCGCGAGCGCCACCCCTCCCGTCGCGATCAGGACGGCAGACCACAGACCACGCCTGTTCATGTGCAACCTCCTTGCTGGGTGCAAACTGCATGTTGGCAGAATCGGTAACGTGCTTGTTAGGCTCGCCTCTGCGCAATGGCTGGGACGAGCCGGTGGCGCATGTGATGGTTTGGGATTTCTCCCGTCGTGCCTGCCTCACGAGGCGGGTGCCTGACGAGAAACGCGCGCAGCGATGCACCAACGCGCCCGCGCGATGGCAGTGCGCGACGGACGGCCCCCCTTCATGCGCGTCTCACCGCGCGCTGGCTCGACTCGTCCCGATCGCCTAACTGCTGGCGACAGCGCGGGCGACGCGGTTAGCTTGACCGCGACCCGTTCCGGATCCGCTCATGCGCACGCAGTACTACACGGCGTCCAGCCTCGACGGCTTCATCGCCACGGTCGACGACTCGCTGGAGTGGCTCTTCCCGCTCGGCGACGTCAACGACACGAGCTATCCACAGTTCATTGCGGAGGTCGGTGCGCTTGCGATGGGCTCGGCGACATACCGATGGATGCTCCGGCACGTCGTGAAGGCGGATACGGCGTCGGCGGCGCCGTGGCCGTATGCCCAGCCGACGTGGGTCTTCTCGACGAGAGCGTTGCCGTCGGTCCCCGGTGCCGACATTCGGTTCGTCAAGGGCGACGTGCGTCCGGTGCACGCCGCGATGCGTGCGGCGGCAAACGGCCAGAACATCTGGATCGTCGGCGGCGGGGAACTCGTCGGACAGTTCCATGACGCCGGGTTGCTCGATGACCTGATCGTCCAGGTCGGCTCCGTCACGCTCGGATCCGGAAAGCCACTCCTTCCGCGAGCGATCACGTCGCCGCCGCTCAGGCTGGTCTCCGTACGGCGTTTCGGCGACGGGTTCGCCGAACTGCGCTACGAAGTGCCACCACCCCCTCGATGACTCGTCGGTCCACTGCGCACGGCTAGGCGCTCGCAGCAGCAGCACCGCGCGCGTATCGCCCCGGCGCTTCTCCCACCATCCGGCTGAACGCCGTGCTGAAGGTGCTCGCCGAACCGTAGCCGACGCGGTGCGCAACATCGATGATCCCGACGTCGGGCTGGCGCAGGAGCCCCTTGGCTACGGCCATGCGCCACGCGAGCAGGTACTCCATCGGCGCCATCCCCACCGTCCGCGTGAAGCGCTCGAAGAACGCCGAGCGCGAAAGAGCCGCGGCGCGCGCCATCTGGTCGACCGTCCACGCACGTGCGAGCTGCGCGTGCATCTGACGCAGCACCGGCGCCAACCGAGGATCGGCGAGTCCTCGCAGCAGCCCGGGAGGAGCATCGTCGCCCGGAACCGCGCGCAACGCCTCGATCAGCATGAGCTCCACGAGCCGTGTGAGCACCAGCTCGCGCCCGGTGCGCCGCGAGGCCGCCTCCTCGCCCACCAGTCGGACCAGGAGCGAGAGCCGTTCGACGCCGCGCACGTGGATGAGCGACGGGAGGAGCGACAGCAGGAGTGACTCGTCAGGCGACCCAAACACGAAATAGCCGCCGAGGAGACGAACGTCGGGGCGACCGCCGCGCGTACCGTGGCGAACCTCGCCGGTCGGCGCCGGTGACGTCTTGGGATCGATGCGCACGGGGCGGACGGGGTCGAAGCCGGACATCACGAAGCCCGGTGTCGCCGGCAGGAGGATGAAGTCTCCCGCCTCGATGATGATGGGCACGTGGCCATCGACCGCGAGGCGACAGCGCCCCTCGAGTACCGCGCAGAAGCTGGGCTGGCCGAAGTCGGAGTAGCGCACCCCCCAGCGCCCCGCGCCCGTGATGCCCTTCGAGAACACCGTGCGCGGCTGCAGCAGTGCGATGACTTCGGAGAGTGGGTCGGTCATGATTTGGACTATCGCAAATGAAATGCGGACTCCGAATGCTAGATCGTCCAGCTCCCGCGGGCAATTCTCCCGTTGCGCGGCGCGTGCCGCACGCATCACCCTCGCAACGTCGGGAGACCGCTCCATGAAGACCGTGCTCATCACCGGCTGCTCGTCGGGCTACGGCCTCGAGACCGCCCGCTTCTTTCACGATCAGGGGTGGCGCGTCGTCGCCACCATGCGTTCGCCGCGCATCGGCCTGCTCCCTGTCTCCGATCGACTCCACGTCATTCCGCTCGACGTGACCGATCCCGCGAGCATCAACGCCGCACTCTCCCAGGCTGGTACGGTCGATGTGCTGGTCAACAACGCCGGCATCGGACTCCTGGGCGCATTCGAAGCGACGCCGATGTCGACGGTACGCGAGCTCTTCGAAACGAACACGTTCGGCGTGATGGCGATGACCCAGGCAATCCTTCCGCAGTTCCGTGCGCGAGGGGGCGGCGTCATCGTCAACGTGACGTCGAGCGCGACGCTCGCACCGATGCCGCTCGTCGCGGCGTACACGGCGAGCAAGACGGCGATCGAAGGCTTCACCGCGTCGCTGGCTTTCGAACTCGGGGCGTTCAACATCCGCGTGAAGCTCGTCGAGCCCGGATACGCGCCGACTACGCGCTTTGCGGCCAACGGCGCGGAGCGAATGCAGGGGCTCATCCCGGAGGCATACGCACCGTTCGCGGAGCAGGTCTTCAACCAGTTCGGGGGCGCGTCTTCATTCACGCGTGAGCGCGACGTTGCCGAGGGCGTGTGGTGCGCTGCCAACGATGAGGGAGGCCAGCTGCGATTCGCCGCCGGTCCCGACGCGGTCGCCCTCGCGATCGCGCACGGGTAACGCGCCCGTGAATGGCTGACGCCGGCTCGGGATCCCACAACGCGAACCGGCGTCAGCCACACGTCGCGTCCGTCTATCCCTAAAGAGATAGAACTGTGTGCGTCGCGTCGCAGACAGGCGAGTCCAGGGAACGCACTTTCGCCGCACCCCCAAACGGAGAGTTGCTGGCATGGCCCCGCGTTCCCCCCGCCGCGGCACGGCCCAGTTCGGCGTCGTTTGTCTCCTGTCGCTCGCCTCTGCCTGCGTCGACGCACCCCAACCGATCGAGCCGCCCCCCGCCGCCAATCCCGCCCTCGTCGATTCGGTGACGCTCGCAATCAGCCAGGCCGCACTCCTCCCACCACTCCCTCCCGAAGAAGCGCTGCTCGGCGGCGCCACCACCGTCTTCGACGCCACGTCCGAGGCCTTCGAGCACGCCGCCCCCAACCTCTCGCCTGCCGAAGTGCTGCTGCACGACGCCGGCGACGACGCCTTCGCCGAGATCCTCGTTCCCGGCCCGGGCCCTGGCGGGGGGCTGGGCCCCACGTTCGACAACCCGTCGTGCGAAGGGTGCCACGTGGGTGACGGACGCGGCGAACTCCCGGCGCCGGGCACGCCACTCGTCTCGATGCTCCTGCGCCTCTCCGTCCCGGGTTCGTCGCCTAACGGTGGCCCGCTTGGCGCTCCCGGCTTCGGCGACCAACTGCAACACAACGCGAACGCCGGGGTCGCGCCCGAGGCGAGCGTCCGCGTCGTGCATTCCTTCACCAGCGGGCGCTATGGCGATGGATCGCGCTTCACGCTGCGCACGCCGAGCTTTGCGTTGACCTCGCCGTGGACCGGACTCCCCGCCGGGCTGCTCATCTCACCGCGCGTGGCGCCTCCGAACTTCGGCCTCGGCCTTCTCGAAGCGATCCCCGAGGCCACGCTGCAAGCGCTGAGCGATGAGTTCGACGCCAATCACGATGGGATCTCGGGGCGCGTCAACGTGGCGTGGGATGCGATCGCCGCGCGCCCAGCCGTCGGTCGCTTCGGGCTCAAGTCGAATACACCCGCGCTTCGCCAGCAGAGTGCCGGCGCCTACAATGGCGACATGGGCGCCACGACGTCGGTCTTCCCGGCGGAGAGTTGCGAGGCGCAGTACGTCGACCCCAACTGCGACCGCCACGCCCCCGACATCGACGATGCGACGCTCGACGCAGTCGTCTTCTACGTCTCTACACTCGGTGTGCCGGCGCGACGACGCATGAACGATCCGGTGGTGCGTGTCGGGCAGGCGCTCTTCACCGCGCTCGGCTGCGCGTCGTGTCACATCCCGCTCCTGCAGACGGGAACGCATCCGACCATTCCTGCGCTCTCGAACCAGACCATTCGCCCGTACACGGATCTCTTGCTGCACGACATGGGCGTCGGCCTCGCCGACAACCGTCCGGACTTTCTCGCGAGCGGTCGCGAGTGGCGCACTGCGCCGCTGTGGGGGATCGGTCTCACGAAGGTGGTCAACCCGAACGCGACTTTCCTTCACGACGGACGCGCGCGAAACCTGTCGGAGGCGATTCTCTGGCACGGCGGCGAGGGCTTCGTCTCGCGGGAGTTGTTCCGTCTCCTCTCTGCCTCGTTCCGCAACGCACTCCTCGCCTTCCTCGGATCGCTCTGACACGAGCGGCTCTCGCTCTTTGCAGTTGGAGTACTTCCTGTCGCGCCGCCGGTGCATCGGCACCGGCGGCGCGTGAACGTCGGGGACCGCGAGAGGCATCGGGCGGTGCGCGCGTCACCTGAGCGTCGTCACCATTCGGCGACATGGTAGTGACCGATTCGTGTTGAGCGATGGGTAGCGTGCGGGTCCGTCCCACACGTCCCTTCCCCATCGCCCGCCATGATGCCGCGCACCCACTCCTGTTTCTGGCTCCTCGTCGTTGCCTCGACGCTCGGCGCCGCCTGCTCTGCCGACCGCCCCGCCACACCAACGGCCGTCCCGTCTGCCCTCGCCAGCGACGCAAGCGACGATGCCGTTGCAGCTGGAGCCGACGATCGCCCGACGACAATCGCCGTCATCGGTGATACGCCCTACGAGCCGCGCACGCCTTCGGCGATCTCGGTCTTCCCCGTGTTGATCAACAGCATCAATGCTGATCCCGACGTGCGGCGCGTGGTGCACATCGGTGACATCAAGTCGGGGAGCACGCTCTGCTCCGATCGCTGGTTCCGTCGCATCGCCGACAACTTCACCCTCTTCGACGATGGGCTTGTTTACGCCATCGGCGACAACGAGTGGACCGATTGCCATCGCAGCAACAACGGCGGCTACGTGCCGACCGAGCGTCTCGACATGATCCGCTCGGTCTTCTTCTCGAACCCCGGTCGCACCCTCGGCGGCAAGCACCAGAAGGTGAATGCACAGCCGGGCTATCCGGAGAACACCGAGTGGCGCGCATCTGAAATCACCTTCGCGTCGCTGCACATCGTTGGCTCTAACAATGGTCTCGACAAGTGGTTCCAGGAGCCCACGCAGGGTGGTGAGACGCCCGAACAGACGTTGCTGCGCGAGGCAGAGTACGCGGCGCGGAATGCGGCGAACATTGCGTGGCTCGAGCACACCTTTGCCGAAGCGACGCGCACGCACGCCAAGGGCGTCGTGCTCTTCTTCCAGGCCGATCTCTGGAGCCCCGCCGATCGTGCGGCCGGCGCGCAGTTCACCGGGCACCAGCTCTTCGTCGAGCGCCTCTCGCAGCTCGCGTCTTCGTTCGGGCTCCCCGTGCTCCTCGTCTCGGGCGACAGCCACGACCTGCGCGTCGACGTCGGTGTGCCGTGGTTCACCCTCTACGGCCTGACGCCGCTGCCTAACGTTACGCAGTTGATCGTCGATCGCAGCATCGAGGCGCCCACCGATGCTTCCCCGATCGACTGGGTCAAGCTCACGATCGATCCGTCGGCCGCGTACCCGTTCAGCTGGACGCAGATTTCCGTGCCATAGAGCGGAGGTCAGTTTTCTGAAGACGAGAGGACGAGGGGCGGGTAGGCCGCTTCTCGTCCGCTCGTCCGCACGTCCGCACGTCCGCTCGTCTTCTACTCCTCTCGAAGCGCGGTGAGCGGGTCGACGCGCGATGCGCGGAGTGCGGGGATCGCTGCGGCGGCGAGTGCGCTAACTAACAACACGGAGAGGGCGACGGAGACGGCCACCGGATCGACCGCGTCGATTCCGTGGAGCTGGTTGCGGAGCAGCTGCGCGCCGCCGATGGCGAGCGGGGCGCCGATCAGCGCGCCGGCAGCCACCAGGCGCAACGCGTCGCGCAGCACCATGCGCATGACCGTGCCGCGCTGCGCCCCGAGCGCCACACGCAAGCCGATCTCACCGGTACGTCGCGTAATCGCATAGGTGAGCACGCCGTACAATCCGAGCGACGCGAGCACGAGCGCGAGGAGGCCGAAGCCGCTGGAAACCTGCGCGAGTACGTGTTCGGCCTGGATCGATCGCGCCATCAGCTCCGAGAGGGGGCGCGTCGAGTCGATCGGTAGGAGCGGGTCTACCGCACGGATCGCCTCGCGCACCGCCAACTGTATCTGCGCCGGATCTCCTGTGGTGCGCACCTCGAAGACCAGCCCCCACGGATCGTCGTACAGCGGCTGAAGGTACGGCAGGTAGAACCGCCGGCGCGGCGTTCCGTCGAGCGTGTGGTCGCGCACGTCGTCCAGCTCGCCGACGATGCGTACTGCCAAGGAATCGTCGAAGCGCAGGTACTGCCCCAGCGGGCTCTCCTCGCCGAAATAGTGCCGGGCCATCGACCGGTTGATCATCGCGACTCGGTCGGCACCGCGAATGTCTCGATCGTCGAACTCGCGTCCTCGCAGCAGGCGACCACCGATGGCGTGCACGTATCCTGGGCCCACGTGATCGTAGTTGGCGGAGCTGTCTTCGGCAGTGCGTGCCACGAAGCCCGTCACCTGCAATGAGTTGGCGGACTCGTTCCCGCTGAAGATCCCGTTCTCCGAGTAGCTGACTGCGGCAACGCCGGGAATGCGCACGATCCGCTCGGTGAGCTCGCGCGTCAGCACGGCGCTACGCTCCTGGCTATAAGTGCGCGCGGCCTTGTCGAGGATGACGATCAACAGATGATCGCGATCGAGCCCGGTATCGACCGCCTGTATCTGTTGCAGCGAGCGCACGAGAAGCGCCGACCCCACGAGCAGCACGAGTGACAGCGCCACCTGTCCGGCGATGAGGAGCTGGCCTAACGAGAATCGCATCCCGCGTCGCGCGCCGCCCCCTGTCGTCACCGACCTGGCGTGCGAGCGCATCGCCGAGGCCAGGTCGACGCGGGACGCGCTCAGCGCCGGCGCCAGACCGAAGACCGTGACCGCCAGGATCGACATCAACATCGTGAAGCCGAGCACTGGGAGGTCGAGACGCACGGCGAGCGGAATGGACTGCGAGCCGCCGGCGGTGAGCGCGACGAGCAGTCGGCTCCCATACCATGCGAGCACCAGTCCGCCAGCTGCACCGAGGCACGCGAGTACGAGCGCCTCGGTGAGGAGTTGCCGCACGATGCGCAGTCGCCCTGCGCCAATCGCCACGCGTACCGTCATTTCTCTCGCGCGCGCGACGGAACGTGCCAGGAGGAGATTGGCGACGTTCGCGCACACGATCAGCAGGAGGACCCCGACCCCACCCATGAGCGTCAACAGCGGAGTACCGAACGTCGCCCGCACGCGTGAGAAGCCGCGCGAGCCATCCGACACCATGACCTGGAGCGTCTTGATGTCGTTCGGCGACGTGTCCTTGTTGAGGTGTTCGCCTAAGATGCGCCGCACCTGCGCGGTCACCGCGTCGCGCGTAGCCGCGAGCGATACCCCTGGGCGCCGCCTTCCCATCAAGAGGAGGAAGTGCGCGTTGCGATCATCGAGGACGTGTGAGTTGAGGTTGATCGCATCGATCATCGTGACCGGCATCCACACGTCGGTCACCGCGCCGACGATCTCGCCGGGGAACGACTCCGGTGCCACGCCGACGACCGTCATCGGGTTTTCGTTGACTCGGATCACGCGCCCGACGACGCTCCGGTCGCCGCGGAAGCGTCGCTGCCAGTACGAGTAGCCGATGACCACCTCGGGCGAGGCGCCGATCGCCTCGTCGGCGCTCGCATCGAATGTTCGCCCCACGGCAGCGTGGATGCCTAACGTCTCGAAATAGTTGCCCGAGACGAAACGCCCGCGCGCACGATCGGGTTCGGTCTCCGTGCTGTCGACGAGGACGTTGGTCCGGATCGCCAGCCCCGAGGCCAGCAGACCGTGCAGCACCGAGGTGTCGGCGCGCAGGTCCCGGTAGAGCGGATACGAGATCAACGACGACTGCGCGCTCGTCGAGTAGGAGAACGATGACGTGCGGGACGGATCGCCGATCGTCACCAACTCCTCGGGATCGCGCACCGGGATCGTGCGTAGCAACACGGCGTCGACGAGCGTGAATATCGCCGTGTTGGCCCCGATGCCTACGGCGAGCATGAGTACGACCGTGAGCGCGAAGGCGGGGTTGTTGCGCAACACGCGGAATGCCTGCAACACGTCCTGCCGCAACTCTGCAAGATAGTTCGTCCGTCGTACCATGCGCTCCCTCGCGTGATCGGTCGAGACGCAGCGCTCGCGTACCGCACGCAGGTCGCCGAACTGTCGCAGCGCCTCGCGCTCCGCCGCCTCGGGTGAAAGGCCTTGCTCGACGAGCTTGCGCGCACGCATCTCGAGGTGGAAGGCGATCTCGTCGTCCACTTCGCGCTCGACGGCGCGCGTCCCTGCGATCAACCTAAAGACGCGTCGCATGCGCGCCACTCAGGCGGTCGACGGAGCCGTGGCCCCGATCGCCTTGCCGATCGCCCTCACATAACGCTCCCATCCCGATACTTCGGCGCGGAGCTGCTTTCGTCCGCTCGGGCTCAACTGGTAGAACTTCGCCTTGCGGTTGTTCTCCGAATACCCCCACTCGGCCACGATCCACTCCTGCTTTTCGAGGCGGTGCAGCGCAGTGTAGAGCGGCCCCTCCTCGACCAGCAGCTCGTCGTCCGTCACCATGCGGATCCACTCGGCGATGGAGTAGCCGTGGCGCGGCCCCCAGGAGACCGCCTTGAGGATCAGGAGATCGAGCGTTCCGCGGAGCAGTCCGCCATCGGGATCGAGCACAACGGTTCCCCTCTGAATGAGAGGGGAACATGCATACGAAGGGTGGAGCTGCGCAAGTGTTTCCTACGACGGCGTGAACGTCCCCTCGCGCGGGCCACGCGCCCCGCGCGCGATCTGCCGGATCGCGCCGAGGTGATAGGCGAGGTGCGCGATGCTGGAGATCATTCCCGTGAGCTCGATCCACGACGTTTCGCGTGGCGTGCGCAGGACCTGGAGCCACGGCTCGACCTCGGCGCGGAGCGCGTTGCGCGTCGCTTCCCACTCCGGCTCGGTCACGCTCGACACCTTCCACGCCTCGTCCCACCGCGCGTCGGCGAACGGGTTTCCTCCTTCGCGCGCCCAGCGGTTCATCAGGGCCAGGCCGTAGGTCACGTGCGTGACGTGCGCCGCGATCGTCGCGCCACCCTCGCTCGCGTGCGAGGCATCAGCATGTGAGAGTTTGTCGAGCGAGCGCAGCAGGCCGGTGTCACCCGAGTTGAGCATGAACGCTCCCCCACCGCCGTCGGCGCCGAGGGTGAGCTCGGCGAAGAGATGCGCGAGCGCGTTCGGCAATTTGGTCGATGGATCGCGAGGCGAGCTTGCTTCCATGGCAATATCGTCGTCTCGGAGAACGCTCAGGTGGGGATGAGCGCGTCGGCGATCGTCGCGATCTCGTCGGCTTCGCGCCACGCGGCGGCGAGTTCGGCGAGTTCGCCGTCGAGCGCGCGTCGCTCCGATTCCTCGTGCGCCGCCATCTCCAATGCGAGGCGATCGACCAGCGGAACGTCGAGCAGCGCAGTACTCGGCTCGCTCCCGATCCCGCCATTCCCCCAGAAGGTGCGTCCGGTGAGGGCGAGCGCCATCCGTTCGGTGGGAGAGACGGGGACGTCGACCGACGCGAGCGCGAGTGCAGCTGTGCCTTCGAGCGCAGGCTCGCCTTCGCGCCCCCAGCGCGTGCGAAGCGCGATCGCGAGAACGCGATTGAAGTAGCTGTCGGGTTGTGCGCTGTCGTCCACCTTGGCGACTGCCGTCTCCAGCAGTTCACGCGAGAATCCGCCACCGCGCTCCGATCCATTGATCACCGAGAGCAGGCGTGCCGCCAGCCGCACGCCGCGATCACCAGCGACCGAGAGGACGCCGTGGTCGTGCGGGATGTGCAGCGACCACGGGTTGCCAGGTTCGGGACGCACGAGCGCTGCACCCAGCAGGTGGCGATAGCGCACGACCGCGAGCGGCGTGTCGCTCGCGTGGCGCGTCGTGAGCTCCGTCGAGGCCACTTCTGCATCGGGGGCGTCATCTTCGACTCCGTCCGCCAGCTGCACGAGATCGAGCACGCGGTTGCCGCGAAGCGACGCGATGAGACGCGAGGCGATTGCCCGTGGGTCCCGCGGTGCGCGCGCACGCGTCGGTATCACCGTCATCAGGGCGCCGGCCAGTGCGCGCGCCGCACGGTCGGCGAGCACGGTGCGCAGCGGGCGCTGACGTTGCAGCATGCGGCCATAGCGCCAGGCGGCGACCTCGGGACGGAGCGCGGCTCCCACCCGGATCAGCTCGACGTCCTCGGCGAGCCATGCTAACCCGATATTGCCGGAGGAGTAGCGGAGGGCGGTCTTGCGGAAGCGGCGCTCACACTCGTCGGTTGCCTCCCAGCGCTCTTCCATCGGCGCCAGGTTCCAGCGCGCACATGCCGGACAGACGGCCCACAGGCATCCCTTCGCTGGATCGAACGCCACCCGTCGCGCTACCGGAAATGTCTCCAGCAGCGCGTTGGTCCCCAGCGACTGATAGCAGAAGGTGCAGGTCGTGTACATGCGGGTCGAGCACAGCCTTTCGGGTCGCTTCGTCGGACGCGTTGGCGCCGACGCCTTTCAATCGACGGTGTGCACGTGGTGCGCGCAACCGTTCAGGGACGGTCGCGCATCCGGAGCATGGGACGAGCCGTTTGCAGGGGCGAGGCGATGGTCGACGTTGCCGAACGGCTCATCGCGCGAGCATCCACACCTTGCCGCCAACCAGCTTGACGTCGCCCCCCTCGCTGAAGAGCGCGGCGTGATCGAACGGCGACGATGGGAAGAAGATCTCGGTCATCGTCTGGAGCCCATCGTCGGCGAACAGCTCCATCGACGCGACATCGACGAGGACGTGCATGCGCACCGTATCGCCCGCGGCCTGCCGTGCGGCGGTGCTGACCCTCGGTGCAAAGTCGGGCGAGAAGTCGATCTTCCCCGCGGCGGTTCGATCACTGAAGTATGCCTTCGCGGCGGCGTCATACCCTACGCGGAAGCGCTCCCCCTTCGGGTTGCTTAGCTCGAGCCCCGCGCGTGAGGCTGCATCCCTGGAGACGACGAACGCCAGCTCCAATTCCATCGTGACGGCATCCGGCGTCGAGTGCGCGTCGAGCTCCCTGGTTCCTGCGAGCGCGCCTTCGGCGATGGGCGCTTCCCCGCTTCGGAGTACCTCCAGCTCGCGCACGGGGCGGGTGACGAGGCGATACCCGCGAGGCGTCAGCCGCAGCGTCAGTTCGCGTGGAACCGTCGTGGCGCTCCGCCAACGAGTCGTGGGGACCTGCTGGGCGTACGACCAGTTGCTCATCCATCCCAGAAACACGACACGACCATCGGGGGCATTGCTCCAGGTCACTCCTGCGTAGTCATCGCGCCCCTCGTCGAGCCAGATCGCCTTCCCATCGCCGACGTCCGCGGCAAAGCGTGTGTCGAGCGTGAAGGTCGTACCGTCGAAATCTCCAACGAAGTACTGCGCCCCCGATCCGCCGTTTGGATGTCCCGGGTTGATGTTCTGGATCAGCACCCACTTCGTGTCGCCGCTCCCCTGGACGCGCATTGGGCGGAAGTCCGGGCACTCCCATACGCCGGCGTGACTGCCATAGCCTGCGCCGAAAGTGCTGAGCCTTTTCCACGACCTGAGATCGCGCGAGCCCCAGAACTCCGCGTGGTCGCCGACCGCGAGCGCCACGACCCATTGGTTGCGCGCGTCATCGCGTACGAGCTTGGGATCGCGGAAATCCTTCTGTTCACCGGGGTTTGGTATGACCGGGTTGCCCGCGTATTTCTGCCACGTTCGCCCGCTGTCGAGGCTAAAGGCGATTGCCTGCGACTCCACTCGCCGGCTCCCCGCCTTTTCCGCGGCCGTGTCGTGGTAGGTGAACATCGCGACCAGCGGGGGATTGGCCGCGCTCCCTAACCCGGACGTGTTTGCCGTGTCGACGACAGCCGATCCGGAGAAGATGTAGCCGAGTGAGTCGGGTGCGAGCGCGATCGGCTGATGGTCCCAGTGCACGAGGTCCGTGCTCGTCGCGTGCCCCCAGTGCATCGGTCCCCACACGGTGGAGTCCGGATAGTACTGGTAGAAGAGGTGCCACGTCCCCACATAGTAGACGAGCCCATTGGGATCGTTCATCCACCCCGAGTCGGGGGTGAAGTGGAATCGCGGGCGATACGGTTCGCTCGTGCCCGACGCGGCCGCGCTCTGTGGTTGCTTGGCATCGTTCGCTGGATTGGCGCACGCGAGCTGTAGGGTCAGCACTGCGAGCGCGGCGACGATCTTTGGCGTGCGGATGCTCATCGGCGGATTCGTGGCTCGGTTGTGCTGTCTCGAGTGCATCTTGGCACCCTGACTTTCATCAACGTCCTCTTGGCAGAGAGATCATGGAGACTACAGCAGTGCATTCACCGCAGCTCGGAATAGTCGCCGCAACCTCTCCGCGGACTCCGCGGACTCCGCGGTGAATTGCTGTTTTCGACGTCCACGTTGGGCATCGCGGAAAACAATGAACCGCAGAGACCGCGGAGGTCGCGGAGGAGACTCGTGGCGGGGCATCAACGACGCGCGCAGGCAACATTCCTCGTCGTGCAACTTGGAAGGCACACCGATCTTCCTCAGTATTCTCCGTGACCTGTGTGGTGGAGAAGTTGTTTCTGAGTCGACGACGCGAAAGCCTCAACAGTTGCATGACCATCAGCGAAGACCACTTTTCTCTCGCCGAAACTCCTCCGCGCCGTCGGCGCATAACGCTCGCAAGCATGCAAATACGCACGCCCTAACGCCGCTCGAGCCGGGCTGGCAATCCGTCCTTTGGTCGCAAGGTAATGATCGGCTCCAGCTCGGGATCCGGCCCCGGCACTCGCACTCGCCAGCGCCGCGCGAACGTCGCCAGCGCCAGCGTCCCCTCCATCCAGGCGAACTGCTCGCCGATACATACACGAGTCCCGGCGCCAAAGGGGAAATACGCGAACTTGGGCCTGGTCTCGTCGGGCGAACGCCAGCGATCCGGATCGAACGTGTCGGGGTTCGGCCACCAGCGCCGGTCGCGGTGCACGATTACCTGTGGAAGGAGGAAGACCGTGCGCGGTGCGAACACGTAGTCCCGAACGCGATACTCTGCCGTCGAACGCCGCCCGATCATGTAGGCCGGGGGATAGAAGCGCATCGACTCCGCCAGGACATTCCGTGTGTAGGTCAGCCGAGCGAGATCGTCGAAGCAGGGAAGGCGCCCGCCCTCGAGCACCGCGTCGAGTTCGTCGTGCAGCGCCGACTCCACATGCGGATGCCGCGCCAGCAGGAGCCACGTCCAGGTCAGGAGATTCGCCGTCGTCTCGTGCCCCGCAAGGAAGATCGTGATCGCCTCGTCGCGCAGCTGCTCATCCGACATCCCCTCCCCGTCCCCTTCGGTGTCGGTCGCCGTCAGCAGCATCGACAGGAAATCGCCGCGATCCTCCGGCGACGCGCGCCGCTCTCGAATGATGCGATAGATCGTCGCGTCGAGTCGTGCGCGACCGTCACGGAAGCGCCGGCGCGCGGGAGTGGGAATCCGGTCGAGGAGTGCGGTCAGCGGTCCGTAGCCGAAGCTGAACGCGTCGAAGGCGTCATCGAGCGCACTGGCGATCTCCCGCGCCTCGTCGTCGACGGCCGCATTGAACAGCGTCGCGGCCACGATGTTGAGCGTCAGCCGCATCATCTCGGCGTTCACGTCCAGCGCCGCGCCATCCTGCCAACCGTCAGAATGCCGGCCGGCGAGGGTCGCCATCTGCTCGGCGTACGCCGCCACGCGCGCGCGGTGAAAGGCCGGCTGCACCAGCCGCCGTTGCCGCAGGTGCAACGCGCCCTCGCTGGTGAGGATTCCCTCCCCCACCAGCTGCTTCGCTCGCTCGAGCGCCCGCCCCTTGGTGAAGAGGCGTCCGTGGGTCACCAGTACATCGCGGATGTCATCGGGGTGCGTCAACATCACCACCTGCTGCCCCCCGATCTCGACGCTCGACACGTCGCCATAGTCGCGCGCCATCGACCGGAAGAAGCCGATGCGATCGCGGGTCATGCGCATCAGCAGGTCACCCGGGAATCGCCGGCGGGGGCCCGGTGGCACGTGCGCGTGCGCAGTTGCCGTCATGATCTCCACGGTGGACGTGGTGCTGGCGGACGCGCTGCGTGGAGCAGCGCCTGCATGAGAATAGCACGGCGTCGATCGAGCTGGCGCGCGCCCCCTACCCCCCGCGCCCCCCCGGTGCCAACGTTGCCGCTCACCCGTACGTTGCCCGAATAGCCCCATCACCATCGCCCTGCCCCGGCGCCACGACCCCTCGCCCCGGCCAGGCAGCCCGAACCCCGCCTGTCATGCTCCCGTTGCGTCCGCTGCGCCTCCTCGCTCTCCCCGCGCTGATCCTCGGCGTCCCCGTCGACTCCACGCCACCACTTCCGCCGCCTGTGCACCTGACGGCCGGCGGAATGGCGGTCGACTCCTCCCTCCTCGCCGGCTACAAGTGGCGCAATATCGGCCCGGACCGCGGTGGACGCTCCATCGCGGTGAGCGGCGTGAAGGGGCGCCCGAAGGAAGCGTACTTCGGCGCCGTCGGCGGCGGACTCTGGAAGACGGTCGATGGTGGCGAGAACTGGCACCCGGTGACCGATGGCGAGATCACCAGCGCCTCCGTCGGCGCGGTCGCGGTCAGCGAGTCCAACCCCGATCTCGTCTTCATCGGGACCGGCGAGACCTGTATCCGCGGCAACATCATGCCCGGCGATGGCGTCTATCGCAGCCGCGATGGCGGCAAGACCTGGACGCACGTCGGCTTCAAGGATGTAGACGGGATCTCCAAGATCCGCATTCACCCCACCAACCCCGACATCATCTACGTCGCCTCGTTCGGGAAGTACAGCGTCCCGAGCTCCGAGCGCGGGGTCTACAAGAGCACAGATGGTGGCGACACCTGGAAGCGCGTCCTCTTCCGCGACGACAAGACAGGCGCCATCGACATCTCGATCGACGCCAACAACCCGAACGTGATCTACGCGTCGCTCTGGGAGGCCTACCGCAAGGAATACCAGATGTCGAGCGGTGGCCCCGGGAGCGGGCTGTTCAAGAGCACCGATGGCGGCGAGACGTGGACCGAGATCACCCGCAACAAGGGAATGCCATCGGGGATGGTGGGACGCATCGGCGTCTCGGTGTCGCGCGCGAATTCCAATCGTGTCTACGCGCTCGTCGAAAACGACAGCGGGGGACTCTTCCGCAGCGAGGACGCCGGCGCCACCTGGGCGCTGGTCAACGACAAGCGCGATATCCGGCAGCGCGCCTTTTACTACACGCACGTCTTCGCCGACCCGAAGGACGCCGACGTGGTCTACATGGAGAACACCTCCATCTTCCGCTCGAAGGACGGCGGCAAGACGATGGAGGTCGTCAATAACGGGACGCACGGCGATCTGCACGACCTCTGGATCGATCCCGATGATCCGTCGCATCTCGTCGTCGCCAACGACGGCGGCGGCGCCGTCAGCACCAACACGTCCGGCAAGTGGACCGATCAGGACTATCCCACCGAACAGTTCTATCACGTCATCACCACCGCGCACACGCCGTATCACGTCTGCGGAAGCCAGCAGGACAACTCGACGCTCTGCGTGCCGTTCAACTGGAACGCCGCTGCGTTCGGTTTGGGCGGCGGTGGGCGGCGCGGCGGTGATGGCGGCGCGCGCGCCGACTCGGCGCGAGACATCACCCTCGGCGGGATGGCGGTGTCGTACGTCGCCGGCGGCGGTGAGCCGGGCTACATCGCCCCCGACCCGCTCGATCCCGACATCTTCTACTCCGGCACCAACAACGGCGCCTACGTCGACAAGTTCAACCGCCGGCTGCAAACGTCGCGCGAGGTGAACCCGTACCCGTGGTTCTATTCGGGCGAGCCGAGCAAGGAGATCAAGGAACGGTGGCAATGGACCTTCCCGATCCTGTACTCGAAGGTCGATCCCAAGCTCCTCTTCGTCTCGTCGCAGCGCCTCTGGGCGACGCGCGATGGCGGGAAGACGTGGATGCGGTTGAGCGGTGACCTCACGCGCCACGCCCCCGAAACGCAGGAGAAGTCGGGCGGGCCGATCACCGGCGACATGAACGGCCCCGAGGTGTACGCGACGATCTTCTCGGTCGGCCCCGGCAAGCGCGACGTCAACGTGATCTGGACGGGGAGCGACGATGGGCTGGTCTACGTGACGCGCGACTTCGGGAAGACGTGGACCAACGTGACGCCACCCGCGATGCCCGACTTCGGGCGCGTGAGCCAGATCGACGCCTCCAACTTCGCTTCGGGAACGGCGTACATATCGGTCCGCAAGCCGCTCCTCAACGATCGCGCACCCTACATCTTCAAAACAACCGACTACGGCAAGACCTGGACGAAGATCGTCAACGGCATCCGCGCCGACGCCTACGTGCACGCGGTGCGCGAGGATCCGACGCGCAAGGGACTGCTCTACGCCGCGACGCAACACGGTGTCTACATCTCGTATGATGACGGCGCCAACTGGGACGACCTCACGCTCAACATGCCCGACGTTCCGGTCGCGGATCTGGTCGTCGAGGACAACGAGCTGGTGATCGCGACGCACGGGCGCGGCTTCTGGGTGCTCGACAACATCGCCCCGCTGCGTCAGGCGACGCCGGCGATCCTCGCCAGCGAGGCGCATCTCTTCGCGCCGCCGGTCGGCGTACGCTCGGGCTCGGGCGTCGTGCTCTCATGGTGGCTCAAGGAGCCCTACAAGACCGGTCGCCTCGAGATCCTCGACTCGGCGGGGACTGTCCTGCGGAGCTTCGAGCCCGACACGACCAAGCCCGATTCGACGCGTGCAGCTGGCGGCGGTGGTCGGCGTGGCGGTGGCGTGACCTACCTTCCGAAAGAAGCCGGGTTGCAGCGCCTGTTGTGGGACCTGCGTGCCGAAGGAATCGAGTCGTTCCCCGGGATGATCTTGTGGGGCGCGGGCACGGCGGGACCGGCGGTGCCGCCCGGCAAGTATACCGCGCGCCTCACGGTCGACGGGCGTCGTGTCACCGCGCCGGTCGTCGTCAAGCGCAATCCGTGGATCACCGACGTGACGGACGCCGACCTGGTGGCGCAGTATCGCTTTGGCCGCCAGGTGCGCGACAAGGCCACGGAGGCGAACAAGGCGGTGATTGCGATCCGCAATGCGAAGGCGCAGCTCGACGATCGCTACAAGCGCGCAGCGGGCGATGCGGCACTCAAGTCTGCCGGCGAGAAGCTGCGCACCGATGCGTCGAACGTAGAGGAAAAGGTCTACCAGGTGCGGAACCAGAGCGGACAGGATCCGCTCAACTTCCCGATCAAGGTGAACAACCGGCTCGCCAATCTCCTCTACATGTCTGAGCGCGGTGACGGGCGCCCGACGACGAACATGCCGGAGATCTTCGGGATCCTCACGACGGAGCTCAAGGGATACACGACGGAGTTGGACAATGTGTGGAAGACCGATTTGGTGGCCGTGAACAAGGAACTCGCGCGACTGAACCTTCCGCCAATCGATCCGCAGTGCGCCAAAGCCGCGGGGTGTCCGGTCGTTCCTTGACCGGATCGTTGGCGGGGGCGCGGTAGAGGAGGGGTCGCCGCATGGGCGACCCCTCCTCTTGTTCGATGAGCACTCGATTTCGGCGGTCTTGAACTGCAGACCCGATGAGAGCGCGTTCGATTGGGGCGCGGTAGCCGAGGTGCCGCCACAGGGGCGGCACCTCGGCTTTGTTCGACGCGGCTGCGACGGCCGAGTGTTCTAACGATTCCTTAGTCGGTTGTCGCCAGACGCAACTCTTGCGCGGTCGCATCGATTGCTAGGCGCGACGCGGACTTGGCGCGCTCATATTCCTCCCGGCTCAGCTGGGCGACAACGACGGTTCGGTCGTACAGCGCTTCGCCGACCATGGCGCCGAGTGCGAGAATCGGGTCGGACTCGCCGAGCAGGATTGCTGCAGGTGCAACGCCGCCGCGAATGAGTTCGGCGAGGACGCTCGAGCTCGAACTGGATCCGCGGCCGCTCGGCATGAGCACGACCTTCCCCGCGAGCGCTGCGCCGTGCTGCGGATGGTGAGTGTCGGAGATGACGCCACTCTCCTCGTGCACCCCTCCCCAGAAACTCAGCGGCTCGTCGAGCGCGACAGCGTCGCCCTGGACTGTGCCTTCGACGAGAACGGTCGTCGGCCGTGAATTGTCGCCCGCTGTTGATTCGCGCGCGGGCGCGGCTGTTGCGGCGCGTATGGCCACCCCTTCGGGCGACCCGCCGCTGTCGTCGCCCCACTGCGTCGCGTCGCGCCACACCTCGCCGCACACGGCCGACTCCACGCATTCTTCGAGGCTGCCGAACACCACCTCGTATCCGAGATTGTTCGGCGCGTACCACGCCCACTTCGCCGAGTTGGTCATCACGGCGCCAGGGCGCCCGGTGAGTATGGGGGTGAGGTAGGTGCAGGTGTCGGTCACGACCTGCACGCCGCAGGCGCGCAGTTCCTCGCCCCATCCTTCGGCATCGACGCGTGCGAGGGTGTCTCGCCCCGTTGAGACAAAGAATTCCAGCCGGTCAGCAATGCGTCTCCCGGCGAGCAATGCGCGGAGCCGAGTGAATTCGTCGTACGAGAAGTGCGGCGTTCCGATGCTCACCGCGCCAAGCGCGGTCTGGTGCGTCGAGGTAAGCTCGGCGGCGGCGGCAGCGAGCTCCCGTGGACCGATACGGATTACGCGCTCGGGCGCGCGCCCGCCCAATGCTTCGGCGCGCGTCGCCGCCTCGGGGGTGATCCCGACCATATGAAACATCGCCACCGCTCCCGACGATGCGGCCGCGGCGCCTAACGCCTTGAGGTCGTCCTCGCGCGCCGCCTCGACACCATCGATCACGGCGATCGCCGATCCCGCCAATCGGCCAAGGAGGTGACCGAGCGTGGCGAAGAAGGTGTCACGGCGCATGGCGACGTCGGAGACGCCGCTGATCTCGATCAGGATTCGCCCGATCCGCCCCTCGTCGGTGTGAAGCCCGACCTCGGGCACCGTCCCGGTGATCGCCGCACACAGGTCGATGAAGTCGCCGTATCGCTCGGTGCGCGCGCCTAGCACGCTGTTGGCGAAGACGATCGCGTTCGACTCGGCCCAGGCGACCTGCTCGCCTAACGCTGGGCGCTCCACGAGCTGGTACGGGGCGCACGTCCACGTCTGTCGGCATCCCATCGCCGCGTAGTGGCGCATCATTTCCCGCCCGGCTGCGACGACTTCCGGCGGACCGCGGAAGATCTTCGGGTGCAGGAGGTCGATCGCCCCAACGTTCAGCGTCGTCGGTACCGTGACCTGCGCCCCCGACTCGGCCATGGTCCGGGCGAAGTCGAGCGACGCCGGACCGTGGTACAGACAGCCGTCGATATGGGCGCGCGTGATCGGGATCAGGCGGCGAGCGCCGACGATTGCAGCGTAGCGCTCGAGCAGCCGGTGGGCGAAATCGGTAGGAGGGCTCGTCACGGGTGCAACGATGCATCACGCGCCGCGCGGCTGCCACCGGAAGGTCGCGCGGCGCTCGCGAAGAACCGGCTGATCGCTGGCGTCATCGCGGTCACCATCGGAATTTGCCGAGTCGGCGCTTTCTCGCCTGTGCTCGCGCCGATGCGCCAGTCGCTCTTCAAATCGCCACGACACCTCCCATGCGTCGCCGCCAGCTCATCGAGATCGAGGACCAACCATGGTGCCCCGCCGCAGTGCGCGATGGACTCACCGACTACCTCCAGTTCGTCGTCGACCGTGGCGATCCGTACGCAGCGGCAGCGCCGCTCCTGATCGACGCGCTGCGCGCGAGCTCGACCAGCTTGGACCCTAACTGGACGGCGCAGGTACTCGACCTCGGCTCCGGTGCTGGTGGTCCGTGGCGCCGCCTCCTCCCGCGCCTCACGGAGGGAGGGGTGCGCCTTTCCGTGCGCCTGAGCGACCTGCACCCGAACGTCGCGGCTTTCGAGCAGCTCGCCCGCGAGACCCACGGAGCGCTCCACGGCGACGCGCGCTCCGTGCCGGCCGATGCCGTCCCCTCGGACCTCCCGGGCTTTCGCACGATGTTTACCGCCTTCCATCACTTTGCGCCTGACGGCGCGCGACGCGTCATCAGTGATGCTGTCACTCAGGGTCGCGGCATCGCGATTTTCGAATCGACCACACGTGACGCCCGCACGCTCGTGGTGATGCTGCTCGTTCCGCTCTTTGTCCTCCTGACAACGCCGTTCCTTCGCCCATTCCGCTGGTCACGCCTCCTGCTGACCTACATTCTTCCGCTGATCCCCCTCATCGCACTGTTCGATGGCGTCGTCTCGGCGCTCCGGACCTACACTCCCGGTGAGATGCGCGAACTCGCCGAGTCGGTGGATGGTTCTGCGGGCTACACGTGGAGTGCCGGCGAAGCGGGACGCGGTCCAATCCCCATGACGTACCTCATCGGCGTTCCTCGAGCCGCGACCAGACAGGGTTCCTGATGATGCGCACTCCTCGATTCGCTCCATTGCTCGCGATCGCACTGTTCGCGAGTTGCCACCACGGTGCCGCGCCGTCCACGGCAGGGGAGACGCCCGAACGCATCGCCCTCTTCGCCCCCGACGCGCCGATCTTCCAGCGCCCCGCCCCAGCGCGCTTTCGCGTCGCCTTCGAGACGAGCGCCGGCAACTTTACCATCGACGTGCACCGCGACTGGGCTCCGATCGGCGCCGACCGGCTCTACCACCTGGTGCGCGCCGGTTTCTTCGACGATTCGCGCTTCTCCCGCGTCGTCCCAAACTTCATCGTGCAGTTCGGGATCCCGGGCGACCCGCGCGTGACCGCCGAGTGGAAGGATCGCCAGCTCAAGGACGATCCAGTGCGACATCCCAACGCACGGGGGACGATCGCCTACGCCATGACCGGCCCCAACACGCGCACGCACCAGCTCTTCATCTCCCGCGTCGACAACACGCGACTCGACGCGCAGGGCTTCGCGCCGCTCGGCGAAGTCGTCGAGGGGATGGATGTGGTCGATCGCATCTATGAGGGATACGGCGAGACGTCTGGCGGCGGGATGCGCGCCGGGAAGCAGCACGATGTCCTCGCTCAGGGTAACGCCTGGCTCGACGCCAACTTCCCCAAGCTCGACCATCTGGTTCGCGCCCGAATCGTCACTGGGCCCGTATTTGACTGAAACCGGGGGCGCGGGCGCCCGTATGATCATTTCGATCATAGTGCCCACTCCTCCCGGTCCATGCCCACCGATCCACGCACCCTCCTCCCCCTCAAGCCGGTCGATCTCGTCCTTCTCCTCGCCCTGGTCGAGGGAGAACAGCACGGCTACGCCCTCGCCGGCGAAATCGCCGAACGTACCGACGGGGTCGTGCGGCTCGAGCCGGGAAACCTCTATCGAGTGCTCCGCCGGCTGGTCGACGACGGGCTCGTGGACATTTCGCAGAAGCGCCCGGTCGCCGAACTCGACGACGAGCGCCGCCGCTACTATCGCATCACGGCGTTAGGCGCCCGGGTAGCGGCGCTCGAGGTACAACGCCTGCGCGCGCTCGTCTCGTCGAGCGCCGCGCGCGCGCTCCCCGCGGTCCCCGCGCCCGCATGACGCGCCGATCGCCACCGTCGTGGGGCGAACGCCTCTATGCGCTCCTCGTCCGACACCTGACTCCGACCAGCTTCCACCGTCGCTTTGGCGAGGAGATGGTCGAGTTCCTGCGCGATCGGTTGCACGAAGCACGCTCGCGCGACGGCGCGCGAGGCGCTGCGCTCATTTGGGCTCGGGCGATTCCCGACCTTTTCGTCACTGCACTGCGCGAGCACGCGGCGGTCCTCGCCTCGCCGATCGCCGCTCCTTCCTCTCCGCCCCCCGATCCGATGTCGAACCGCCTGTTCAGCGATGCCCGCTTCGCCCTGCGCGGCTTCCGCAAGAATCCCGTCTTCTTCGGCGTCGCCGTCCTCGTCGTCTCGTTAGGTACCGGGGCCGTCAGCACGATCTTCTCCGTCGCCAACGCCGTCGTCCTCCGCCCGGTCCCGGGCGTGCGCGATGCGTCGTCGCTCGTCGAGGTGTCGCGCGCGCGACAGGGGCGACAGGGCTCGCTCTCCGCATCCTATCCGTACTACAAGTACCTGTCCGATCACAGCAAGGCGCTCGACGGGCTCGCCGCCTGGGGGATGGTCGCGCTGACAGTGTCGACCGGTGGCCAGGGGGTGCAGGCACTCGGCAACGCCGTCAGCGGCAACTACTTCACGGTGCTCGGCGTTCGCCCCGAGCTCGGACGCTTCTTCGCCGGCACTGACGAGGTGGCACTGGCGAGCGAAGGAGCCGCCGTGATCAGCCACGCGTACTGGCAGCGCGAACTCGCCGGCGACTCCGCCGTCATCGGACGTGCGCTCAACGTGAACGGGCGCACCATGACCGTCGTCGGTGTCGCCCCGGCGCGATTCTCGGGGGTCTATCCCGCGCTGCGCACCGACGTTTGGCTCCCGCTCGGTCTCGGCCTCGGCCTGCGCGGGCGAACAACCGACTTTCAGTCTGCGGGGACGTCGTGGATGCAGCTCGTCGGCCGCACGGCGACCGGCGTCTCCACTGAAGCGGCCGAGCGCGAGCTCGCAGCACTCTCGCAACGCTACGTCACCGACGCCGGGGCTGCGGAGCCAAGTAATCTCAACGTCTTCGTTTCGGCGCGGGTGGATCCTGTGGCTGGACTCCCGGGCGAGGTTGCGACCTCGGTCGCCGCATTCCTCGGGATTCTCCTCGCGATCGCTGGGCTCGTCCTCCTCATCGCCAGCGTCAACGTCGCGTCCATGCTTCTCGCCCGCGCCGTCGTTAGGCGTCGGGAGATCGCGATGCGCATCGCCCTCGGCGCGTCGCGCATCCGCCTCATCCGTCAGCTGCTCGTCGAAAGCCTCCTCCTCTTCGGCATCGGTGGAACCGTCGGGACGCTCATCGCCGTTTGGGGAACGCGCCTGCTGCAACGCATCCAGCTCCCCATCGACGTCCCCCTCGAACTGGATGTTGCCCCCGATCTCAAGGTGCTCGCCGTTACGCTCGTCGTCGCGCTCCTCACCGGTGTGCTATTCGGGCTCGCGCCAGCGTTCCAGGGGTCGCGATTCGACGTGCAGTCCGCGCTGCGTAGCGACAACTCCGGCGCGGGGCGGCGGCGCTCGCGCCTTCGCGATGGCCTCATCGTCGGCCAGATCGCGATGTCGCTCCTCCTGCTTTCCTCGGCTGGATTGTTCATTCGCGCGCTAGGGCGCGGCCAGGCCACCGACCCGGGATTCTCCGTCGATGGCGTGGTGACGACCGCGATCGACCTCGAGAGCGCCGGCTACACCGAGGCGCGGGCGCGCACCCTCTTCCGTACACTCGACGATCGCCTCGCCGCGATCCCCGGCGTGCAGGCAGTCGGCTCCGCACGCATCCTCCCGCTCTCCATGAGCACGTCGGGGCGCGACATCAGCATTCCGGGTGTCACCCCTCCAGACGGGCATGACGGCGATTCGTTCCTCGTCAACACCGACGAGGTCGACGAAGGATACTTCTCCGCTCTGGAGATCCCGCTGGTGCGCGGACGCGCCTTTGAGCGCGCCGACGGCGAGTCGGCGCCGCGCGTCGCCGTCGTCAACGAGACCTTTGCCAAGCGCTACTTCCCGAACGGTGAGGCCGTTGGCGCCATTGTCCGCGAGGATTCGACCGCGATCACCATCGTCGGCGTGGTGCGCGACAGCAAGTTCGGCCGCTTGGATGAGGAAGCAGCGCCTTTCCTCTACCTCCCGACCGGCCAGAAGTGGAACTCGACCACGAATCTCCTCATCAAGACCAGTGGTGCGCCCGAGTTGGTGACAAACGCACTGCTGCGTGAACTCGCCGCGCTCGATCCGCTCCTCCCCGCGCCGCGCGTGACGACGCTTCGCCAGGCCACTGCCGTCGTCCTCCTCCCGCAGCGCGTGGCCGCCGCAGTCACCGGAGCGCTCGGTGCCATCGGCCTCCTGCTTGCCGCAGTTGGACTCTACGGCGTTCTCTCCTTCTCGACGGCGCAACGCACCCGCGAGATCGGCGTGCGACTCGCACTCGGCGCCTCACGCAAGGGAATCGTGCGACTGGTGCTCGGCGAAGGATTCCGCCTCGTCGGCGTGGGGATCGTTACGGGGCTCGCCCTCGCATTCTTCGCCACGCAGGCGCTCCGCCCCTTCCTCTTCGGCCTCAACCCGCTCGATCCAATTGCCTTCGTCAGCGTCGGAGCGGTGCTGCTGGGCGTTGCCCTCCTCGCCACCTGGCTCCCCGCGCGCCGCGCATCCGGCGTGGACCCGATGTCGTCGATGCGCTCGGAGTAACACTCAACCGCCCGCACAGCGGAAATGATGACAAGCGCAACCGAATGATGACGGCAAAGGCGCGGGACGAGGCGATCCTCCTCCCGTGCCTTTCGCCATCCATCCTTGCGCACTCGGCGCCGCCGAGCCGAATGTATGTCCATGCCTGCCTCGCTGGACCGGTACTACACACGGGAAGAGGTCCTCGCCTTCCCCGACGACGGGAATCGCTACGAGCTCGTGTACGGGGAGCTACTGGTGAGTCGGTCGCCGGCGCTTCCGCATCAGCGAGTAGTCATTCGCCTGGTGAACCTGCTGACTCCGTTCGTAGAGCGCTGCGCGCTCGGCGAAGTCCTACTCTCGCCCGCCGATATTTCTTGGGGGCGACGCGATGACATACTCGTGCAGCCAGACGTTTTCGTGGTAGGCGCCTCTCAGAAGGGTGCGACGCGTTGGGAGACGCTCTCGGACTTTCCGCTTTTCGTCGAGATCCTGAGTCCGTCGACCTCGCGCTACGACCGCTTCACCAAGCGCCGGCTCTATCAGGAAATGCGCGTCCCGCTCTACTGGATTCTCGACATCCAGCACCGGCGCGCGGAGATCTGGACTCCCGAGCAGACCGCTCCCGAATACGAAGAGCGCCGGCTGACGTGGCACCCTGCCGGCGCCCCCGAAGCGCTCACGATCGACCTCGCGGAACTGTTCGCGCCGTAGTTCGCGCGCAGTCCCCGCTCAGGTCTCGCGCCGTTCGCGCCGTAGCGCCCCAGTCGGCTATCATCCGGCATGCGCGCACTCATCGTCGAGGACGACGCGACCATCGCCGATTTCGTCGCCACCGGGCTCAAGGGAGCGGGCTTCGTGGTAGATGCCGTCGCTGACGGCACGAGCGGGCTGCAACGGGCGACCGACGGAGGCTACGACGTCGCGGTCGTCGACCTCATGCTCCCCGGCATGGACGGCCTGTCGCTCATCCACGCCATGCGACAGCGCCGAGTAGCGACACCGGTGCTGATCCTGAGCGCCAAGCGCTCGGTCGACGACCGGGTGATGGGGCTTCAGGTCGGCGGCGACGACTATCTCACCAAGCCGTTCGCCCTCCCCGAACTCCTCGCCCGCGTGCAGGCACTCATCCGGCGCGCGACGGGAACGGCGCCGGTCACCACGCTCACGGTGGGCGACCTCACGCTCGACCTCATGACGCGCGTCGCCACCCGCGGCGGCAAGGAACTCGACGAACTGCGCCCGCGCGAGTTCGCCCTCCTCGAGTACCTGATGCGCAACAGCGGGCGCGTGGTCTCCAAGGCGATGATCCTCTCGCACGTCTGGGACTATAACTTCGACCCGCGCACCAACGTCGTCGACGTCCTCATTCATCGCCTGCGCGAGCGCGTGGACAAGGGCTTCGAGCCGAAGCTCATCCACACGGTGCGAGGGATCGGGTATGTTCTCAAAGTGGCGTGAACGCATCCGCCACGCGTTAGGCTTCCGCCTGGCGACCTGGTACGCGGTCATCTTCATCGCCAGTTCGGCCACGCTCGTCGTCCTGACCTACACGCTCCTTGCCGCCTCGCTCCGCACCTACGACCGCGAGACGGTGGAGAGTTCGCTCGTCCAGTTCGCCGATGCGTACCGCCGAGGCGGAGTGGACCAGCTCGTGCGCGAGATGCGGCGCACCCAGATCGCCTCGTCGCCCGGCCCATTCTTCGTGCGCACCGTCGGAGGCGGGAGCCGGCAGGACGTGATCTTCATGAGCATGCCCGACGCGCTGCGCAACTTCGATCCATCGCAGCTCTCGGCACCATCGCTCGACGGCGAGCAGTCGTGGACGACGGTGGAAAGCGGCGACGGAAGCAGCAAGCTCGAAGTCGCCTCCGTACGCCTCGATGATGGAACGCTCTTCCAGGTGGGGATGAGCACCGTGCGGCGCGATGAACAGCTGCGTCGATTCCGCCGCATCCTGCTTTTCATCTTTGTCTCCGTCCTCCTCATCGGGCTGGCCGGCGGGATCATGCTCACCTGGTCGGCACTCGCCCCGGTGCGCACCCTCACCGACACGGCCCGTGCCATCATGCGCACCGGGCGCACCGACACGCGCGTCCCGGTCGCCGACCGCGCCGATGCGTTAGGCGCGCTCTCGGTGCAGGTGAACGCGATGCTCGAGCGCATCGACGCCGTCGTCGCCGGGATGCGCGGCGCCCTCGACAACGTCGCCCACGACCTGCGTACTCCCATGGCGCGGCTCCGCGGCACCTCCGAAACCGCCCTCGCCAGCGACGACCCCGCCCAGTGGCGCGAGGCACTCGGCCAGTCGCTCGAGGAGTCCGACACCGTCATCGAGATGCTCAACACCCTGCTCGACATCTCGGAGGCCGAGACGGGGACGATGGCGCTCACGCGCGAGCCCGTCGATCTGGCGGATCTCGCCCGCCACACGGTTGATCTCTACGAGGATGTGGCCGAGGAGCGCGGCGTGCAGCTCGATGCGAGTGGAGTTCCCTCGTTGGTCGTCGCGCTCGACCGCAATCGCATGCGGCAGGTTCTCGCGAACCTTACCGACAACGCCATCAAGCACACACCGGCCGGCGGTCGCGTCTCGATCGCAGCGACCACCGAGGACGACGTCGTCGTCATTCGCGTGGACGACACCGGCGTCGGCATTGCGGCCGACGAACTCCCGCACATCTGGGAGCGCCTCTACCGCGGCGACAAGAGCCGGACCGAACGCGGGCTGGGGCTCGGCTTGAGCCTGGTGAAGGCCATCGTCGAGGCACACGGCGGCCAGGTCTCGGTCGCCTCTACCCCCGGAGAGGGCGCGCACTTCACCCTTCGCCTCCCTGCGGAGTCCAACATTTCACCGATGTAATCTGGCGGAAAGGGTCTGGTAATCCTGGCTGTGTACTGTCCATGTGCGTCACTTCCCTCAACACAAGGACAGCGCTTTATGGATACCAACAGCAACAAGGACTCCCGTGCGACGGGGGGTGCGCCATTTCGGAACCGGGCGCTCCTCTCCGCGGGGATCCTCGCCATTGCCGGCTGGCTGATCGCCTGGACCGCCATCGAGTCGAACGCGAGCAACGCGCCCACTGCGGCGCCTAACGCGATCGTCGCGCCGGCGTCCGGCAACACCCTCGCGCCGAATGGCGATTCGTACGCCCCGATCGTCGAGAAACTGCAGCCTGCCGTCGTGACGATCCGCTCCGAGCGGACCGCGCGCGTCGCGTCGCAGGGAATCCCTGATGATCCGCAGCTGCGCGAGTTCTTCGGGCAGTTCGGGCGGCAGTTCGGGCAGCAGTTCATGATCCCCGAACAGCAGATACCCGAGCAGCGCGAGCGCGGCCTCGGCTCCGGCGTCATCATGAAGCCCGACGGCTACATCCTCACCAATAACCATGTCGTCGAAGGGTCGGATCGCGTGACCGTCGACCTGAGCGACGGGCGTACGCTCGACGCGAAGGTGATCGGCACCGACAAGCCGAGTGACCTGGCCGTGGTGAAGATCGATGCGAAGGATCTTCCGACGCTTACGATGGGGAACTCCGACGCCGTGCGCGTCGGTGACATCGTCCTCGCCGTCGGCAATCCACTCGGCATCGGCCAGACCGTGACCATGGGTATCGTCAGCGCCAAGGGGCGCGTGACCGACGGCCCGGGCGACGGCGGCTACCAGGACTTCCTCCAGACCGACGCCCCGATCAACAAGGGGAATTCCGGCGGCGCGCTGGTGAACACGCGCGGTGAGCTGATCGGCATCAACTCGCAGATCCTGTCGCCTTCGGGCGGAAGCATCGGCATCGGCTTCGCGATTCCGTCGAACATGGCGCGCAACGTCATGTCGCAGCTGATTGAAGACGGGACCGTGCATCGCGGCATGCTCGGCGTGACGATTCAGCCCGTGACGTCGGATATCGCCCGTAGCCTCAAGCTCGGAACCGTTGGCGGTGCGCTGGTGAACGCGGTCACCCCGGGCGGCGCGGCCGACAAGGCCGGCGTGGAACGCGGTGACGTCATCGTCGCCGTCAACGACCAGTCGGTGAAGGACGGCAACACGCTGCGCAACGAGATCGCCGAACTGCGTCCGGGGACTAACGTCCGCCTGCGGGTCGTCCGCGACGGGTCGGAGCGCACTATCGACGTAACCCTCGCCGAGCTCAAGGTGGCCGCCAGCCGCAACGGCGAACCGGTCGCCGGGAACGACGGCTCGGGGTACGGGATGAGCGTGCAGCCGCTCACGCCCAACATCGCCCGCCAGATGGGGATCGATTCCCGCGAAGGCGTGGTGGTGACCGGCGTGCAGCCCTCGGGGCGCGCGGCCGATGCGGGCTTCCGCGCCGGCGACGTGATCTCCGAAGTGGATGGTCAGGCGGTCCGCACTCCCGAGGCGCTTCGCTCGGCGCTCAAGTCGGGTAACCGCCCGGCGCTTCTCCTCGTGACGCGTGATGGCCAGAGCGTCTACCTCACGCTGGATCGGAGCAAGTAAGCGAAGAGGGGTCGTCCCGCGAGCGCGGGAAACGCAAGAAGGGGCGGGGTTGCCAGTCGATCGGCAACCCCGCCCTTCTTGCTGCGTGTCCTTAGGGTTTTCTGGCCAGTGCCTTCTCCAGAACTTCGTAGCGCGCGCGTGTCCGGTCGGGTGCGGCGCCGGATTTCACGTCGAGCGTCATTACCGGATTTCCGGTCGATGACTCGTAGCGCGGCCATGTGGGGAGCCCCGCGCCGTTGGGATTCCCCGTCTTCGCGAAGTTGGACCAGTACGACATCATGAGGTCGGAGAGCGCGCGGTCCGCCGGCTCCCACGTCACCTTGGGGACCGAGTTGAGCGCCCCGAAGACGTACTCGATCTCCCCGGCATGCCGCGCCCCCACGTCGTGTGCAGTGATCGGGCGACCGTTCGCCATCTGACCCGGGGGAATCGGGATCTCGCGCGCGAAGAGGTAGCGATACACCGGCTGGCCGGCCGACTTGCGGTGCGCCTCGAGCCACCGCCAGGTGCCATGCGAGATGAACTGGTCGCTGGAGAGCGCCGCCATCGCTTCGACCGCCGCGCTGTCGGTCGCTGCCGGATACGCCGCGAGCACGGCGTCTGCGTTCTCGCCGAACTGCGCCTTCACGCGCTGCGTGAACGATTCCGTCGTCGGTAGCACCGCGGCGAGCGTCGCCATCCCGCGCACCTCGCCCGCATTCCAACCCGCGAGCAAGGGAATGTGCAGCTGGTCGCCAGCTGCATAGATCTCCGGCACCGGACGTGGGAGGAAGTACCCGTCGATGATCGGGCTGAACGACATCCCCTGCGTCGTCGTGACAATCTTGAGGAGCGAATCGCCCGGGATCGCGCGCAGTTGCGCGACCGTCGACACCCCCGCGCGCGTCAGCAGCGCCTTTCCGCGCTCCTCCGCGCTGCTAAGAGTTGGAGCGGCGAGCGTCGCACTGAAGAAGGCGCCGCTCTCGCCGATCGCCTTCTGCACCATCCCCTTGTTGATCGGCGAGGCCATCTGCGCGCTCACCGAGAACGACCCGGCCGACTCGCCGAAGATCGTGACGTTGTTCGGATCTCCCCCAAACGCCGCGATGTTGTCGTGCACCCAGCGGATCGCCGCCGTCTGGTCCAGCAGTCCGTAGTTGCCCGAGGAGTGGTGGCTCGATTCGGCGGTGAGCTCCGGGTTCGCGTAGAATCCGAAGACCCCCATGCGGTAGTTCATGCTCACGACAACCACGCCCTTGCCGGCGAGGCGCTCGCCGTCCTGGCGGGGCTCGGATGCCGATCCCGCCTGGAATCCGCCGCCATAGATCCACACCATCACCGGCAACTTCTCGTTAGCCGCCTTCGCCGGCGTCCAGACGTTGAGGTAGAGGCAGTCCTCGCTATTCGTGTCGCGGAAGATCATGTCCGAATAGATCGGCGCCTGCATGCAGCGCGGGCCGAACTTCGTCGCATCTCGCTCCCCGCTCCACGAGGCCGGCGGCTCCGGGGCGCGCCATCGCATGTCGCCGACCGGTGGCTTCGCGTACGGAATGCCGAGGAAGGTGCGGATCGACTTGGCGCCTCCCGTTGTCGATCCCTTCACGATCCCGGCGGTCGTCTTGACCTGCGCGCCGGCGAGCGCGGGGACGAAAATCGCGGCCGCGGCGAGCGCGGCGAACATCGTCAGATAGCGCGCGTGGGCACGCTCGCGGGAACGTTCTGCTGAGGCGAGCGACATCCGGACTCCTTGTGGTGAGTTGGGGCAAGTCCTCCAACTTCGGCCCCGATGGCCGTAGGCGTCAATGGTCGCGCCCGGCGCCACGCGCGACGAGCCACTCGACGAAGCGGCGATCGCTCGGGGCGAGCGCGTAGGCGAGGAGATCCGTGGGTGTCTCCCAAGCGAGCGCCGAGTGCTCGAGACAGGCGGGTTCGCCGTCGATCTCGACCGGGACGAACGCGATCCAGAAGGGCGAACCCTCGTCGTGGATCACGAGGAGTTCGTCGCCGACCGCAGCAACGACCACACCGAGTTCCTCCTGCATCTCGCGGCGCGCGGCGTCAGCGTCGGTCTCGCCGGGTTCGAGCTTGCCGCCGGGAAATTCCCAGAGTCCGCCATGGCGCTTGTGCGCGGGGCGCTGGCAGATGAGATAGTCGGCGCCACGGGAAATGACAGCGGCGAGGACGCGCCTGCGTGCCTCGCCGCTCTCGTCAGTTTGGGACACGCTTACCCGTGCCGATCGTGGCTCTCCTCGTACTGTCGCTGCGCGCTCTCACGCTCGGCCGACTGCGCCTTGTCGCGCCGCTTGGCGCTCCGCATCGCCAGGTCATGCGTGGTCGATGACTTCACCGCCGGCAGCGAGAGCAGCTTCTCGAGGTCGGCGCCACCGCACGACGCGCACACCGGCTCCTTCCCCTTGAGCACCAGCACCTCGAAGGTCACGCCGCACGCATTGCACTTGTAGTCGAAGAGCGGCATCGCGCGCCTACTGCTTGGCCATGGCGAGCCCGCTGACCTTGAGCTCGAGGTTGTGGCTCACGCGGATCCCGTAGGTGCCGTCGAGCGAGGTGAGCTTGTCGTCGGCGATCACGTCGCTCGACTCGAGCGTCTTCACCGTTTGTCCGTTGATCACGCACGACGCCTTCCCTCCCTTCACGCTCCACCCGATCTCGTTCTTCGACTCACCGTTCGCATCGGCCTTGTGGAGCGCAGGCGATGCTTCGGTGTTCACCAGCGTCGTCACCTTCTCTCCGTGGAACGTCTTGATCGAGTACGTCCCGTTTCCGTAGGCGATGCAATACATCAGCGTCTCGTGGTCGCTCTCGAGGTCGTGCCCGCCGATGAAGATCCCGTACGAGTGCGGATGCGACGCGGCCATCTTGAGCTCGTCGAATGTCGCTTTCACGGTGTAGTCACCCTTTGCGACGTGCGCATCGTTCCAGAAGTTGCCCGCCGGTCCGACGGAGAGGCGGAGCGCTCCCCCTTCGTTCACCAGCTTCGAATCGTTGACGGTCTTCCCCTGCGACATGGGGCGACGGTCGACGCGCGCCTTCCAGCCTGCGACCTGCACGCCTCCCTTCACCGAGCGGTCCGCGTCCTGCGCCTGGAGCGCCGTGGCGCTCATAAGCGCGGCGATGGCAATCAACGAATAGCGCATTGTGTCTCCGAGAGTTTGATCGAGCGTAGCGCGAAGGTGGATTCTCGCGAGCGGGCACTCCACACACAAGCGATGGATGGTCGAAAGGTACCGGGGCGAGACCGGGCGTTCCCCTCGGCGACTCAGCCTCGCGCGTCGTGCTCGGCGCGTAGTCGCACCACTTCCTCCATGTGCTCCTCCACCCACATCCAGATCCCACATACCGATTCGCCAAGGCTCTCGCCCAGCGGCGTGAGCGTGTAGTCGACGCGCGGCGGTATGACCGGGTGCACGCGCCGAGTGACGAGGCCATCGCGCTCGAGTTGGCGGAGCGTCTTGGTCAGCATCTTCTGGCTCACCCCGCCAATGCGGTCGCGCAGCTCGGTGAATCGAACCGGTGTCTCGCTCGACAGCTCTTCGATCACCAGCAGCGTCCACTTGTCGGCGATGCGCTCGAGCACTTCGCGCAGGAGTGCCTCCTTGGCAGCGCTTTCGGACGGTGCGGGAGAGGTCTGTACAGTCATTGAGTTTCCCTGGAGATACTACAGCACTTTCGGGAGCCTACTTCCCAAAGGAGAGTGACCCACCGAATGTGTCTCCCATGACTTCATTACTCAACCCCCACGCGCGCCCCTTGGGCGCCGGCGCCCCGGCGGTCTTCCCCATCGCCTTGGGATGCATGGGAATGTCGGGGATGTACGGAGCAAGTGACGAGCAGGAATCGATCGCCACGATTCACCAGGCGCTCGACCGCGGCATTACCCTGTTCGACACGGGCGACTTCTACGGATCCGGCCACAACGAGCTGCTTCTCGGTCGCGCGCTCCGCGGGAAGCGCGATCAGGCACTCATCTCGGTCAAGTTCGGCGCCCTCCGTGGGCCCGACGGATCGTGGAACGGCTTCGACGCTCGCCCCGCAGCGCTCAAGAACTTCCTCACCTACTCGCTCAACCGGCTCGGTGTCGACCACATCGACATCTACAGGCCGGCGCGCCTCGATCCCGCCGTCCCCATCGAGGAGACCGTCGGCGCGATCGGCGAGATGGTGAAGGCCGGGTATGTGCGACACGTCGGGCTGTCGGAAGTGGGCGCTGAAACGATCCGTCGCGCGCACGCCGTGCATCCCATCGCCGACCTGCAGATCGAGTACTCGCTCATCAGCCGGTCGCCCGAGGAAAAGATCTTCCCGGTTCTCGAGACGCTGGGAATCGCCGTCACCGCGTATGGCGTCCTGTCGCGCGGGCTGCTTTCGGGGTCGATCCCCGCCGGAGCCAACGACTACCGCGCCTACCTTCCGCGATTCAGTGCGGAGAACCGCGAGCAGAACGAGCGACTCATCGCCGCGATCGGCGAGCTCGCGAAGGAGAAGGGGGTCGAGGCGACGCAGCTCGCGATCGCCTGGGTCATGGCCAAGGGGGAACGGATCGTTCCGGTGATGGGGGCCCGCACCCGCGCGCAGCTCGACTCGGCACTGCGAGCCCTCGAGGTCACGCTCTCACCCGACGAAGTCGCTCGTCTGGAGGCCGCGGTCCCCGTGGACGCGGTCGCCGGCACTCGCTACAACGAGCACGGGATGGCCGCGCTGGATAGCGAGCGATAGCTGCAGGGCGGGATCGCGACTTGCTTGATCCTCACGTAACGTGAGGATCTAACTTCGGGTCATGGTCATGTCCGCCCCAACAAGAGAGCGCCGCTCGGCAGTCACGACCGAATCGTGGAAGGTCGGTCAACTCGCGCGCCGGACGGGACTTACCGTGCGCGCGCTCCATCACTACGACGACATCGGGCTCCTCGTCCCGAGTGGGCGCACCCCCTCGGGACATCGGCTCTACACGCGCGCCGACGTCGAGCGGTTGCAGCAGATCCAGTCGCTCCGACTGATGGGTTTCCCGCTCGATGAAGTGAAGCGACTCCTGAGCGGTGCTCGACTGTCGCTCAGGCGGGTCATCGAATTGCACCGGATGCGGCTCGAGGAGCAGATCGCATCGCATACTCGCCTGGTCGAGCGGCTCTCGTCGCTCGCCGATCACCTCGAGCGTTCCGACGGCGTCACCACCGACGCGCTCTGCCAGATCATCGAAGCGATGACCAGCATGGAGAAGTACTTCACCCCCGAGCAGCTCGACACGCTTCGCGCGCGCCGAGAGGAGGCGACGGATCATCGGGTACGCGAGGTCGAGCGGGAGTGGGGCGAACTCATTCCCGCCGTTCAGCATCATATGGAAGTGGGTACCGCTCCCGATGCCCCTGAGATGCTGGCACTCGCGCGTCGATGGAAGGCGCTGGTCGAGGAGTTCACCGGCGGCGACGTCGGGATCTCGAAGGCGGTGATGACCATGTACCGCAACGAGGGGGATGTTCTGTGCCGGCGCATGTCGAACGTCCCGACGCCTGCGATGTTCGACTACATCGGCCAGTCGTACCGAGCACTGGCGGCGGTGCCGGCATAGCCGCCCGACGCGACTCGTCCCAGGAATCTCCGGTATCTGGCGCCCGACTTTCGGTCGGGCGCTTGACTTTCCGGACGAAGTGTTGAAAAATCAGCAAGGCTGAAAATTCAGCAGGCCGAGTGCGCACGGAACGCCCTTTCGAGAAGATCATGGCAAAGCCTTCTGCCCCCAGTGAACTGACCCGACGCGAACGGCAGGTGATGGATATCCTGCACCGCCGCGGCCCGTCGACCGTCAGCGAGATCATGGAAGAACTCCCCGATCCGCCGACGTATTCCGCCGTCCGTTCGATCCTCCGCATCCTCTCCGAGAAGGATGTCGTGCGCTACCGCGAGGACGGTCCCCGTTACGTCTATCTCCCGTCGGTCTCCGCCGAGCGTTCGCAGGAGAGCGCGCTCGCGCATGTGGTGGAGACGTACTTCGCCGGATCGACCGAGCAGGCAATCACCGCGCTCCTTCGGCTGAGCGATGCCGATATCGGCGAGAAGGAGATCGAGCGCCTGCGCGCGCAGATCCGCAACGCCCGCGCGGGAGGGCGCTGATCATGCCTTCCATCATGGACGCCCTCACCAACGCCTTCAACGTCCCCGTTGGCGACACCGCCGCGCTGGTCACGTTGCTGGCAAAGGCGACGTTGCTCCTCGTCCTCGCCTTTGGTGCCGCGACGCTCCTCCAACGCGCCACAGCGGGGGCGCGCCATCTCGTCTGGGCCGCGACGCTCGGCGCCGTGCTGATTCTCCCGGCGATCGTCGCCTGGAGCCCGTTGCGCCTGGCGGTGCTCCCGGCAGCGCTCCTTCGCTCCGCGCCGAACGTCGCCCTCACCTCGCCATCCATCGAAGTGCCCGTCCCGGAGTCCGGTGCGCGCGCCACGCTCGCGGCGACCAACGGATCTGCCTCCGTCGTGCTGACCGCACCGCCGTCCGGCGCGATGGACGGCGCCAGCGCTGCTGCGAAGGACGCGGCAAGCCTCGCGACACCGGCGAGCAGTGCCCCAGTCGCATCGCCGCGCTGGATCCCCAATGTGTGGGAGGGATTCCTTCTCGCCTGGATCGTCGTGGCGCTTGCGTTAGGCGCCTGGCTCCTCGCCGGATTCCTATCGGTGAATCGCATCGTGCGCCGCGCGACCCCGCTCGACGGGCGCGGCTGGTCCGGTCCGCTCTACGAGCTCGCCGACCGGCTGGGGATCGATCGCACCCCGCGCATCGTGCGGAGCGACGAGGTCAAGATGCCGTTTGCCGCTGGCCTGGTCACGCCGACCATCGTCCTCCCCGCCGAGAGCGACGGTTGGGACGACGAGCGCCGCCAGGCCGTCCTGATGCACGAGCTCGCGCACATCCGCCGCAACGATCTCCTTGGCCACACCCTGGGGCGCATCGCCTGTGCGATCTACTGGTTCCATCCGCTCGTCTGGCGCGCCGCGCGCCGGCTGCGCATCGAGAGCGAGCGTGCGTGCGACGATCTCGCCCTCATGTGCGGGCTCCGCGCTTCCAACTATGCAGAACACCTGCTCGAAATCGTGACGAGTGTTCGCGCCCCGGGGACGCCGGCGGTCGCGATTCCAATGGCCGATCGCAAGGAGTTCGAGGGACGTATGCTCGCCATTCTTGATCCTGATGTGCGTCGCGGCGGTGGCCGCGGTCAGTCAGCCCTGGTCGTTGCCGGCCTCGCCCTCATGGCCGTGCTCGTCGGCGGCGCCGTCCCCGCGTCGCAGGCTCGCGCCGCCGAGGAAGGTACAGCGGATGCACGCCTCGCCGCCGGTTCAGCGTTAGGCGACACCATCGAGCGAGACACGGTAGGTGTCGTCTCGTCCCGTGCCCGAAGCGCACGTAACGATCGATCGGTCGCCCCGTTCGACGCCGATGGTGAAACACGTCAGCAGGTCCGCGAGGCTGCGCGCGCCGACGCCGAAACCGACGTCAACGCCGACGTGCAGCGCGAGCTGCGCAAGGCGACGCACCAGGAGATGCGCACCGATGTGCGTACCGACACACGCATCGATGGATTGGACAACATCGGCAAGCAGATCAGTGCCGCGTTCCGAAACGTCACCGCTGGCGGTGCGGCATCGATGGCGCTTGCGCAGCAGGTGCAGCAAGGTGGCGCGGACGATCGTTCGACGTTGCTGCTCAAGGTGCTCCGCACCGACACGAGCGCCGCGCTCCGTCGAGTGGCTGCGTGGGGACTAGCCCAGTACGCCGATCACGCGGATGTGTCCAAGGGGCTCGCCGAGGCGCTCAGGCGCGAGCGTGACGCCGATGTGCGCGAGATGATCGTCTGGTCGCTCGCGAACGGGGACGAGAACTCCGACGCGGTTGCCGCGATCGAGGGCGTGCTCAAGCAGGACAGCGAGGAGCGTATCCGCGAGACCGCCGCGTGGGCGCTCGGCTCGCTCGGCGACGGGAAGAGTGACGAGGTCCTCGTCACGGTGCTCGACGATGCGTCCACGCGTGTGCGCACTACTGCCCTCTGGGCGATCGGCAATTCCGGCGAAGGTGCCGTTCCCGCGGGCGTGTTGCGCGCGCTCGGCGACAGCTCCGCATCCGTGCGGCGACTCGCCGCCTGGGTGATCTTCCAGCGCGAGGACGAGGCCGCGGTCCCTGCGCTCGAACGCGCGCTGAACGCCGAGAAGGATCGGAGCGTTCGGACCGCCCTGATTCGCGCGTTAGGCGCCATCGGCGGCGCCTCGGCCCCTGCGCTCGCTCGATTGCTGGATTCGAACGATCCCGAGGTGCGCAGCATGGTCGTGAACGCGCTCGCCGGCCGGAGCGCTGGCGGACCGTGGCCCATGCCGATGCCGCGCCCCCGCCCCTTCCCATGAACGACGACGCGAGAGCCCATACCTAAGGATTGACCGCAGGCGCGGCGCGCCTCGTGCGCCCGCGCCCTGCTTTTCCCCACTGATGCTGAAAAATCAACCTTCGATGCGACCGAGGTTTTCGATGTTGCGATTCCCCGTAGTCTTCGCGTTAGGCGTCCTGGCCGGCGGCGAGTTCGCCACGAGCCACGCTGCCATGCTGGTGTCACCGTCGTCCGCCTTCGCAACGGCTGACGTCTCAGCGGGAGAGCAAGCATCCGCTCACTCTCCCAGCGCCGCCGCGTCGGCACTAGGGCTCCCCTATGCCCCTGCAATGGATGCTGGGCGTAGCAACGACGGGCAGGAGCGCCCGATCATGAACGTGCGCGGTCTCGTGGCCGTCCTGCACGGGCTCCCCTCGCTCGTCTGCGGGCTCACCGCCGAAGCTGCCGCTGGTTGGGGCGGCGGATCCTGGATGAACGCCCCGGCCCCACCGCTGGGGCTCGACGCCACGCTCCGACTCGCCGGCTTTCCGCGCGCCCGCATGGTTCCGAGCGAGATCACCATGCTCATCGACAGCCTCGCCTCCACCGACAACTGCGTACGCGAAGTCGCCGTGCGTCTCATCGGGCGCGTGCGCGCATCGTATGTCGAGGAGCGACTGATCGCCCAACTCCCGTCGTCCCGTGCCACTCCCACGCGCGAGGCCGCAGCGATCGCCCTCGGGCTCGTGCGCTCGCGTGACGCCGTAGCCCCGCTCGAGCGATTGATTGGCGATGACGCCGTCGGCGTGCGCGCCAATGCCGTATGGGCGCTTGGCCGCATCGGCGACAAGAGCGTCGCCCGCTCCGTCCGCCGAGCGCTCAAGGACGATGAGGACATCGTACGGCGTGCGGGTGCGGGGTCGGCCGGTGCGCTCGAGGATGTAGACGCAGTCGATGACCTGCTGCAGGTCTTGCGGACCGACAAGGTCGCCAGCGTGCGTCGGACCGCCGCTTGGGCGTTAGGCGAACTTCGCCAGCGCCGAGCCGCCGATCCCATGGCGACCGCGCTCAAGGGCGAAGAGGACGAGGATGTGCGCGAGACCATCGTCTGGGCGCTCGGTAACCTGCGCGCGGAGTCCGCTGCGAGCGCGTTGACCGACGTACTGCGCGGCGACAAGAGTGCCGACGTCCGCGAGAACGCCGCGTGGGCCCTGGGCGAGATCGAAGCATCATCCGCCGTCGCCGCCTTGGGAAACGCCGCGGGTAGCGACGCCAGTCCAGACGTTCGCGGAACTGCCGCGTGGGCCCTCGGTCAGCTCGATGTACGCGAGGCGCCGGACGGGCTCGTGCGTGCCGTGACCGACAAGGACGCCGAGGTCCGCACCAAGGCTGCGTGGGCGCTCTCGAACATTGGGGACACCCGCGCCACCACCGCCCTCCGCACTGCTCTCAAGACCGAGACAAACAGCACCGCGCGCAAGGCGCAGATCCGCGCATTGCTCAGGTCGGGAGAGAAATCCGAGTCGTTCTTCAAGGAGCTCTTGTCGAGCGAGGATCCCGAAGTGCGCGAAGCCGCTGTGCGCGGGATGGCCGGTCGCGGGATGAATCCGTGGCCGTGGCCCATGCCGCGTCCGCGCCCGTTTCCGTAATCATTCCCCTTGCAGCACAGTTCTGATGCGAGCTGCAAGGAATTGGTGACGCTCGATTTCTGACGCGTCGCAGCGTTGACGGGGTGTGAATCAGGTTCTGCCCCGTCACGCCTCCCGTTTGGATGTCTCGACTCCTGCACGACCTGCGCGCTGCCCTTCGCACGCGCCACTACAGTCTGCGAACCGAACGCGCCTACGTCGGATGGGTGCGGCGCTATGTGCACTATTGCGGACTTCGCCATCCGCGGGAATGTGGTGAGCAGGAGCTGCGGGCATTCCTGAGTCATCTCGCGACGGAGAAGCAGGTTGCGGCATCCACTCAGAATCAGGCGCGCGCCGCGTTGCTGTTCCTGTATCACGCGTTGCTCCGGATTCCCGTCGAAGCAAATGCCGCGCTTGTACGGGCGAAGGAGGGGGTACGGGTTCCGAATGTCCTCTCGCCGGACGAGGTGGCCATCGTGCTGCGGCAACTTCACGGAGACGTGCAGCTCGTCGCGCGACTCCTCTACGGCGGCGGCCTACGCCTGAACGAAGCGCTTGCACTCCGGGTCAAGGATGTCGACCTGCGACGCGGTGTCGTGATCGTGCGCGGTGGCAAAGGCGCCAAGGATCGTCGTACCGTCCTGCCCGAGTCGCTCATGCAGGATATCCGCAGCCGGATCGAGAAGTCGCGAACGCTGCACCTCCGCGACCTCGCGCGAGGCGGCGCCGGCGTGGCGCTGCCGCACGCGCTCCATCTGAAACTACCAAACGCCGCGCGAGATTGGCGATGGACTTGGGTCTTCCCTGCCGCTCGCCAGTACAGGGAGCGGCGCACGGGACGCATCAGGCGACATCACCTGCACGACACCACCGTCCAACGAGCCATCGCCGCAGGCGCGCTGGCGAGTGGCGTCTCGAAGCGAGTGTCCGCGCACACCTTCCGGCACTCGTTCGCCACGCATCTTCTGCGCAGCGGTTACGACATTCGTACCGTCCAGGAGCTCCTGGGTCACCGCGACGTATCCACCACGATGATCTACTTGCACATTCTCGATCGTGGTCCTGGCGTCCGGAGCCCGCTGGACGCCCTGCCGTCTCCACTCACATCCGCTTCCCCGAGCGACGGTACTCCCCTCGCCCCCCTCCGACGCTCCTTGTGATTACCAGCATCTACTCGCAGCAATAACATTATTCAGCGCACAGACTCAATCGCCTAAATCGTGACCGCAGGGATACTTGCGGCGTGAATGGCGAGGTTTGTCGTTTTGCGTTATCCTGATCTAGCGCGACAGATAAGATCTGGTTCGCGGAGCTTAGCCGGGTTACCGGGAAGTGGATAATTGCAGTTAGGCATCACCCAGACTGTCTCACAGCGTCGCAAGCGCCGTCCAAGAGCGCGCAATCTCCCCTCGGCTCCACCGCACCGGGCGCGGCCGGGGCGCCCTACGTCCGCGGCGGCCCTGCGAATACCGAGGTTGGCGCGTAGATTTCGCGTGCCGCTCATCCGAGGTTCCCCGTGACCGTCGAGTTCACCGCCGTCTATCGTGAAGTCCCCGAAGGCTTTGTCGCCTTTGTGGAGGAGCTCCCTGGCGCTAACACCCAGGGCGCCACGCTTGAGGAAGCGCGCGAGAACCTGCGCGAGGCCGTCGGTCTCGTGCTCGAGGCCAATCGCGCGCTGGCGGAGGAAGACCTCGCCGGAACCCCCGTCATCCGAGAGCCGTTTCGCCTCTCCGCCTAGTTCGACGGCGTGAAACGCATCGATCTCCTTCGCCATCTCGAGGCCGAAGGCTGCCGCCTCCTGCGCGAAGGTGGGAATCATTCGGTCTATCTCAATCCCGCCACGCGCCGCGTGTCCGCCGTCCCGCGCCATCGGGAAATCAACGACTTCCTGGCCCGCAAGATCTGCCGCGACCTGGAGATCTCGCCGCCGTGATGCCTAACGAACGCTGCACCAGACGGGCGAGCGGGGGATGGCGCGCGGCTCCGCCGCGCGCTCTTATTTCCTTCGCCCGCAGGTGAGCTTGAACGTTGAGGATGTAGGATAAGCCCATTTCGAGAGCCGACGGGCGCACGATTTGCGATGGGCACGTGGGTGGGAACCGTGGCGCGGTAGTAGGCGCCTAACGGTTCGTGTGTGGCGCCAGGGGGCGGTTCCC
>JBGAHX010000020.1:0-115936 GCA_044225935.1 Gemmatimonadaceae bacterium
CGTTCCCATTCCGAACACGGTCGTTAAGCCCTACAGCGCCGATGGTACTCCGATCGAGAGATCGCGGGAGAGTAGGCCGTCGCCGGCACCCCTTCGCGGGCCGCATGAGATTCCTCGGAATCCCCATGCGGCCCGCGTTTGTTTTTGGGGGAGCTGCAGAGAGGAAAGACCCAAGCACGTGAGACGACAGTTCTCGTCTTCTCGTCTTCTCGTCCTCTCCCCGCTACCGATTCGCCGGCGTCCGCGTCCCGCCCTTCGCCGCGCGCGCGCTCGCGCGTACCGAGCGGATCGCCTCGCTGTGCTCCTTGAACGTCGTGCGAAACTCGTGATGCCCGTCGGGATGCGCCACGAAGTAGAGGTACGGGACGTTGGCGGGGTACACCGCCGCCTCGATGCTCGCCGCGCCAGGTGACGCAATCGGTCCCGGCGGAAGACCGGCGTACTTGTAGGTGTTGTACTTCGAGTCGATCTCCAGATCCTTGAACAACACGCGCTCGACATGCCTCCCGAGCGCGTACTGCACCGTCGGGTCGGCCTGCAGCTTCATCCCGATCTTCAACCGGTTGTGGTACACGGCCGAAATGACGGGGCGTTCCTCCGGGAGTCGTGCTTCTTTCTCGATGATCGCCGCCAGCGACATCACGTCGTTGCGGCTCATCGCCATGGCGCGCGCCGCCGAGTCCCACGCTGGCTTCCAGATGGTCTCGAAGCGCTCGACCATCGCTTCCACGGCCTCACGCGCTGTTGCACCTGGCGGGAAGGTGTAGGTGTCGGGGAAGAGGTATCCCTCGAGCGTGGGAGTCGGAAGGTCGAGGCGGTGAAGCAGCGCCGTGTCGCGCACCGCTGCGTGCACCGAGTCGATCGGGACATCGAGCGAGCGCGCGATCACCCTGCCGATCGCCGCGAGGTCGTATCCCTCGGGAATCGTGAAGGTGTGCACGAGTCCGCGCCCAGCGGCGAGCGCGTCGAGCAGTTCTCCCCACCCCTGCTCGCTCCGGAATTCGTAGGTCCCCGCCCTGATCGCGCGATCGCGGCGCGTCCACGACGCATAGGCGCGGAAGGCACGCGGGAAGCGGATCACGCCTCGGCGCGCCAGCGAATCGGCCGCGACACGGAAGCTTGCACCTGACGGGATGACGACGCGGCGCGGGACGGAGTCGCCGCCGCAGGCGGCGAGCGCGAGGGAGGCGCTGGCGAGCAGCGCCCGAAGCAACGGTCGACCGCGCGAGGGGCGCGTTGGGAGCGTTCGCAGCGTTCGCAGCGATCGCAGCGAGGGGAGCGAGGGCAGCGGAGGCAGCGAAGGCAGCGAAGGCAGCGAAGGCAGCGAAGGCGGCGAAGGCAGAGAGGGGAGGCGAGGGAGCGGAGGAAGCGGAGGGAGCGCGGGCGGCTTCACGCTCGACGCTACAGAAGAAGGAAGCGATTCGCGCGGCGACGCGGGGCCCCCCCCCAATCGAACGCTACGCATCGCGCACCTCATCCGCATCATCATTTTCCTGCGCCTCCCATCCTACGGTTGCAGCGGGAGCCCCAAGCGCCTGCTGCAGGAGGATCGCCGCCGCCATCGCGTCCACATCCCCCTTCCGTCCTCGCGTGCTCCCCCCCATCTCCCGAATCGTCCGCAACGCCGCCGCCGTCGAGAAGCGCTCGTCGATCAACCGCACCTCGAGCCCGGTGCGCTTCTCCAACTCCGCCGCGATGCGCCGCACCTCGGTCGAGCGCGGCGTCTCCTCGCCGCTGCTGTCGAGCGGTAGGCCAAGCACGAATCCCCCCGCCTCGAGTGCTTCGGCGCGCCGGATGATCTCGGCGATCGGCGGGCGCTTCCCCGCGCGGCGCAGGATATGTCCGGCCGGCGTCGCGATGGTGCGCGTGGGGTCGCTCACGGCCAGACCGATGCGCCGCTCCCCGTAGTCGACGGCCAGCAATCGGGTCTTCGGCACCGCCATCTCTGCGGTGTGCGGCGCGCCCGGCGTGGGCTAGCCCTGCGCCATCTGCTGGAAGAACTCGCGGTTGGTCTTCGACCGCACGAGCTGCTTCAGCAGGAACGAGATGCTGTCGTCCGGGGGCATGTCCCCCAGAAACGTGCGCAGGAGATAGACGCGGTTCATTTCCTCCCGATCGAGCAGGAGCTCTTCCTTGCGCGTCCCCGACTTGTTGATGTCGATCGCCGGGAAGACGCGCCGATTGGCGATCTCGCGGCTCAACACCAACTCCATGTTGCCGGTCCCCTTGAACTCCTCGAAGATCACCTCGTCCATGCGCGAGCCGGTCTCGATGAGCGCCGTGGCGATGATCGTCAGCGACCCGCCGTCGTCGATCTTGCGCGCCGAGCCGAAGAACTTCTTCGGCTTCTGCATCGCCGATGCATCCAGCCCGCCCGACATGATCTTGCCGGACTGCGGGATCACGGCGTTGTGCGCACGCGCGAGGCGCGTGATCGAGTCGAGCAGGATCACCACATCCTTTCCGTGCTCCACCATCCGCTTCGCCTTCTCGATCACCATCTCGGCGACCTGCACGTGCCGATCGGGAGGCTCGTCGAACGTCGAGCTGATCACCTCGGCCTTCGGCACCGACTCGTTGAAGTCGGTTACCTCTTCGGGGCGCTCGTCGATCAGCAGGACGATGAGCGCGACCTCCGGATGATTCTCGGCGATGGCGTTGGCCATCTTCTGCAGGAGAATCGTCTTGCCGGCGCGCGGCGGTGCGACGATCAGACCGCGTTGTCCCTTGCCGATCGGTGCAATGAGGTCGACGACGCGCATCGACAAGTCTCCATTTTCCAGGCGCAGCCGCTGATCCGGATAGCGCGGACGGAGGTTGTCGAAGATGAGCCGCGGATGCGACGGATCGGGATCGTCGCCATTGACCCGGTCGACCTTGAGCAGTGCGAGGTAGCGCTCCCACTGCTTGGGCGGACGCACTTCGCCACGGATCGTATCACCCGTGCGAAGGTCGAAGCGCTTGATCTGCGACGGCGAGACGTAGATGTCGTCGGGACCGTGGAGGTAGCTCCAGTCCTGGCTTCGCAGGAAGCCGTACCCCTCGGCGAGGATCTCCAGCACGCCTTCACCGCGCAGCACCACTTCCTGATCGAGCAGGCGCTGCTCGATACGAAAGATCAGGTCCTGCTTGCGCAGCCCCGACGTCTCTGGGACGCTCAAGTCCGACGCGAGCTCGAGGAGTTCGGCGACGGACTTCCGTTTCAGTTCGACAATGTCCACGCGAGGTGGGGAAGTCTCGAATGTTCGGGGTCGCCAGAGGCTCGGTCGGGCGAAAGTAGTAATCGCCCTCTCGGCGTGCAAGGCGACCCCTTGTGTTGCGCTTCGCCGGCGGAATGCCGCGAGGCGTTTCGGGAGTATACGCTGGAGCGCGAGAGTCTGTCGCACACATCTCGTGTTCCAACGCGCCGCCTTGGGCGACAAAGGGGAGGCCGAGACCGTCGGCCTCCCCCGTCTCCTGCGACAACTCAATGAATGCGCGAGGCGGGATTCGAACCCACGACCTTCGGCTCCGGAGGCCGACGCTCTATCCAGCTGAGCTACTCGCGCGCGATTGATCCAGTGGCGCGCCCCGGGCGGGAGCCTTCCCGGCCGTTTCGGGAGAGGGAAGGCTAACGGTCGCGGTCGGGCAATACAAGTCGAGCGGCTTGCGGTCGATACTCCTTCGTGATAGGCGGCTCATCTTCGTGTCGAGCACGACCGTTGAAGGCGATTCGACTCCAACCCCCCGCTTCGTGACCATCGCTCCTTCCCCGGACGCGTCCTCCCCCGGTGCCTCGCTGGTCGACGTCTTTGTCGCGCGACAACCGATCTTCGACGTGTCAGGCGAGACCTACGCGTACGAGCTGCTCTATCGGCGAACGGGTGTGACTTCGATCGCCGAAGGGGTGAGCGCCGATGTGATGGCCTCCGAGGTCCTGGTCCACACGTTCCTGAACATCGGGATGGACCGGATGACCGGAGGGCACCGCGCCTTCCTCAACTTCACGCGCGAAATGCTCGTGCGTGGGATGCACCAGCTCTTCGATCCGCAGACGGTGGTGATCGAACTCCTCGAAACCGTGGAGCCCGACGACGAGGTCGTTGCCGCGGCAAGAGGACTCGTCGACGCAGGGTACACGCTCGCCCTCGACGACTTCGAGTTCAATCCGGCCTTCGAGCCGCTGCTCAAGATGGCGCGCATCATCAAGCTCGACGTCCTGAACAAGACGGAGAAGGAGCTCAAGGCGAACTACGATCGCGTCGCGTCGTACGGGGGAACGATCCTCGCGGAGCGTGTCGAAACGCAGGAAGTGAAGGACACCTGCCAGGCGATCGGATACCGCCTCTTTCAGGGATACTTCTTCAGCAAGCCGGAGACGTTGGCGCGCCGGGACCTGTCGGCGGGGCAGCTCACGATCCTCCGGCTGATGAATCTCTTGCGCGACCCCGACACGACGGATGCCGCACTGGAAGACGCGTTCCGGACCGACGTCTCGCTCACCTACAAGCTGCTGCGCACGGTGAACTCGGCGTCGATGGGCGGGCGCGGGATCGAGTCGATTCGCCACGCGGTGCGCATGGTGGGGCGCGCCGAGCTGCACAAGTGGCTCTCGCTCCTCCTGGTCACCTCAGTGGCGGGGAAGGGAGGGACCGACGCGGAGCTGGTGCGTGTCGCGATCCAGCGCGCGCGCCTCTGCGAGAACGTCGCCCGCCAGGGACGCGACCGCCGCAGCGCCGAGGCGCTGTTCATGGTTGGACTCTTCTCCCTCCTCGACGCGATCCTCAAGGTACCGTTAGGCGACGTGCTGCATCGGATCGACCTCACCGACGAGGTGCGTCGGGCCCTCCTGGCGCGGAGCGGCCCGTACGCGCCGACGCTCTCGCTCGTCGAGGCGTACGAGCGCGGTTCGTGGCACGCGGTCGACGCGGAGTCGCAGGTGCTCGGTGTCGATCCGTCGATGCTCGGTGACCTCTACCTCGAAGCGGTGCGCTGGACGCGGGAGCGGATCGAGCAGGCGATGTAGTCGAGCAAGATCAGGCGAAGCGAAACGGGCGCGTCCTTCGAGAGGGGCGCGCCCGTTTGCGTTGTTGGCACTTGTTAGGCGTTCGTCGATGCTGCGTGGTGATGCTACCTGGAGATGCCGGGCGATTCGCAACGTAGCGCGTCCGTCCGCGGGGGCCCGGGGTGCGGAACGCCTGACGCCTTATGACGACTGCTTGACGCTGTTCTCCAGCCGCTCTTGCAGCTGCTCCACCGAAGGCGTGTCGGGGGGATCGATGAACGGGAGGAGGATCGAGATGCGGCGATTGGCGGGATTCAGCGGGTCGAGGGGGTACCGCAGCTGCTTGTCCGCCAGCCCGGTGACCTCGGCGATGCGCCCATGGTCGAGCCCCGATTCCTCGAGGATGCGCCGCGCCGCGTTCGCGCGATCGGCCGACAGGTCCCAGTTGGTGTACGTGCGGTTGGAGTAGCGCGCCGCGTCGGTGTGCCCCTCGATGACGATTGGGTTCTCCAGCCCCTTCAACTCGCCGGCGATCGTTTGCAGCGTGATGCGCCCCTGCTCGGTGAGCACGGCGGAAGCGATCGGGAAGAAGGTGTCTCCCTTCTCGTCCTCGATCAGTTCGATGCGGAGCCCGCTGCGGGTGATGGTGATCTCGACCTTGGCGCGGAGCTTCCCCAGCGCGGCGATGGAGTCCATCGAGCCGCGCAATTGCACCTGCACGGCCTGGAAGCGCTGGCTTTGCAGCTGGCGAATGGCCATCTGGATCGATTCGCGCTTGACGGCCGCCGGCGAACTTCCCGACGCCAACGGGCTCGACCCGGACGAATATCCCTTCTTGTAGCCGACGGGGCTCGAGAAGTACCCCTCGATGGCCTGCTTGGTCTGCTCGTCCATGCCGAGGATCCACATGACCATGAAGAACGCCATCATGGCGGTCACGAAGTCGGCGTAGGCCACCTTCCACGAACCGCCGTGGTGACCGTGCCCCCCCTTCTTGATCTTCTTGACGATGATGACTTTGCCGCCGCCCTTTGCCACGTCAGGCTGCCTTCTTGCGCGTGAGCTGCTCCAACTCGGTGAAGCTCGGGCGATCGACCGGCTCGATGTTGCGGCGCGCGAACTCGACGCAGGTCATCGGCGCGTCACCGCGCGCGAACGAGAGAAGCGCGGTACGGATGCACGACATGTATTGTCCTTCGCCGCGCTGCCGAGCCTCGATGGCCTTGGCGAACGGGCCGATCATCCCGTACGCGAGCAGGATGCCGAGGAACGTTCCGACGAGCGCCGCGGCCACCTTGTTGCCGATCTCCGAGGCCGCACCACCGATCGAACCCATCGTGATCACGACGCCGAGCACCGCGGCGACGATGCCGAAGCCCGGCATGGCGTCGCCCATCGTCGTGATGGCCGACGGGACCTGGTGCTCTTCCTCGTGCATGCGCTCGAGGTCGAGGTCGAGAATGTCGGAGAGATGGTGATCTTCCACCGCACCGGTCAGCAGCACCTTGAGCGTGTCGCAGAGGAAGGTGACGGCGTGGTGATGGTGCAGGAACTTCGGGAACTTGGTGAAGATGCCGCTCTTCTCCGGCTCCTCGATGTGCGCTTCGAGGGCGATGAGTCCGTCCTTGCGCGCCGTCTGGAACACTTCGTAGAGGACCTGCAGCAACTCGCCGTACGATGTCTTGTTGAATGGCGTCGGCTTGAGCATCGCCAGGCCGGCGGCAATCGATGCTTTGATCACGCTCGGCGGGTTGGCCATGATGAATGACCCGATGCCGGCGCCACCAATGATGATGAATTCGGTCGGTTGCCACAGCACCCCGAGCTTACCGTGGTGCATGGTGTAGCCGGAGATGACGCTTCCGAGGACGACCGCGAGACCGATGAGCTGAAACACGACGATATCGTGGGGGAAGACTACGAGGACTTGCTGGCGACGCCGCCCACGAGCGCCGCCGCGTCGGCGCCGACATTGGCGCGACGATTCTCGTCGGCGATCTGGGTGACGATTTCCTCCCGCACGATGCTGACGTGCGGCGGCGCCTCGATGCCAAGGCGCACACCGCGTCGATCGGAGGCGAGGACGACGATCCGGATGCCGCCTTCGATCACGATGGCGTCCCCGGCGCGTCGGGAAAGGATGAGCATCGGCTCAGACCATGTTGAGGATGGACTGCGCCATTTCGTCGGCGACCTTCACGAGCCGGCTCGCCGCCGTATATGCCTGCTGATGCCGCAACATCAACGTCAGTTCCTCGTCGATGGACACGCCCGCAACGGAGGCGCGACGATTGTCGGCCTGCGTCGAGAGCGCGTCGAACACGTCGAACTGCGACTGCGCGTCGGCGGTGTCGACGCCGAGCTGCGTCACGGTCGTGGTGTAGTGATCGGAATAGGACTCGCCCGACGCGAAGCCAATCTGCGTGGCGAAGTTCGCGCCCATGCGCGTCTGCAGCGCGGCCATCCCGTTGTCGTCGCGCAACGCGCCGATCGCCGTGGCGAGTGTGTTGTTGCCGGGGGCGTTCTGCACGTCACCGGACGCGATGACCAGGGCGCTCGCCGTCACCTCGCTGGAGAGCCGAATCGTCCCCGCGGTAGTGAAGCTGGAATCGAAGAAGTTCACGCGCGATCCGGTCGGCCCGTTGAGCGGGTTCCAGTTCGCGTTGCCTAACGCGTCGCCTGCCGCGGTCCAGCCGGACGCATGGTACTCGTTCACGCCGTTCACCAGCCCGCGGGCGAAGTCGTTGAGGCGCCCCTGCATCGCCGGCACGTCGGTGTTGATGAAGCCGATCATCTGCCCGGCCTGACCGCCCACGACCTGGATCGGCTCGACATCGCCTACCATGGCGAGATTCGTCGTCGTCGGGGTCGAGCGTACCTCGAGCTGGCGTGCGTTGTTCGCGTCGACGAGCATCAACCCGCCGAGATACACGCCCATGGTGCCGTTCGCCTGGATCTCCACACGCGCGCCGACAAGCTTCGCGAGCTGGTCGGCAATGCGATCGCGCGCATCGCGCAGGTCGGGTGTCTGCTGCCCCGACACTTCCGCTGCTGTCAGCTGCTTGTTGATCTCGGCGACCTGCTTCGCCATGGTGTTGACCTGGCCGGCGACGTCGGACAGGTGCCCGCGCGTGCGCACGGTGAGGTCGTCGATGCGCTGCGAATAGGAGTTGAGCGTGTAAGCCACCTGCTGCCCGCGCTGGCGCACCGCGCTCTGCGCGATGGCACTTCCGGGGTTGTTGGCCAGGTCGCTCCAGGAATTCCAGAACTGGTCGAGCGTGTTGGCGAGCCCCGATTCCGACGGTTCGCCCAGGAGCCCTTCCACCTCGCCAAGCAGGTCGCGGCGCACCGAGTACGACTCGCGGTTGCCGACCTCGCGGCGATACGACGCATCGAGGAGCTCATCGCGCATGCGAATCACGCCGCGCACGCTCACACCGGTTCCCACCGTGTAATTGGGGAACCGCTGCGGATACGAGGTGATCATCTCGGCGCGTTGGCGCGAGTACCCCTCGACCTCGGCGTTCGCGATGTTCTGCGACACCGTCTGCAGGGCGACCTGGTGCGCCGAGATCGCGCCGCGCGCGATGCTGAGGATGCTCCCGATGCTCATGGCTAGGCCCGCCGATTCACGAGAACAGGGCCGCGCGGGGAATCGCCAGCACCGGAGGAGTCGTAGCCGGTGCGCGACGCGCCGACGCCGGCGAGCGTGCGGACCATCTCCTCGCCGGTCGTAAGCGCCTCGCGCAGCACCTGGCGGTTAGTCGACACCTCGCGCGCGAGCGTGCGCGCGGAGACCTGCAGCGCCTCGCGCGACGCCTGCAGATCTTCGGTAGCGTACGGACCCATCGCGGCGAGCAGGTCGCGCAGCGCGACGTCTTCCTGCTGCCCGAGCCGCGTGTTGATCGCCCGGCGGCGCTTCCGCGCCTCGCCGAGCGTGAGGAGGACGCGCTGCACGGCGAAGACCGAGTCGTCGACCCCCTGCAGGTTGTCGGCCGCTACCGCTTCGCGCTGCTGGCGCATGATGGCGATCAGCTCGTCGATGAGGCGGCGCTCCGACTGCAGCGCGTCGGTGAGCCCCTTGACCAGCGTCGGCCACTGCGCCGGCGAAATCTGCGACATGGCGGGCGAAGGGTGCACAGGCGTGGCGTTCATCGAGTCCCCTCCGGCTTGGCGGCGCCAGGCGTGCTGGTCGCGCTGGTCGCTTCGTTCGCGCGCGCGAGCTGCGGATGCAGCTGGCGGTAGAGCGCGTCGCCGATGCCGTGCTCCCACTGGCCGGGGAGTTCGTCGGCGAGGTGCTGGTCCATCATTCCGCTGAACATCGCTTCGCCCGGGCCGCCGTCGGTCACGCCGTCGGTGGGCACGGTCTCACGCATGGCCTTGAAGAGCTGCTCCACGAACACACCCTGGAGCTGCCCCACGACCTTCTTCAGGCGCTGGTCCCGGTCGGGGAGCGCCGTACTCACGCTTTGAGCTTCGTTGATGTTCGTCACCGCGCGACAACCTCTGCGGAAATGGCGCCGACCTGCTTGAGCGCTTCGAAGATCTGGGCGACCTGATGAGCCGGAGTGCGAACGGCCGACAATGCCGCCGCCAGTTGCTGCACGGTGGCCCCGGTCGGCACGCGTACCTGCCCTCCGGTTCCCTGCTGAGCAGTATCGGCAGGTGTCGGCCCAATCGAGAGTGTGAGTCCCTGAATGCTCACCACCCCCGGACCGAGGGTGAGATCGCCCCCGGCAACAATGGTCCCCTGCCGCTGGTCGATGACGATGCGGGCCACACGGGCTACCTCGACCTTGAGGTCCCGGATACGGGCAAGAACTGCCGCCGGTCCGCCCCCCGCGCTGTCCTTCGCGGTGATCGAAATTGCCCCCGGGTCCTCGACCTTCGCGCTCCCCTCTCCAACCACCGAGTCGATGGTCGCCGCGATCTTCGACGCCAGTCCGATGTCGGGCTCGCGAAGCACGAGTCGTGTGCTTGCCTCGAACTTGGGGCGGGGGAGATCGGCCTCGATCACGCCGCCGGCGGCGATGCGCGAGCTGGCCGCGTTGAAGCCGATGCGACGACGAACGGCATCGTTCTCGTCGACATAGAGCGGGCCCTGCGCGGTGGCGAGCGGTTGTCCGCCCACTTCGGCGATGAGTGGCGTCATCCAGAGCACGCCGCCGCGGAGCGAGCGCGCGTCGCCGACCGAGGCGACCTGCACCTCGAAGCGGCCGCCCGGACGCAGATACGGCGAGACCTCGGCGGTCACGAGGACCGCGGCGACGTTTCGCGTGCGGAGAAACTCGGCAGGGACCACGACGTCAAAGCGGCGCAGCAGGTTGGCGACCGACTGCACCGTTTGCTGCGATCCGCGCCCGCTGTTGGTGTTGTCACCCGTGCCGCTCAATCCGGTCACGAGCCCATAGCCAACGAGACGAACCGGGACGCCCTGGTCGTCGATGACCAGGTCGCGGATCGGGACGCCCTGCGCGAGTGCCGTCCGCGCGAGCGCCGCCTGCGTGCCGAGGCACGAGGCGGCGATGAGAAGGAGCCGGAACGCCCGTCGCAGGCGTGGGCGTGATCGCATCATGGCCAGAAGAGTCCGAGGATCTTGGTGACGATGCCTGACTTGGGCTTGCCGAGCGATCCTTTCGCCGCGTAGGCCAGCTGGATGTCGGCGATGTGATCGGAGCCGACCACATCGCTCGAGTTGACGTCGATCGGGCTGACGAAGCCGGCGAGGGTGAGCGTGGTCTTGTTCTTGTCCACGTCGATGAGCTTGGAGCCCTTGACCTGCAGCATCCCGTTGGGCTGCACCGCGACGACGCGCACCGCGATCTCGGCGGCGTAGCGCGTGTCGCGGGTGGCATTGCCACGCTGGTTGGTGGTGCTTCCGTCGCCGGCGCCGTACGACGCGTCGATGTTCCCGAGCCCGGGCGTGCCGCTGCCAACGCTTGGGGGGCTCACGCCCAGGTCGAGCGATCGGCGGCGCGACGCGCTGGCGCTGTTGTCCTTGTTCGCCGAGGCGAGCGCGTACTCGTCGACGACAACCTTGATGATGTCACCCACGACGTAGCTGCGGCGGCTCGATGTCCAGGCGATGTTGCGCGTGGGGGCGGCCTTCGCCGAATCGGCGCGCGGCGGCGCCGCCTGCGCTCCGAGCGACGCGGCGACGACGCTCAGGAGCAGCAGGAGCGTGGAGAGCGCGCCGACCCAGGCGCCGACGGCGCGACCGCGATCGGGGGCGGGGACGGTAGGGATGATCGTGACCTTTCGCGGGGTGGCCACGACGTCGCAGTGGTGGATCATGGGTTCCTCGAAGAGGCAATGGCGACGACGTGCGCCGGGCCGGCGACGACGCCGGTGACGCGGCGCCGCGCGCCGAGACGAACGGGGATGGTGTCGCCTAACGAGCCGGCGACCGGAGCGATGCCGTCGAGCGTGAGCGCGAGGCCGTTTTCCTGGACGGTGAACGTCACCGTCTGGCCGGCCGCGACAAGCGGGGCGGGGGCGACGGCCGGCGCGCGCAGCACTTCGCCCGCGCGCATGATGCGGCGCACGAGCCAACCCGGCGCGACCGGCGTCGGGCGGCGGGCGAAGCGACCGTCGGCCGCAACGCAGCGCATGGCGATGTCGCCGGCAAGGAGCGTCGCCCCTCGCGTGAGCGCGCGCGCCGCGACCGCGACCTCGACGGAGTCGGTGCCGCAGCGCGCGGGTCCCCCCTCCTGCGCCGACAGCGGCGACCGCCCGGAGGCCATCGCGACCGCCAGCTGCACGACGAGGAGGAGGAACCAGCGAGAATGCAGGCGCATCGCCATCAGCGAATCATGTTGTTGGCGGTGGACATCATCTCCTCGGCGTTCTTGATCGCCTTGGAGTTGATCTCGTAGGCGCGCATCGCGGTGATCATGTCGACCATCTCCTGCACGATCTCGACGTTGCTCGACTCGAGGTGTCCCTGCAGGATGCGCCCCATCCCTTCGTCGGCCGGGAAGCCGACCGTCGGCTGCCCGGACGCCGGAGTCTCGGCGAAGAGGTTCTCACCTAACGACTGGAGCCCCGACGGATTCATGAAGCGCGCGAGCTCGAGCTGGCCGAGCTCCTGCTTCTCCACCGTGTTGCCGCCGACCGAGACCGAGATCTTCCCGGTCGTCGAGATCGTGAGCTCGGTAGCGTCGGTCGGGACCTTGATCCCGGGGACGACGGCGTAGCCGCCGCTGGTGATCAACGTTCCAGTGTCGGAGATGCCAAACGATCCGTCGCGCGAGTAGGCGATTGTCCCGTTGGGCATCTGGATCTGGAAGAAGCCTTCACCCTCGATCGCGAGGTCGAGCGGGCGCGTGGTCTCTTCGACGGCGCCTTGCGAGTGCAGGCGCTGCACCGAGGCCAGTCGCGTTCCGCGCCCGACCTGCACCGCCGGCATCGTGTTCGTGTCGGGATTCCCGACGACCGACGCTCCCTGCACCGTCTGGTAGAGGAGATCCTCGAAGTGCGCGCGCGAACCCTTGAAGCCCGTGGTGTTCACGTTCGCGAGGTTGTTGGCGATGACTTCGGTGCGAAGCTGCTGCGCCATCATGCCGGTGGCGGACGTGCGGAGGGCGGGGTTCATGGGGTTCTAGAAGACGAGAGGTCAGAAGACGAGAAGACGAGAGGTGCCTAACCAGGCACTTTCCCCAACTCATTCACGATCGTGCTGCGGATGCCGTCGAGGGTCGAGAGGACCTTCTGGGCGTCGGCGAAGTTGCGCTGGATCGAGATCAGGTCGACGAGCGAGGAAAGCGTGTTGACGTTGCTCCCCTCGAGCTCGCCCTGGCGAATGTCGCGGTCGGAATACGCGACCGACTGCTTTCCGGCATCAGGGATGAAGTGCGTACCGCCTTCATGCTGCAGCGCGGCGCCGGCGGCGGGCTTCTCCATGCGGAGGCGGTCGATCTTGATGTTGTCGACGACGACCCATCCGGAACGGTCGATCGCGACGGCGGAGCCGGAGACCTTGATCGCCCCCTTCTCCCCCAACAGGCGATTGCCGGTGGTGTCGGTCAGGTACCCCTGCGCATCGACGCTCCAGGCGCCTCCGCGCGTCCAGCGCTCGCCGTTCGGTGTGTTGACGACGAAGTAGTCCTGGCCGCGTGTGGCGATGTCGAGCGGGTTGCCGGTGGTCTCGTACGAACCGGCGGTGAAGTCGGTCGCCGCATCGGGGACGGGAACGCCGTCGCCGACGAGGCGGGCGAAGACGCGTTCTCCTTTGAAGCCGGTCGTGTTGACGTTTGCCAGGTTGTTCGACGCGACTTCCTGACGGCGCTCCCAGTAGCGGAGCGCGTGTGCCGCGCTGGCGATTCCGTCTGTCTTCATGCGAGAGGCTCCGAACGAGAGTCACTCGCATGAAAGGCAACGGCTATGCCCGCTGGGCCATCATCGGCCCTGAGTCGCTAAGTGCTTGTCAGGTAGCGACTTGGCTGCGAACTGGCTTGGCGCTTGATCGACCAAGCAGGCGCTGGAAGAAGGAAAGACGTGCCGCCGGGGGTGATTTCTGCCGGGAGGCAGGGGCGGAGAGCCCGGCGAGGAGTGCCAGTGCGTCGCGCGAGAGCCCCGTGCGGCGCGCGACATCGGCGGTGTCGATCCCCGACGCGACGAGTGCGCGCGCCGTCATCGCGCGCGGACGCCCCGACGCGTCGCGCGGCGTCTCGGCGCGCGCGGGCCAGGCGATGAGCACGAGGAGCGCGAGCAGGGCGACGGCGAGGATCCCGCTCGCTGCGAGCGTGAGCGCGTCGCTGGTGATCAGGTCGACGAGGTGGAGGAGCGTCGCCATCGTTAGGCCGGGGTGCGGAAGTGGGCGAGTTCGGAGCGCAGGCGCGAGAGCGCCTTGGCGCGAATCTGCGACACGCGCGACTCGGTGAGCTCGAGGACATCGGCGATCTCGTGCAGCTTGAGCTCCTCGAAGTAGTAAAGCGTGAGAACGATGCGCTCCTGCTCCTTGAGGCGGGTGAGCGCCTGCTTGAGGATCTCCTTCTCCTGCTCGCGATTGATCTCGTCTTCGATGTTGTTGTCGTGCGGATCGCTCAGCGCCTCCGGCGGGAGGAACGGTTGCCCGTCCTGTTCGGTCGCCCCCTGGTCGAGCGAGACCTGCACGGCGTTCTCGGTATCGGCCTGCCAGCGCCAGAGCGTTCCGAGGTCGAGGCCAAGGTGCTCGGCCACCTCCTTGTCGCTGGCGGGGCGTCCGAAGATGCGGGTCAGCGTCTCGCGCGCCTGCGAGATCTCGCGCGTCTTGCGGCGGATCGAGCGCGGGACGTGATCCTGCCGGCGAAGCTCATCGAGGATCGCGCCGCGGATGCGCGGCACGGCAAACGTGGAAAAGGCGAGACCGCGCGACGGCTCGAAGGCCTCGAGCGCGTTCATCAGGCCAATGGTCCCGCACGAGACGAGTTCGTCGAAATCTGCTGGCGCAGCGAGCGCCTTCGAGAGCTGGCGCGCGACGTGATGCACGAGATTGAGATTCTCCGTGAGGAGCTTCTCTCGCGCCATCAGATCGCCGCTGGCGAAGGCGTCCCAGAGATTCTCGGTGGACATCAGATCAACCCTTCCTCAGGAGACGATGCATCGATGGTGGTGCTTCAACCGACTCGGTGAGAATCCGCTCACCGATTGCGCGTACCGCGAGTGCCGCGGTGGAGCCCAGGGAGGCCTCGGCCGTTCCCAGTCCGGCGGCGAGTGCGCTGCCGAAGTCGGGGTCGTCCGGCACCGCACCGGCAAACGGCGTGGTCCGCGATAGAAAACGAACGGAGGCCCCGTTGAGATACTCATGCAACCGATCGGCGCTTTGCTCGTCCACGCGATTCGCAATCACGTCGACGCGGACGTCGGGGAGGCGCTCGTGCAGGAGCTTGACGACGGCGTAGGTCGCGATCAGAGAAATGCGATCGCCGGCGGTGACGGCGAGGAGTCGGCTCACGCCGTCGGCGCACGCCGTCATGAGCGACTCGGCACTCGAGCCGGCATCGACGACGACGAGGTCGACGTCGGCGTGGAGCGAGGCGACGCGGCGCATCAGGAGCCGGCGCTCCGTCGGGCGCAACGCCGGTTCGTCGACCGCCGCCGGAAAGAGTGACAAACGATCGGCGACAGGAACGAGCAGCTGGTGCGGTTCGCGCGCGCCCCGCAGCTCGCCAAGCGAGCCGCGTGGTTCCACGCCGAGCAGGTGATGCAGCCCGCCGATCCGTTCCCCGGCGTCGACGAGGAGGACGCGCTGTCCTTGCTCAGCCATGGTCGCGGCGAGCAGCGCAGCGATCGTCGATGTCCCTACACCTCCCTTGCCGCTCCCGACGGCCACGACGGGCGTGCGCGCGCTCGCGTCGCGAGACGCGGCGCCCGGGAGTGGGCGGTGCAGGGGATCGAGCGGAGCGGTCATGCAGCGCGCGTGGATGCGGTGCCGGTGGAGAGCCCGAGCGCGCCGAGAATGTGGGCGCGCGACGGATGCAGGTCATCGGGGACCGCATGCCCGTCGGTGATCCAGCGGATCGGGAGGTCGACGCGCGCTGCGACGTCGGCGATCGCGCGTTCATCGTGCAGCTCGTCGACCTTGGAGATGATGGCGTGCGTGAGTCGGCACGGCGCCATCGCCTGCACGAGCGAGGGGACGGCGTCCGGTCGTAAAGTCGCGGGGAGTACCAGGTGCACTTCGTCGGGCGTGAGCGCACGGAGGAGCTGCTGCCACTGGGCGTTGGCGTCCTTCGAGCGCGGAGAGCGCCCGGGCGTGTCGATGATCACGACGTCGCGATCGTCGAGGCGTTTCATCACGGCCGGCACTTCGCGCGCATCGTAGAGCACTTCGAGCGGGAGGTTCGTGACCTCGGCATACTGCTGCATCTGCTCGAGCGCGCCGACGCGATAGGTGTCGAGCGTGATAAGCCCCACCTTGCGGCTGCCGAAGACGGCGCGATGCAGCGCGAGCTTTGCCGCCACAGTTGTCTTTCCGGCGCCGGTCGGACCGACGAGGGCGATGAGGAGCGGACCGCTGCGCCCGCGCCCGCCCTGTCCGCGCGGGAGCGACGGCGGGGCCGGTTCGAGGCGCTTGCGAAGCGCCGCCAGGTCCTGCTGGCGGGCGGCGATCACCTCGACGCGGGTCACGCCCCCCTCCTTCGAGACGGCGCTGCGGATGACGAGCACGTCGTCGCCTAACGCGCGCCGCGCGTCGTCGAAGACGCGACGGAGGTCTGTGCCGTGGAAGGTCTCAAGCAGCATGGGTCAGCTCCCAGGTGGCGACGGAGTTCAGCTTCACGGTGGTCGGCAGTTCGGCGAGCGAGATCACGGGGAGCGTGGCGAGCACCGGCTCGACCAGGCGCCTGACGCCGATGCGCAGCGACGGCGGCGTGATCAGCGGCGGGAGGCGCCCTTCGCTGGCGTGGGTGGTGGCGAGGAAGTTGAGTTCGCGGAGCAGGTCGGCGAGCAGGTCGGGCGTGAGCGGTGCGAGCCCGGCCGGCGCGTTGCGCGGCGAGAAGAGTCCCATGAGCGACGCCTCGAGGCGCGGCCCGATCGTGATTCCGCGAACGGCACCCGCCGGATCCGAATAGGCACGGGCAATAACGTTCGACAGCGCGCGCCTCACGTGTTCGGTGAGCACCTCGGCATCCTTCGTCTGCTCGACGCCGTCGCCGAGCGCCTCGAGGATCGTGACCATGTCGCGGATGGGGATGCGCTCGCGCAGGAGGCGCTGCAGCACGCGGTGGAGGAGCCCCAACGACACCTTGCTGGGCACGAGGTCCTCGACGAGCGCCGGGTGCGTGCGCTTGAGCGTCTCGACCATTTCCTGCACGTCCTGCCGCCCAAGGAGCTCGGCGGCATTGACCTTGAGCGACTCCATCAGGTGCGTGGCGATCACCACTGCCGGCTCCACGACCACGTAGCCTAACGACTCGGCTTCCACCCGGCGCGAGGAGGCGATCCAGCGCGCGGTGAGCCCGAACGCCGGATCGATGGTTTCGATCCCTTCGATCCCATGGATCACCGAGCCGGTGTCGAGCGCGAGGTGGAAGCGCGGCATCACCTCGGCGCGGGCGATCTCCGAGCCGCGCAGCTTGATGACGTACTCGTTCGCCGGCAGGTGCAAGTCGTCGCGCACGCGGATCGGTGGGATGAGGATCCCCACCTCGAGTGCGGCCTGCTTGCGCAGCAGTTGGATGCGCTCGAGGAGGTCACCCCCCTGACGCTCGTCGACGAGTGGAATGAGCGCGTAGCCGACTTCCAGCTCGATCGGGTCGATCTGCAGGAGGTCGCGCATCGGGTCGGCCGGCTTCTCCGGCTCCTTCGTGGCCTCGGTCGCGGCTTCACGCGCTTCCTTTGTACGGTCGGCTTCGGCCTGCGCCGCCATGCGGGCGAGGAAGAAGAGCGTTCCGCCGATCGCGAGGAAGGGAAGCTTGGGAAGCCCCGGAATGAGGCCGAAGGTGGTGAGCACTCCAGCGGCGACGTACATCGCACGCGGATACGCGGCGAGCTGCTGGCTCACCTGCGCGCCCATCTTCGCCTGACCCGACGCGCGCGTCACCATGATGCCGGCGGCCGTCGAGACGATCAGTGCGGGGACCTGCGCGACGAGTCCTTCACCGACGGTGAGGATCGTGTACTGCGATGCGGCCTGCGCGAGCGGGAGCCCGCGCTGGATGACCGCGATGAAGATCCCGCCGAGGATGTTGATGCCGGTGATGAGGAGCGCGGCGATCGCGTCGCCCTTCACGAACTTCGACGCACCATCCATCGCGCCGTAGAAGTCGGCCTGCCGCGCGATCTCCTCGCGGCGACGGCGCGCCTCACCCTCGTCGATCAATCCCGCCGAGAGGTCGGCGTCGATCGCCATCTGCTTGCCGGGCATCGCGTCGAGGGTGAAGCGCGCCGCCACTTCGGCGACGCGTCCGGCACCCTTCGTGATCACGATGAAGTTGATCCCGATCAGGATCAGGAAGAGGACGACACCTACCGCGTAGTTGCCGCCGATGACGAACTGCCCGAAGGCCTGAATCACCTGTCCAGCGTGCCCTTCCGAGAGGATGAGGCGCGTACTGGCGAAGTTGAGCCCCAGTCGAAAGAGCGTGAGCAGGAGCAGCAGGGCAGGGAACGACGAAAACTCGAGCGGCTCCCGCGTCTGCATCGTGGTGAGGAGCACCACCAGCGATAGCGCGATGCTCGTCGCCAGGAGCAGGTCCAGGATGAACGACGGGAGCGGAACGATCATCAGGCCGAGCACGAACACCACCGCGATGGCGAGTCCCATCTCGGCGTTGCGCCTGGCGAAGCCCTCGGCGCTCGGCAGCGGGCGGACCGCGGTACTCATGCGGTCACCGTCTGGAGCGCCTTGCCGCGCGCGATGCGGCGGCGGATGACGAAGGCGAGAATTTCGGCAACGGCCACGTAGAGTTCACTGGGGATCATCTGACCGATGCGGGCACTGGCGAGGAGCGCACGCGCGAGCGGCTTGTTCTCGATGCAGGGAATGCCGTTGTCGCGCGCGATGGCCTTGATACGCTCGGCGACCTTGCGCTGGCCGAGGGCGACGACGATCGGTGCCGGCGCCTTGAGCGGGTCATAGATCAACGCGACTGCGATGTGCGTCGGGTTGGTGATGACCACATCGGCCTTGGGAACCGACTGCATCATCTGCCGGCGCGCCAGCGAACGCCCAAACGAGCGCATGCGCGCCTTCACCATCGGATCGCCTTCGGACTGCTTGCTCTCTTCCTTGATCTCGTCGCGGCTCATCTTGAGCCCCTGTTCGTGCTGCCAGATCTGGAAGGCGTAGTCCAGCCCAGCGAGCCCCAGGTAGCAGAGGCCGGCCGTCGTCAGGAGCTTCACTGAATACTTCAGCGTCACGACGAGGAAGCTGAAGTTCGGCTGCTGCCCGAGGGCGAGAATATCGGCCCACGCCGCGGTCAGCGCGCTCTTCACCGCAAAACTGATGAGGGCGAGCTTGAGCAGCGACTTGAACAGGTCGGCCAACGACTGAATGCCGAGGACGCGCTTGATGTTGTTGGCCGGTGACAGCTTGCTGAAGTCCGGCGAGAGCGGCTTGAAGGTGAAGATTCCGCGCGCCTGCGGGGCCGCGATCGCGAGCCCCATCAGCATGAGCGATCCGGCCCACATCCCGACGATGAGCACGGCCTTGCCGAAGATGTGGCGTACGAGCCCCACGGCCGAATCGGCGCCCAGCGGCGCGGACCCGATGGCGGCGATCCCCTCGGCGAACAGGTCGCGGATCTGCCCTCCGATCTTCCCGCCGAGGAGGTTGAGGGTCATCGCAGCGCCAAGGAGGACGAACGACGTCGTCAGCTCCTGCGAGCGCGGGATCTTTCCTTCGCTGCGCGATTCTTCGCGCCGTTTCGCTGTAGGTGCTTCTGTCTTTTCCTGGTCGGCGAGTGCCATCTATCTCACTCCTGTGCCGACGAGGGCGCCCATGGCGCGCGTGAGCATGGCGTCGTACGACGCCTCCCACCCGAGGAACCACGACGCGATGAACGGGAGCGTGGCGGCCAGTGTGCCGATGCCCACGAGGATCTGAATCGGAAAGGCGAGCTGCAGGATCTGAAGCTGCGGTGCGGCGCGGCTCAGCACCGCGAGCGCAACGTTGGCGATCAGCACGACCGCCATGACCGGCGCGGCCAGCTGCAACCCGATGGCGAAGAGCGACGAGCCCAACGACACGAAGCTGTGCAGCCCCGCCGCGACGTCGATCGGCGTTCCCACCGGAATTCGCTTGAGGCTCGTGGCGAGCGCGTCGAGCATGACCAGGTGCCCGTTGAGCGCGAGGACGAGCGAGAGCGAGAAGAGGTTCACGAGCTGCCCGAGCGCCGTCGTCTGCTGCTGCGACAGCGGATCCATGATCGCCGATCCGGAAAGGCCGATCTGGATCGAGAGGAGTTCGCCGCATGCCTCGGCGGCGCCGATGAGGATCGCTGCGCCAAGGCCGATCGCGAAGCCGATCAGCGACTCGCTGACGACTGCTGCCGGCGTGAGGTCGGGGAGTTTCTGCAGGTGGCTTTGCGCCACCGGCACCATCAGGATCGACAGGACGATGACGAGCGCGGTTCTCACCTTGACCGGCACCGGGCGCGCCGAGAATACCGGCGCGACGAGCACCATCCCGCTGATGCGCGCGCCAAAGAGCGCGATCGTCGCGGGGGCACCCGGTGCGAAGAGGTCGAAGGGAGCGACGGCCATCAGCCGACCAACGCGGGAAGGGAGCGGAAGAGGCGCTGCGTGTACTCGACGAGGACCTGCAGCATCCACGGCAGCCCGACGAGGAAGACAGCGGCCACGCCGAGGAGCTTGGGGAGGAACGAGAGCGTCTGCTCCTGAATCTGCGTCACGGTCTGCAGCACGCTCACGAGGAGCCCGATCACCAGCGACACCACGAGCACGGGGCCCGCGACGAGCATCGCGATGAGCATGGCGTTGCGAGCGAGGTCGGTGACAAGCGTGTAAGACATCAGAAGACGAGAAGACGAGAAGACGAGAAGACGAGGGGTGCGCTGGCTACTTGAAGCCCTGCACAAGCGATTGGATCAGTAGTGCCCATCCGTCAACCAGCACAAACAGCAGCAGCTTGAAGGGGAGGGCGATCATCGCGGGCGGGAGCATGAACATGCCCATGCTCATCAGGATCGAGCTGACGATGATGTCGATGACGATGAACGGGAGAAACAGGACGAAGCCGAGCTGGAAGGCGGTGCGCAGTTCGCTGGTGACGAAGGCGCTGGTGAGGACGATGGTCGAGACATCCTCGGGGCGCGCCGGCGGTGCTTCACCGCTCATGTCGACGAAGGCGGCGACGTCGCGCTCGCGCACCTGGCGGAGCATGAAGTCGCGCATTGGGCCGAGGGCGTTCTTCATCATCGCCCCCTGCTCGATCTGCCCGTCGAGCCACGGCGTGATCGCCACCCGATTCACTTCCTTCATCGTCGGCGCCATCACGAAGCCCGTCAGGAGCAACGCGAGGGCGCTGATGAGCTGAGCCGGGGGAGCCGTCTGCGTACCGAGCGCCTGCTTGAGGAACTGCAGGACGATCAGGATGCGCGTGAAGCTCGTCATCATGAGAACGAGCGTCGGGAGGAGCGTCAGCAGCCCGAGCATGATCACCACGCCGACCGAGCCGCTGAGCCGGAGCCCGCCCGGGCCGCTCCCGTCGACGCTGAGGTCCAGCTTCGGCATCGCCTTGCCTAACGCGTCGTCGAGTGAGGTCGACCCCTGTGCCGCCGGCACGGTGCTCGTCGCGGCGCGAGGCTGGGCCACGCCCTGCGGCGTGGCGGTCGCCGGACGCCCGTTGGCTGGCGCCGGTCCCGCTCCCCTCGTCGCGCCGTTCCGGGGCGCGCCTTGCGCCGCTCCCGCGGCGGCACCCTGTGGTGCTCCCTGTGCGCCTTGCGGTCGTGCGGGAGCTCCCGTCGCCTGGCGATTCGCTGGGGCATTCGTCGCCGCACCGGTGGCGCCGGCGCCAGTCGCCGCCTGTGCGAACGAGAGTCGCGGCGTGACGGCGAGCGACACGCCCGCCAGCAGCAACAGCGGAAGTCCCGCCGAGCGCAGGCCGTGCATCAGCGCGGCGCGAAAGTCGCGCGGCGCGCCGGGCGCGCCGGAAATGGGACCGGTGATCGCCTCGCGCACCGGGGCCGGCGCATTCGCCGCCTCCGCGTCGAGTTCGGCGATCGCGCGCACTCCCCCCTCGCCCACACTCACCGCAACGAGCTGCCCCCCGATGCGCACCACCGCGATCCCCTGACGGGGACCGAGCGCGATGCGCTGCACGATCTCGAGCTGCACGCCACCTTTGGATTTCCCCAGCGCCGCGCCGTTCGACACCTTGCGCAGGACGCGCATGGTGATCGCCAGCAGCGCCAGGACGAAGGCCAGGGTCAGCGCGACACCGACGAGCGACGCAAAGCTCACGCGGCAGACTCGGTAATGGCCTTCTTGGAGAGGATGCGCGTGATGCGCACCCCGAAGTGCTCGCCGAGCACCACCACTTCGCCCTCGGCGAAACGGCGGTCGCCGACGAAGATGTCGATCGGCTCGCCGGCGAGTCGGTCGAGCTGCACCACGCTCCCGCGACCGAGGCGCAGAACCTCCTGCACGGTCATCGAGGTACGCCCTAACTCGATCGAGACCGGGAGCGTGAGGTCGAGGACGAGCGAGATCGGGACTTCGCCGCCTGCGGAAAGGACGGCCGTGATCTCCTCGAAGTTGGCCTCCATCGGGTCGGGCGCGTTCATGTCGGGAGCGGTCATTTCGTCTTGGTCCGCGTGATCGGGAGGGTATCGGTCTCGGGCGCCGGGAGGAGCCCTTCGGTAAGGCGTACGGCGAGCGACGGTCCGATGCGTCCGGGGGCGCCCGTGAAGCGCACCTGCGAGCCGACGACGACGTTCAACTCGGCGTTGCGCATGATGCCGGTCGACACGACGCTCCCCGCCTGCAGGCCGAGGAGCTCGCGCATGGTCATCCGGAAGGCAGGGAGGCGCGCCGCGACGGCGATACGCGTCCCGCGCACCGAGTGCTCGGCGATGTTGCGATTCACGCTGCGCTCGTCGTCCGTTCCCAGCACCGCCTCACGGCGCTCGGAGCCGCCGGCGAAGAAGCGCTCGAGGACGGCGAACGGGAGACAAATGAGGAGCAGCGAGCGCGTCTCGGCCGCCGACACCTCGATGTTCGCCACGAGGACCGGATCCTCGCGATTGGCGATGCGCAGGATCTCGGGGATCGACTCGAAGCCGGTGAGCGCGAGATCCATCTCGATGTAGTCCTGCCACACTTCCTGCAGCACGTTGAGCACGCGGTCGGCGACCACCCGCACGGCCATGCGCTCGATCGGCGTGAGTGCCCGCGCAGGGATCGCTGGCGACCCGCTGCCGCCGAAGAGGCGATCAACAAGGAAGTAGGCGAACTCGTGCCCGAAATCGATCACCCCCTGCTGCCCCCCCGTCCCGTTCAGCTCGAACGTGTACGAGGCGCACGGCGTGGGGAGGGAGAGCGTGAATTCGCCGAAGGAGAACTGCTCGACGCTCTGCAGTTGCAGCTGTACGCCGCCGCGCACGCGCCCGAGGAGCCATCCCTCGAGCGACTTGGCGAAGCGCTCGTACATGGCCTCGAGCGTACGCAGCCGCTCCTTGGAGATGCGGTGCGGGCGCCGGAAATCGTAGACCTGCGCGTCGATCTCCTCGCGCGCGATCGGGATCGCGGTCGCGGCAGCGCTACGCCCTCCTCCACCGAGGAGGGCGTCGATCTCGTTCTGGGAAAGTGTCTCGGACGCCACGGCCTACTGGATGACAAACTGCGGGAAGTAGACTCGGCGGATCGGCTTCTTCTTGGACTTCTTGAACAGCGTGGCCAGCGAGTCGGCCAGCTCCTCCTTGATCGCCTCGCGATGTCCCATGTCGGAGAGCTCCTCCACCGTCTTGGAGCCCATCACCCGCAGGATCACGTCCCGCACCTCGCTGTCGCGGCTCTTCATCTCCTCGACCTGCGACGCTTCGTTGAACTCGAGCGCGGCGGCGAGCATCAGGAATCGCGAACCGCCGGAGCCGGCCGGGTTGAGCACCAGGTTGTCGATCAGGTGCAGATTCGAGGCGGCTCCCCCTTCGCCCCCCTCGCCATGCTCGCCGCCGGCAGGCGCTGCGTGCTCGCCGCCCCCCTCACCTTCCGCCTCGGCGTCGCCGCCCGCGGAGTCGTGCGCGGCAGGGGACACGACGTAGCCCGACTTCTTGGCGAGCATCGGGCCAACGGCGAAGACCCCAGCAGCGCCGCCGATCAGGAGACTCCCGACCAGCGCCCCGATGAGGACGACGCCCTTGGGGCCGGCATTGACCGGCGCTTCTCCACCTTCTGCAGCTGGTGCTGGTTGATCTGACATGAGTGGGACGGCGGGAGGGAGCGAGAGAACACACGACGTGCGCAGGTGTGAAAAGCACGCCGCGGGCCAGTCGAGCGCGGCGAGATTCTCGCGTCGAATGTGACTCGCAACACGTTGAAATCAAACGTGTTAAGCCGTCTCTTGATGCGCCGGATGGGACTCCGCACCACTCGGCACGAATGCGCGCTCCGGCAGGCTTTGCCGGGCGCAGATGGCGGAATTTTCTGCCATGGCACCCCGCGGTCGCACAGCCGGAACACGCTTAAGGGCGCGCTCGAGACTTGGCGGACGCAAGGAACCGCGCCCCATCCGCGCGCCGCGCAAACGGGGAGGTGGCTGGAGGCAGTAGCGGCGACGGCGCGCTGGGCGCGCCGCCACCGAATTGGGCCTACCGCGGGTTACCGCTTGAGGTTCACCAACTCCTGCAGCATTTCGTCGCTGCTGGTGATCACGCGCGAGTTGGCCTGGAAGCCGCGTTGCGTGACGATCATGTTCGTGAATTCCTGGGCGAGATCGACGTTCGACATTTCCAGCGCGCCGCTGGTCATCGTCGACTGGACCCCTTCGAGCGCGTAGCCGAGCACCGCGCCGCCCGAGTTCCCCGAGATCGCGTACATGTTGTCGCCGACGCGCAGGAGGCCGCCGGGGTTGTTGAAGTCGGCGAGGACGATCTGCGCCAGGACCACGTTGGTGCCGTTGGTGAAGGCGCCGGTGATGAGTCCCGTGCGGTCGATCGAGAAGTTCTGCAGCTGGCCGGCCTCGTAGCCGTCCTGGTCCTTGAGCACGGCCGTGTTGGTGCCGGCAAACGACGTGATGCCGTTCACCGTACCCAGGCCGAGTTCGAGGGTGACGTTGACCGCGGCCGCGCCCGGGGGCGTGAAGCTGATCACCGGCGGCGAGGTCGGCGCGGCGGTGGTGAGGAGCCCGGCCGTGTCGAAGGTCAGCGTCTGCGGCGTGGAGTTGGGCGGGGTGAAGCCGGTCGGGAGGTTGGTCCCGTCGATCTGCCACGACCAGGTGTCGGCGGCCGTCTTCCAGAACTGCAGCTTGAGGTCGTGCTGGGCGCCTAACGAATCGAAGACGGTGATCGAGCTCTCGGTCCACGAGTCGACGTTTGCCGGGTCGGCGCGCCCGGTGGCGTCGAAGACGCCGGTGAAGATCGGTGCGGCGGCATCGAGGTTGCCGGCCAGCGTGGCCGTCTCGGTCGCCTTCGCCGCCGTCTTCTGCCCGACCGGGAGGACGATGTTCTGGACGCCGTCGATGAAGACACCGTTGTCGGCCATCTTGCCCTGCACGACGAAGCCGTTCGTCGGCGAGACCAGCTGCCCGCGCGCGTCCAACTGGAAATTGCCGGAACGCGTGTAGTAGTTCTGCGTCCCCTTCTTCACGACGAAGAAGGAGTCGCCCTGGATCGCCAGGTCGGTGGTGAGGCCGGTCGACTCCAGGTTCCCCTGGTTGAACATCATGTCGACGGAGCCGATCTGCATGCCGAGGCCGACCTGGATCGGGTTGATGCCGCCGAGGTCACCGGGGGGACGGCTCGCGCCCTGCAAGAGCTGGGCGAAGCCTTCCTTGAACGTCACGCGCCCCGCCTTGAAGGCGACGGTGTTGACGTTCGCAATGTTGTTTCCGATGACGTCCATGCGCACCTGGTGGTTGCGCAGGCCGGAGACACCGGAAAAGAGGGAACGCATCATGTGGGACTGGTCCTGGCTGAGGGATAGTCGTTAGGAAAGGATCTTGACGATTGCGGCCATCGAGATGGTGAGCGGTCCCATGGTCAGCATGGCGCTCCCGTCCTGGCCGAAGGTCATCCCGTCGATCTTGCCGACGGCGTACGTATGCTGCGGCACGTCCTTGCCGTCGCTCCCGACCACGTCGATGTGCACCGAGTACGCGCCCTCCGTCGCCGCGCCTGCTGCCGCCGCGCCGATGTCGAAGGACTTCATGGTGCCGCTCCCGACGTAGCCTAACGAGCGTGATCCGACTTCCCTGCCGGACTGGTCGTACAGCGTGAGCTTCGCCACGCCACTCTGCGAGATGTCGGCGAGCACGGTCCCTCCGAGGTTGCCGTCGGCATCCTTCGTGAGCATGACCTTGTCGCTGTCGATCACCGCACTCTTGCCGATGGCGTTCATCGCCGAGCTGTTGCTGACCGCCATCGCCAGGGTGTTGAACTGCCCCTGCTGGGCCGCCAGCTTGTCGTTGATGTTGAGCAGCTGCTCCAGCCCCGAGAACTGGGCCAGGTCCGCCGCCATCTGCTTTCCATCCATAGGATCCATCGGATCCTGGTACCGCATCTGCGTGGTGAGGAGCTTGAGGAACTCGTCCTTCCCCAGTTTGCCACCCGGCGCCGGGACGTCGGTCGACGAATTCCCCGTCGACGTCGCCGCGTAGGCCGAATTGGCGATGGACTGGATGATGTTGCTCACCGTCTGTCTCCCTTGCCGTCACGACGCTGCCGTGACCGCTGTTGATCGGTGCCGTCGCGCTCGAAGGCGCGGGGCGGGTTGCGCGAATCCCTCGCGGTGGAGCCACCACCATCCGATGCGGTGGCTGATGCGGCGCGCGCCACGTCGCGCTCGGCTGCAACGGCCGAGGCGGTGAGCACCGACGCATCCGTACTGCGACTGCTCGTGCGTACAACCATCGATTCCCCTTCCAACCCCTGCCGCTGCAACGCCTGCTGCAGCTCGGGAACCCGAGACCGCAACTCCGCGGCTGCTTGCGGGTCGGCGATGTCCAGCGTGGTCCCGACCGAATGCCCGCGCAGGTCGATGCGAATGCGATCCTCGCCCCCGTCGGGAGCATCGAGTCGCAGCAGCACCGACGACATCGGACGATCGTTCGCCGCTTCCTGGATGCGCAGCACGCGCGCGATCCGTTCGGTGGCGTCCGATCGCGTCAGACCGGCCACCGGCGACGCGGAGCTCGCGCGCTCGCCACGATCCGTCGTCACCCCGTCGTGCGCCGCGAGGGCCTTGGCAGCATCGCCCTCGGCCGGTGCGGCGTGCGCAGCGAGGACGCCTTCCGTGCGGTCGCGTTCTCCGCGCTCCGACGACGAGCGGCGTTCGCCAGACGCTCCGTGACGCTGCTCTCCATCGTTGGCGATGACCGGCGCAGGTGCGAGGCGCGAGTTCCCCGGTGTGGCGTTAGGCGCGCCGGCGGGAAGTGGCGTACTCTCCGCACCATGCCCCGCGTCGTCGGCACGCGCGGCGTCGACCGCCGCCCCACCGCCAACAGCGGCAACCGATGCGACCTGGGCCACCTGCGCGACCGTCGCCACGTGCGCCACCGGTGCGACCTGCGCCACCGGCGCCACGGTCGCCGGCGCGGCCACCCCCGCCACTCCTGCGACGCTCGCTACCCCGGCAACGCGCGCGATGAAGCCGGGTGTTCCGGTGGCAGCCGGCGCGACCAGCGTTCGCGTCGTGAGCGCGGAGTTGTCGATCGTTCCCCGCACTCCCTCTTCGCGCGACGCGTCGACCGGAACGTTCGGGGACGCCGTCGTGGGGAAGGGGAGAATGTGCGGCGCGTCGCCGTTTGGCGTGGTCGGGAGGATGTGCACACCCCGCTCGTTGCCCGGGACCCAGTTCCTGACTCCCTGCAACGGCGGTGTAGCCGACGGATCGATCGCCGATCGCATCGCCTTCGGGATCGCGGGCACCAGCGACTCATCCACCCCCAGCGGGACGATGTGGATGTCGCCCTCGGCGCCGCGCACGAGCCGCGGTGCGAGGTCGGGTGGCGGCGCCTGACGAGTGGCGGAGCTCCCGCTGCCCACGAGCTCGATGTGTCCCGGATCGCGCGGCCACAGCGTGCGCAGTCCTTCCTGCCGCGCCACGCGCGCCAGGCGCTCGAACCCCGCCGAGTTGCCGTAGCCGCCGTCGATCACCACGTCGGCGGCGTTCCCCGCGAGATGGCGCGAGTTGCGCGTCCAGGTGACGACGTCACCCGGCGCCGTACGCCCCTGCGCATACAGTGCGTCCTGTCGCTCCTGCGAGCGCGTCGTCTCGACGACCTGCACGGTGTAGCCGTACTCCTGCTCCATGCGGTCGATCACGCGCTCGAGTCGCGCGCGCAGTTCGGGCGCGAGCCCTTCCATCTCCTTGTTCACGGCGAGCGGGTCGCGCGCCGATGTGCCTTCGAGCACCAAGCGTCGCGCGGCACTCGCCGCCTCGTCGATCACTCGCTCGTCGATGGTGATCGCCGAGTCGCCCGTCGTCGTGGCGGTGGTTGCCGCCGGCGTTGCGGCTGACGGAGATCCGTTCGTCGCCGTCACGTTCATCCCCGCGATGGCACCGGCGACCGCCGCGGCATTGCCGGCGACCAGGGTGAGCGGCGGAAGGGGGGCGACCGCGGCGTCCAACGGCTGCTCGACGAAGCTCGTCGCGGCGCCCGAGGCGTCGGGAGTCGCATCGCCCGTCGCGCCCGCAGTGTCATCCGCATCGCGCGACGCACTGCGGTCGTTGGCCGACGAAAGGCGTACGGATGTCCGCGCCCCCGGCGTCCCAACGAACGTGGTCCCCGGCTCGCGACCGTTGCTCTTCGCATCGCGCCGCGCGTCGATGCGAGCGTCGGTGCTGCGCTCCGACGCGCCACGCACGCTACGCGCGCTCTCGCTCGCATCACGCGGCGCCGATTCGCGACGATCGTTCGCGCTGTCACGCGTCGATTCGCGACCTGCTTCGCGGGGAGACTCGTGCGTCGCCTCGCGCGGCGCGTTGTCGTCGCGCATCGCGCGCACCTCTCGGGCGTGCACGTCGGCAATCCGACGCTCGTCGGCCGACTCGCCGCCGTGCGCGACGTCGCGTTTCGCTTCGCGCGATCGACGCATGGCCGCTTCGCGACTCTCCGACGGCTCGTGCAACGCGCTCGAGAGCGCGTGACCGAACGTACGCGCGGGCTCGACGGCGCGATGCGTCATATCGTTAGTCGCGGCGGGCGAAGCGGGCTCCGACGCCGGACGGACGTACGAGACGGGGAGCGTCATGGCTGCACCACGGCAGCGCGGAGCACCGCCTTGCTGATCGTCGCGGCACGGGCGGGGGGGAAGTTGCGCAGGATCGCCGCCGCCTGCTTTTCGCTCAGCGTCGAGATCACGCTCTGCACCTCGGTGTCCTCGAGTTGCTCGAGTACCATCGCGGCATCCTTGGCCGGCATCGCGGCAAAGATCTTCGCAACCTTCGACACGCCGGGGGGCGGCGTCTTCGCGGCAGACGTGACGATAGGGCGCGGCGGCGGCGTCGGTCGCGAAGTGCTACCCGGTACTGTTCCGGGCGACCCGTTCGACTCGACCGTCTGCACGGCCCTGTTGTAAGTCTTTGGAGTCTTGGTGGCCGACGGAGCGGGCGCATGCGCGGTCTCGACAGCCGGCGCAGCTCCGTGGCTGCTCGGCTTCTCGGCGCCGCCGTGCTCGGGCGCGCCATGCTCGGCGGCCGAGGATGAATCGGCCGGCACGCCTTCGGCCGTGGAATCCGCTCCGTGCCCGGTCGATGCGACGTGCTTCGCTCCTTCCTCCTCGGCTTTCGCCAACGAGTCGGCGACGAGAGCCGCCTTGCGCGCGACATCGGCTGCGTAGGCCTTCTTGGCGTTCATCACCGACACCGCCGATCCGCCGCCCAACCCGACCACGAGGCCGATCACCGCGAGCACAATGAGCTTCATCATGAGACGCCTTCCTTTCCCTTGCGATTGATGTCGTCCGACGAGGTGAATCGCGTCAGCGCGATTGCGTCCATCGCTGCCAGGTCGCGCGCGTTTTCGTCGGCGCGGTGCAAGTCGAGCCGCTTCTCGCGCAGCCGGTCGAGCACCTGTCGTTCCTGCGAGGCAGCCGAGAGCAGCTGGTGCTGCGAGTCCACCGCCTGTTCAGCTGCAACGGTGCGCTCGTCGGCCTGCTCGACGCGCTCCTGCAGAGGAGAGATGGTCTGCGCGAGGCTCACGAGGTGGCCGATGGTCGTCCCGCCCCCCGTCGCCGACGCCAGGCGCGTGTGCGCCGCCGCGTGCGCATCGGCGAGCGCGTCGCGCACGTCTCGCTCCTGGTCCGCTTCCAGCCGCTTGAATGCGAGCTGACGGGCCATCTCCTGTTCGTGCTTGGCCTTGAGGTCGAGGAGGCGCTGCAGCGGAAACTTGAACGTCATGACGCCGCCTGGCCGACACCGGCCCGTTGCGTGAGCGAGATGAGTGACTGGCGCGTCTGGTCGAACGACGTGACCTCATCGGGGCGCTGCTGCAGGAACGAGAGCACCTGGTCGCGCGAGCGCAGCGCCGCGTCGACCATCGGGTCGCTCCCCTTCTGGTACGCGCCGACCATGATGAGGTCTTCCTTCTCGCGATACGCCGCTTCGAGGCGCATCAGCGTGTTGGCGGCAGAGCGCTGCGGCGCGTCGATGATCATGTCGCGCACGCGGCTCTTGCTCTCCAGCACGTCGATCGACGGGAAGTGTCCGGCGCTCGCCAGGCGGCGCGTGAGCACGACGTGTCCGTCGAGAATCGATCGGGCTGCGTCGGCGACCGGCTCGTTGAAGTCGTCGCCGTCCACGAGCACCGTGTAGATCCCGGTGATCCCGCCCGACGAGCTGTTGCCGGCGCGCTCGAGGAGACGCGGAAGATTCGCGAAGACCGACGGCGGATACCCCTTGGTCGTCGGCGGCTCGCCGGTGGCGAGCCCGATCTCGCGCCACGCCATCGCCACGCGCGTGACCGAGTCGACCATCAGCAGGACGTGTTTCCCCTGGTCGCGGAAGTATTCGGCGATCGAGGTCGCCACCAGGGCGCCACGGGCGCGCACCAGTGCGGCCTGGTCGCCGGTCGCGACGATGATGACCGAGCGGGCGAGCCCCTCCGGTCCTAACGAGTGCTCGATGAAGTCGCGCACCTCGCGTCCACGCTCGCCAAGGAGGGCGATCACGTTCACGTCGGCGGTCGCCTGGCGGGCAATCATGCCGAGCAGCGTCGATTTCCCCACGCCCGAGCCGGCGAAGATCCCGACGCGCTGTCCCTTGCCGAAGGTCAGCATGCCATCGAGGGCGCGCACGTTCGTCACCAGCGGTTCGGTGATCAGCTGGCGCTCGAGCGGATGCGGCGGTTCGCCGGTGAGCGGAACGCGCTCCTTCGCCTCCAACTTCCCCTTGCCGTCGATCGGGTGCCCGAGCCCGTTCAGCACGCGGCCGAGCATCCCCGGTCCCACGTCGACACCGAACGAGCGACCGAGCGGCTGTACGCAGCTCCCCGGGTGCAGCCCGGCCAGCTCGCCTAACGGCATGAGGAGGACGCCGCGCTCGTGGAAGCCGACGACCTCGGCGAGCACCGAGTAGTCGTCGGTGAGCGATGAGATGCGGCACAGTTCCCCGACGCCCACGTCGAGACCGACCGCCTCCACCACCAGCCCCACGAGGCGGGTGACGCGGCCGTAGCGCGCGAAACGCGAGACGTCGACGATGCGACGGGCGAGGGTATCAGGCACCGGTGTACGTGACGCGGCGGTAGAGGCGCTCGAGCGCCGTGTCGACGCGACCATCGACGATCCGGTCGCGCCCTTCGATGAGGCACCCGCCAGCCGCAATACGCGGATCGGCGAGCCAATGCACTTCCTTGCGCGGGGCGAGCGGCGAGGCGTCGCCTAACGCCGCAAACGCGCCGTTGATCACCTGCAGGTCCTGCGGGTTGAGGCGGAGCGTCACCGGCTGGTCGAGCGGGAACTCCTCCAGCGCCTGCGCGACCATCGTCGACAGCCCCGACTTGTCGAGCGTCACCTCGCGTCCGATCACCTGTCGCGCGACCGCGACGGCCAGCGCGCAGATGTTCTCTTCGGCGTTCCCGACCCAACGCGCGGCATCGGCATTCAGCGACTCGAGCGCCTCGGTCAACGCGTCCATCGCGTAGCGCAGCCGCGCGGTTGCCTCCTGGTCGCCCACACGGCGCCCTTCAGCGACGCCGCGTTCGTACGCCTCCTGCATTGCGCGCTCGAGGAACTCCGGATCCGGGGCCGCGGGCTCCGCGTCCGCCGCATCCTCCTCCTGACGGCGCAGCGCTTCGTGCAACCCACGCGTGTCGAGCGCGAGCTCTTCCGGCGCCCACATCACGGGGTGATGTGTGCCCTCCGACGACTCGGTCCGTCCGCCGCGCGGACTACTGGACCATGTCATCGTCGCCTCCGCTCAGCACGATTTCGCCCGCTTCCTCGAGCTTGCGGACCATCGCCACGATATTGGCCTGCGCGCCCTCGACGTCGCGCATGCGCACGGCGCCAAGCATTTCCATCTCGTCGTTGAGCGCCTGCACGGCGCGTTGCGACATCGCGCCCGTGATCTTGCCGCGCAGTTCGGCGCTCGCCGCCTTGAGGGCGAGCGACAGCTCCTTCGAGTCCACGTCGCGCAGCAGGCGCTGGAGGGCGCGTGCGTCGAGCGTGCCGATGTCCTCGAAGACGAACATGAGGTTCTTGATCTGATCGCAGAGCCCCTGGTCCATCGTCGAGACGCCGTCGAGCAGCACCTTCTCCAACGAGGCGGCGACGTAGTTGAGCACCGAGGCCACCGCCGCCGGTCCACCCGACGACGACATCCCCTGCGTCGCCGTGAGGTCGGCGTCGGCGCTCAGCGAGCGCTCGATGAGCATGAGGAGCTCGGGCTGCACCTTCTCCATCTTCGCCATGCGATACACGACCTCGGCACCGATGCTGGTGTCGAGTTCCTTGAGGATCGCGGCGGTGTGCTGGGGATCGAGGTGCGCAAGGATGAGCGCGATCGTCTGCGGATGTTCACCGCCCAGCATCTGCCCGAGCTGCTGCGGGTCGGCGTTGCGGAGGCGGTGCAGACCGATCGTGTTCTGCAGCTGCCCCTGAATGCGCTCCAGCACCTGCGACGCCTTGCGGCTGCCGAAGGCCTTCTCGAGGATCTCGCGCGCCGCGTCCACACCGCCCTGCGCGAGGGAGTCGGCGACCATGATGCGCGTCATCCACTCGTCGAGCACCGCGTCGACCACGCTGGGCGAGACGCTCTCGAGGCGCGCGATCTCGAACGAGATCGCGTCCACCTCTTCGGAGGCCATCTTCTGCGTGATCGCCGCGGCGACGTCTGAGCCGAGCGCAAGGCACATGATCGCGGCCTTCTGGCGCCCCGACAGGGACTGCGGATCGACCAGGTCGAGCGCGTTGGAGCTGCCGCGAGTGGCGAGGGCGGTACTCACGCGTTAGGCCTCCTTCAGCCAGGCACGCATGAGCTTCGTCGCGATTTCGGGCTGCTGCTCGACCGTCGAGGCGACGCGTTGCTTCGTTTCCTGGTTGGCCTGCAGCGCCGCGAGCTCGGGGAGCATCTTGAGCGCACGCGAAGGATCCTCGACCTCGGCGGGCCCCGCCGAAGGGAGCGAGTCGGCGTCGAAGCGTTGCACGCTCGCCATGTCCATCTGCGCCGACGCCGTCAGCCGCGGCACCTCGGCCGGGGGCGACGGTGCGCGCAGCGAGCGGATGGCCATGAAGCCGATCACAAAGGCGAAGAGCAGGGCAGCGCTGTTGAGGATGAGCGATTGGTTCTGCTGCACCTTCTGCAGTGCCGTCGGCGGCGCCTCGACCTTGGGCGGAATGATCGCCGGCGCGGCGAACGGCACCGACACGACCGACACCTGGTCGCCGCGCGCCGAGTCGAAGCCGACGGCGCCCCGCACCAGAGTGTCGAGGCGGGCGAGTTCCTCCGGCGTGCGTGCCTGAAACGTCGCGCTGTCGCCGGTGCCGACCTGCTTGTCGTTCACGAGGACCGCCACCGTCAGGCGCCTAACGGTGCCTGCCGCCGGGGCGAAGACCTCGGTGCTCTTGGAGTTCTCGTACGTCGTGGCCTGGTTGCTCGACCCGGCGCCACCCTGTGCCCCCGGGACGATCTCGGCCTTCTGCTCCGACGCTGTTGCCGCCTTGTCGGGATCGAGCGTCTGCGTCGTGCGCTCGACGCGATCGAAGTTCATCGAGGCCGCCACCTGCACGCGCGCGTTGTCGCGCCCCACCACCTGGCCGACGATCTCCTCGGCCTTCTGGCGGAAGTGCTCTTCCATCTCCTGCTGCACCTCGAGCTGGCGCGAGGTGAGGCCGGCCATCGACGTGCGATCGGCCGGCAACGAGAGGAGGCGCCCCGCGTCGTCGACCACGGTCACGTCCTCGCTCTGCAGCCGGTCGACGCTCGACGCGACCAACTGGGCAATGCCACGCACCACGTCGGCTGGCGGATCGGCCCCGTTCTTGAGCTTGAGCACCACGCTCGCGGTGGCCGGATTCGCCGCGCTGCGGAACGTGGAGGTTTCCTGGATCGCCAGGTGCACCTGCGCCGACTCGACGCCTCGCATCTTCCCGATCGTGCGCTCGAGTTCTCCCTCGAGCGCGCGGCGGTAGTTGATGCGCTGCGTGAAGTCGGTCATCGCGTACGCCGGCTGGTCGAAGATCTCCATCCCGGGGCGGCCGGCGTTAGGCAGGCCACCGTCCTTCGCCACCGCCACGCGCGCGCGCGCGAGGTCGGTCGCCGCCACCAGCACGTCGGCACCGCCGCGCTCGAGGCGATAGAGGATCCCCGCCTGCGTGAGGCCGTCGGTGATCTTCGCGCTCTCCTCGAGCGAGATGGACTGGAAGATCGGGACGAACGTGGGGGCCGTGGCCCACCGCGAGACGCCAATGATCAGCGCGATGGCGCCCAACCCGACGGCAATCGTCGAGATGCGGCGCCATCCGCCGAGTCGTTCGATCATGTCGCGCAATCCTTCAGGCATGCGGGGCGGCTACTCCTAGCTCGTCATGTTGATGAGGGCGCGATATGCGTCCGTCACCTTGTTGCGCAACTCGATCATCACTTCCAGCGCGATCCCCGATTCCTCGGCGGCCGCCATCACCTGGTGCAGCTCGACCGGCTCGCCGCGCATGAAGCGCGCGCTCAAGTCGCTCGCATTGTCCTGCGCGTCGGAGACCTGGTTGATCGCCTTGGTCAGCGTCTCCCCAAACGACGGGCCGCCGGCGGCGCCCGCCTGATCTCCCTTGCCGATGTCGATCGTGTACCGCTTGACGCCGTCGGGACCGGTGACTCCGCCGGAGATCTTTCCGAAGGAGTCGCCGGCGCCGCCGTTCAGCGCGCCATTCAGGGCACCCTGGATTCCGCCCCCCTGCAACGCGGAAAGGCGCGAGGTGATCGCACCGATGGGATCGCTCATGATCAGGCCTTCACGTCGAGTCGTCCGCCGCGCGCCATGGGCGCGCTGGCCGGCATCTGCCCGGAGAGCACGCGCCCGTACGTCAGCGGTCCCATCGCCCCCAACTTGGCGAAGTAGGCGCGCTCATCCTGCGTGAGCACGCTCCACAGCGCGGGGTCGGTCCCTTGTGGCGGCTGGACGGGAACGCTCGCTGGGCTTGCAGCTGCCGGAGCACGGACGGCGGCGGTCTGCGCCGGAACGTTGGCGCGCTGCGCCTGTCCCGCCGTCCCCGCCTGATCGGGGCGCGCCGGCACGTTCGACGGCCGGATCGGCGCTCCATATGGTGATCGAATCCCGTTGATGCTCATCAGGTGCCTATCGCTCTCTGTGGTTTGTCACTCCCGTCCCCCGTCCCCCGTCCGTCTCTATATGTCCAACGCTCGTCGCAGCAGCTGCTTCGCCGCCTGAAACACGGTGGCATTCGCCTCGTAGACCCGGCGCGCCTCCATCATGTCGACCAGCTCGTCCGTCACTTGCACGTTGGGGTAGCGCACGTAACCGTTCGCATCGGCGTCGGGGTGCCCCGGGTCGTAGACCATCGGTCCTTCGCTCGGATCTTCCTCGATCGCGGTCGCGCGCACGCCGCCGTAACTGTCGGTCGGATCTTCCGGCGAGACGCCGGGCTGCATGTCGCTGCCTGGAAGCGGCGGATACGCCGGCGCTGAACCCTCGCGGATCGACGGCTCGGCCACGACGACGCGGCGGCGATACGGGCCGCCCCCTTCGGTGCGCGTCGTTTCGGCGTTGGCGATGTTCGTCGCCACCGTCTCCATCCGCAGTCGCTGGAGCGACATCCCGCTGGTCGCGATGTCCATCGGACGGAAGAGCGGGGGACGCGGTGTGCGCTCCATGTTGTTGGTCAGGAGCGGAAGCATCTTGACTGGAGGGATCGTCATCAGCGCTCCCGGATCGCGAGGCGAAGCTTGGCGTAGGTCTTCTCGAGGAGCTTGGCCGTCGCTTCGTAGCGCAGCTGCTCATCGGCGAGCGACGTCATTTCGGCTTCCAGGTTCACCGCTTCGCCCGGCGCCGTCGTCCCATCGGGAAGGGCGAACCCGCTCTGGTTCTGCAGGGACGCGCCGGAGACGCGCTGAGCGATCGACTTGACGCGCTGATTGCTCGCATCGAGTGCATCGCGCAGCTGCGGCGCCTGCGAAACCCGGCCAAAGAATCCGAAGAGCATCGCCCCCTCCGTGAAATCGGTCCCACGCGGTCACACGACCGCGCTCACTGGAAAGGCAATGCACGGACCAATGGCCGAGGCGTGCAAACGAAAGGGGCGCCGCCGATTCCGGCGCGCCCCTAAGTGTTTGTTGTTGTTGTGCTTAACTGCATCGTATCGCCGGCGTCTTCGTTCGATCTCGGTCTCGAATATTCGTCTCGGGCAGGGCGCAGCTTTTACCTCGAAGGAAGAGTTTGCCGTCTCCGCGCGGTCACTCTTGCCCGCCTTGGCAACGACTCGCAATCATCTGGCAAACAGTCGCCGGTCGCGCCCGCGACCAGCGCGGGCCGGCGGCCGTCACCGTTTGCGAGGTGACTGCTATTCGTCCGCCACCGCCACCCGCTGCGGACCGTTCAACTTGTTCCGCAACGTGCGCACGCTGATCCCCAGGAGCTCGGCGGTCTTGGTGCGGTTGCCGCGCGTGAGCTCGAGTGCGCGCTGGATCATCGCCCGCTCCGCTTCCTCGACGTTGAGCGTCGTGAGGACGATCCCGTTCGGCGGCGTCGCCGCAACCGGCGGCGTCCCATCGACCGGCGTTCCGTTGCGCTGCAAGGCCTGGCGCACGAGCGGATGTTGCCCGACGGTTGCCATGCGCTGGTGGTCGAACAGGTGCGAGGCGAGTTCGGCGTCGTGCGAGAGAATCACCGCGCGCTCAACGGCGTGCTGCAGTTCGCGCACGTTCCCCGGCCACGGATAGTCCTGCAGGATCTTGATCGTGTCGGGAGCGATCCCGCTGATCTCCTTCCCCATCTCGCTCCCCGTTCGCATGGCGAAGCGATAGGCGAGAATGGGGATGTCATCCGGACGATCGCGCAGCGCAGGAATGGCGATCGGCACGACGCTCAATCGATAGTAGAGATCTTGCCGGAAGTGCCCAGCCGCCGCGAACTCGGCGAGGTTGCGATTCGTCGTCGCGATGACGCGCACGTCCACGCGTATGGAATGCGTCCCGCCCACGCGCTCGAATTCCTGCTCCTGCAGCACGCGCAGGAGCTTCGACTGCAGATCGAGACGCATCTCCGAGATTTCGTCGAGGAGGAGCGTCCCGCCGTGCGCGCGCTCGAATGCCCCTTCGACTCGCTTGATCGCACCGGTGAAGGCGCCGCGCTCGTGTCCGAACAATGCGCTCTCGATCAACCCCTCGGGGAGCGCTGCACAATTCAACTTGATGAACGGCTTGTCGCGACGGTCGCTCTGGTCATGGATCGCGCGGGCAAAGAGTTCCTTCCCCGTTCCGCTCTCGCCTTCCAGGAGCACCGTCGCGCGCGTCGGGGCGACCATCTGCACCGTCTGCAGGATGCGGCGGATCTGCAGGCTCTCGCCGATGATCTGTCGCTCGTTGCGGAACTCCATGACTTCACGCCGCAGCGACTCGTTCTCGCGCCGGAGCCGCACGTACTCCAGCGCCTGTTCCACCGCGAGCTCGAGCTGCTGGGTGCGGACGGGCTTCGTTATATAGTCGATCGCCCCGGCCTTGATCGCCGCCACGGCGTGCTCGATGCTCGCGTAGCCCGTGAGCATGATCAGCGGGATGTCGTATCCCTCACGCTGCAGGAGCGAGAGGAACTCGAGCCCGGTGAGGCCCGGCATGCGGTAGTCGGAGATGATCAGGTCGATACTCTCGCGCGAGAGCACCTGGAGCGCCTCCACGACGTTGCGGGCACCAGTCGGCTGGTGGCCGGCGCGCGAGAGCGTGTCCTCGAGGATCAGGCCGACGGACGGTTCGTCATCGACGTACAGGATATTCGCCATGCGGGTGACGGGCGTGTTACGGGTGACGGGGAGAGCGGGGCGCGGAAGTGCGAGGTCCGGAAGTGCGAGATCGGGAAGTGCGAGATCGGGAAGTGCGAGATCGGGAAGTGCGAGATCGGGAAGTGCGAGAAGCGGTTAAGCAATCGAGCCAGGTGGTCGATACTCGCACATGACGCACATCACGCGCGGTCGGCAACTTCTTCCGCTCGGACATTCTCGCCGCCCAAGGGTCGTATGCGGATCACCAACAACATGGTCAGCCGAGCTTCGCTGGCAGGACTCCAGCGAGCGCTTCGGGGGGTGAACGATGCGCAGAACCGGGCGACGACCGGTCTGCAGGTCGAACGCGCCTCCGATGACCCGTCGGCCTCCAGCTCGATCATGGCGTCGGGCTCGACCCTGCGGGCGATCGACCAGTACAAGCGCAACATCAACTCGGCGCGTGCCCGCCTCGATCGTGAAGAGTCGATCATGGGTTCGGTATCGACGATGCTCGAGCGCGCAAAGGAGCTCGGCGTCTCGCAGGGGACCGGCACCGCCGACGCGCAGACGCGACTCACTGCCAAGGCCGAAGTCGACCAGCTGTTGCAGGCGGTCGTCCAACTCGGCAACACGTCGCACGAAGGGGAATTTCTCTTCGGCGGCGACCAGTCGAATGTTGCGCCATTCAACGGGACCACGGCTCCGTACTCCGCCGCTCCGCCGACCGGGACGCGTTATGCCGAGATCTCGTCCGCGCTCAGCATCCGCACGAACCACAACGGCACCGACGCCTTCCTCAACAGCGGCGTCCTCGCGTCGCTCGAGCAGCTCTCCCTCGCGCTCGGCGCGAACGACCAGACGGCGATCCAGGCATCGCTCTCGTCGCTCGATAGCGCGCACGCCAACGTGCAGGTCCTTATCGGCGAGACCGGCGCCGCGTCGCAGCAGCTCGACGTCGCGACCTCCAATCTCGACGCGCTCGACACCTCGCTCCGCACCTTCAAGTCGTCGCTGCAGGATGCCGACATCGAGAAGGCCGTGACCGAGCTGGTGGGGCGCCAGACCGCCTATCAATCCGCGATGCTTGCGACGTCCCGCGTGATGAGCCTCAACCTGGCAGACTACCTGCGATGAGCAACTCGGTGGCAACAGCTCCCGACGATCGCCTCTCCATCTCGTCCGACCTTCTCGGCGCCCTGGACGTCTCCTCGAGCGACATCGTCCGCTTTCCCGGCGGACTGTACGGCTTTCCGGAGTGCCGCGGCTTCGTCCTCCTCCCGGCGGCGCGCGAAAGCTTCTTCTGGCTCCAGTCGAGCGAGTACAGCAGCCTCTCGTTCCTCCTCGTCGATCCGTTCGCCTGGTTCCCGGACTACCACATCGATCTCGACGACGTGGACCTGGTCCGGCTCGGCTCCAACGATCCAAAGCACCTGCTCGTCCTCACGATCGTCACGATGCCGAGTGCACCTGGCGAGCCGTGCACGGCGAACCTGCACGCCCCGATCCTCTTCAACATGCGGGACCGGCACGCGCACCAGTCGATTCGCCCCGACGACGGCAACAGCATCCGCGAGCCGTTCTACCTCGACCAGCCCCCCGCCGAGTCGGCGGTGGCTGCCGCGCACTAGAGCGCATCGCACAACAGGTCGACGGCATCTGGGCGGCGATGGCGCGGCGCGGTCGACGACCGTTCGAGCGATGACCGCGAACGACGCGTCGCTCGTCACGCCTTCGCGACGCGGGGGCGCTGCGCCCTAACGACGTCGAGCGGCACTTCCTGCCGTGACCCGGCGTGTCGTGCCGGAAGCATTCTCCGGTGCGCGTCGCGGGGTGATCTGTAAGACAATGCCGTATAAGAGTTTACGGAGTGGCACGGTCGGTGCCTAGGCTCTGAGAGGATACGTGCGCCCGTTCGCCGGGCGACCGCCGGAAGACCTTCCGACCTCAGGATCTCGGGACCCATGTCCGCAGTCATACGTCCGACCGACGCGGCGGCCCACGCCGATTTCGCGAACGCCGTCGCGTTCCACATCGCCGGCGACATCGCCGCCGCGCGACGCGAGTACGAGAAGGTGCTGACGCGGGATCCCGACCATGCCGAGGCCTGCAACAATCTCGCGTCGATCCTGGCGGGGCAGGGTGAGGAGGAGCGCGCGGAGCAGCTGCTCCTGCGCGCGGTGGGGACGTCGGCAACCTATGCCGAAGCGCACAACAACCTTGGACTCCTCTGGTCGGGGCGCGGCGAATTCGCACGCGCCCTCGCTGCCTTCGAACGCGCCGTGGCGCTCGATGGCTCGAAGGCCGGCTGGCACAGCAACCTTGGAAATGCCTGCGTGGAGCTCTTCCGCTTCGCCGAGGCGATCGTCGCCTTCGATCGCGCGGTCGCGATCGACGATCGCGATGCCGACGTCTGGTCCAATCGCGCCCTCGCCCTTCGTGGCCTGCAGCGCCAGGACGACGCCATCGAGTCGCTGCGACGCGCGCTCTCTCTCGCGCCCTCGCACGTCAACGCGTTGAGCAACCTCGGCATCATGCTCAAGGAGATCAAGCGCCTCGATGAAGCCGAGTCGCTCCTCGCGCGTGCGACGGCGATCGACCCCGCCAACCCAAAGCTCTGGTGCAACTACGCGGCGATCTTCGAGGCGCGCGGTCAGTACGGTCGCATGCGCGAACTCGCAGAGCACGCGTGCACACTCGACCCCACCTATCCCGAGGCATGGAATCTCCTCGCCAACGGCGAGATGGAAGCGGGACGCTACGACTCGGCGATCGCGCTCTACGAAAAGGCGCGCGCGTTCGATCCCTACAACAGCAATGCCAACTGGAACCTCGCCCTCCTCTGGCTCCTGAAGGGAGACTTCGCGCGCGGGTGGCCCCAGTTCGAGTGGCGCAAGCGCCTGCAGTCGGCGGTCATCGATCGCGGTGAGTACGCTGGCGCGGAGTGGGATGGGAGTCCGCTCGCCGGGCGCGACATCCTCCTGCATACCGAACAGGGTGTGGGTGACGCCTTCCAGTTCGTACGCTTCGCTCCGCAGCTCAAGGAGAACGGTGCACGACGCGTCTATCTCGAATGCCCGTATCCGATCGTCCCGCTCCTCACGGGAGTGCGTGGACTCGACGCGGTCGTTGCGCGTGGCGTTGCACTCCCCGCATTCGATGTCCACGCCAACCTCATGAGCCTCCCCGGGCTTCTCGGCACGACGCTCGACTCGATTCCCGCCGAGGTGCCGTACATCCCGGTCGAGCCGCGAACGGTCAGCGCGCGCGTCGATTCTCCTCCCGGGACGCTCACCGTCGGCTTCGTGTGGGCCGGCAATCCGCTGCACGGTCGCGACTTCCTGCGCTCCGCTCCGATGGAGTCGTTCCGCGCGCTCGCTGCCATCGACGGTGTGAAGTTCTTCTCGTTGCAGAGAGGGGATGCCGCCGAGCGCGAACTCGCGTCGCACCCGATCGACGGTGTCGTCGACCTCGCCAACGACCTGCGCGACTTCCGCGACACGGCTGCCGTGCTGCAGGCGCTCGACCTCGTGATCACCGTCGACACGTCGGTGGCCCACCTGGCCGGTGCGTTAGGCAGGCCCACCTGGCTCCTCCTCCCGCACGTCCCCGACTTCCGCTGGTTGCTCGATCGCACCGATTCGCCGTGGTATCCGACGATGCGCATCTTCCGCCAGCCCGAGCCGCGCGATTGGGAGAGCGTCTTCGACGCCGTCGCGATCGCGTTGCGCGAGCGCGTTGCCGGCGACTCCGGATCGACGTCGCGCGCATCGTCCGTTCCTGCAGCTCCCGCGCCCGCCATCGCTGACGACACGGTGGTCACGCTTTCATCGGCCGCGCGTGTCCCAGACGGGCGCCCGCGCTTCGACCTCTATACGTCGCTCGCATCGCTCGCCGATCCGCAGCGCTTCGCCGAGTACGAGGCGGAACTCGTCGGCGTCGGGCACGACATGCCGGTGCGCACCTTCCTCGACGAGTACCTGCGCGATGGCGATGTCCTCGTCGACCTCGCGCCCAATCTCGGGGTCGCGGTCCTGTCGGCGGCCACCGCGCCGAAACCTCCTGCGACGATCGTCATCGTCGAAGCGCGTGACGCCGAAGCGGATCGCCTGCAGTCGCTTGTCGCGCGCCGCGCCCCGCTGGTATCGGTCGTTCGCGCTGCCGACGCGCGTTCGGCTATGCGCGATCGCGACCGGGCTCCGGGCGCACGACTGGTCGTCCGCGCAGGGGACGGGAGCGACGTCGCGCGCGCATCGTCGATGCGATCGGGAGCACCGAGGGCGAGCGCCGTCCGGCCGTCGTGGCGTGGTCGAGCCTCGTGCCGGCCGACGCCAGCGGCCCGCTCACCTTCCTCGAGTCGTTAGGGTAAGTGACCCTCGCCCTGAGCATCGCAGGCACCGAGGCGTCACTCGATGCCATCGACGATCCGTCGAGAGCGCAGGCGTTGGTGAGTATCGCACACGCAGCGCTCGACGCGATGGAACAGGACGCGGAAGCTTCTGCTTCCGCCGCGACCGCTCCGGCCGCGCCGGCGCCGATTCAGGTATCGATCTCGATGCCCGGTGCGATCGTCTCCGCGCCTGCGCCTGCGCCTGCGCCCGTGCCGGCTCGTGCGTCGGCCGCCGATCGCGGCGCCATATCGATCTCGATCGGTGGAATGGAGCCGCTCCAGCAACAGGATGTGTCCGCGAGCGATGGTCTCGCGCTCGGCGAAATCGGCATCGACTGGCAGCTGCGCGGCGATTCCGGGTGGGGCGTGTACGGGACCAACCTCGCTCTCGAGCTCGAGCGTTCGGGGACGCATCTCCCCACAATCTTCGCGGCCGATACGACCGACTTGTCGCCGGTGGCGCGTTTCCGCCTCGATCGCGCATTGCGCGCGGGTGCGGCGCGTGCAAACGCGCATGCGGGGAGGGCGACGCCGCTCCCCTTCGACGGGCTCATGCTTCGCGCTCTTGGCAACGACTTCGGGCACGGACCGTTGTGGGAGCAGGTTTCCGCCAGCCGCAACGCGGGCGTCATCTTCTTCGAGGATTCTGCCTTCGACGACGCGGCGATGCAGCGCGCACGCGCGCTCGACCTCATCGTCGCCGGCTCGCACTGGAACGCCGAAGTGCTGCGTGGCGCGGGGCTCGATCACGTCGTCACAGTCCTGCAGGGGATCGATCCCACGATCTTCCACCCCGCGCCAGCCAGCGGGCACCTGGGCGAGCGCTTCGTCGTCTTCTCCGGCGGAAAGCTCGAGTATCGCAAGGGGCAGGATCTCGTCGTCGCCGCATTCCGTGCATTCCAGGCTCGGCATCCCGACGCGTTGCTCCTGACGGCGTGGCACAACAACTGGCCGCAGCTGATCGCCGACCTCGATCTCGCCGGCCACGTGCACGGCGTTCCAACGGTTCGCGACGGTCACCTCGACGTCACCTCCTGGCTCGTGTCGAACGGCATCCCGCAGGGCGCCATCCTCGACGTGAGGCGCACTCCGAATGCGATGATGGGACACGTCGTGCGCGAAGCGAATGTCGCCATCTTCCCCAACCGATGCGAAGGGGGGACGAACCTCGTCGCGATGGAGTGCATGGCCGCCGGCATCCCGACCATCGTCGCGAACAACTCGGGACAGCGCGACCTGGTGGCAACCGGGGGCGCGATTGCGCTCGAGCAGCAGCGCCCAGTTGCTCACCCCACCCGTCACTTCCGCAGCACCGAGGGGTGGGGCGAGAGCGACGTGGAGGAGATGGTCGAGGCACTCGAGCGCCTCTACACCGACCGCGCGCGCGCCAGGGAAATCGCCCGAAACGGCGCCGTCGCCCTGCGCGCCATGAGTTGGAAGAATCAGGTGGGCGAGCTCCTGAGGGTTCTCGCTCCATTGCTCTAGTCTCCCGTCCCCCGTCTCCCGTCTCCCGTCCCAGATCATGCGCCAGGAAATCAGCATCAACCTCGCGTCACCCAGCGGTCCGCGTCAGCTCAAGCTCCTCCTCGATCCCGAGCAGATGAGCCAGCGCTTCATGCTGAACGACTTCGGCTCGGGAAAACTCTACGAGTCGGAAACATCGAACTTCATCGGCTCGATCCTTCGGCCGGGCGACACCTTCATCGACATCGGGGCGCACGTCGGCTATTTCACGATGCTCGCCTCGACCCTCGTGGGACCGACCGGCGCGGTTTACTGCTTCGAGCCCGAGCTCGGGAACTACGGCCACCTTCTCGAGCACATCGAGGTGAACGGTGCCACCAACGTCCGTCCGTTGCACATGGCGGTTGGAGCTGCGCCAGCGACGGCCGACTTCTTCGTCAATGCCGACAACGATGGCGGGCACGCGCTTTGGGAAGTGGGACGCCACCCGTTCAACGAGCGCACGCGCAATGCGCCGGTCTCGCGCAAGGTCTTCGTCACCTCGCTCGACCACATCTTCGAGAATCGCGACATGCGCACCCTCAAGGCGATCAAGATCGACGCCGAGGGGGCGGAGTTCGCGATCCTCGTTGGCGCGCGCGAGCTGCTTCGCCGTACTCGCATTCCATTTATAGTCGCCGAGATCAACCGCTTCGGCCTCGAGTCGATGGGCGCGAGCGAGCGGCACGTGCGCGAGTTCATGAGTGATCTGGGTTACGAAACCTACCTCTTCCAACCCGGTCAATCGTTCCTTCAGCGCCTGCAGTCCGACGAGTCGCCGCAGACGGACTACGTCTTCAACATCCTGTTCCGTCACCCCGAGGCCCCGGCGATGGCCGCGTGACGGGAAAGGCGGATTGACAGGGGATTCGCCGGCGCGCAACGCGCGCCGGCACTCCCGTCCCCCGTCTCCCGTCTCCCGTCCGATCTTTTCTTTCAGACTTTCTAAAGTTCTGCTCGCATCCCTCCGATACGGGTCTTCGGAGGGACGGCACAAGGCCGACACCCCAGAGGGGAACGGATTCCCCTACTTCAAGACCAAGGAGCAGGACTCATGCGTATCAACACGAACGTCAGCGCGCTGCGCGCGCAGGGCAACCTTACCCGCGTCAACGAGCAGATCTCCTCGTCGATGGCGAAGTTGTCCAGCGGTTTCCGCATCACGCGTGCGGCTGACGACTCGGCCGGTTTGGGTATCGCCAACGTCCTGCGCGCGGACATCCGCTCGCTCGGGCAGGCGGCGCGCAACTCGGAGCAGGCGAACTCGGTGTTGAACATCGCCGAAGGCGCGTCGGGCACGATCCAGAAGATGCTCGAGCGTATGAAGGAGCTCGCGTCGCAGGCGGCGTCGGACAACGTGGACTCGGCTGGTCGTAGCCGCATCACGACGGAGTATCAGGCGCTCCGGAACGAAATCGACCGCACCGTCTCCACGGTGAAGTTCCAGGGCAACACGCTGCTCAACGGCGCCTTCGGTGCCACGATCGACTCCGCGTCGACGGCTCTCGGCGCCTCGACGGGCGTGTACAACGTCCGCCTCACTGGTGCGGGCACCGGCGCGCTCACGCTGTCGTCGGGCGGTAGCGTTGTCACCCTGACCAACGGTTCCACCTCGCAGACCCTCGGTGTCACCGCAGGCTCCAAGCAGACGCTCAACTTCACGTCGCTCGGCGTCACGATCGACACCAACCAGGCGGTCACCGCTTCCTCGATCGCCGGCAACATCACGGTTGGCGCCAGCACTGGTACGTTCCTCGTTTCGTCGTCGGGCCAGTACAGCGGCAACGACCAGATCTCGATCTCCGGTTCTTCGCTCGACCTCCGCGCGTCGACGCTCACGGTGAACACCGACCCGACCACGCTGGCCAATGCGCAGTCCGCGCTCAGCGAAATCGACGTCGCCATCACCAACGTCAACGTCGCCCTCGGCGTGATCGGTTCGCTCCAGAGCCGTATCGACGTGGCGACGGAGAATGTCCGCACCACGATCCAGAACTTCAGCGCCGCCGAGTCCACGATCCGTGACCTCGACATGGCGAGCGAGATGACCACGTTCACCAAGAACCAGGTGCTCTCGCAGGCTGGTACCGCGATGCTGGCCCAGGCCAACTCGGCTGGACAGAGCATCCTCACCCTGCTCCGCGGCTAATCCTCGTAGGCAGGCGACGAACGAGCCCGGGATCGGCGATTCGGCCGGTCCCGGGCATTCGTCCAAGACGAGAGAGTTTCCATGTCAGACCCCATTGGCAGTTTCTCCGGGCTGGCGAGCGGCGTGCAGTGGCGGGATCTGGTCGACCAGCTCGTGGCGATCGACAAGCAACGCAAGCTCGATCCGGTTACCGCTCGCACCACGCTCGCGCAGAACCAGGCCACGGCCTGGACCTCGTATCAGTCCCTGGCCGTCAAGTTCCGAGATGCGGCGAATGCTCTGCGTGACAGCAGCGCGTTCGGCGCCTTCAGCGTATCCGGCGGTACGAGCATCGCCACCGGGCGCACGCTGCTCACCGCGTCGGCTTCGTCCGGCGCGTCGCCTGGGAACTACTCCGTAGAGGTGCTCGACGTCGCCCGCGCCAACAAACTCAGTGGTGCGGTCGTCAGCAGCCCGTCGTCGGCGCTTGGCTACAGCGGCGAATTCGGCGTCAATGGTCAGAAGGTGACGGTGGTCGCCACCGACACCCTCAACAGCATTCGCGACAAGATCAACGCCCTCAACGCCGGCAGCAGCGCGTCGGGGGTGACGGCGTCGGTGCTCAGCACCGGTTCCACCCAGCATCGCCTCATCCTCTCGTCCGACCAGACGGGCGCCGCGGGGATCGAGCTCATCGACGACGCCGGCGGCGTATTGCAGCAGCTCGGCGTGGTCGACGGCACGAAGTCCCTCAACGTGGCGAGCGATGGCGGTGTCCAGACACAGAAAGTCTCGTCGACCACCGCGGCGATCGCCGCGATGCTCGGCGTCACCATGCCGCCGCCGAGTACCATCGAGGTTGGCGGGCGCACGATCACGGTCGACCTGACGGTCGACTCGCTCTCGTCGATTGCGGCGAAGATTTCCGCAGCAGGCGGCAACGCCTCGGTCAACTCCGAAACGGCGGGCGGGAAGACGTCGTACCGCCTGGTTACCAGCGACACCGTCAGCGCATCCACCGTCGACGGGCAGCGCACGCTCGAAGTCCTCGGCTTCGTGAAGAACGGGCGCAGCGGGGTGTCGCAGGTCGTGCAGAGCGAGAATGCCTTCACCGACGGCGTTGGCGTCACGGCCACGGGGAGCACGCTCCTGTCAGCCCTGCAGGTGTCGGGCAACGCCCTCGGGCTTGCGGCTGGCGACACCTTCAACATCCAGGGGAAGCGCGGCGACGGAAGCACGGTGAACCTCAGCTTCACCGTCGGCGCGAGCGACACGCTGCAGACGCTGGTCACCAAGATCAACGATGCGACGTCGGGCTTCGGCGCCGGCACGCGCACCGCGACCGCGTCCATCAGCAATGGCCAGATCGTCCTGAGCGACAATGCGTCGGGCGACTCGCAGCTCGCCCTCTCGCTCTCCGCGACCCGCGTGTCCGACGGATCCACCGTGTCGTTGGGGCGGCAGCTCGTGTCGACGGTCGGACGCCAGCGCGAAGTCGTCGCCGGGACCGATGCGTCGGTCCGCGTCGACGGCGTCGTCGTTTCGCGCGCGAGCAACACCATCGCCGACGCCTTGAACGGCGTGACCCTGACCTTGCAGCAGGCCGAAGTTGGGACGACGGTGTCGCTGAACATCGCGCGTGACACCGACGCCCTCTCGACGAAGGTCAAGGCCGTCGCCGACGCGTACAACGCGCTCGTGAAGTTCCGTGCCGATCAGCAGAAGGACGGGCAGCCACTCCGGAACAATCCCACGCTGCGCAACTCGATCGCGTCGCTCACCTCGCAGCTCCTCTCGAACGTTTCCGGACTCTCCGGCACGCTCAACCGCCCGGGCTCCGTCGGACTGGCGTTGCAGGCTGATGGTACGCTCAAGCTCGACGACACGGTCTTCAAGGCGGCGCTCAACTCGAATTTCTCCGACGTCGTCTCGCTCTTCACCACCTCGGGCACGAGCGCCAACAACCAGATCTCCTACTGGACGTCGTCGTACAAGACGCTCCCCGGCTCCTACGCGGTCAACATCACCGCAGCAGCTACCACGCCGACCGTATCGGGGAGCGGCTTCTCGGGGACGTACGTCGACGACGGCACGCCCGACACCCTCGACATCACCGACGCGATCAGCGGCGTCACCGGGAGCATCTCGCTCGCCAACGGCGACACGACCGACACCATCGTCACCAAGCTGAATTCGCTGTTCGCCACGTCGAAGATGGCGTTGTCGGCCTCCAAGAACGGCAACGACCTGGTGATCACCGGGACGCGCTACGGCAGCGCATCGTCCTTCACCGTGGCCTATACGCCCGGTGGGGCCGACGGCACAGCGCAGCTGGGGATCGCGGCCAATTCCTTCGCGGGTACCGACGTCGCCGGGACGATCGGTGGCGAGCTTGCGACTGGGAGCGGGCAGGTCCTCACCGCAACTCCGGCGATCGTCGGGAAAGCGGTTGACGGACTTTCGATCTCGTACACGGGGACGGCCACGGGGGCGGTGGGCGACTTGAACTTCACGCTCGGCGTGGGCGGGATGCTGTACAACACGTCCGATGTGTTCGCCCGTCCGGACGGCACGATCTTCGAGCAGCAGCAGCAGCTCGAAAAGACGATCAACGACCTCGGGACGCGTGCCGATACTCTCCAGCAGCAGATCGATCGTCGTCGTGCCGCGCTGGTGGCGCAGTTCACGAAGATGGAGGCTGCGATCAGTCGCATTCAGTCGCAGGGTTCGGCGCTCTCCAGCTTCATCAACTCGCTGCAGGCGTCGGGCAACTAGTTCCCCTGCGACAGGCGCTCCCACTCTCTTTGTGAGGCAGCATGTCGTACGGCGCATTCGCCAAGCAGGCCGCGCGCTATCGTGAGGCGGAGGTTCTCTCCGCCTCGCCAGCGCAGCTCGTCGTGATCGTGTACGAGCATCTCCTGGTCAACCTGCGCCGTGCGCGCCTTCAGGTGGGGGATGTCGATGGGGCGGCGCGCTCGGACTCGCTCGCCCGTGCCCGCGCAGCATTGACGGAGCTCCTCGTCACGCTCGACCACGAGAAGGGAGGCGACCTCGCGGCGCGGCTCGGCGCGATCTACACCTTCATGCTCGGGGAGCTGTCGGTCCTTGGCGTGAAGCCAAGCGCCGAACGGCTCGATGCGATCATCGCCCTCGCGACTGAACTGCACGAGGCGTTTGGGCAGGTCGCGGCGACCCAACCCGGTACGCGCCAGGCGGTGGCAGCATCATGAGCGTAGGCGCGCCTGCCGTTGCCACCGAGCTTCGCGCTCTCTTCGAGCGCTTCACCGCGCTGAGCGAGGACGCGATGCGCGCGTGTGACGCCGGCGACGTCGACGCACTCGAGCGCGCGCTCGAGGCGCGCGAGCAGATCACCGGACGGGTCGCCGTCCTGGATCATTCGCTCGGCGCGATGCGCAACGCGCTGCTTAGCACCGCGGGGCGCGATGCCTTCGATGCCACGCTGCGCACCGCGCGCGCGGCGGCCGCCCTCGCCGAGCGGCGCAATGCCGAGTTGGCCGAGCGCGCACGCACCGCGCGCACCGTCATCGGGGCCACGATCGACCGCCTGCGTCACGACGCGGCTGCCCAGGCGGCCTACGCCGCTGCCTCCGAGCGCGACGACGCGCCGCATTTCGACCGTACCCGTTAGGCACGAGGACGCACGCCATGCCGCCGCGCTGGGAGTCCCCCTTCGATTCGTCGCCGCGTGACGCGGCCATGCTCGCCGAGGTCCTCGCCGCGCTGCAGTCGCACCTGACGGGTGCGTCCCCCGATGCCACCGGCGACCCGGGGAGCGAGGACGGGGAGGGGCACTCCCCCGACGTGCAGGACCTGATCAGTGCCGCCCTGGCCGAGCTGCATCGTCTGGCGCCCATCCCGCGCGCCGAGGCTGGGATCGCTCCCGTGCTGGGAAGCGGCGTCGTTCATGAGCTGCTGCGTCAGCAGCGCGAGCCACGACTCCTCCTCGAGGCGGAATCCGAGCCTACAGTCGACGAGCGACTCTGACCCATGCCGATCCCGGTTGTCGGTGCGGCATTAAGTTCCTCCAGCAGTCTGCCGATACCAGTGTCTAGGCAAGGAGGATGCCGATGAAGATTCATGGCGGCAACGGAGGCCCCCAGCGTCCCGACCGTTCGCGCGACGTCTCGATCCAACCGGTCGAGTCGCGTGAGCAGGGCGCGAAGCGGACTCCTTCACACGTGGAAAAATTCGACCGCGTCGAGATCTCCGACGCCGGGCGCGCGAAGGCGGCCCGGCTCGAGCCCACCTCGTCCGGCACTCGCGATCGGTTGGCCGAAGTGCGACAGCGCGTCCTGAACGGCGCCTACGACGCCGATGCAGTCGTCGGCGAGGTCGCACGCAAGATCATCGACCGCGGCGACGTTTAATCAATAGGTCATCTCGCACGTGCTCGCCGGCCTCCGGCCGGCGAGCGCGTGCGAGATGAAGTCAAACTGCACGAAGGAGATCGGGACCATGAAGATCCTTGTCGTCGACGATTCGGCCACCATGCGCCGGATTCTGGTCAATTCGCTCCAGCGAATCGGCTACAGCGAGTGTGTGGAAGCGAGTGATGGGCGCGAGGCAGTCGACAAGTTCGACAGCAGCATCCAGTTTGTCATCACCGACTGGAACATGCCGAACATGTCCGGGCTCGACCTGGCCAAGGCGTTGCGCGCGCACGCCGACGGCAAGTCGGTCCCTATCCTCATGGTCACCACCCGCAGCGTCAAGGAAGACATCATCGCCGCCATCCAGGCCGGCGTGAACAACTACATCGTGAAGCCCTTCACCCCCCAGGTGCTGAAGGAGAAGATCGATGCGGTCTTGAGCGGCGCGGCCGCCGCGGCCTGATCATGATCAACAGACAGCCGAGCGAGCTCCTGTACGACTCCGAAGCGACGCTACGCCTCGTGGACTCGGCGATCCAGGACATGGGGGAGTTGGGTGGGGAAGAGCAGGCACCGCAATCCCTCGAGCAGCGGCTGCAAGCCGTCCTGACGCCCGGCCCCGCGATGGGCCTCATCGGGCTCTCCGACATGCTCGCCCGTGGCTACGCCGAGATCCTCGGCGTCCTCGACTCGCTGCGCCAGAGTCGCAGCCTCCTCGAGCGCGCCGCCGTCGAGAAGATCCAGTCGACGCACGACAAACTGCGCGAAGTTTCCGATGCCACCGAGACGGCGGCGACGGACATCCTCAACGGGCTCGAACGCGCGAATACGATGGTCGATGACCTCGACGCCTACGCCGGCGAGCACGGGGAGCCCGACGATCGCGCCAGCACCATCCGCAACACCCTGCGTGATGAACTCTTCGCCCTCATGGGGCACATGCAGTTCCAGGACATCACCAGCCAGCAGCTCAACTACGCGTCGGCCGTCCTCACCGAGATGGAGGCGCGTCTCGCCAACATTGCCCGCGTCTTCGATCCGGCCGCCTTCGGCGCCTCCCCGGAGCGCACGGTGATCGAGGCGGAGGACCACGACCGTCCCGTCACCTTCGACCCCAACGCCTCCACGCAGAATCGTGAGGAGCGCCAGAAGGTCGCCGACGAGATCGTCGCCACGAAGTCCGCCCCCTAGAAGAGTCCTGCTCCGCGCGCGCCACCGTACGTCCCCGGCGGTGGCGCGCGTCTCGTTTCCCGGCATTCCGCGGCGCGCGTCAAGATCGCGTCGTGCCGCGCCGAAACTTGGGGAAGACGCTCGCAGGTTGCACCGGCAGAGCGTGCACGAATTCTCTCCGACTTCGCATCGCTCGTGCCCTCGTACTCGCTCCACGGCTTCGCTCTGCGCCCGATCGCCTCCTTGGCAACGGCAGAGGATCAGCGAGACATACTCGAGCTGCTCGAGGCGCGGTCGATCACCGACTTCGCCCACCACGCGGAAACGGTCGTCAGTCGCGTGCGTGATCGCGAAGTTCGCTGCCTCGGTGGATACGCCGATCTCGCGCCCCGCTCGCGGGACATGACCCGAGCACTCCTCGACGCCGTCGAGGACGCGCGCGACGGCGGCGCGGAGGCATTCCCCGCGGACTACGACCGGCTCCTCGCGATCGTGTGCGATCCCGAATCCGCCGGCGTCTCCGAGGCGCCGCTCGTTCCCGGCGCGTTAGGCGGGAGCGCGTCGCCCAGGGTGGCCGCCATCGGCGCCTGCGCTGGTCGCGATCCGCTTGAAGACGGAGGTGCGGGCGATCCCGCTTCCCCAACCCCTGATCAAGCGACCGCGCGGCACGGCGGAGATCGCGTTGCCGGGTCGACAGTCCGCGTGCGCAACACCGCGCTCGGCCGCCTCATCGAGATGGTCGCCGAGCAGGTGGGCGACGGCCGCGAGCGCCTCCTCCTCGACATCGATCGCGTCCGCTCCGCAACCGAGGTCCGGTCCATCGCCTCCGCCGACGCCTGAGCGCGATCTCGATGCCGATTCCGCAGGTGCAGACCGCCTCGACGCTGACCATCAGCGACGCGCAGTTCCGCCGTGTCGGTGAACTGGTCACGCGCATCGCGGGAATCCAGCTCCCACCTGGCAAGGAGAGTCTGGTTCGGTCGCGCCTCGCCAAGCGCATCCGGGCGCTGGGGCTCGCGAGCATGCAGGAGTATCTGGACTTCGTCGACGGCGATGCGTCTCGCGGCGAACTCGCCGAGATGATCGACGTCCTCACCACCAACAAGACGTCGTTCTTCCGGGAGATCGAACACTTCCGCCTGATGCAGCGCTCACTCCTCCCGGCACTGGCGGAGGGGCACGCTCCCGTACGGATCTGGAGCGCGGGATGCTCGACCGGCGAGGAGCCCTATTCGATCGCCATGGTCGCGCGTGAGACGCTGGGCGCCGGCGCGATGCGCGTTCGTATCCTCGCCACCGACATTTCGGCCCGCTGCCTGCAGCGCGCACGTAGTGCGGAATACGACGTGGGTGTGGTCGAGCACGTCGAGCCCGGGCTGCGGGACGCGCATTTCGAACCGGTCATCGGTGCAAACGATCGGCTGCGTGTAGTCCCGCCGACCGCCGCGCTCGTGCAATTCACCCGCCTCAATCTGATGTGCGAATGGCCCATGCGCGGGACGTTCGACATGATCTTCTGCCGCAACGTCATGATCTACTTCGACAAGCCGACGCAGGAACGCCTGGTGACGCGCTTCACCTCGCTCCTCGCGCCAGGAGGGCACCTCATGGTCGGGCACTCCGAGAGCCTGAGCGGACTTCGCCACGAACTATCCTACGTCCAGCCCGCGACGTACCGCAGGGTCGGCGCATGACACCGGCCGACACGACCTGCCACCGCGAGGTCGGTATTGCCGACATGGCGCTGTCGGATACGGAAGATGAGAGACGCGTAATCTTCGTGCTGGGGAGCTGTCCGGGCGTCTGTGTGCACGATTCCCGTGGACGGCGTGAGCGGGCTGCTTCAACTCATGCTCCCCTCGAGCGACATCGATCCGCAGAAGGCGCAACGCAATCCCCGGATGTTCGTCGATACAGGGGTGCCGGAACTATTGGAGGCCATTTATCGCGCGGGGGCACACAAGGAGCGCCTGATCGTGCAGGTGATCGGTGGCGTTACCACGGGTGACGCCGAGCAGCGGAACGCTTTTCAGGTCGGGAAGCGCAATGTGCTGCCGCTCAAGAAGCTGCGGTGGAGGAACAGCGTGATCCTGCGGGGCGAGGACGTCGGCGGCCGACGGCTCTCGCGCACCGAGTTTCTGCAGGAACGCGCCGGAGAGGTACTCGTGAAGACAAACGGCCGCGAGGCCTCGCTCTGACAAACGACAGGAAACAATCGTATGGCACTCAATGTCCTGGTGATCGACGACAGCGCCGTCATGCGCTCGATGCTCATTCGCACCCTGCGCCTGAGCGGGCTCCCGCTCACGAACGTCTACCAGGCGGGTGATGGCGCCGAAGCGCTGCAGACATTCGCCGACCACGATGTCGACCTCGCCCTCATCGACATCAACATGCCCGTCATGAACGGTGAGGAGTTGATCGACAAGATCCGCGCCGACCGACGGCTCGCCGGCGTCGCCCTCGTCGTCGTCTCGACCGAGGGGTCGGAGACGCGCATCGGCGCGCTCAAGGACCGCGGCGTGTCGTTCATCCACAAGCCGTTCACCCCCGAGCAGGTGCGCGCCACGGTGCTGCGTGTCCTCGGAGTGGCAGATGCCTGAGACCTACGCGGCGCCGCTCGTCGACGCCTCTACCGAGACGTTCGAGCAGCTCGCCTACTTCTTCGCCGAGCCTGGGCCGGTCGATGCCGTGGACCCCAGCGCCGTCGAGGGGGTCGTCGCCGTCGCCTTCAGCGGCGTCTCGAACGGCGGGGTGGTGTTGCAGCTCGCGGGAGGGATCCTGCCGTCGCTCGCCGCCAACATGCTTGGCCTCGAGTCGGGCGCATCGGTCAGCGAGCAGCAGGATGCGCTGGGCGAGACGGCGAACGTCATTTGCGGCAATGTCCTTCCGCGCATTGCCGGGACGACGGCTGTCTTCGCCCTCGGTGTTCCGCAGCGCTTTGAATCGTGGCAATCCGCACTCGATGCGTTGGGTCCCATCGCCGCGCATGTGCGACTCGATGTCGAGGGCGGGCGCGCCGATATCGCGCTGGTGCTGCAGGCCGCCAGCTGATCGCGTGGTCGACCACGCCCGGCGCCGTGGGCACTCGATGCCGATTCGCGTGCTCGTGGTCGACGACTCCGCCGTGACACGGACGGCGATCAGTGACGAGCCGTCACGACACGCCGACATCGAGGTCGAGGGAACGGGCGATCGATCCGTGCGTCTTTCATGCGGTCGCCCAGATGGCTGGACGGCAAGGCGAGGGGGCGCTCGGCACGGAGATCGGTGAGGATGGCGCGGGGGACTGCGAGAATGGTCGAGGGAGCGGCAAGAAACGACAAAGGCGGCGCCTCACTTGGAGCGCGCCGCCAAAGTCATTGTATGAAAGCCAGTTACAAGTCGGGGCGACTGGATTTGAACCAGCGACCTCCTGCTCCCGAAGCAGGCGCGCTACCGGGCTACGCTACGCCCCGAAACTACCACTTCCACATCTTATAGTATGCGCCCAGAGAGACTCGAACTCCCAACCTTCTGATCCGTAGTCAGATGCTCTATCCAATTGAGCTATGGGCGCCGACGATAAGCGCTTCGTGCACCAGCTTTGCCCTTCGCAATCCGTGATTCGCGGCGCAGGATCCACCGCGACCGTCACGGCGAAGACCGCGGAAAGTAGACACCCCTCAGAGGGGCGTCAAGTGAGACAAAACCCCGTCTCGAACCACGTGCCTCGTACCTGCGTGCACCACTCTCCAAACAAAGTCGCCCTCGGCGATGCCGAGGGCGCATGGGCGGTACAAGACTCGAACTTGTGACCTCCACGATGTCAACGTGGCGCTCTAACCAACTGAGCTAACCGCCCGATACAACGCGTGCGCCGAGAACTTTTTCGAGCTCCGATACGTTCGTACCAAAGCTCTCATTGGCGCGCCGCGCCGAGAAGCGGGAAACGGGACTCGAACCCGCGACCCCAACCTTGGCAAGGTTGTGCTCTACCAACTGAGCTATTCCCGCGAACCGCAACTCCACCTGACGTTCACTTGCCTTGGACGCATCACGCTCGTGAGCTGCAACCAATCTCGCCAGCGTTCTTGCATCACGGTATCCAGGTCGAACGCCTTCTCGACCATGGAGGCGAGGGGAATCGAACCCCTGACCTCTTGAATGCCATTCAAGCGCTCTCCCAACTGAGCTACGCCCCCGTCACGACGCGGTGGAGCCCGCCGCTTTCAGGAACCGCGAAGTGTACCCGGGAGTAGTACCGATGTCAAGAAATCCACTCTGGCGCAACGCCTCCTGACAGGTATCTTGCAGCGACTTTTTCCACTCCTGCGTTAGCCAGTAGTCAGACGTTGCTCCGCTGTTGCTCCGTCTGTTGCGGTGAGTGCTGTTCATGCGGCCGATCGCTCCTGCCGCCCCAAGGTTTCACATACTTCAAGTCCACGAGGACTTTCTTAAATGACTGACGTGAAGCGCCGCCGTCGCCGGACGACCCCACAGGGGATCGCGCCGAGCGAACCGGAGCGTGACATTCTCGACCAGTACCTTTACGAGGTCAGCACGTATCCGCTGCTCAAGGCCGCGGAGGAGATCGAGCTCGCCCGGAAGATTCGCGCGGGCGATCAGGACGCGTTGCAGGAACTGGTGAAGCGCAACCTGCGCTTCGTCATCTCCGTCGCCAAGAAGTACCAGAACCGTGGTCTCCCGCTCATCGACTTGATCGGCGAAGGGAACGTCGGTCTCCTCACCGCTGCGCGAAAGTTCGATCCCGACCAAGGCGTGAAGTTCATCTCGTACGCCGTGTGGTGGATTCGTCAGGCGATCCTGTCGTCGCTCGCACGCCAGGGACGCACGGTGCGCGTCCCGCTCAATCGTACGGCCGATCTCTCGCGCATCATCAAGGCCTCGGAGATCCTTCGGCAGAAGCTCCGCCGCGAGCCCACGCCGGAAGAACTCGCGCAGCTCACCGGTCTCTCGGTCGATGTCGTGCAGTCGCTGGCTGCACTCAACACCGGCGACGTCCGCCTCGATGCACCGATGGATCCGGAAGGCGATCGCGCGCTCATCGAGCGATTCGTCGCCGACGAAATGCCCGACACCGAGGAAGAAGCGATGAATCGCTTCCTCTCGGACGAGATCGAACTCGCCCTCTCCACGCTCCCGCCGCGCGACGCAAAGGTCCTGCGTCTCTACTTCGGGCTCGAGGGCGGGCGCGAGCACACGCTCGAGGAAATCGGCTCGATGCTCGGCGTCACCCGCGAACGCGTCCGCCAGCTGCGGGACCGCGCGCTCAAGCGTCTGCGCGAAGGCGACGTCGGTCGCGCGCTCTCCAGCTTCGCCGCGTGAGCCGGTAACATCGCGCAGTACGACAGCAATGCAGCATGCACGGGCGAACCGAAAGGTTCGCCCGTTTGCATTGTGCGACACGAGTTACCGCACCCGTTCGCCGTTACACGCGAGGCACACACCAGCGCGAGTCGCGCGCCCCTTTCGCCGCTCACATTCATGCTGTTGATTGCGGTGGCCGGCATCGTATGCGTTGCTGAGCCTCGTCTTCTCGTCTTCTCGTCTTCAGTTGATCTCCTTACAAGGCGTCCACAAGGCGTTCGGCCCAAAGAAAGTGCTGCAGGGCTTCTCCCTCGACGTCGAAGAAGGGGAGACGATGGTGATCATCGGCTATTCCGGAACCGGAAAGTCGGTGGCGATCAAGCACATCGTGGGACTGCTGGAACCTGACGAGGGACGCGTCGTCGTCGATAACCTCGACGTCCCCAAGCTCTCGCGACGCGAACTGTACGCGCTGCGCGCGCGCATTGGCTACGTCTTCCAGTTCGCGGCACTGTTCGACTCGCTCTCCATCGGCGAAAACGTCGCGATGGGGCTCCGCAAGCAGGGACAGCTTTCGCTGAAGGAGATCGACGAGCGCGTGCACGAAGTCCTCGAACTCGTCGACCTGCCTAACGTTCAGGACCGTTTTCCCGCCGAGCTCTCCGGCGGGATGCGCAAGCGAGTCGGTCTCGCACGGGCCATCGCCCTACGCCCGAAATACATCTTGTACGATGAGCCGACGACCGGGCTCGATCCCGTCACCAGCGCGGTGATCGACGAGCTCATGGTGCGCATGCGCGAAAAGCTCGGCGTGACCAGCATCGTCATCACCCACGACATGCGAAGCGCCTATCGCGTCGGGACGAAGATCGCGATGCTCTACGAAGGGAAAGTGCGCCAGGTCGGAACCGTCGACGAGATCCGCAACACCGACGACCCGATCGTGCGGCAGTTCGTCGAAGGACGCCCCGAAGTCGACGCCGAACCTACCCGGGAGGACTGACCGGTGTCGCACGGGAGCGGGGTGTCGGGCGCCGGAGCGCGCGAGGAGGTGTCGGCGGGGGGCGTGGTCGTGCGCATCGAGGACGGGCGCCCGGTCTTCCTCCTCATCCGAGACTCGTATCGCAACTGGGGGTTTCCCAAGGGACATCTCGAGAGCGGTGAGACGCCACACGACGCGGCGCTGCGCGAGGTCGCCGAGGAGACTGGGCTCGAAGACCTCCGGCTCCGCGGGGAAATCGAGACGATCGACTGGTACTTCCGGTTCCGCGGACGCCTCGTGCACAAGGTCTGCCACTTCTTCCTCATGCAGACCGAGAGTGCCGCTACATGTCCGCAGCGGGACGAAGGAATCACGGCCTGTCGCTGGGAGTCGTTCGAGCGCGCCTTCTCGCTCGTGTCGTACGAGAATGCCCGCGAGGTCCTGCGACGGGCCTTCGAGATCGTCAATACGCCCAGCTCCGCGTCGTAGTCTCATGACGCACGCGCTCCCCGGGACACCGGTGGCTTTGGCGGTCGTCGTCCTGGCCAGCCGAGATCGCGCCCGTAACCTCGTCAAGGACGCCTTCCCGCGGCGTCGCACCCGCCTAACGCTCGCGCGAAACATCCGCGAGTTCGAGCGCGCCTTTCGCACCGGACTGGTAGACGCGGCGCTCGTCGATCTCGGCGGACCCGTGGAGGACGTGATGCGCGCGATCGAACTCGCGCGCGAATTTCCCAGCGCGCCGTTCTTCGGCCTGACCCCATTCCGCCCGAGCGACGCCGCGTTCTGCGCGCGCGCCGCGACGTTCGACTTCGCCGGACTCCTCGTCGAAGGCGTCGACGATCACGTGCTGCGCGAAATCGTCGCGCCCCGAGCCTTCACCACGCGCTTCGCCGAGGCGCTCGCCACTCCCCCCGAATCGCTCCACCTCGAGACGCCACTCCGCGTTGCGTCGTGGCGGGTGCTCGTCTCGCACGCGGGACGGCCGCTGCATACGGATGTCGTGGCGCGTGAGCTGGGTGTGACCCGGGAGCACCTGAGCCGAGCCTTCGGTGCCTCCGGCGCCCCCAATCTCAAGCGGGTGATCGACCTCGTACGCCTTGCCGCCGCCGCCGAGCTCTCAAAAAACCCGGGCTACGACGTCGGCGACGTGGCGCGCGTCCTCGGCTTCGCCTCGTCGTCGCACCTGAGCACCACGTCGCAACGCATCGTCGGGATTCGTCCGACCTCCTTGGCGCGCCTACGAACCGTCGACCTGGTCGAGCGCTTCATCCACGGCCGGATGCGGAGCCGGCCCGCGACAGTGAAGGGGCGGCGGGGCTAACAGGAGCTCCGCCGCGTTCTCCGCGTTCTCCGCGTTCTCCGCGTTCTCCGCGTTCTCCGCGTTCTCCGCGTTCTCCGCGGTCTCCGCGGTCTCCGCGGTCTCCGCGGTCTCCGCGGTTCAATTGTCTTTCAGCCGCGATTTCGCGCCGGGGGCGAAGCGCAGGAGACCGCGGAGCACACGCAGCAGTCGCCCGCCCGAGCACCCCAGCCCGCCCAAGCCCCTACACGAACGAACGGGCACGTCCCATTCGCTTGAAAGTCGACAAACCTTGTGATAATTTTCACAAGCTAGACCCGATCGCATTTCCGACCTAAACGCTCCGATCCTCGTTATGGCCTCCGACACGATCCTTCGCCCAGGCGAAATCAAGGACATTCTCCTCCGCGAAATCGAGGCGGCGGACCTGCACGGACTCGACGTAGAAGAGGTTGGGACGGTCCTCGAGGTGAAGGACGGCGTGGCCCGTATTTACGGCCTCCGCAAGGCGATGGCCGGCGAGATGCTCGAGATCGCGTCCTCCGAAACGGGGAACAAGATCACCGCGCTCACGCTGAACCTCGAAGAGGACAACATCGGCGCGGTGGTCCTCGGTGACTACCTGCAGCTCAAGGAGGGGGACGAGGTGCGGCGCACCGGGCGCGTGCTCGAAGTCCCGGTCGGTCCCGCCCTCGTCGGGCGCGTGGTCGATCCGCTCGGCCGTCCGGTCGACGGCAAGGGCTCGATCGAGACCCCGCACACCCGCCTCGTCGAATCGCCGGCTCCCGGCATCATCGTTAGGCAGCCGGTGAAGGAGCCGATGCAGACCGGGATCAAGTCGATCGACGCGATGATCCCGATCGGGCGCGGCCAGCGCGAGCTCATCATCGGCGACCGCGGCACCGGCAAGACGGCGATCGCGATCGACACGATCATCAACCAGAAGGGACAAGGGGTCATCTGCGTCTACGTCGCCATCGGGCAGAAGGCGTCGACGGTTGCCTCGGTGGTCGAGAAGCTCCGCCAGCAGGGGGCGATGGACTACACCATCGTCGTCGTCGCCTCCGCGTCGGACCCGGCCCCGATGCAGTACATCGCCCCCTACACGGGCGCAGCGATGGCCGAGTACTTCATGTACGACGAAGGACAGGCGACGCTTTGTGTGTACGATGACCTGTCCAAGCAGGCCGCCGCGTATCGCCAGCTCTCGCTCGTGCTCCGCCGCCCGCCGGGACGCGAGGCATTCCCGGGCGACGTCTTCTATCTCCACTCCCGTCTCCTCGAGCGCGCCGCCAAGTTGCGCGAGGATCAGGATGTGGTCGACGGCAAGACGATCAAGAAGCCGGGTGGCTCGCTCACCGCGCTCCCGATCATCGAGACGCAGGCCGGTGACGTGTCGGCCTACATCCCGACGAACGTCATCTCGATCACCGACGGACAGATCTTCCTCGAGACCGACCTGTTCTTCTCGAACGTGCGCCCGGCGATCAACGCCGGTATCTCGGTGTCGCGCGTCGGTGGTTCGGCGCAGATCAAGGCCATGCGCTCGGTTGCCGGCCGCCTCCGCCTCGACCTCGCGCAGTACCGCGAGCTCGAAGCCTTCGCCGCGTTTGCCTCGGACCTCGACGCCGCCACCAAGAAGCAGCTCGAGCGCGGCGCCCGCACGGTGGAAGTGCTCAAGCAGCCGCAGTACGCGCCGATGCCGGTCGAGCAGCAGGTGATGATCATCTACGCGGTCTCGAACGGCTTCATCGACGACGTCCCGGTCGCCAAGGTGCGCGAGTGGGAGCGCGGCTTCCTCGACTTCATGGCCGCGCAGTGGCCCCAGGTCGGCGACGCCATCCGCAAGGAGAAGGTCCTCTCGAAGGACACGGAGGCGACCCTCAAGAACGGCATCGCCGCCTATAAGAAGGTAGCGAAGTGACCCCTCGTCTTCTCGTCTTCTCGTCTTCTCGTCTTCTGATCTAATGGCCAAAGGCAGAGAGCTCAAAGCCCGCATCAAGACGACCGAGAACACCCGGAAGATCACGCGCACGCTCGAGATGGTCTCCACCTCGAAGATGAAGCGTGCGCAGGATCGGGTGCACGCTGCGCGGCCGTATGCGAACGCGCTCTCCGATGTGATCTCGTCGCTCTACACGCCGGAACTCGCCGAGCAGTTCCCGCTCCTGCGCCAACCGGCCAAGCCGAAGCGCGCGGCGGTGATCCTGCTCAACTCCAATCGCGGCCTTGCCGGTGGCTTCAACGCCAACCTGATCAAGGAAGCGCGCGCGCAGCTGCAACGCCTGCGCGCGCAGGGGATCGAGACGGAGCTCCACGTCTCGGGGCGAAAAGGGATCGGCTACTTCCGGTACCTCGGTGAGCCGCTTGCCGCCGCGCGGACCGACATCACCGACCGCCCCACCGCCGAAGACGCGGCCTCGCTGGTCGAGGGGCTGATGCAGCGCTTCGTCGACGGTTCGCTCGACGCCGTTTACGTCGTCTACGCCCACTTCAAGTCGGTCCTGAGCTGTCCCCCGACCACCACGCAGGTTCTCCCCGTCGTGCCACCGGAACGCACCGGGCCGGCGCCGGACTACCTGCTCTTCCCGTCGGCTGCCGAGATTTTGACCGAACTCCTCCCGTCCTACGTGCGCAACACGATGTACCGCACGCTGGTCGAGACGGCTGCGGCCGAGCACATCGCACGTCGTACCGCCATGAAGAATGCGACCGACAACGCGACCGAGCTGTTGTCCGTTTATCGCCGCACGTATAACCGCGCCAGGCAGGCGCAGATAACTCAAGAGATCGCGGAAATCGTGGGCGGCGCGGCCGCGTTGGAGTAGGCGTTAGGACGGGAGACGGGAGACGGGAGACGGGGGTGCCGCTTCGCGGCATTTGACCCGGCCCGAACGCCGAAACCCTCCGCACACCACCGCCGCGCCCCCACCATCGAACTCCCGTCCCCCGTCTCCCGTCCCCCGTCCCTCGCACATCCATGTCCACTACAGCAGCTCCAGTTTCGATCGGCCGCATCGTCCAGATCATCGGACCCGTGCTCGACATCGAGTTCGACGCGGATGCGTTGCCGGAGCTCTATAACGCGATCGAGATCGTCGGCACGACCGACTCGGGTGATCCGATTCGCGTCGTCTGCGAAGTGCAGCAGCACATCGGGCGCAACCAGGTTCGTGCGGTCGCCATGTCGTCGACCGACGGCGTAGTGCGCGGGATGGCGGCGCGCGACACGGGTGCCGCGATCTCGGTGCCGGTCGGCGCGGCCGCGTTAGGGCGCATCCTCAACGTCCTCGGCGAGCCGGTGGACAATGGTGCGGAGATTCCCGCGTCGGTCGAACGCTGGCCGATCCACCGCAAGCGCCCCGACTTCGTCGACCTCGAGCCCAAGACGCAGATCTTCGAGACCGGCATCAAGGTCATCGACCTCATCGCTCCGTTCGTGAAGGGCGGCAAGATCGGCCTCTTCGGCGGCGCCGGCGTCGGCAAAACGGTCGTCATCCAGGAGCTCATCAACAACGTCGCCAAGGGACACGGCGGCAAGTCGGTCTTCTGCGGCGTGGGCGAGCGCACGCGCGAGGGGAACGACCTCTATCTCGAGTTCAAGGAAGCGAACATCCTCGACTCGGTGGCGCTCATCTACGGCCAGATGAACGAGCCGCCAGGTGCAAGACTCCGCGTCGGTCTCTCTGGACTGACCGTCGCCGAGTATTTCCGCGATCGCGAGAACGCCGACGTGCTCGTCTTCATCGACAACATCTTCCGCTTCACCCAGGCGGGCTCCGAAGTGTCGGCGCTCCTCGGGCGCATGCCGAGCGCGGTGGGTTATCAGCCGACGCTCGCCACCGAGATGGGCGACCTGCAGGAGCGCATCACCTCGACGCGCAACGGCTCGATCACCTCGGTGCAGGCGATCTACGTTCCCGCCGACGACCTCACCGATCCGGCGCCGGCGACTGCGTTCGCGCACTTGGACGCCACGGTCGTGCTCAACCGCAAGATCACCGAGCTCGGGATCTACCCCGCGGTCGATCCGCTCGACTCGTCGTCGCGCATCCTCGATCCGCAGTTCATCGGCGAGCGGCACTACAAGGTCGCGATCGAAGTGCAGCGCATCCTGCAGCGCTACAAGGAACTGCAGGACATCATCGCGATCCTCGGCATGGACGAACTCTCCGAGGACGACAAGCAGGTCGTGGGACGTGCGCGCCGTCTCCAGCGCTTCATGTCGCAGCCGTTCGCGGTCGCCGAGCAGTTCACCGGGATGAAGGGCGCGTACGTGAAGCTCGAGGAGACGATCTCCTCGTTCGAGCGCCTCTGCGCCGGCGAGTTCGACCAGTATCCGGAGCAGGCGTTCTTCATGTGCGGCGGCGCCGACGACATCGTGGCGAACGCCGAGCGCATCGCGAAGGCCTGATCATGTTGAAGGTTTCGGTGATCTCGCCGGAGCGTATCCTCTTCGAAGGCGACGTGGAGTCGGTCATCGCTCCCGCGTTCGACGGCGAGGTCGGCATCCTCACGGCGCATGCGCCGATGATGACGCTCCTCGGCAAGGGGACGCTCAAGCTCGGCGCGAACGGGAGTCAGGGGGCCTTCGATGTCGAGGGCGGTTTCCTTCAGGTCGTCGACAACCAGGTGCGCGTGGTGACGGAAAAGGCTGCGCAGCGCTAGCACGAGAGCGAACTCAGGAAGTGGAACGACGCCCCCCGGACGCGCGATCGAGCGCTCCGGGGGGTTCTTTCGTCCTGAGGGCATCTCCCTCACCGCCGGAATCGCGCCGTTCACCGTGCATGCGGGAGTCTCCGCCGCGCTCGTGTGGCCCGCACAAATTGGGGATTGCACCTTCGACGAGTGCCGCGGCGCGCGCCACGGGTGGTGCGTGACGCCTTTCCCCTCATAAGCGAGGCCCCATGCGCGTCTCTCGTCGATCGACCTTCGTCCGCACGTTGCTCCTGTCGACGCTTCCGGCCGCGCTCCTGGGGTGCGGGAGCGACAGCACCTCGTCACCCGCTCCCGAGCGCTACGTACTCGCGCTCACCGGCGCCGCCGAGCGTCCGAACGCGGTGGTGACGAACGCGTCGGCCAGTGCGGTCCTCACCGTGATCTCTCCCGACTCGATCGAATACCTGATCTACGCATCGGGTGACTCGGTGACGGCATCGCACATTCACGCGGCCGATGTAACCGCGGCAGGACCGATCATGGTGTTCACGTTCGGCGGGCCGGTGATCGGGCGCGTCGATGGCGTGTTCCGCTATGGGTTCATCACGCGGAGCGGCACGTTTTCCGGGGCGTTCAGCTTCGACTCGGTGCTCACCCGCATGCGCGCGGGGACGGCGTATCTCAACATCCACACGCGGAAGTTTCCGGGGGGCGAACTTCGCGGACAGATCGTGCGCTGAGCGGCTTCTCGCGCGCGGGAGAGCGGGCGTGGCAGCGTACGACCCGATCGCTGCCTGACGATGCCAGCGTTGTGACACCGCGCGCTGCCTGACGACACGCGTCGCCTGACGACGCGTGTCGGTGCGGCGCGAGTCAACCGCGATATTTCCTCGCGTGCGCTCCGACGCGCGTCGATCTGCGAGAGCGCCGTGCCGCTTGTCGCTGACGAGCACGTGCAGCGAATCTTCCGTGTGCCTCTGGCGTATCACAGGCACACCGCCCCCGCGCCCCTCGCGGGGCGCTGGTTCGCATCCATCCGGGCGCCTACCGCCCGTGCACGAGGACTCGTCATGCAGGGATTCCGCACCGCGCGCGTCGCGGCGATCGCGCCGCGCACTGCGCGCGCCTGGTTCTATCTTCTCGCCGCGGCTGCGGCGCTCCTCCCGTTCTTCGCCCGTAGTGCGCACGCTCAGGCCTGGGCGTACCCATCCTTCCAACCGCCGGCCGTCACATCGCGCGAGTTCAACTTCGGCATCGCCGACGCTGGCGACGCGGGAACGGCGATCGTCTTCCAGTGGCGTGAGGGATACTCCGCGCGCTCGCAGTTCTCCTTCGACGCCGGCTTCGCCGACCCGCAGGCGCGCGGCGCCGACAACGTCCTCTTCCTCGGCGGCAACTTCGGATACCAGCTCGCCAAGTCGTCGGCCGACGTGCCGCTCGACTTCATGCTGACCGCCGGCGCCGGCCTCGGATTCGGCAACAAGACCACGCTCCGCGTCCCGGTGGGCGTCTCGATCGGACATCGCTTCCCGCTCGACGGCACGCTCGCGCTCACACCGTACGTGCACCCGCGCGTTTCGCTCGACTTCTGCAGCTCGTGCGGCGGCGACGATTCGCAGGTGGGGATCAATTTCGACATCGGCGCAAACCTCGAACTCACGCGCGTACTCGCGCTCCGCGGTACGGCTTTCTTCGGCGGCTCCGACCGGTTCGGCAACGACGGGATCGGGATCTCGCTCGCCTGGACGCCGCCCGGGCTTCGGCGTTAGGCAGTCCGCCTCGGCGCACGTACGCGCGGTGCCTGCTTCACGCGTCCACCGGTAGTCGCACCCTCGGCGCCAAGCGCCGACCTCGGCGTGGCTACCGGTCTTCGCTTGTCGCTACTTGTCGCGACGTCCGTCGAGCAGAGAGGCCACGAGATCGTACGACCGGTCGGCGGCACCGACGCCGCTCGCCACGAGCGCGCGGGCGCAATCGCCCGCTTGGCGACGCGCATCGTCGTCCCCAAGCCAACCGAGCATCGTGTCGGCGGCGCTCTCTGCATCACGGACGATCGCAGCACCCCCCGACTCCACGAGGAGCGAGGCGTCGCGCGCATTCGCGATGCGCGGGCCGAAGGCGACCGGTGCGCCGAACGCCGCGGGCTCCAGGACCGAGTGCAGTCCGGCCGCATGAAAGCCTCCGCCGACGAAGGCGGCACTGGCAAGCGCGTACAGGTCACCGAGCACTCCCACGCGATCCACCAGCACGACCGGCGCCGCGCTCGCTCCCGGCGTCCCGAGCCGAGCCACGGCGATGCCGTGCGCCGACCCCCACGCCTCGATCGGCGTGAGATGCCCTTCGGTCGGCTCGTGCGGGGCGATGATCAGTCGCGCGGCGGGGAGCGCGTTGCGCACCTCACGCCACGCCTCGAGGAGGACGCGCTCGTCGGCCGGCCAGGTACTCCCCGCGACCAGCGTGGGTGCGGCGCTCTCGAGCGGCGCGAGCAGGGGCGCGGTGCGATCGACGTGCGCGGCGCGCGCAGCGACCTGGTCGTAGCGCGTGTCGCCGGTCACGATGATACGGCGCGGATCGGCGCCTAACGCGGCGAGTCGATCACCATCGGCAGCGGCGACAGCGCCGATCGCGTCGAGCGAGCGGTAGGCATCACGAAGGAGCGCGTCGGCCACTCCACGCTGACGCGTCGAGTTCGGAGCCACCGTGCCGCTGACCAGGCCGACCTTCACTCCGCGACGGCTGGCGTACGCGGTGAGGAGCGGCCAGACGTCCAGCTTTGCATAGACGAGCGCCGTCGGCTGCAACGCGTCGAGCGCGGCGCCGACATCATGCGGGGTGTCGAACGGGACGTAGTCGGCGAAATCGACATCCAGTTTGCGCGCGAACGAGTCGGCGCTCGGACTGAAGAAGGTGTAGGCGAGCTGAACGTCGGGGCGACGCTGGCGCATGCGCTCGAGCACCGGGCGCGCCTGCAGCCCTTCGCCGACTGATGGGGCGTGCATCCACAGGAGCGGGCGCGACGGATCGCGTTGGGTCCGCCCCCACTCCGCAAATCGTTCCAGCACGCCGCGCCGCGCGCGAAAGGTGCGCGCCAACTTTCCCTCGCTCTCCGGCGCGATGCGCACCGCGAGCGACGCCAACTCCCCGACTACGCGATACCCCCAGTAGACGAGGGAATTCAAGCGACTACTTCGCGAGCTTCGACTGCGCGAGCGCGATCGCCTTGCGGAACGTTTCGATCTTCTCGGCGCCCGCGATCACCTGATCGCCGATGAAGAACGTCGGAGTCGAGCCCGCGCCGCCCTTCGTGGCGCGCTCCGCGTCGGCCTCGATCATCGGACGCATCACGTGATCCTTGATGCACGCCTCATAGTCCGGCGTAGACAGGCCAATCTCGGTCGCCGCCTTCTCGAAGTACGACTCTGCCGACGGGAGCACGCTCCACTCTGATTGCGACTTGAAGATGCGATCGTGCATCTCCCAGAACTTTCCCTGCGCGCCGGCGCACATCGCCGCCTCGGCGGCTGGTTCGGCGTTAGGGTGCTGGCGCAGCGGAAAGTTGACGAAGGCGAGGCGGGCGATCCCGGTGTCGACGAACTCCTTGATGACGTCGGGTGCCGTCTCACGCTCCCACTGCCCGCAATACGGACACTGGAAGTCGCTGGCGACAACGATCCAGAGTTTCGCGTTCGCGTCGCCGCGGATGCGCGCGGCGTCGGCGCGGGTTATGCGCGGGTCGGGCGTCGACGCACTGGCGGCAGGCGCAGCAGTGCCGGCGCCGGCCGCGGTGGGTGCCGACGTGGCAGCTGACGGAGCGGCGGTGGCGGAGTCGGCGGCGTTCCCGGCCTTCGCACTGCAGGCCGCGAGCGGCGCGAGGACCGCGGCGATGGTGAGTGCCGAGCGAAGTCGCGACATGAGCACGTGGGTGAGAGGAACAGCGGACATGGCGGAAGGCGCGCACGACAACGAGGGCGCACCACAGGCCGGCATCGGGCACCGAGCGCGCCGACGCGGCGCACGGAAAATCTACTCGCAGGCTCCGCGTTCCCCCACCGCGTCGCCGAGCGCGCTCGCGTGTTATCCTCGCAGAATGGTGTTCGACGCGCGCTCGGACGATGAATCCCTACCCCCCTCCATGACGTAGGGCTAACGTACAAGCGACTCGCCTTCGCCCGGCACGGCTCGCGCGCCGGGCGTCATCGTATCAGGACCGAATCAAGGGGGATTGATCGCTGGTGTTGGCCCTTCTCGCGCTCGTCGCCACGCTCGCCTTGCCGGCACAGGATGTCCAGCTGCCGGCACCGCCTCGTGGATTCAGCTCGACGCAGGCCGACATGGTGGTGGACGCCGCGGGCGTCCTCTCCCCCGATGCGATCGCGCGTATCAACCGCATCATCTTCGACGTGAAGGCGAAGTCGGGGGGCGAGATCGTGGTCGTCACCCTCCGCGACCTCGCTGGCCGCGACGTGGGCGATGTGGCGCTCCGGATCGGACGCGAATGGAAGGTCGGAACCGCCGATGCGATCGGCAATCGCGCACGCAATGCTGGCGTCGTGATCCTCGTGGTCCCCAAGGAGACCAGCTCCGACGGGCGCGGCTACATCTCGATCCAGACCGGGCAGGGAACCGAGGGATTCATCACCGACGCGACTGCTGGTGACATCCGACGCGAAGCGATCCCGTATTTTCAGCAGCAGGCATACAGCGAGGCGCTGGAGCTCATTACCGTCCGCGTCGCGCAGCGCTTCGAGGGGGAGTTCGGCTTCACCCTGGACACGGCGCTCGTTCCAGTGGAAGCGCCGCAGATGGAACGGCGCGGGGGCGATATTCCTCCGCAACTCGTGCTTGTGGCGATCGTCGTCCTGCTATTCGTGCTCACGACGATGGCGCGTGCCACGCGTGGCGGCGGCGGTCGGAATGGATGTCTGCAGGCGCTGTTGATCGCCGACGCGGTGTCGCGCGGCGGGCGGCGCTCACACTGGGGCGGCGGGGGCTTTGGCGGCGGTGGGTGGGGGGGTGGCGGCGGGGGCGGTTTCGGCGGATTTGGTGGTGGCGGCGGATTCAGCGGCGGCGGTTCCAGCGGGAGTTGGTGACATGGCCAAGATGACCCTCGATGCTCTCGTGGCACAGCTCGCGGCTGTCTATGCCGACGAGCTGGTTGGTGTCGCACTCTACGGATCGGCGGCGCGTGGCGACGCAGTCGATCGCCATTCGGACCTGAACGTGCTGGTCGTCGTGCAGCAAGTCACGATGGATCACCTGCGCAAGTCGGCACCCGTGGCACGAGCCTGGCGCGAGGCAGGGAATCCGCCACCGCTCACGCTGACGATCGCCGAATGGCAGGGGAGTGCCGACATCTTCCCGATCGAGTACGCCGATATCCTCGCCCATCACAAGGTCCTCGCCGGGCGCCTTCCGCTCGAAGGGATCGACGTCGAGCTGGCGGACTTGCGGTTGCAGCTGGAGCACGAGGCGATGAGCGTCCTGCTTCGATTGCGGCACGCGATCATGGGGGCGCAGGGCGATGGAAAGGCGCTGCTCTCCCTCCTCGAGGAGAGCGCGAGCTCGATGCTCGTGCTCCTGCGCGCCGCGTTGCGCCTGACGGGCGACTCGCCCCCCGCCGACTCGGCAGACGTCTGTGTGCGATTCGGAAGCCGCAGCGGGCGCGACGCTTCGGCCGTGCTTCGCGTGGTGCAGCACAAGCGCGGGATCAAGACGCTCTCGGCGGCCGATGCCGCGGCACACGTCGAACCCTACCTGCGCTTTGCCGAAACGCTGGTGAACTACCTCGACGCCTTCTCCCAAACCTCACAAGCCGACGGCGGCTACCCCAGCTGACCTCTTCTCGTCTTCTCGTCCTCTCGTCTTCTCCAATCTGAGGTTCCCAATGCGTGCTCGCCGATTCCTCGCCCTCCTCCCGCTCGTACTCGCGGGGTGCGGCTACAACACCATCCAGACGTACGACGAATCCGCCAACTCTGCCAAGCAGCAGATCGAGGTGCAGCTGCAACGGCGCGCCGACCTCGTTCCCAACCTGGTCGAGACGGTGCGCGGACAGGCCAAGCAGGAGCTGGAGGTCTTCACGCAAGTCGCCAAGGCGCGATCCGGCCTCGTGGACGCACTCCAGACGCGCGACACGAAGCAGATGGCCGAGGCGAACGACCAACTGACGACCGCGATGCGCGGCTTGATGGTGCAGGTCGAAGCCTATCCGCAGATCAAGTCGGACCAGGCGTTCCTCCGCCTGCAGGACGAGCTGACCGGGACGGAGAATCGCATTGCGGTCGCGCGCACCGACTTCAACGGCGCGGTCGAGCGCTACAACGCCTACATCCGCAAATTTCCGCAGGTGATCACCGCGAAGATCACCGGCGCCAAGGCGAAGGACTACTTCGAGGTCACGAACGCAGCGGCGCGCGAAGCGCCGAAGGTCGACTTCAACAAGTAGCGCTGCAGCTGGCGGCACCCCCGCGCGGAGCGTCCGGTCGACCGGGCGCTCCGCGTTTCATTTTCGTGCGTCGCCCGTGCGAGCGAGCGCCGCGTCGAGCGCGCGTCGTACGCCCCAGAGCGTGAGATTCTCACCCTCGAGCTTCTCGCTCCCGATGAACGCCGTCGGGCGGACCTTCGCGCCGGACTCGATGCTGCGCACGCGGTCTTCCTCGATGAGATTGGACAACCGCTGTCGCTCCGTGCAGAAGTGCTGCCCCTTGGGATCTGTCCCGAGCGAGATCGACAGCGAGTCCATGAAGGGCTGTGGATCGGGGAGGCGCTCCCATTGCGGGAGCGTCGCGAAGAGCGAGTCGTGCATCTCCCAGAAATGTCCTGCCGCTCCCGCACACAACGCGGCATGGGCGGCGAAGCGAGAGTTGAAGTGGCGCTCGTCGGGCCAATTGATGAAGGCGACGCGCACCTTTCCGGGGTCCACGTACTCGCGCCGAATCGCCGGGAGAATTTCCGTCGCCACCCTGCGGCATTTCGCGCACTGGAACTCACTCACGAGGACGAGCCAAACGCGTGCGGTCGGCGCCCCGAGAATTCGGGTCGAATCGACGCGGGTCCCCAGCGTATCGGGGCGGTGCCCGAGCTCGCGCGCCCGTCGCGCGCGCACGGAGTCGATGAATGGATCTGCATCTCGCGAACCCTGCGCGATGTCGCGCGCATCGCGAGGCGAGGAGCAGGCAGCGAGCAGCAGGAGCGGGACAAGCAGTCGACAGCGCATGTCGGTTGGGCGGGAGCCAGGACTCGGTGCACCGCGAGGCGCGCCGGCAACCGGTCGCGCTTCGGCACGATCGATCACCCAGTGAACATAGTGATCGCAATGCGGCAGAGGCCACGCACAAGATTCGCGCGAAGGACGGATGCCGCGCCGCTACGTCCCCGCGCCGCGGCCACGCAGTTGCGCGTGACGGGAAGTGTCCGGTAACGTTGCCCGCACACCGCTTGATCGCTCGACCCCGAGGAGGCTCCACTGGAGGTACACGACAACCGCTGCGTGACGGTGCATCGCGCCGGGCGGCGCCGGCTGCGCGACGGTCTGATCGTCCGGGTACTCGCGCTGCTGGCAGTGGTCGCGGCGGGGTGCTCGTCGCCCCCCGCCGTCGATGTGAGCTGGCACGAGGCGCAAGGGTATCGCTGGCGCGCGCTTGCGGTGCCGACGCGCGGCCACTCCGGGTTCGCTCCCCTCGACGCCTCGCGCACGGGAGTCGCCCACCGCAACGATGTCGACGACGAGCACGCGATGGCGAACCGCAACCTCCTGTTGGGTGCGGGCGCGGCGATCGGCGACGTCGATGGTGACGGGCTTCCCGATCTCTTCCTCGCCTCGGTCGAGCGCCCCGCGGCGCTCTACCACAACGATGGCGACTTTCGCTTCACCGACGTCACGGCGGCGAGCGGGATCGATGCGTCTTCGCTCGCCACGACTGGCGCGGTCTTCGCCGACGTCGATGCCGACGGAGACCTCGATCTGCTCGCCGGTACGCTCGGTGGTCCGGTTGCGCTCTGGCTCAACGATGGCAAAGGCAAGTTCCACGATGCGACCGCGGCGAGCGGGCTCGTGGGAGGGTACGCCGTCACCACGCTCGCCCTCGCCGACGTCGACGGCAACGGATCGTTGGACCTGTACGTCGCGACCTACAAGAAGCGGAACGCGCTCGACGCGTTTCCTCCGGAGGCGCGTGCCGCCGACCAGGTGGTGCAGAAGGTGGGCGACCACTATCAGGTTGCCGACGCCTGGAAGGAAGAGTTCCGGATCGACGTGCGACCGGACCTCGGCGGGATCGTCCGGTCGCAGCGCGCCGAACCCGATCTTCTGTTCCTCAACGACGGCAAGGGGCACTTCACGCGTGTCTCGACCGCGGGGCCGCGCTTTCGCGCCGCCGACGGTACGCCGCTCGCCGAGGAGCCGGACTACTTCACGCTGGCGGCGCGATTCTATGACGTGAATGGCGACGGGGCGCCCGACCTGTACGCCTGCAACGACTTCGAGGATCCGGATCAGCTCTGGCTCAACGACGGCACCGGGAATTTCCGGCTCTCGGGCGCGCGCGCGATCCGCGAGACGAGCAACACCTGCATGTCGGTCGACTTCGGTGACGTGAACCGCGATGGTCACGTGGACCTTTTCACCACCGACATGCTCAGCCCCACGCTCGCCGGCCGACAGCGGCAGCACGCGACAAACACGCCATTGCCAAAACAGGTGGGGATCTCGCAGGAGCCCGGCCAGTGGATGCAGAACACGTTGCAGCTGTCGCGCGGCGACGGGACGTGGGCGCAGGTGGCCGACTACGCCGGAATTGCCGCGACCGACTGGTCGTGGGGATCGGCGTTCGTCGACGTCGACCTGGACGGATACGAGGACCTGCTGGTCGTCAATGGCCACCGGTGGGACATTCGCGATGCCGACACCTACGAACGCATCCGCACGAGCGTTCCGCGCGTCCCGTGGAATCGCGAGCAGGGGGAGTTCCCGCGCAGTGCCACGCGCAGCGTCGCCTTCCGGAATGCGCATGACGTCACGTTCCGCGATGTCAGCGCGCAGTGGGGCTTCGGGAAGGACGAAGGGATTTCGCAGGGACTCGCGCTCGCCGACTTGGACGGCGACGGCGACCTGGACGTCGTCGTCACGCGCCTCGATGACGCACCGGCGTTGTTTCGCAACGAGAGCACAGCGGGGAGAGTCGCCGTACGCCTCCGGGGCGCGGCGCCTAACGTCGGTGGCATCGGCGCAATTGTCACGGTGCACGCGCCGTCCCTCCCCGCACAGACGCGCGAGATGACCGCCGGCGGCTACTACCTCTCCGGAAGCGACACCGAGCTCTCGTTCGCCACCGGCACGGATTCGTTGGTGTCGATCGACGTGCGCTGGCGCGATGGGCACGTGAGCCGGATCGATGGGGCGGTGCGCAACCGACTGTACGAGATTGCCGAGGAAACCGATGCGCCGAGTGCGGGACCGCGCGACGTTCCCGCCGACTCGGCGCCACCACTGTTCGCGGATGCGACGCCGCTCCTGCGCGGGCAGGTGCACGTCGACTCGCTCTTCGACGACTACCGCCGACAGCCACTCCTGCCAAATCGCTTCAGCCAGTTAGGGCCGGGGATCAGCTGGATCGACCTCGATCGGGACGGACGCGAAGACCTGGTGGTGGGGGCAGGGCGGGGCGGCGCGCTCGCCCTCCTCCGCAACACGCCGGCCGGCTTCACGCCACTCGCCGCACCTCCACCCACGCGCTGGGACCTCACCACGATCCTTCCGGTTCCCGACAGCAGCGGGGGGACCATGCTGGTGGCCGGTGAGGCGAGCTACGAGGCATCGAGTCCGGTCGAGGCGCTAGGCATTCCTGCTGTAGTCGGATACCGCGTCGGGCAGGCGGGAGGCGTGGAGCGGGGGGGCGCGCCTTCGACCGTTGCACCGCCGGAGAGCGCGAGCGTCGGTCCGCTCGCGGTCGGCGACGTCAACGGCGATGGATTCCTCGATCTCGTTGTCGCGCCGCGCGTGATTCCCGGCTCGTGGCCGTATCCGGCCCCCACCCACCTCTACCTCGGCGATGCCACAGGGAGATTCACTCGCGACAACGCCAACAGCGCCGCGCTCTCGGCGCTCGGCCTCCTGTCGGCGGTGCTCCTGACGGATCTGGACGGCGATGGCTGGCCGGAGCTCGTTGCAGCTGCCGAGTGGGGTCCCGTGCGCATCCTGCACAACGAGCACGGGCGCTTCCGCGACGTCACGCGAGCGTGGGGGATGGGCGACGTCACGAGTCGATGGAATGGGGTGGCGGCGGGCGACTTCGATGGCGATGGACGGCTCGACCTCGTCGCGACCAGCTGGGGACTCAACATCCCGTGGCAGGCGTCGCCCGATCGCCCCTACACGCTGGTGCTGGGCGACTTCGGCGCCGGTGGGCCGGGTCTGCTCTTTGCCCGACGCGATTCGGTTTCGGGGAAGGAGATGCCGCTCGAGTCGCTCGACAAGCTGGGACCGGCACTTCGTCCGCTCGCGGGGCGCACCCCCACGTTTGCCTCCTTCGCCGCCATGAGCGTGGACGACCTGCTGGGTGATGCAGCCTCACGCACGGCGCGGGTCGGCGCCACGACGTTCGCCCACATGGTCTTCCTCAACCGCGGCGACCATTTCGAAGGGCACGCACTTCCCGGTGCGGCGCAGTACGCCCCCGCCTTTGGCGCTGTCGTCGCGGATTTCGACGGCGACGGGAAGGACGATCTCTTCCTCGCGCAGAACTTCTCGGCGACGGAGCGCATGACGATGCGTTTCGACGCCGGCGTGGGGCTCCTGCTGCGTGGCGATGGGAGCGGTGGCTTTGCGCCGCTTGGGGTACGGCGGGCGGGGATCTTCGTGCTCGGCGATCAGCGCGGCGCCGCAGCCGCGGACTACGACGGGGACGGTCGCGTCGACCTCGCGGTGTCGCAGAACGGCGCCGCGACCACACTCTGGCACAACATCGGTGGTGCGCCGGGGATTCGCGTGGTGCTTGAGGGAGATCGCGGCAATCCGCTGGCGATCGGCGCGCAGCTGCAAGTCGTGCGCGGGAGCGCGCGCGGTCCGGTGCGAGAGGTGCGCGCCGGGAGCGGATACTGGTCGATGGATGGGGCGGTGACGGTGCTCGCGATGGCCGGCGACGTCACAGCGGTGCATGTGCGCTGGCCCGGCGGTGCCGAGCGGGACGTGCCGGTTGCAGCTGGCCAGCGCGAGGTGCGCGTTCGGCAGTCGTCGCCGTAGCGGCGCGGCATTCGTGCGCGGTCGCGCCCGACCCACGCTGGCGCCCGACGCGCGCTCGCGCCCGACCCTCGCTGGTGCCCCTCGGCGTGCGGAGGACTCAGGGGCGAGACTGGTGTCGTGACGGGCCCGCGCGGGTCCAGATGACGATCACGCCACATCCGGCAGTTGTGCCGGCAAACTCCCCGGGGACGTCGGCTGGCCCCGTGTAGACCTCGATCCCCTCGATGTCGCGGATCGGCGTGGTGGGGCCGAACCAGTTGTCCAGCCGTTCGTCGACGATGTAGTCGGGGGCGCATCGCATCGGTGCGCGCGCCATGCGGATCGCGCAGGAAGTCCCGCCGCCGCAGGTGACATGCACCCCGCGGAGCCCGCGCATCGCGTCCTGAAGCGACGCGGCGTTGGTCTTTTCAAGATCTTCACGCGTCAGATACTGACCCCGTCCGACGACGCGCCGGCGCTCAAAGTCGACGAATCGAGGGGTCGGCGGGCGCAACGCCTCGATGGCGACGCGCGGGAGTTGCTGAGCCGCCTTGCGCCCGACGGCGGTCGAGTCGAGCTCGATCTCCCGGCTCATCTGCTCTCCCTCGGCGAGGGCGACCGTCAGCATCAACGGCGGGAATCCCTTGCCTCGAACGACGAGCCGGATCAGCCCCGACGGGAGGGAGTCCACGTCGTATCTCCCTAGCGAATCGCTGACAATGACGCGTCCATCGCGGAGATGAATGATGTCCGCGTCGGGGATCGGATGCCCGGTGGTGAAGTCGACGACGCGCCCGGCGACGCGGGCCGCAAGGGCGGAATGCCGGGACTGCGCGTGCACGGTTCGTCCCGGGAACACGGCGACGAATGCGAGTCCGAACAGAGCGTGCAGCTGCCAGCGCATGTGCGTTCCCCCGGAATTGCAGCCGCCGAGCACGAGTGGCGCGGCGCCAGGATGAGGTGTGGCGGCGCGGCGAGTGGCCGGCGTGTTGTTACGGCGGTGTTGCAGAGCGACCAAATAAGTAGTACGATCTGCCGCGGAACATCCCGCGCCGCCTCACCCTATCCCAGCATCGTCGCGACTCGCCCCTCGCCCGCGAGTTTTTCGTTCATGGAGGCCGCGCAGCGCCTCGTGAGCGTATCCGGGCGATCTCCATGTGTAGGGGACTTTTCGTTCCGGTGCAAGATGGAAAGGTGGCCGGATGGGCCCGCGCCTCGTTCGGGGGGAGAGGCTCTTCGGACGGCGCGACCACGCAGGTTTCTCGTCTTTTGCACGGAGGTATGCTCTATGGGTATGAGTCGTTCGCTGCTCCGAGGCGCGTCGCGACTTGCCGGAGGGGCAGCGCTGGTCGCGCTGCTGGCCGGTCAGGCGTCGGCGCAGAACGCCGTGTATTCGGGACGGGTCACGTCCGAGGGTACGCCGCTCGGTGGGGCCAGCGTCGGCATTCCGGAGTTGGGTGTCGGCGCGGTGACTTCGGTCGATGGGCGCTACAACTTCACGATCGACGTGGGGAAGGTGCGCGGACGGACGGTCAATCTCATCGCCCGCTCCATCGGCTTCAAGCCGAAGCGCCTCCAGATCGTCATCGACGTGGGGAACCTCCAGAAGGACTTCGAGCTCGAGCGCGACGTCCTCAACCTCGAACAGATCGTCGTCACCGGCGTGAGCGGCGCGACGTCGCAGAAAAAGACGGCCTTCGCCGTGACCGCGGTCGACGCATCGCAGCTCAAGGACGCCCCCGGCACCACGCCGTTAGCGTCGCTGAGCGGCAAGGTCGCCGGCGCGAGCGTCGCGACCGTCTCCGGCCAGCCTGGCGCTGCGCCGGCGATTCGTCTGCGTGCCCCCACGAGCATCTCCGGGCGGACCGATCCGCTCATCATCGTGGACGGCACGATCTCGCGCCTCTCGCTCGCCGACATCTCGTCGGAAGACATCGAGCGTGTCGAGGTGATCAAGGGGGCGGCCGCCAGCTCGCTCTACGGCTCCGATGCCGCCAACGGCGTCGTGCAGATCTTCACGAAGCGCGGCGCGAACCTCGCCGAAGGGCAGACATACTTCTCGTTCCGCAACGAGTACGGGCAGAGCAACCTTCCGCGAAAGGTGCCGGGGAACCTCTCCCATCCGTACGTGATGGCCAACGGTGACTTCGCGCGCGACGCGAACGGCAACCGGGTGATCAAGGCCGATCACATCTCCGACAATCCGTACCCGCAGACCTTCGACCAGCTCGACCAGGTCTTCAAGCCCGGGACGTTCTATACGAACTACCTCTCCGTCGGGCAGCGGCGCGGCGCGACCAACTTCAGTGCCTCGCTGCAGAACACGCAGGAGAGCGGCGTGCTCGCCATTCTCCATGGCTTCAAGCGGCAGAACTTCCGCCTGAACCTCGATCACGCGCTCTCCGACAAGCTCGACTTCCAGACTGGCGCGTTCTACGGACGCTCGACGGCCGACCAGGGAGAGGACACCGGGATCTTCTTCGGCCTGCGCTTCCTCGAGCCGAACATCGACCTCCTCGCCAAGAACCCCGACGGCACGCCGTACATCGCCAACATCAAGCAGCCGCCGCAGTCGGGAAACCTCAACAACCCGCTGTACGGGTTGTCGCAGCGCCAGATCAGCAAGGACCGTGACCGCTTCACCGGGACGCTCAAGCTTCGCTACCGTCCGGTCGAGTGGCTCACCGCCGAGGGGAACTTCAACTACGACGTGGCGAACCAGAACTACAAGAACTTCCGCCCGTTAGGCTTCCTCAACTCGGCCGGTGGAGCGGACAAGGGCGCCCTCTTCCAGCAGGCGACCAACGACCGCACCTACAACACCGGTGTGACGCTGACCGCCGTGCGCAACGTTGGCAACTGGCTGCAGAACACCACAAAGCTCGCCTACGTCTACGAGGACCAGCAGAACCAGTACGTGCAGGTCAATGCGACGGCGCTCACGGTGCCGAAGGTGACGGAGTTCTCCGCCGCCTCGCCCGATCCGAACACGCCGATCCAGCCGGGCTCGCAGACGCAGCTCCTCCGCGCGCGGAACGCCTTCCTCGTCTCGACCTTCGAGATCAAGGAGCGCTACATCCTCGACGGCGTGCTGCGCCGCGACGAGTCATCGCTCTTCGGGTCGGAGCAGCGCGGCCAGACGTATCACCGCCTCTCCGGTGCCTATCGTCTGTCCGAGGACTTCCACATCCCCGGCATCGACGAGTTGAAGCTGCGTGCCTCCGTCGGGACCGCCGGGTTGCGCCCGATCTTCGACGCGCAGTACGAGACGCTCGAAATCACCGCTGGCTCCCCGCAGAAGGTGCGCCTCGGGAACGCGAACCTGAAGCCGGCCTTCTCGCGCGAAGTCGAGTACGGCGTGAACGTCAACTTCCTGACGAACTTCACGTTCGAGTACAGCTACTCCGACAAGCTCACGAAGGACCAGATCCTCGACGTGCCGCTGTCGGCCGCCGCTGGCTACCTGTCCCAGTGGCAGAATGCCGGGACGCTCAAGGGGAACACGCACGAGATCGCCCTCGGCGCGTTGCTCCTGGCGAAGAAGGACTACTCCTGGCACCTCAACATCGCCGGTGACCGCACGCGCTCCAAGATCACCGCGCTGAACGTGCCGCCGTTCCTCAACGGGCCGGATGGCAACACGCAGTTCTTCCGCGTTGCGGCTGGCGAGACGTTCGGCGTGATCTACGGCGAGAAGTTCATCAAGACCGCGGCGCAGCTGGCGACCGCGATCAGCTCGAAGAAGATCCCGGGGTCGGCGGCCGACTACTCGTTGAACGAAGAGGGCTTCTACGTCCTCACGTCGGCGAAGGGCACGCTCGCCGAACGCCCGCTCAAGGCGTACCTCGCGGACGGCACGTCGCTCCAGCAGATCGGCGACGTGAACCCCGACTTCAATCTCTCGTTCAACAACGCCATCACCTACAAGAACATCTCGGTGAATGCGCTGGTGAACTGGGTGCAGGGCGGCAACATCTACAACCTCACCCGTCAGTGGCCGTTCAACGAGCTGCGTGACCCGGTCTTCGACCAGCGCGGCAAGCCGCAGTCGGCGAAGAAGCCGGTCGAGTACTACCAGGTGTTCTACAACGGCATCAACGCCAACGACTACTTCGTGGAGGACGGTTCCTACGTCCGCCTGCGCGAACTGTCCGTGAACATCGGGCTCCCGCAGAAGTGGACCAAGTCGCTGCACCTCGGCCCGATCGAGAACGCCCGGCTGGGGATCGTTGGTCGCAACCTCTGGACGAAGACCAACTACAGCGGGTATGACCCCGACGTCTCCGGCGCCGGCGGCGTGACGGGCGGCGGCGACAAGCCGTTTGCCTTCCGCGTCGACAACTTCAGCTATCCGGCCTATCGCACGTTCACCATGATGCTCGAACTCGGCTTCTGAGCCGCAAACCCAAGATCAGGAGACCGATTCTCACTATGAAGACATCCCGCTTGACCGGGTGGCTCGCCCTCGTGGCGCTGGGGGCTGTCGTCGGGTGCAATAGCCTCGACGTCACGAACCCGAACGCGCCGGATGCCAAGCGTGCCCTCTCCGACCCGGCCGCCCTCGAGGCGGTCGCCGGCGGCACGCTGCGCACCTGGTTCACCGGCTACGAAGGCATGATGGCCGTCGGACCTCTTTCCACGATCGCCGACGCGTACTCGTCGTCGTGGAACAACTTCTTCATGCTCTACATCAACAGCCAGGATCCCGACGGCACGCGCAACACACGCCCCTGGAAGAACGAGCCCGGGGCGCAGGAGCGCGCGCAGCTCGAATGGTATTGGTCCAAGTACTACAGCGCGGCGTCGTCGGCTACCGACGTGCTGCGGGCGATTCGCGTCGACAACGTCGTGATCAACAACGCCGCAGATACGAAGCGCGCGGAGACGATCGCGGCATTCGTCAACGGGCTCGCACACTCCGGCATCGCGATCAACTACGATAAGGGCTACGTCATCGACGAAACCGTCGACGTGACGAAGCTCGAGTACTCGAATCGCAAGGAGATGCGTGACGCGGCGCTGGCCAAGCTCGACGAGGCTATCGCGCTGGCCAACGCCAACGCGTTCACCACGCCGGCTGCGTGGACCAACGGGCGCTCGTACACCAACACGCAGATCGCCCGCATCGCCAACACCGTGGCCGCCATGACGCTCGCCTACTACCCGCGCAATGCAACCGAGGACGCGCAGGTCGATTGGGCACGCGTGGCCAACTACGCCTCGAAGGGAATGTCGGGCGCCTCGCCGTTCGACTTCGTCTTTATCGGCGATGGCTGCTCCTCGTGGTGCCACGAGGTGCTCATCTGGTTCAACGCAATCGATACAGGCGTCATCCACACCCGCGTGGCCCACATGCTCGATCCCGCCACGCAGGCGGATCCGTATCCGGTGGGCGGCAACTCCCAACCCAACTCGCCCGACAATCGACTCGGCGACGGCACCTTCGGTGATGAGTCCATCGTCGACGGGTGGGGGACGATTCCCGAAGGACCGGACACGCACCCGGGCACGGACTTCTCGTTCTCGTATTACGAGATCTTCGCCGCCAACCGCGGGCAGTATCACCAGTCGAACATCGGCCACATTCGTTATGACCTGAGCCGCAATCAGGATCCGACCGGAATCTGGGGCGGATACGGGCCGGCGCCGGTCATCTCGGCGGGACAGAACGACCTGCTATGGGCCGAAGGACTCATTCGTAGCGGCGGGAGCCTGACACTCGCCGCGGAGAAGATCAACAACACCCGCGTTACCCGTGGTGGCCTCTCGCCGGCACTGGCCAGCGATGGCGCCGCGGAGCTGATGAACAAGCTCCACTACGAGCAGGAAGTGGAGCTGCTTGGACTCGGCGCGGCGCCGGTCTACAATCGGCGCCGCGTCGCCAATGGACTCCGCACCGGTACGCCGGCAGAAATGCCGGTTCCGGCGAAGGAGTTGGGTGTGCGTGGCGAGGCGCTCTACACCTTTGGTGGATCGGGCAACCCCCGCAATTCGCCGACGCCTCCGTGAGCAGGGAAGGATAGGACGTCTTCACGGGCCGGCGCGGTTGCGCCGGCCCGTGTTGCTTTACGGAGGACGGGAGACGGGAGACGGGGGACGGGAGTGCGGCGCGGCGGGGCCGCGCCGCGGAGTGATGATGTGCAGTATGGGGATCACGGCGAGCACGGGTGGATGCTCGGTCACCACGGTGCCGAGTTCGTCTGGCTCGTCGCTCTTTGCGGCTCACGGTGACGGTGCGCATTGACCGCATTCGGGCGCACCGGCATCTTCCCGTCGATGATTGCTTCCCTTGGGACGATGCGCGCGAAGCGCTGGCGGTTGCCCCGTGCTCTGCACGTTGGGGCAGCGCTTCTTCTTGCGGCGTGCGGCGTGGGTGGGATCGACACGACCGGGGTCGCGCCGATCAGCAATGACGACACGTACGCCACCTTGGGGTACCTCTGGAGCGGTGTGCGTTCGGCGATCGAGCGCCAGCGGGAACCATCCACCGACACCTTCTCCCTTCCGTTGAGTTTCCAGGTCGCCTGTGCCGGCGGCGGGAGCGGGTCGTATCAGGGGACGCTCGCCGGGACGCGCGCGAACGGAGCGGGCACCGCGAACCTCAACGTCACCGCGACGCTCACCGACTGCCGTTTCTCCGATACGCGCGCCGTTACGACGATCACGGCGAGCGGCGTTGCGGTGACGGGGACGATCGCCATCGTGAACGACGCGTGGGACGCGATCAACCTTCACATGATCGCGACCACCGTGACCGTGAACGGCGTCTCCTGTCCGGGAGGCATCGACGTGATGCTTACCGGGACTTCACCGTCGGCGCGACCGGTGTCGACCGGCACGGCGTGCGGACGTACGGGGGCGGTCGCGCTCCCCTGATGCGGCGGTATGCGTCGCGCATGTCCGCGCAGCGCGACGGAGAAGACGTGACGTTGCGACGTGTCGCCGGCGCGTCGACCGCGACGAGCAGTGTCCTAATGCTTGGTAGCTTGTTGCGCCTGACGCTCGGACGATTGCCCCTTGGCCGCCGGCTCGCGCCGTCGCCGCGCCGAATCGGCCAGGGCGACGAGGCGTTCGGCCACCTGGCTCGCGCCCTGCAGCAGTGAGTCCGCACTCGCGCGCGTGAGGGCGATCGACGCGTGGTTCCCCTCGGCGGTCGCTTCCGTCGCGCCGAGTCCCGCCGCCTCGCTCAGCTGCGCATCGGATTGGCGGATGGTGTCGAGCACATGATAGAGCGCCTCGACCGTCGCGCGCAGCGAATCGAGTTCTCCGCCGCCCCCCGTCGCGCCTACGCTCCCGTCGTCGAGCACGCCTGCGGTGCGCGCGCGCGCCGAGGGACTGTCGACGCTTGCCCAGCGCGCCGCCAGCGTCCCGATGCCAACGATCGCGGCGAACAGGATCACCACTACCCCAGCCGCGCCGACGCGCAGCCAGCGCTCCGAGACCGCGATGCTTCGCGGTTCATCGGTGTCGTGCGGGATGAGGAGAAGGGTCCAGGAGCGCAAAGGCGGAAGACCAGAAGACGAGAAGACGAGAAGACGAGACTGCTCCTCGGCGGGGAGGGACTTACCTCTCTTCTGGCGACTCAGCAAGCCGTTCGGTCACACCTTCTCTCTCGCTCGCCGCGTGGCGAGCGCGCGCTGTGCTAGGGCGCGGGCGCCGCTTCCTTCGGAAAGAGCGGGCTCGGCTTGCTCACCTTCCAGGCGGCGGCGTCGAGCTGGCTCAAGTCGGAGAAGCGCTGCTCCTCTGGATATCCTGGCGCGCCGAGTGCCCGCCAGAGCTCGGTGGCCTTGGCAGGCATGTACGGATAGAGGAGGACGCAGTGGCGCGCGAGATGGCGCGCGAGCGCCGACATCGTGCTCTCGAGCGCGGTGCGCTGCTCCGGGTCCTTGGCGAGCTTCCACGGGGCCTGCCGGTCGACGAACTCGTTGCCCCGCGCGACGCTGTTCCACACCGCCTTGAGTCCCTCGTGCAGGAGGAAGCCGCGGCTCCCGTCCATCGCCGAGTGATACTGCGTGATGTCTTCGGCGTCGCCGGCGTCGAGCGTCGTGGTTGCACCTGCCGGAACGATGCCGTCGCAATACTTCTCGATCATCGCGATCGTGCGGCTGGCGAGGTTTCCCCAGGCGTTGGCGAGATCTGCGTTGTAGCGCTCCTCGAATCGCTCCCACGAGAAGTTGCCGTCGGCGTCGAACGGAACCTCGCGCATGAGGAAGTAGCGGAAGGCGTCCGGACCGAAGCGATCGATCGCCTCGGCCAGCTCCAGTTTCACGCCGGCCGACTTGCTGAAGCGCTCGCCCCCTAAATTGACGAAGCCGTGCGCCCACACCCGGCGCGGGAGCGGGAGCTTTGCCGCTTCCAGCATCGCCGGCCATACCACGGCGTGCAAGCGCGTGATGTCCTTCCCCACCACGTGCACGTCGGCGGGCCAGCGATCCTCGTACCCTGCCTCCGGAAAGCCGGTGGCGGTGAGGTAGTTGGGGAGCGCGTCGAACCAGACCCAGGTCCCCTGCGGGATGCCGTCGGAGGTCGGGATGGGGAAGGGAATCGCCCAGGCGAGCCGCGATCGCGTGATCGAGATGTCCTCCAGCCCCTGGTCGATCAGCGAGAGGATCTCGTTGCGCCGGCTTTCGGGAGCGAGGAAGTCGGGGTCGCGCGCGAAGACGCCGCGCAGGAAGTCGGCGTATCGCGAGAGACGGAAGAACCAGTTGCGCTCCTCCGTCCATTGCAGCTGACGAGTCGGGTGCAGCACGCACTTCCCGTCGACGATCTCGGCGTCGCGCTTGAAGAGCTCACATCCGACGCAGTACCACCCCTCGTACGACTGCTCGTAGAAGTCGTCGGGGGAGGTGGCGTGAATCCGCTCGATGAGCGCGCGGACTCCGGCTTTGTGACCGTCGTCGGTGGTGCGGATGAACTGGTCGTAGGAGATGGACAGGCGCTTCCACATCGCCTGGAACTTCATGGCGATCTGGTTGACGAAGTCCTGCGGCGACGTGCCGCGGTCGGCCGCCGTCTGCGCCACCTTTTGCCCATGCTCGTCCATCCCGGTGAGGAAGTGCACGTCGCGGCCGGCAAGGCGCATGTAGCGGGCGATGACGTCGGTCCCGATCTTCTCGAAGGCGTGCCCGAGGTGCGGCTCGCCGTTGGCATAGTCGATCGCCGTGGTGATGAAGAACCGGGTCACTCGCCCTCTCCTGCGCCAGAGTCGTTCGATCCGCCGGGGGCGTCGCCCCGGTCGTTCCCCCGCCCGCGACGTCCGCCGCGCCGCCCGCGCCGCCGCCGGTTGCGGCGCTCCTGCTCTTCGGCGTTAGCACTCCCGCCGCCGGCATCGCCGCCCGGCGCGCCGCCGACAACTTCCACGCCGTCGTCGCCCGCGCTCCCCTCACTCTCTCGTTTGCGCCGGTCGCCCGCGTTGCGCTCGCGATCGCGCACATCGCGCGCCTCGGGAGCGCGTGCGTCGACGGCACGTGCCTCGTCGCCGCGTGTGTCGCCGCCGCGCACCCCGCCGCCGCGCCGGTCACCACCGGCACGACGATCGCGACGTCCAGAGCGCCCGCGATCTCCGCGATCTCCGCGATCTCCGCGATCTCCGCGGTCGATGCTCTTGGCGTCTCGCGAGAAAGCCGGCGCGCGAAGCGCGTCGCCTCCCTCGGCGTCAGGAGTCTCGTCGCCCAAGACGCGCGCCTCGGCTGAGCCGTCAACGTCGTTCCGCGCATCGCGATCGCGCTCTCGCCGTGGATCTCGGCGATCGTGCTCTCGCCGAGGATCTCGGCGATCGTGCTCTCGCCGTGGATCTCGGCGATCGCCCGCGCGCGCATCACGACGCTCGCTCCCTCTCGAACTCCCGGGGCGACCACGATCAGCATCGCTACCCTGCTGCGCGTCGCTTGTCGCTCCTTCCCGCGTCGGCCGCGCACGGCCCGGACCCGGCGGGGGTAAGACCGGCAGCCCGCCGCGCATCGGAAGCCCGTCGCGACGCAGGTCGGGGCGCCACGCCGGCATCTCCGAGGTATCCTGCATGCGCAGCACCTCGTCCGAGATCGCCTCGTACGGCACGGGCGTCGTGTCCTCGTCGAGCGGCTGCCCCTGCACGCCGGCGTTCCGCCACTCGCGGCGCAGCTCGGCAAGCGCGATCGTGCGCACCTCGCCATCCACGCCGCGCAGCGTCACGCGCTCCCGGAAGATGTCGTTGGAGATGACCTTCTCCTCCCCCTTCGACGTCTCGATGATCTTCTGCTCTTTAGGGAAGCGCTTCCGCTGCTGCACGTAGAAGTCGTGCTCGTAGCGCAGGCAGCACATGAGCCGCCCGCACGCCCCGGAGATCTGCGTCGGGTTGAGCGAGAGGCGCTGGTCCTTGGCGACACCGAGATTGACCGGCCTGAGCTCCGGGAGCCAGGACGCCGAGCAGTACTCGCGCGCGCAACGCCCGATCCCGCCCAGCCGCTTCGCTTCGTCGCGCACGCCGATCTGCTTGAGCTCGATCCGCGTGCGGAACATCGACGCCAGCTCGCGGACCAGGTTGCGGAAGTCCACGCGCTTGTCGGCGGTGAAATAGATCGTGAGCTTGCGCCGGTCCCATCGCCACTCGGCGTCGGTGAGCTTCATGACGAGGTTGTTCGCCTTGACGCGCTCCATCGCCTTGCGACGCGCGACCTCGTCCTGCTCCCGCAACTCAGCCACCCGCTTGAGCTCGTCCGGCGTCGCGAGCCGCTTGACCGACTGCGTGACCGGATTCTCCTCGGTCGGCCGATGCGGAACGCCCGCTGCACGCTTCTCGGCGAGTTCACCTGTCGCATGCACGTACCCCAAGTCCTCGCCGCGGTCCGCCTCGACCACCACCGCGGCCTTCATGGGAAGCGCGTCGTCGCCCTCCCAATGGAAGAATTCGCGACGGTTGCCTTTGAAGCTGACTTCTACAAGGGATGGCACGGTCTGCGAGTTTTCAGAGGACGAGAAGACGAGACTTGGGGCGCGTGAGCTGCGACGCTACCCTCCAAGTGAAGTTACACCACCGACATATCCAGTCGGGAGCACCCAGCAATGACGAAGGGCGCGGCTCCAGCAGCCACGCCCCTCGTCTTCTCGTCTTCAGAGAACTCGTCTTCTAAAGCCTCGTCTTCAGAAAACTCGTCTTCTACTCACTGTATTTCCCAATCTTCAAATACTTCTCCCTGCGCTTCCTGACCAGCTTCTCCGGCTTGTACCGCCGCAGCTCCTCGTAGTGCTTGATCAGCGCTTCCTGCAGCGACTTGGCGGTCACTTCGTGATTCGCGTGGGCGCCGCCGGGGGGTTCGGGGACGATTTCGTCGATCACGCCGAGGTCGAGGAGGTCGGGGGCGGTGATCTTGAGGGCGGCGGCGGCGCGGTTGCGCATCTCCGGAGACTTTCCGTCCTTCCACAGGATCGCCGCGCACCCTTCGACGGTGATCACCGAGTAGACCGAATTCTCGAGCATCAGCACGCGGTCGGCGACGCCTAACGCCAGGGCCCCGCCGGAGCCGCCTTCGCCGATCACGGTGGCGATGATCGGGGTGGCGAGGGAGCTCATCTCGAACAGGTTCCGGGCGATCGCCTCGGCCTGCCCACGCTCCTCGGCCCCCAGGCCCGCCCAGGCGCCCGGTGTGTCGATGAAGGTGAAGACGGGGACCTGGAACTTCTCGGCGAGCTTCATCAGGCGCATCGCCTTGCGATATCCCTCGGGGTGCGGCATCCCGAAGTTGCGCTTGAGGTTTTCCTTGGTGTCGCGCCCGCGCTGGTGACCGATGATCATCACCGTCTCGCCTTCGAGGCGCGCCCACCCGCCGACGATCGCGGCATCCTCGCGGAAGGCCCGGTCGCCATGCAGCTCGACAAAGTCGGTGAAGCAGAGCTTCACGTAGTCGAGCGTGAAGGGGCGCTTGTTGCTGCGCGCCACCTGCAGGCGTTGGAGCGGGGAGAGGTTGCGATACACCTCCTGCCGCAAGTCGGTGAGCTTCTTCTCCAGCGGCTGGAGTTCGCCGTCGACGCTCATCTGCTGGTCGCCGGCGAGCTTCTTCAGCTCATCGATCTGCTTCTCGAGTTCGAAGATCGGGCGTTCGAACTCGAGCGTGGGAGTGCTAGCCATTCATTGTCCTCCGACGCGCACGAGGCGCACACGGTCATGGCCTAGCAACGCACGCAGTTCACCAAGCGAGGCGCTATCGGCAGCGAGCTTGATGGACCGCGATCGCAGTCGCGTCGGCGTCCCTTTCGCGTCAATCCAGCGGACTTCCAGCGATGCCGACCCCGGGTGGGATTCAGCGACGATGCGCACATCCTTCATGAGGTCGGGCGACAACGAACTCCCGTCCCCCGTCTCCCGTCCCCCGTCCCCCAGATCCAACTCCACGCCCACCTGCCCGGATACCCGCAACTCCTCGAATCGCTGCACGGATTCGACGATGAACGTCGGGTTGTCCGCCCCCTGATCGCGCCGGGAGTATCCCCCCTTCACCAGGAGCGGGATGTCGGTGCGGATTCGATCCCCCAACGCCGCCCACGCCTCCGGGAACACCAGCAGCTCCGAAGATCCTGAAAAATCCTCGACTGTCAACCTGGCGAACTCGGCCCCCGATTTCTTGGACACCTGCCGCTTGATGGCCGTGACCACCACGCCGATGGTCATGGCCCCCTCCTGCCACGTCCCGAGCCCGGACACGGTCGAGGAACAGAACAGTTCGCACTCGGCACGGTACGGCTCGAGAGGGTGACCGGAGATATAGAAACCGAGAATTTCCTTCTCGCGCGTGAGACGCTCCGATTCGGAGAGGCGCCCGACGTTGGGGAGCGTCAGCGCGTGTCCGCCACCACTCCCATTGCCGTTGCCGAGGATGTCGCCGAAGAGCGAGGTCTGCCCGGTGATCCGTTCTTCCTGCTTGAGCGAGGCCTCGTGCAGGGCCGCGTCGAGCACGTCCAGGTACTGCCCGCGGTGGCCACCTAACGAATCGAGGGCGCCGGAGTGAATGAGCGCCTCGAGCACGCGCTTGTTGCACAGCCGCAGGTCGATACGCTCGCAGAGGTCGAAGAGCGACTCGAAGTGCTTGTCGGCGCGGGCGGCCAGGATCGAGTCGATCGCCCCACGCCCCACATTGCGAATGGCGCCAAGCCCGAAACGAATCCGCTTGTCGGCAACGACGGTGAACTTGTAGCCCGATTCGTTGACGTCGGGGGCGAGGACCTCGATGCCGAGCTCGCGCGCCTCGTTGATGAACTTCACCACGCTGTCGGTATCGCCGATCGACGACGACAGGAGTGCCGCCATGAACTCCGCCGGGTAGTGGCACTTGAGCCAGGCGGTGTGATACGAGATGACCGAATACGCGACCGAGTGCGACTTATTGAAGCCGTAGCGCCCGAACGTCTCGATCTGTGCGGCGAGGTCCTCGATGATGCGCTTGTCGTGGCCTAACGCGAGCGCCTTGGTCACGAACTTCCCGAGCTCTGCCTTGATCAGCTCCGCGTCCTTCTTTCCCACCGCCTTTCGGAGCACGTCGGCTTCGGCGAGCGAAATGCCGGCGAGCGTTTGCGCGATACGCATCACCTGCTCCTGATAGGTGATGACGCCGTAGGTCGGTTCGAGGATCGGTTCGAGCTGCGGGAGCGCGTAGACGACGGGCTCCTCGCCGCGCTTGCGTCGCTGATAGACCTTGTGCATCCCGGCGTCGAGCGGGCCCGGGCGCATCAGGGCGTTGGAGGCGACGAGGTCGTCAAACCGGTCGCAGCGCATGCTGCGGAGCATGTCCGTCGCCAGCGGCGACTCGAACTGGAAGACGCCGCACGTCCGCCCCATGCGCAGCATCCGGTACGTCTCGGGATCGTCGAACGGGATGGTGTCGAGGTCGGGGACTTCCTTGCCGCGCGCGGCGATCGCCTGCAGCGCATCGTGGATCACCGTGAGCGTGGTGAGCCCGAGGAAGTCCATCTTGAGCATGCCTGCCTTCTCGAGGCAGTTCATGTCGTACTGCGTCACGACGACCGATTCCTCGCTCCCCGCGCCCGCTCCCTTCGAGCTCTGCGTGCAGATGGGGACGTAGTCGTCGAGCGGCCCCGGCGCGATCACCACGCCCGCGGCGTGCACCCCCGTATGCCGAGACAAACCTTCGAGAGCGATCGCGTAATCGAGGAGCGTCGTGTACCGGTCGTCGGTCTCGTAGAGCTTCTTGACCTCGGGGACGCGCTCGACCGCCTCGTGCACGGTGAGCGAGAAGTTGGGCTGGTTGGGGATGAGCTTGGCCAGCGCATCGGTCTCGGCCGGGGTGAAGCCGAGCACGCGTCCCACGTCCTTCACGGCGGCGCGCGACTTCATCGTCCCGAAGGTGACGATCTGCCCTACCGCGTCCTTGCCGTACTTCTCGCGCACGTACTCGATCACCTCGCCGCGCCGCTCGAAGCAGAAGTCGACGTCGATGTCGGGCATCGAGACGCGCTCCGGATTGAGGAAGCGCTCGAACAGCAGGTCGTACTTGAGCGGGCAGACGTCGGTGATCCCTAACGAGTAGGCGACCAGAGAACCGGCCGCCGAGCCGCGCCCCGGTCCCACTGGGATCCCGCGGTCGCGCGCCGCCTTGATGAAGTCGTAGGTGATGAGGAAGTAGCCGGCGTATCCCGTCTTGGTGATGACGCTCAGCTCGTAGTCGAGTCGCTCCTGTACCTCGGCGCTGAGGACCTCGCCGTAGCGCACCCGCGCACCGTCAGTTGCAAGGCGTACGAGGTATTCGTTCTCGCTGTCGACTTCGGGCGGGAGCGGAAACGACGGGACGTTGTACTTCTTCGAGAAGACGACGTCGCACTGGTCGGCGATCGCCAGCGTCTGCTCGAGGACGTCGGGGCGCGACGGGAAACGCTCGGCCATCTCGGGGGCGCTCTTGAAGTAGAGCCCTCCGTCGTAGCGCATGCGGTCCTTGTCCTCGCGATCCTTCCCGAGGCCGATGCACAGCAGGATGTCGTGCGCGTCGTGGTCGTTCGCCTTGAGGAAGTGGGCGTCGTTGGTCGCGATGACCGGGAGCCCGACCTCCTTCGAGAGGGCGAAGATTCGCTCATTGAGGCGCGACTGTCCCTCGGAGTCGTGCGCCTGTACCTCGAGGTAGTAGCGATCCTTGAACGTCTCGGCGTACCACGCCGCGGCTTCCTTCGCGGCGTCGTCGTCGCCCTGCAGGAGGTGCGTCGCGACCTCGCCGGCCATGCACGCCGATGAGACGATGATTCCAGCGTTGTACCTGGCGAGGAGTTCGCGGTCCACACGCGGGCGCGTGTAGAACCCCTCGGTGTAGCCGAGGGATGAGAGCTTGACCAGGTTGCGGTACCCCTCGATGTCGCGGGCGAGGAGGACCAGATGGTAGTACGGCTTCTGCCCCGGCATGCCGCGCGCCTTGAGCTTTCGATCGCCCGGCGCGACGTACGCCTCCATCCCGATGATCGGCTTGAGCTTCGCCTTGCGCGCCTTCTCCTGGAACTCCCAGGCGGCGTGCAGGTTGCCGTGATCGGTGATGGCGAGGGCCGGTTGCTCGAGCTCCTGCGCCCGCTCGATCAGGCTATGAATCCGGTTCGCCCCGTCGAGCAGCGAATATTCGGAATGACAGTGAAGATGCACGAAAGACATTCGACGTAACTTAGCGGTCACGCCGTAAGGCGCCAAACCTTTACCGGTGCTGGATCTGAAAACGCATGTTGTTGCAGAGCAACGGGTTATGGGATTGATCGCCTCGGCGTGCTCGCGCCGGAGGGGGCGGTGACGGGCGACTCGAGCCGACCCGTCCCGCGCCGCGGGCGGCGTCTCTTGCGGCTGGCGGGACGCATCGGCGGTGCACTGCTCATCGTTGTCGTTCTTCTCGCTGTCCTCACGCCGCTCGGGCGCTACATCTCGCGTGCAGCCTTCGAGGAAGGGAAGATTCTCGCCAGGCGTCGCTCGATCGCCGGGATCCTCGCCGATTCTGCCGCAGGGAGCGTGGCGGAACGGCGGGCGTTGCAGCTGGTGGTCGATGCGCGACGCTTCGCCATCGACTCGTTGCATCTCAAGGCCGGCGAGTCGTTCACCACCTACTCTCCGCTCACGCGCGACACCCTCGTGCTCGTCCTCTCGGCGGCGCGCCGCGATACGCTCGCCCCGTACACCTGGTGGTTTCCGGTCGTCGGGCGCTTCCCGTACAAGGGGTTCTTCGACTTCGCGCAGGCGAAGCGCACGGCGCAGGCGATGCAGCGCGGCGGGCTCGACACGTACCTGCGTCCCGCGTCGGCGTTCTCAACGCTTGGGTGGTTCAACGACCCGCTGCTTTCGACGACGCTTCGCCTTGACTCCCTCGACCTCGCGAACACGATCATCCACGAACTCACGCACAACACGCTCTTCGTGAAGGGACAAGTCACCTTCAACGAATCGTTCGCCTCGTTCGTCGGGGCGCACGGGGCGATGGAGTTCTTCCGAGCGCGCGGGGACAAAAAGGCCGCGCGGGCGGTCGCGGCGGAGTGGGACGACGAGAAGCTCCTCGGCTCGTTCTGGGGAGCGACGCTCAGCGCGCTGGACTCGGCGTATGCGCGCTTTCCGGGAGACTCGGCGGCACGCGTCGTCGCGCGCGATTCGGTCTTCGCACGCATGCATCGCCGCCTCCTCGAAGACATTGCGCCTCGCCTCCCCACCGTCCCGCGCGAACGGCTGCAACGCCTCTCGCTCGACAACGCCTCGCTCCTAGCACGGCGGGTGTACGCCGCAGATTTGTGGGTCTTTGACGCGGTGCACGCTCGGCTGGGCGGATCGCTGGTCGAGACCGTCAACACGGTGGCGCGTCTCGTGCGGGAGTCGCCCGACGATCCATTCGGGGCACTCGCGCGCTGGCTGGATCAGGCGCCGAGTGACGCCGCGCACAGTGCCGCCGGATCCTGACGCGGAGCGTAGGTACTCCTCCCCGAGCGGGGAGGGGATGCGCTTCACGCCCCGTGCAGTTCCGGTGTACGATTCCGGGCGTCTCGTCCCAACGCAGCTCACCGATCTCGCCACCGACACGTGATCACCTCGACCAGGCTCGCAGCTCGCGCATGACTCGCTCCCATCGGCAAGGCCTCGCCTCGCGCACGCCACGTGACAACGCGGCGAACGCTCCGCTGTGGCGCGACGCGATCGAGATGGAGACAGAGTTGCGCCCGACCGTGGCGAAGCTCGAGGCGAAGAAGCCGGGAATCCCCTACCTGAGCCTTGCCTTCAGCGTCGTGCTCGTTGCGGCCGTGTCGGTGGGCGGTGCGATCGTGCTGTACCGTCGCGGTCTGGAACTGGCGCGGATGGCGCGCGCGCCGCAGTTGCGCGGGGAGCCGATCGTCGCGCTCTCGCAGTTCTTCCGGCCGCGGATGGTGCAGGTCACCTGGCAGAACAGCGCGAGCGCCTTCGGATGCGCGCTGGTGCTCTGGCTCCTCTTCTTTGCCATTCCCCGCACGCGTCGCGCGTCGCTCTGGGTCGCGTTCGTCCCCGGCCTGATCGGCGCTGGCGGCTGGTTGTACTACCTCTACTGGTTGCAGCTGCAGGGGTAGGCGGGCGACGCCGGCGTCACTTGAAGCGCTGTCGCATCAGGTCGCGCAGGTTCACCGTCGCGGCGGGGAGCTCGGGCTCGGCAGGTGCAACGTCGTCCCAGCGCGGCACGACCTTTTGCATGAACTCGCGAACGCCGCGGTCGAGAAAGCGCGACATCTGGTCGATCGAGTAGTCGGCGCCCCGTCGCGATCCATACGAATTGAGCGGATACGTCACCGCGAGATGATCGCGCGCGCGCGTCATCGCCACGTACATCAGGCGCCGCTCTTCCTCGAGTTCATCATCGTCGTTCATCGACCGCGCCATCGGGAAGAAGCCGTCGACCGCCCAGATGAGGAAGACCGCGTCCCATTCCTTTCCCTTCGCGCTGTGCACGGTGCTCAGGATGAGCGCGTCGTCCTCGTCGGTCGTTCCGCCCGCGAGGTCCTGGGTGGCCTGCGGTGGCTCGAGCGCGAGCGCGGCGAGAAAGGCGCCGCGCGACGGATAACCGCCGGCGATCACTTGCAGCTGGTCGAGATCCGAGAGCCGTGGCTCGACGCGGTCGTACCGCTCGCGCAGGATGTCGTCGTACACCACGCGAATGCGCGCGAGATCGCGCCCCACGCTGTCGTCCGAGTCGTTGCCCGAGAGTTGCGTGAGGAGCGCGCCTAACGTGGCGTGCGCGGCTCGGGCGCGCGGTGGTGGAGACCAGCGCGCGAAGGCGCCCGGTTCCCACCCGTCACTCGCCATCGAGGCGATCGCCGAGCGCGCCGTCGTATCCCCAATGCCCGGGAGCAGGAGAAGGATGCGGAACCAACTCACCTCGTCGCGCGGATTCTCGAGGATCCGCAGGAAGGCGAGGACATCCTTGACGTGCGCCGCCTCGAGGAACTTGAGCCCGCCCCACTTCTCGAACGGGATCTTGCGGTTGGTGAGCTCGATCTCCAGGTCGGCCGACATGTAGCCGGCGCGAAAGAGGACCGCCATCTCCCTGAGCGGGATTCCTTCCTCGTGCAACTCGAGGATGCGCTCCACCACGAAGCGCGTCTGCTGCGCTTCGTCCTGCACCGAGACCAGCCACGGCTTCTCCCCTCCCGCTCGCCGCGTCCAGAGGTTCTTGGTGAAGCGTTCGTCGGCGCGCGAGATCAACGCGTTCGTCGCATCGAGGATCGGCTGCGTCGAGCGGTAGTTCTGCTCGAGCGCCACCATCGTCGTCCCCGAAAATTCGCGCGGGAAGTCGAGGATGTTGCGATACGAGGCGCCGCGGAACGAGTAGATGCTCTGCGCGTCGTCGCCGACCACCGAGATGTTGTGGTGCTTTCGGCACATCGCTTGTAGTACGCGCGCCTGCAGCACGTTGGTGTCCTGGTACTCGTCGACGAGGATGTGGTCGTAGAGGCCGGCGATGCGGTCGGCGAGCACCGGGTCCGACTCGAGCATCGCGCCCCAGAAGAGGAGCAGGTCGTCGTAGTCGACGAGATTGCGGTCCGCCTTGCGCTGCGTGTAGTCGGCGAAGACGCGGGCGATGTCCTCGCGATAGTCGACGAAGGGGGGATACTCGTTGCGGAGGATGTCCTCGACGGCAATCTCGGTGTTGACGTGGCGCGAGTAGATGTAGTGCAGCGTCTCCTTTTTGGGGAACCGCTTCTTCTTGTCGCCGAGCCCCAGCGAGGCGCGCGAGAGCTGCATCAGATCCTCGGCGTCCCCCTGGTCCATGATCGTGAAGTCGGCCGGAATCCCGGCGGAGGGACCAAAGCGGCGAAGCAGGCGGTGACCCGTCGCGTGAAATGTGCCGCCGGCCACGTGGCGCGACGCGCTCCCCACCAGGCGCTCGGCGCGCTGCAGCATCTCCTGCGCGGCGCGGCGCGTGAACGTGAGGAGGAGAATGCGCTCGGCGGGAACGCCCGACTCGATCAGGTGCGCCACGCGATAGACGAGCGTGCGCGTCTTCCCCGTGCCGGCCCCCGCGATGATGAGGAGGGGACCTTCGTTGAAGGTCGCCGCGGCGCCTTGCTCCGGATTGAGCTCGGCGGCGAGGTCGCGCGCCGCTGGGGTAGGAGCGGCGTCGGAGCTGTGCGTGTAGAGGCGCGGGTCGGACATGCGCGAAAGATGCCGAGTGAGAGGGGAGAACCAAGTGGTCGGCTCGAGGTGCGAAAGCTCGTGTCGACGCTGACTCAGGAGAGCGCGATGTCCGCCTGCCGTCACTTGGTGCGCAGTTGATGAGATACGGGCGCATCGCGCCAGCGAGCGCCCTTCACTCATCCGACGCTCAGCGCGTCTTCAGGAGATCCTTCAATGTTCGCACACGCGCGCCGATGGCAGCTGCGGCTGCTCGGCACACTTTCGCTCCCCTTCTTCGCTCTCGCCTGCGACGGTAGCCCACTCGATCCGAGCCAAGTCGCGTCGCGCACGGGCACTTCGGTCTCGCTCGCGCGCGAAGTCGACCTCGGCAGCTGTGAGCGCCTCGCGGTGCGTCGCCCGGAACGCATCTCGGCGCGTTACTTCGGGATCGGAACGCAGAACTACATGTGGGACGGCAACGGCTGGCTGTTCATCGGGCCGACCGCCGACCTCTATGCCGCAGCGAAAGGCGACGGCAATGTCGGCATCCACTATTCGGGTCCGACCTGGGTGAGCAACGATGGGAGCGGGGTGGTGGGACGCGTCGTCGACACCTGCACTCCAAACGCGCAGACGATTCCGTGGTTGCTCATCAGCGCTGTCTCGAGCCGAGGGCCCGGGATCTTCGACGGCACGACGCACATCCAGCGCCTGAACACCAGCGGCGGGCTCGCGCCGACCACGCCGGGAACCGCGTACGGCGAGATCGTGAACGTGCCGTACCGGGCGGAGTACGTGTTCTACCGCTGACCCCGGGGCTGGCCGGACGGGCCGGCCAGCTCTCCACCGGCGCGGCGCGCAAGCTCTTGTCACGCGGACATTGCGGGCGAATGTTGGTCCGTCGTGCCCAGAGCGCGCCGCGCCGGCCGAGGGCGCATCGATGCGAGGAGGAGGCGATGGTGACTGAAGACATGCCGGGCGCCACCGTGTATCGCACCGGGCGCGCCGCACTCGACGAGGTCATCCCGGTCGTCTACGACGACCTGTTGCGGATCGCGCGGCGACATCTCGCGCGCGAGCAGGGGCCCCGCAGCATCCAGGCGGCCACGCTGGTGCACGAGGCCTACCTCAAGCTCTCGGCGCACACGCCGGCAGGGGTGGACCGCGCGCACCTGCTGGCAATCGCGGCGCACGCGATGCGACAGGTGCTGGTGGACCGGGCGCGCGAGCGGCGAGCCGCCAAGCGTGGGGGCGGGGAGTGGGAGCGCACCACGCTCACCGACGGATCGGCGACGGTGTCGTTAGGCGTCACGGACCTCATCGCACTCAACGATGCGATCGAGCGACTGGAACCCAGGCAACGCCAAGTCGTCGAATGCCGCTTCTTCGGTGCGCTCGAGGACGAGGAGATCGCCGCCGCTCTCGGGATCACCTCGCGCACGGTACGGCGGGACTGGGTGAAGGCGCGCGCCTGGCTCAGTCGCTGGTTGTCGGAGTCACCCGTGGAACAGGGGGCATGACCTCGAGGGAAGTACAGATCGAGGACGTGTTCGAGGAGGCGCTCGACGTGCCTCCCGATCGTCGCAACGAGTGGCTGGTGGCGCGATGCGGTGACGACGACGCGCTTCGCCGGGAAGTCGATGCGATGCTCGTTGCGTTCGCGCGCCCGAATCCGTTGCTCGATGGCGTGGCGACGCCGATCGCCGCGCTGGCGGCGCGCATGCTCGACGCGCCGCCCCCCGACCGCCGCATCGGTCCGTATCGCGTCGTGCGCGAATTGGGGCGCGGAGGGATGGGCGTGGTGTACCTCGCCGAGCGCGACGACGGACAGTTTCGGCGGCGCGTCGCGGTCAAGCTCCTCCTCTCCACTCCCGATGGCGACGAGTTGCGCCGGCGGTTGATCGCCGAGCGCCAGATACTCGCCTCGCTGTCGCACCCTAACATCGCGCAGCTCCTCGATGGCGGGGTGGCCGACGGGCAGCTTCCCTACCTGGTGATCGAGTACGTCGATGGCGCGCCGATCACGACGCATTGCGAGCGTGCGAACCTCGACATCGTGGCTCGGCTCCGGCTCTTTCTCGACGTCTGTTCAGCGGTTCATCACGCACACATGAACCTGATCCTGCACCGCGACCTCAAGCCGGGGAACATCCTGGTGGCGAGCGACGGGCAGGTGAAGCTGCTCGACTTCGGGATCGCGAAGCTCCTCGGCCCTGGCACCGGTGACGCCGACGCTCCGGTGACACACACCGCGCGGCGCCCGATGACGCCCGGCTACGCCAGCCCGGAGCAGATGCGCGGCGACGTCCTAACGACGGCCAGCGACGTCTACTCGCTCGGCCTCGTGCTGTACGAATTGCTGACAGGCGCGCGTGCCTACGAGATCGAGAGCGAATCGCCGCAGGACGCCATGCGACTCATCCTCGAGACCGAGCCGCCGCGCCCGAGCATGCGTGCCGCGCGACATGCGCGGCAGTTGCGCGGTGACCTCGACGCGATCGTGATGATGGCGTTGCGGAAGGAGCCCCGGCATCGCTACGGCTCCGTGGAGCTGCTCAGCGCCGATATCACGCGATATCTCGAAGGGCACCGAGTGCTCGCCCATCGCGGCACCGCCAGCTATCGCATCGGCAAGGTGCTACGCCGCCATCGCGCCGCCTTTGCCGGCGCTGCGCTCGTGGTGCTGGCACTGGCGGGCGGGACGACCGCCGCGCTCTGGCAGGCACGGATTGCCGAACGCGAGCGGGTGCGGGCGTCGAACGCGCTGGCGCAATCGGAAACGGCGCTCGCTGAGTCGCGGGAGAGCGCCGCATTTCTCGTGTCGATGTTCCAGGCGAGCGACCTGAGCGAGGGACGTCCTGACGAATTGCGTACGTCGGACCTGCTGCGACGCGGGGCGGCACGCGCCGAGCATATGGACGGCGAACCGCTCGTGCAGGCCCGCATGTACGAGGCGCTGGCAAGCGTTAGGCTGAACCTGGGCGACGTGGAGGGGGCCCGCGCCTACGCGCGCGACGCTTTGGAACGACGGGAACGGATTCTCGGGGGGCGCGACGCAACCACCGCCAAGTCGTGGGCCTTTCTTGCCGACATCGAGCGGCGTGCCGGCGCGTATCCGCGAGCCGACTCCTTCGCCCGGCTCGCCTATGCCGCGCGACTCGCCTCCCTGGATTCCATTTCGGCGCCGGTGGCGGAGAGCCTCGAGCAGATGACGGCGCTCGCCGTGTATCGCGATCAGCTCCCGCGCGCCGACTCGCTCATCGAGCGCGCGGTCGCGATTCACCGAAGTTTGCACCACGATCCGGACTCGGCACTTGCCTCGAGCATTGCGATGCTCAGCTCGATTCGACGGTACCGCGGCGAGTTCGCGTCCAGCACCGAGGCGCTCCGCGAGGCAGTTGCGGTGGCGGGAGCGGCGGGTCCATCGGCCAGGGTGCTGCACGCCTCGCTGCAGATGCGCCTCTCGTTTCATCTGGCCGACCTCGGCGAAAACGGCGATGAAGCGATCGCCCAGGGACGGGCCGCGCTCGACGAGATACGAGCGGTCCTCGGTCCGTCGCACGTCACTACTGCGAACCTCATGCGCGACTTCGCCGGCAACCTGACGATGGTTCGAGGTGCCCGCGGGGCCGCGGAGGCCGAAGGACTGCTGCGTCGCGCGCTGGAGATCGAGACGCGGAGCTACCCGCCGACCGATCCGACGCCGGCGTTCACGCTGCACGCCCTCGCCGATGCCTTGCTCCTGCAACGTCGGCTCGACGAGGCGGCCCAGGCGCAACGCGACGCCATCGCGCTCGGGCTTCGCGCGTGGGGGCCGATGCACTCGGCGTACGCCGGCCTCCTGTATGGAATGGTCGATATCGAGATCGCGCGTGGTGCGCTGGCATCGGCCGAAGACTATGCCCGGCGGTCGATCGCCATTCGAACTGCGGCCATCGGGGCGGGAAGTGCGAGCGTCGCCCTAACGACGACGAGCCTCGCCCGCGTCGAGCTGGCGCGCGGACACTACGCTATCGCCGATTCGATCTTTCGCGCCAGTCGCGAGGTGCTGGCGGAGCGCGGAGGCGCGACGTCGCCCGAGGTCCGCACCATCGACCGCGCGCTCGCCGACCTTCACGCGCGCTGGAGACAGCCGTAGCGCGCCGCGTGCGAGCGCCGATCGCGCGACTGCACGCGCCGTAATACGCGCCGTCGCACGCGCTGCCGCACGCGCCCCTTGTCCGCTACCCGCCCGATGCGCCGCAGTACGGGGAGGACGACACACCCCTCTCCCAGGAGCACCCGATGCCCCGCTGGACCCCAGATCCGACATTCTACCCATCGCCCGCGCTGGCGATGGAAGCACCCCCCGAGGAGCACGCCTACGTCGCGCTGCTCGCGCCCGCCGGCAATGGCAAGAAGGACGGAATCGGCGTGGTCGACACGCGCGCCGGCTCGCCGACCTTCGGTCGCCTGGTCGGCAAGGTCGACTTCCCGCACGCGGGGAACGAACTGCATCACTTCGGTTGGAACGCGTGTAGTTCGCACCTCTGCCCCTACGCGCCGAATGCGCACGTCGAGCGTCGCTTCCTGGTGGTACCGGGCACGAACTCATCGCGCATCCACATCGTCGACACGCGCCCCGATCCGCGCCGCCCGCAGCTGGTGAAGGTGATCGAGGGAAGTGAAGTGGCGCGCAAGACCGGGTATGCGTTCCCGCACACGGTGCACTGCGGCCCCGACGGGATCTACCTGAATGCGTTAGGCGCCCCGGACGGCAACGGCCCCGGAGGCATCTTCACCCTCGACCACGAGACCTTCGACGTCGAGGGGGCGTGGGAGCGCACCCGCGGCCCGCAGTATCTCGCCTACGACTTCTTCTGGCACCTGGGGCACGACACGATGATCACCAGCGAGTGGGGAACCCCCAACATGGTGAAGGACGGGGTCGATCCCGCGTTGCTGCTGGCGGGGAAGTACGGGCACGCACTGCACGTGTGGGACCTCAAGTCGCGCACGCATCGCCAGACGCTCGATCTCGGCGCCGAGCAGCAGATGGTCCTCGAGCTCAGGCCGGCGCACAATCCCAAGCGGGCGTTCGGCTTCGTCGGCGTCGTGCTGTCGCTGGCCGACCTCTCGTCATCGATCTTCGTCTGGTACCTCGATCGCGACGCGGCTGGCGGTGCGGGGGAGTGGCGGACCCGCAAGGTCATCACGATACCCGCCGAGCCGGCGCCAGCTGCAACGCTCCCGCCTGTCCTTCAACCGTTTGGCGCCGTCCCCCCGCTCGTGACCGACATCAACCTCTCGGTCGACGATCGCTGGCTCTACGTGTCCTGTTGGGGAACGGGGAAGTTGCTGCGTTATGACGTGCGCGACCCGTTCAACCCGGTGCTCACCGCGACGGCGAACCTGGGCGGCATCGTCCAGCGCGCAGCGCACCCTGGAGCTCCCGATCGCCCGCTCAACGGCGGTCCGCAGATGGTCGAGGTGAGTCGCGATGGCAAGCGCGTGTACCTCACCAACTCGCTCTACTCGCCGTGGGACGCGCAGTTCTATCCGGACGGCATTCGCGGCTGGATGGCCAAGCTCGACGCGTCACCGTCGGGCGCAATGACCGCCGATCCGTCGTTCTTCGTGGAGTTCGAGGATGGGATCCGCCCGCACCAGGTGCGACTCGACGGCGGGGACGCCTCGTCCGACTCCTTCTGCTTCGCATGACTGTCCCCCACGCGGTGCCGTGGGTGACGCTCGTTGCCCTTGGCGCCTTCCATGGCGTGAATCCGGGGATGGGGTGGCTTCTGGCAGTTGGAGTCGGCATGCATCGCGAGTCGCGCGGTGCGGTCTGGCGGGCAATGGCCCCGATCGCGGTGGGACACGTGCTCGCCGTTGCGTTGGCACTGGTGGCGGCCGGGCTGCTCGGAGCGGTGCTTCCAGCGGGAGCGATTCGCTGGGGGACCGTGGTGCTCCTCGTCTCCCTGGCGTATCGGAGCTTTCGTGGGCATCGGCACTTCGGGGGTAGCGGTGGGGGCGGAGGGATGCGGATGCGTTGGCATGCGCTGGTCGTCTGGTCGTTTCTGATCGCCACGGCGCACGGCGCCGGGCTGATGGTGATACCGTTGGTCGGGACGACGTCGTCCTCGCACGCGTCGCATGCGTTGCACGCGTCGGCCGCGATGACGGTGGCGGGGACCGGCGGAATCGATGGCGCTCAGCGAATGGGAGTGGCCGGGTCGCATTCATCCTTGCTTCTCGCCGCGACGCTCGCTCACTCGGCGGGGTTCATCCTGGCGAGCGCCGCCTTGGCTGCGTTGGTATATGAATGCGCCGGTCTGGGCTTCCTGCGGCGCGCCTGGGTCAATCTCGATCTCTTCTGGGCGACCGCGCTGCTTGTGACAGCGGGGGGCGTCGCCGTGCGATGATCTGGGTGCGCATCCGGTGTGATGCTTTGGGAGGTGCATGTGACGCCTGACGAGGGGTGTCCGTCATTCCCCGTCTGATGGTCTCTGCTTTTGGTGCAGCGGAAGCGCGTGTTCCTCTGGCGTATGGTGGGTGTGGGAGGTAGATTCGCGCCGCGTTTTGCTCGGTGGGGGCGATCCCGCGTTATGCGGGGGCGAGCCTGCCGGGAGGCGCAAGCGGGATGATGGTCGGGCGCTCGTCGTTCGCCCTGCTCCCGGAAGCGGGGCGGCGGTTGGCGCCGGCTCGAGAGAAGCACCGTCAGACAACAGACGAACAGGTTGCCGGTGACAAGTGCATCGGGACAGGGCGCAGTGTGTCGTTATGCGACGCGCGTTGCCTTGACCCGGTGTGTTGGCGCCGGTAGCTTGGTTGGCTGCGGCCGATGCGAATTGGCGGCAGTTGGATGGTCTGACAGAAAAAAGTGACCGCTCCGAAAAGGGTGGGGTCTCCGTTCTTGAGACGGAGGCTTTCATCGCCTTCGGACGGCGCTTGTGCGTCGAGCGGGTGTCCCGCCAGACGAGAGCAAGGCAGCAAGTAGTAGAAGTAGCGGTTCCTGTCCGTGCTGGACACAACTCACTCTGCAGAAGGGGGAAAAGGAATGCAGAAATTCACTCGGTCATTGTTTGCGGTCGGCGCAGTCCTCGGACTGGCCGCTTGCGGCGATGACGTATCCGTCACACCACCGCCTGACCCAGTACCGGCGACTATCGCGAGCGTGATCGTTACGCCCGCGGCGGTCACGATCAACGTGGGTGAGAAGGTGATCCTGACGTCGGCGATCACCACGACCGCTGGCACCGGGACGCCTGCGGCGACGGTGACCTGGAGCTCGGCGAACGCCTCGATCGCTTCGGTCAGCGCTGCTGGTGAAGTGACGGGTGTCGCCGTCGGTACGACCACGATTCGCGCGACCTCGACGGTCGACGCGAGCAAGGTGGGTGCGAGCGCCGTGACCGTTAAGGCTCCGGCGGTTCAGAGCGTGACGGTGCAGCCGTCGGCTCTCTCGCTGACTGTTGGTTCGACCGCCACCGCCGCCGCCACGGTCAACCGTGACGCTGGCGCAGTTGGCACCGTGAAGTGGGCGTCGAACAACGCCACTGTGGCGTCGGTTAACCAGACCACCGGTCTCATCACCGCCAACGCGGTCGGTACCGCGGTCATCACCGCCACGTCGGATGCCGATGCGACGAAGTCGGGCGCCCTGGCCGTGACGGTCACTGCGCAGCCGATGGCGCTTCAGAGCCTCTCGGTGACGCCGACGGTTGTTACCCTCGGCCCTGGCTCCTCGCAGCAGGTGACCGCGACGACGAGCGCCGCGACTGGCGCTACGCTCGCCTTCTCGAACAACGCCACCGCGTCGGCCTCTGGCTGCCCGGGCGTTGCGACGGCGAACACCAACGCCACCACCGGTGCGACGACGATCACCGCCGTTGCCTCGGGCACTTGCGTTGTGACGATCACCGCCACTGGTAGCGGCACCGGGTTGGCCACCAACTCGCTGCAGGCGACCGTTGCGGTCAACATCATCACCCCGCAGGTCTCCATCCAGTCGATCACCACTGGCGCGACCAACGTTCCGGTCGCCGTCAACAACGTGATGGGCCAGATCGAGATCAACCTCAACTTCCAGCCGAGCGGGCTGCCGATCGACTCCGTCGTCGTGCGCATGCTCCAGCCGGAAGGCCTCAAGCGCGTCGCCCTCCAGAACTTCGGTGGTGCCATTCCGGCCGCGGGCATCCTCTCGCTGTCGGTGAACACCGCGAACTTCGTCAAGGACGCGGCCGCTCCGTCGGTCACCGTTGACCTGCTCAACGGGCCGAGCACCGTCTCCGCGCAGGTTTATCCGCGTGGCGCCACGGGCTCGACGGCCACGAACTGCACCAACAACCCGTCCGACCCGACCTGCGCCTCGCCGGTCGCGATCGTCCTCAACAACACGGACGGCTGGTCGGCTGACATCACCAAGCCCAGCGTGAGCGCGGTTTCGGCCGGCAACATCACGTACTGGGGTGGCCCGACGGCCAACGCCACGGCGACGGTGTACCCGGTCATCTACACCCCGGGCCGCTCGGTCTCCAACGCGATCTGGACGCTCGCCGCTTGCTCGCTCGACACGACCGGCGTCCTCGCCGCGTCGAACGGTGGGCACACGCAGCAGGGCCGCACGCGCACGTTCGGCTACACCGCCAACGGCGCCCAGGAAGGCTGCACCACGTACGAGAACAACGGTGGCACCCGCGACAACGTCGTCGTGACGGCGGCCCAGGACAACCAGAACAATGCGTATGCCCTGACCCCGCTGATCGCGAACACCGTCGTGTTCAACGCGACGCCTGACTCGCTGCGCCTCGACTACAAGGCGCCGTCGGTCGGCACGCCGTCGATCGCCCGTACGCTTCCGGCCGTCACCGGCTGGGTGAACGGGAGCTTCAGCTTCATCAACTTCGCCTCGACTGATTTCGGCGTCGGCCTCCGCGCCACCCGCGATCGTGCGGCGAGCTACACCTCGGTCAACTGCACGGGCGTCACCGCGTCGAACGTCGCGATGCCGACCGGCACGGGTATCGACATCAACGGCGGCGTTGCCTGCCCGACGAACTTCATCGGTGGCACGCCTGGCCTCGCCGGCACCGCTCCGTGGACCGTCGCCGGTACTGAGTCGGACCGCCTTGGCAACATCGGCACCTCGGGTGCCACGCAGACCTTCGGCACGGACTACACGAATCCTGGCATCCGCTGGGGCCTCGTGGACGCCGGCCTTGCCCTCCCGCCGGCGTACGGCGGCAACGTGACCGACCCGGTTGACTCCGTCTTCGCGGCGGCCAAGCCGGTCAACGGCACGAACGAGTTCCGCGCGGAGTACCTCGACGATCGCGCCGGCTTCTACAACGCTGGTCAGCCGGACGCTACGCCGATCGCCGCGCAGTCGCACCACCTGTCGACGGCTGGCCACCTGAACCCGACGGGCGTCTGCCTCGTTGGTAGCGGCACTCCGGGCGCCAACTTCGTCACGGATCCGGCCTGCGGCGCGACCTACATCACCACTGGCACCGCCGGCGTCCGCGTCGACGGCTGGCAGCCTGGTATGCGCGTCGACGTCCCGCTGCCGGAAGGCTACTACGGCTACAAGACGTACGTGGTCGACGCCGCTGGTAACACCTCCACGACGCTCTTCCGCCGTACGCTCGTCAACACGCAGTCGCCGTTCTCCACGGGCCTCGGCGTCCCGGCGACCCTCACCGCTTCGACGTTCGTCTTCAATGCGACGCACGCCGACTCGGCTGAAGTCATCGCCCAGTCGCTCCAGGTCTCGTACCCGGACATCCCGACGATTGACTCGCTGCGTTACTCGCGTCAGTCGCTCGGCACCGCCTTCGACGACGTCATCTCGTCGCCGCTGGCTGTGACGGCTTCGCCGACGCATGGCGCGGTCTTCGCCCGCGGTATCGAAATCACCGACGCGACGGCCTTCCCGGGCGTCAACGTGCAGGCGTACGCTGCCTCCACGGGCCCGAAGCCGACCACGGCTGAAGTGTGGTCGTGGAACGTCGGCAGCACGCTCGCCGGCGGCCCGGCTCCGTCGATCTCGCCGCTCATTCCGATCCCGGCGCTCAACGTCCAGAACGGCACGGGCGTCCAGGCTTGGAACACGGCCAACCCGACGATCGCGGTCAACCACTGGCGCGTGATCACGACGGTTGCGACGACCAACCAGTTCGGCTCGACCACCCCGCTTCGTGCGCAGGTTGTCTCGCCGACGAATGCTCCGAACCCGCCGTTCTCGCGCGTCGACTTCTACCGTCTCGACGCCTCCGGCAACTGGTGGAACTACCTCGGGAGCAGCAGCACCGCTCTCGGGACCGACCAGGGCACCTACCGCTCGTGGATCTACGCGCTGCCGAACGCCTCGTTCGTCAACGCCTGGAACACGTCGGCGACGCAGACGGCTGTTGCGGCTGCGGACGTCATCATCGCGGTCGGCGTTCTCTCGAATGGCGACGCCATCTCGACGCTCGCCACCACCATGATCCCGTAAGCTGGAAACAGCTCACGGATCAAGCTCCAAAACCGACGGCCCCGCGAAAGCGGGGCCGTTCGGTTTTCGGGTGCGCTTGCCAAGGCATTTCCTCGGTCGCCTTGACCGGGGTGACGCACCCCGTCAGCATTCCCGCCGAGGCATCGTCGCATGCATGACCCCACGCGCGATGCAGAGAATTCATCGACAATGAGAATGATGGTACGAGTGCATCGTGTACTGCGCCGCTATTCGTTAGGCGCCCTGACCCTCGCGCTCGCAGTGATCGCGCCTGGGTGCGCAGAGAGGAACCTCACCCGCACCGTGAGCGACGCCGAGCTGAGCGCCCTGCCGACGCTGAAGGCCGAGGATGGTCGGCTCGTCTGCACCGCGTTAGGCGGGGACCAGTGTCCTCTTCACTCCGCGGTCGCCAATTGGCTGGGGAAGGATCGTATCGCGCTCTGGGAGCCGGGGCGCCCGATCATGATCCTCGACGCCAAGAGCCCCAACGGGCGTGAACTCGGCGCCGTCGGGCAAGCTGCCGGCCACTACCTCTACGTCACCGCGGTCGGTCCGTACGAGGGATCGATCGGAGTCATCGACCTGCAGCGGCTGAAGCTCATTCGCTACAAGGACGACGGAAGCTTCGACCGCGAGGACAACATCCCCCGTCCGGGTGCCAACGCCGCACCGGGGTTCGTCGGTGCGACGCCGGTGCTACAAACAATCGGCGCTACGAGCGGCAGCGACACTGCGCGCATGACCGTCGATGTCCTCGACTCCTACGGCCAGCAGAGCGGCAAGCGAGTGCTGGACGTGCCGGTACCTTGGCTCAGACTCTCGTCGGACACGGCCGTCGGACACTCGCCGCTCTTCCCAGCGTCTCCGCGGTATGCGATCGACGTGAACCGGACGATCATCTGGACGCCGAGCGACACGTTTCTCGTGCAGCGTCGTTCGTTCGATGGCACGGTGCGCTGGACGCTCACGAGCGATCGTCGCGGATTGCCCGTAACACCCCGCGACATCGACGCTCGACTCGACGAGATCAGGCGCAATGCGCCGAAGGATCTCCTGTCTCCGGAGCAGCTCGATTCGATGGTCGCACACACGGCGAAGGATCTTCCGGTCTTCAGTGGAATCGTCCTCGAGCCGGGAGGGCGCATGCTTCTGGTAGGGGAGATCCTGGCTTCGCGCGATTCGACGCAGTACCTGATGGTGTCACCCGATGGCATGCCGACGCATCGCTTCGCCTTGCCGTCGCGCACGAGTCCCCTAGTCCTCTCCGGCGACTCGCTCCTGGTGCATCGGCCGACTGAGGGAGAACCTTGGGAGATTCGCTGGCTCAAGCTCAAGCAGTGAGTAAGGCGCGCACGCCTTTCGCCGAGACGTTCAGGACGTTTCACGGCTAGTCGCCGCCCGCGTCCAGCGTCTGCCGGAGGGAGTCGACCATTCGTAAGACGACTGCTCGAGACTGAACGCGCGATCGCCCGGTACCGATGAGTCGGTGCCGGGCGATCGTTCTTGGATGGTACTTGGATCGTTCTTGGATCGTTCTTGGATCGTTCTTGGCAGGAGGCGCGAGCGAACTGCGCGCTACGCACGCATCAGCGCGCCGATGCCGGCGCCTTCGCACGTACCATCGCGCTCAACGCGGGGCCTGCGCGGTGCGAATCTGCAGCTTGTACTTGGCGGTGAGTTCGTCTGCGTAGCTCCACCCCGTACCCTCGAGCTTGTCCTGCACGACGATGATCGGCGTGAGCTCCTTGTCGAGGACGAGGGGGTCGAGCCACGCCTTCCGGTTCTTCGGATCGAAGAGGAAGATGTCGAAGAACTTGCTGTCCACGAAGTACTGGATCCGCTTGTACACGTTAGGCAGCGAGTCGCCCGGGGGCGCGCCCTGTCCGATGATCTTGAGGACGGAGTCCTTGCTGATACCGAGTTCCAGGCTGCGGACGCGGCTGTCGCCGCAGGCGGCGAGGAGGGTCAGCATGAGCGTGGCGGAGGCGAATGCCAGCGCGCGGCGCTTGGGCGAAATGAGCATGAGATGTCTGGGAATTCCACGAGTAGGGGGCGTCGGCCGGTGCCGCGCCCGCGAACAATTTACGCGATCCCGGTCTCGTACCCCACCCCCCTCCTTTTTCCTCCTCACGCTCGTTGGATATCCATCCGTGGTGAGGCACCATTGCACTCGCCGACTCGGCGTGGGGGAGGAGTGGTGGGAGAGAGATCGCGCCGCACTCCTGCGCGGCGTGCGCAGAACGCAGACGAGACGGGCGAGGCGAACGACGAGGACGACTACGACGACGTCGCTGCTTCGGCTCCCATCGTCTCCAGCAACGCGCTGAGTGCCTCCGGCGCGAGCGGTCCTACGACGAGCGCGAATGTCGACTCGAAGCCGCGGATCACGGCCGCTTCGATCTCGTCGTCACTCGCCACACGCTCGCCGCGCTCGAGTAGTTCGCGCTCGATCGAGGTCATCGTAACGCCCGAGATTCCGCACGGGACGATGAGGTCGAACCACGAGAGGTCGGTGCGCACATTGAGCGCGAAGCCGTGCCACGTGACCCAGTCGCGCGCGTGCACGCCGATCGACGCCAGCTTTCGATCGTTGACCCAGACGCCCGTGTAGCCGGTGTTGCGCTCGCCGACGATGCCGAACGGCGCGATCGCGCGAATCAGCGCCTCCTCGACCTGTCGCAGGTACCAGTGCAGGTCCTGCTTGTGGCGCTTGAGGTCGAAGATGGGATAGCCGACGAGCTGCCCCGGACCGTGAAAGGTGACGTCGCCCCCGCGATCGACCTCCAGCTGCTCAACGCCGCGAGCCGCGAGCAACGCAGGCGACGCCACCAGGTGTCCAGTCTTCGACGAGCGCCCCATGGTGATGACCGGCGGATGCTCGACGAGGAGGAGAACATCGTCGGCGATCGCGCCGGTGATGCGCGCGCGGGCGACGGCGCGCTGGAGGGAGAGGGCCTCGGCGTAGGGGAGGGTGCCTAACGACGATACGAGTAGGCGGGGTGGTATTTCTGGACGGGAGACGGGAGACGGGAGACGGGAGTGGACCGCGGGACGGGAGACGGGAGACGGGAGACGGGAGTGCTCGCCGCTTTGCGGCTCGCGAGCAGCCGAGGTTATGTCCGTGTCGAAATCGCGCGGCTCTCCCTCAACCGCGCGATCCGCAAACCTCGTCTTCTCGTCTTCTCGTCTTCTGTCCATCTGCCCCTAGGCATGCACCATCCGCCCTAACGAGTCGAGCGCCGCCTCGGCGACCGCCTCGGAGAGCGTCGGGTGCGCGTGGATCGCGAGGTCGACTTCCTCGACGGTGAACTCGTTCTCGCGGGCGACGGCGAGTTCGTGGATCAGCTCCGTCGCGTGTGCGCCGATGATGTGCGCACCGAGGATCTCACCGTATTTGGCGTCGCGGATGATCTTCACGAAGCCCTCGGTCTCGCCCGACGTGCGCGCGCGCCCGTTCGCCGAGAAGGGGAACTTGCCGACCTTGTAGTCGAGCTTCTTCTCCTTGCACTGCGCCTCGGTCATCCCGATCGAGGCAACCTCGGGATGGCAGTAGGTCGCGTTGGGGATGTTACCGTAGTTCACCGGGTGCGGGTGTCCGCCGGCGAGCAGCTCGGCGAGGACGTACCCCTCGCGCTGCCCCTTGTGGGCGAGCATCGGGGCGCCGATCACGTCGCCGATGGCGTAGACGCCCTTGGCGCTCGTCTGGTAGGTAGTGGTGTCGACCTTGATGAAGCCGCGATCCGTCAGCTGCACGCCGAGCTCCTTGAGGCCGATGTTCTCGACGTTAGGCGCGCGCCCGGCGGCGACGAGGACGCAGTCGACGCTGAGCTCCTCCTTCGCGCCGCCCGACTCCAGCGACATCTTCACGCCCCCCTTCGACACCTTGACGTTGGAGAGCTTGGCCGAGGTGTGCACGTTGATCTTCCGCTTCTTGAAGGCGCGCCCCAACTCGGCGGAGCAGTCGGCATCTTCCAGCGGGAGGAGGGTCGGGAGGACCTCGATGAGGTGCACCTCGCTCCCGAAGGCGTTGAAGACGTCGGCGAACTCGCACCCCACGGCGCCCGCGCCGATGATGGCGATCGCCTTGGGGGCCTTCTCGAGCGTGAGCGCCTCGTCCGACGAGATCACGGTCGTCTTGTCGAGCTCGAGCCCGACCTGCGGGAGCCCGCGCACGCGCGAGCCGGTGGCGAGAACGACGCCTTTCTTGGCGTCGTGACGCTCTTCCTTTCCGTCCGCTCCCTTCACCGAGACGCTCGCGGCTGCGCCGGTGCCAGCCTTGACCAGCGTCCCCGTCCCCTTGATCCAGGTGATCTTGTTCTTCTTGAAGAGGAACTCGACACCCTTGGAGTTCTGGGTCGAGACGGCGCGCGAGCGCTTCATGGCGACGTTGTAGTCGAAGCCGATCTCCCCGCTCACCATCACGCCGAAGTCGCCGGCGTGGCGCACCTTGTTGGCCATCGACGCGCTCTCGAGGAGCGCCTTCGCCGGAATGCACCCCCAGAGGACACAGGTGCCACCCAGCCCTTCGCGTGCGACGACGCCTACGGAGAGACCGAGCTGGGCGCAGCGAATGGCGCCGACATATCCGGCGGGGCCGCCGCCGAGGAAGATGACGTCGTACGAAGCCATGACGAGATGGGGGAGGAGGCGAGAAAAGGGGGCGCGCGCGCCGCGCGCCGCACCCCCTAATCTACCCAGCCGCCCGCTCGCCCCGCGAGTCGCCCACGTTCTCCGCCTCGGTGCGCGAAGACGTAGCGTAGGGGGCACCAGCGCCCCTGTGCGCCCCCTATCGCTTCAGCGCAGCGGAGAGCGCGGCGAAGTCCCCACGCTGATGCGTCGGCGCTCGCTATGCACGCCGTCCGACGTGACCACGTCGAGCGACGCCTGACTGGTGAAGACGACCGCCTCGCCGCCACGCCCGAAGGCGAGGATCTGCTGCGTCGCCGGGTCGCGTACCAGCACGCCGCGCGTGCGCCCACCACTCCAGCGGATGCGCACCGCTCGTGCGTTCACACGCTCGGCTACGGGCGCATCAGCCGCGGTCATCGTGCCGGAGGCGGCCGAGCGGAACTCCGCCTGCGCGGCGCCGACGGCCGCCCGCACGCGCGTCGGCTCCTGGCCGCGCATCATGTCGAACGGAATGACGTAGGCGAAGTTCTGCGCCGAGCCATCGGGGTGGTCGGCCACGTGATCGCCATCGAACGACAGGTCGAACAGCGTCTCGCCGAGGGCTCCGAAGCCCTGCAGGCGATTGGGGCCGCGACGCGTGGGGAGGACTGGGGGAGCGGTGACCTCGAACGTCGGCTCGAGGATCACCTTGCCGTGCTCCACGCGCCCCCAGACGAGCAGCCCCCGACGCGGCGTGTTGTCGGCGTAGCCCGCGGCGTACGACGCGGTGGTCACGAACGGGTTCGACGCGCGGTAGTTGAGCACCGCGGTGAAGGTGTAGCTGCTGATCCAGGTGGGATTGCAGTATCCCATCAGATCGTAGAGGAGCGAATCCTTGAGCGCGTTGGTGGCGAGATCGTAGCCGTAGCTCCCGATGCGCCCTCCCGCGAAGGGGTACGAGGCGTCGGCACCGGCGGCGCCGCAGCTCGGCGCGTGGAATCGCCCGAAGTTGTGTCCGAGCTCGTGCGCCATCACGCCGCTCGCCGAGGGGAGGTAGTCCCAGCCGATGGCGGCGCGCCCGGGGACGTAGCCTAAGCCGGCGATGCCGGAGCCGTAGTTGACCTTGACGATACCATAGTAGTAGCGATTGCTCCCGTCAGCCGAGCGGAGGGCGTTGATCTCGCTCAGGATCTGGTTCCACGCGCCGTTGGAGTCACCGCTCTTGAGCGTGTCGGCGTTGGTGGTGAAGGCGGCGCGCACGTCGGCGTCGACATTGTCGAGCGGATAGAGCGCCTTCGTGTCGGCGAGGTATTGCGACGCGTTGCCGGCGGTGACGCCGCCCTGCAGTCCGTTGACGCTCTGGAGCACCGGGACCAGGCGCACGTTGAACGAGGGGACCGTGCGTACATCGATCGTCGCGGGGTTCCCCGAGACGGGATAGCTGTTGTCGGACTCCGACGACTCGGTGACCGTGCCGTTCGGGTCGACGTCGGCAAGGATCTTCAATCCCGGCTGCAGCACATTCGCCGGGATCAGGTAGTTCCACGACGAGTTGAGACTGTTCTGCGTGATCGTCGTGGGGACCGACGACCCGGGAGCGTTGATGGTGATGGTGTTGGTCAGCGTCGCCCCGTTGTAGAAGCGCACGCGCACCGCGGGTGTCGCCGTGTTCGAGGTGCTGGCCTTGACGAAGACGCGGAGGAGCCCGTTGCGACCGGTGACGATGGGCACTGTCCCCGTGTAGGTCTGCACGACCTGCTGAATGTGCATTCCGTCGATCGTGAGGTTGAGCGTGGCCGGCGGAGGGGGCGGGGGAGGCGTGCTCGCCGAATAGTTCACCGTGACGGCCGACGTTGCACCGCCACCGACGCTCACGTTCTGGCTTGCAGCTGTCGGGGTATACGTGGTGCCGCTGTTGGCGAAGACGCTGGCCGTGACGGTGTACGTCCCCTGCACGAGCCCGGTGAGTGTCGTGGTCGACGAGACTGCGTGGTTGTACGCGTTCGGACCGGTGACGGCGACGCTGGCGTTCACGCCGATGGGGACGCCGTTCACGGTGACCGCGAGCGATCCCGTTGCCGTCACGTAGTTCACCGTGGTGGCGATCGCCGACGTGGAGGGCGCAACGACGACCGTCTGCGAGGTCGGGTTCGGCGACCACGACGCGCTGCCGCTGGTGACCTGCTGCGCTGCAACAGTGTAGGTGCCCGCGATCAGCCCGAGGAGCAGTGTGGTTCCGTTGGCGGTAGCGGTGTAGCCACCCGGGCCCGTCACCGAAACGATCGCGGGGACGTTGCCCGGGAGCCCGGTCACGGTCAGCGCGATTCCACCGGTCACGAGCGCGTACGAGAACGAGGTGGACGACGGGGTCGCCCCGGCAGAGACCGTGACGCTGCGCGTGGTTGGCGTCGGGTCGTAGCGATGCGTGCCAGCGATGGCCGAAGTGGCCGTGAGGGTGTAATTGCCAGGCTTGAGTCCGGTGAGCGTCGTCGCAGACGTGACGGTGTTGCTGTATCCCTCAGGTCCGGTGATGCTGATTGCGGCAGGCACAGCCTGCGGGAGCCCGTTGACGGCCACCGTCAGCGCGCCGGTGCTCACGGCGTAGCTCACGCTCGCCACTGCCGGTGTCGTCGACGCGGCGACCGTGACGGTCTGGGACGCCGGCGTTGCGCCGTAGATCGCGGAGATCGAGTTCACCCCCTCGGCGGCCACGACGTATTCGCCGGGCGTGAGCCCGGTCAGCGTCTGTGTCTGGGTCACGACACGGAAGTAGTTCCCTGGCCCGGTGACGGTGATCCCTGCGCTTGCACCTGACGGAAGCCCGGCAACGTTCACGGTCAGGCGACCGCTCGCGAGGACGAAGTTCAGGGCGGCGTTCACCGGGACGGCCGACGGTGACACCGTGACCGCCATGGGGGTGGCGGGAGCATAGGCATCGCTCCCCACCATCACCGGTTCGGCTGTGATCGTGTAGCTCCCTGGCGCGAGGTTGTCGAAGCGATCGCCGGACGCGACGCTCTTCTCGAATCCGCCGGGTCCGCTGACGGTCGCGTGCGCGGTCGTGCTCCCCGGAAGACCGGTGAACGAGACGACGAGCGAGCCCGAGGCGAGCTGGTAGGGAATGTTGGCGGCGCTCGGCGTCGGTGACGGCGCGACGACGACGTCGAACGACGGCGCAGCCGGTGCGTAGGTGGCGTCGGTGACGACGACAGCTTCCGGCGCTACGTGGTAGGTGCCCGGGGCGAGTCCGGCGATCGTGCTCCCGGAGGGAGCGCTCCGGCTGAATCCCGCGGGCCCGGTCACGACGACCATCGCCGAGGCGCCAGCGGGAAGCCCGCTTGCGCTGAGGGAGATCGCGCCGGTCCCGATCGAATATGAGACAGACGCGTGCGCGGTCACGCCTGCCGAAACCGTGGCGACCTGCGACGCGGAGGAAGGATCGTAACGATCGTCGCCCGCCGAGACGGCGCTGGCTGCGATCGTGTAGGTACCCGGCGTAAGCGCGTTGATCGTCTCGGTGGCTGTGACGGTGCGTGGCGCGCCGGACGGCCCGGTCACGGTGACGGCAGCGCCCGTGCTTCCGGGGAGTCCGCTTACGGTGACGGTGAGGTCCCCCGTGACTTTGCCCGGTTGCTGGGTCCCCGTGGCATTGCCGGCGTCGCCGCCGCAGGCGGCGAGCGAGGCCCGCACGCACATCATCATTAGACCGTCGCGCCAGGATCGGCGCGGGGGCTGGGGGGGAGCGGAGCGAAACACGGGAGCGCGTCCTCGGGAAGGCATCTGCCCAAGGACGCGCTCGCTTTGTGTGGTGCAACGATCGGATGCAGGTCACACGACCCGCGGTGACAGCCGTCACGCGGCGCCGGTGCGCCGCGTGCGGAGTGTGATCTAGTACACCAGCATAAGGGGATTTTCGATCAGTCGCCGAAGCGTCTGCAGGAAACGCGCTCCGGCCGCGCCATCGATCACGCGGTGGTCGCAGCTCATGGTGACGCGCATGCGACGCCGCACGACCACCGCCCCGTCCACCACCACCGGCTTCTCCTCGATCGACCCTACAGCCAGAATGCCGGCTTCGGGCGGGTTGATGATCGCGGTGAACTGATCGATGCCGAACATCCCCAGGTTGGAGATGGAGAACGTGGAGCCCGTATACTCGTCGGGCTTGAGCTTGCGCTCGCGTGCCCGCTTGGCCAGGTCGCGCGACTCGGCGGCGATGGTGCGCAGTCCCTTGCGGTCGGCGTCGAAGATGACCGGCGTGATCAAGCCATCGTCGATCGCCACGGCCATCCCGAGGTGCACGCGGTTCCACTGGCGGATCGAGTCGCCGTGCCAGTGGGCGTTGCATTCCGGATGTTGGGCGAGCGCGGTCGCCACGGCCTTGATGACGATGTCGTTGAACGAGACCTTGAAGCCGTCGCCCAGCTCGGCCATCGCCGAGCGCATCTCGGCGACGCGCTCCATGTCGAGTTCGGCCGTGAGGTAGAACGTCGGGACGGGGCCGATCGACTCGGCGAGCCGGCGCGCGATCGTCTTGCGGATCTGCGTGAGGGCGATGTCCTGGAAGTCGCCAGCCGTTGCAGCAGCGGCGGCCGGACGTGCCGCCGGTCCCTGCGCGGCCGCGGCCTCGATGTCACGCTTGATGATGCGTCCGCCCGGTCCCGACCCTTGAACGCCGGCCAGCGATACGCCGCGCTCGGCGGCGATGCGCCGAGCGAGCGGCGAGGAGCGCAGCCCTTCGGTAGGCTGGGGTGCAGCCGGCGGGGTTGCAGCTGCCGGTGCTGTCGCGGCGACCGCGGGCGCCGAAGGTGGGGGAGCGGCTGGCGCCGCCGGAGCGGCGGCCGGAGCCGCCGGAGCGGGGGCCGCAGCGGCCGGCGCTGGCGCGGCAGAAGCGCTCCCAGCGCCAGCGACGAGGGCGGCGATGTCTTCATCGGCGCCGGCAATCACGCCGATCAACGCACCGACCGGGCTCGTGTCGCCTTCGTTGGTCAGGCGCTTGCGCAGGATCCCCTCGCCGCGGGCGACGAGCTCCATGATCGCCTTGTCGGTCTCGACTTCGGCAAGCGTGTCGCCGTTCTTGACGGCGTCGCCCTCGTTCTTGAGCCACTTGACGAGGCGCCCCTCCTCCATCGTCGGGGAGAGCGCCTCCATGAAGACCTTGGTAGCCATGACGGTGTCGTTAGGCGGTGGGGAGGTACATGACCTGCCGGATGGCCGCGATCGTCTTGGCGACGTCGGGCTTCGCGGCGCGCTCCAGGTTCTTGGCGTACGGCATCGGCACATCCTCCTGGTGCACGCGGAGGATGGGGGCATCGAGATGGTCGAAGCAGTTGCGCTGGATGTAGTCCACCACCTGCGCACCGACTCCGCACACTTCCCACCCTTCCTCGAGCACCACCGCACGGTTTGTCTTCCGCACCGACGCTGCAATCGTCTCCACGTCCATCGGGCGGATCGTGCGCAGGTCGACGACCTCGATGTTGATCCCTTCCTTGGCCAGCGCGTCGGCGACCTGCAGCGCGACGAGCACGGACTTGCCGTGCGTCACGACGGTGCACTGGTCTCCCTCTCGCTTGATGTCGGCCTTGCCGAGCGGGATGATGTAATCCTCGTCGGGGACTTCGCCCTTGGTGTTGTAGAGCATCTCCCCTTCGAGCACCACGACCGGATTGTCGTCGCGGATCGCCGCCTTGAGCATCCCCTTGGCGTCGTAGGGCGTGCCCGGGGTGATGACCTTGAGCCCCGGGATGTGGGCGAGCCACGACTCCCACGCCTGCGAGTGCTGCGCGGAGAGCTGCAACGCGGCGCCGTTGGGGCCACGGAAGACCATCGGCATCGGGTACTGCCCGCCCGACATGTAGAGCATCTTGGCCGCGGCATTCACGACCTGGTCGAGCGCGAGGAGGGCGAAGTTCCAGGTCATGAACTCGATGACCGGGCGCAGCCCCGCCATCGCCGCCCCGACGCCGACGCCGGCGAATCCGAGCTCGGTGATCGGCGTGTCGACGACGCGCATCTCGCCGAATTCCTGCAACAATCCTTTGGAGACCTTGTACGCGCCCTGGTAGACGGCCACTTCCTCGCCCATGAGGAAGACGCGGTCGTCGCGCTGCATCTCTTCGCGAAGGGCGGCGTTGAGGGCGTCGCGATATGTAATTACCGGCATGGGGGGAGCTCGAGATGGACGGGGGACGGGGGACGGGAGACGGGGGTGGGGGGG
>JBGAHX010000021.1:0-114218 GCA_044225935.1 Gemmatimonadaceae bacterium
GCGTTAGGCCGCTACCTGTCCAATACCACGCTTCGGAAGGTCCGCATGATCGCACCAAGGCCGGTCGGATCAACCATCGTCGCGGGAGTCTTCATCTCCGGGCTCGCGGCGACGCTTCCGGCGCAAGCCGGTCACTTCAATGCCGAGTTGCTCCCGGCAGTCCGCCGAGCCGCGCTCGATCAGGTACGGGATCTTACGTTTCTGACTCGGACCCAAGTTCAGTCACTGATGGTCCGCCCGAACGATCCGCGCATCAAGATCGACTCGAGCGTCGCTGCGCGGTACCTCGTTGTCGACTACGACCCGATATTGCCCATCGCTCCAGGTGTCGTGCTGATCAAAGCCCCGGGACACACCGCCGGGTCGCAGATGGTGTACGTTCGCCTGGCATCGGGAGCCGAGATCATCATCGCTGGGGACGTCGCGTGGAACACCCGCGGCATCGACTCTCTCGCCCAAAAGCCTGATGCCGCCACGAGCAGTTTCGGTGGCGAGGACAAAGAGTCCATTGCGAAGGAGCTCCGATGGCTGCACGATGCTGCAGGTCCGCGGATGAGTATCTTGGTCTCGCACGATCTTGAGCGGCTCGATGCCCTCGTCGCGCAGGGAAGGCTCAAGGCCGGGTTTGACCTCACTCAACCGTGACTCCGCTAGGGCTAGCGCCGAGCGCCCGCCTTCATCGCGCGAGCGGCCTAACGAACGTTGTAGCCGACAACCGGGATCGATGGGTGCCGGTGCGAACCTGCGTGTGGGCACCCGCGCTCTCTTCATCGAGGCGCGTCGGTTCGCCAAGTCCACACCCGGCGCAGACTTCGTCCCGGTCTCGCTCGGCCTGCGCTTCTGACGGTGCGCCCGGTCTTCCACGCACGCTGCCGCGCGACGGCGGGTTAGCGAACGCTTCGCCAGACGGGCGAGCTGGGCCAGCCAGCACCCGAACCGTCTTGAATGCGCCCACTCATCTTCTACGTTCCCGCCGTGGTGCTTGTGATCGTAGGAGTCGTGTCGCGTGCTACGATCAATCTCATGGATCCGAGGATGGTCATGCTTCCAAGTAGGCTTTGGTCGCCCGTTCGGCTACTGCGTGACTCGGAGTGGAGCTCGGATGGGTTGCTTGCGTGCCGCCGGCTTCTCCGCAGCATCTGCTCTCCTAACTCGGAGCAGATTCGGCTATCCTGATTCGTGCGCCCCTGCGAGCGCACTCCGCGAGATGTCCGCGCCGCTCGATGATGACCTCGCGAGCCCTTGCGGTCGGCGGCCATCTCTATGCGGGCGCCGATGGCCGTGGCGGCATGCTCGCCGCAGGCATCCTCTACCCACGGCGACACGGCCCGCGTAGCCGCGCCGACCCGCGCATCGACTGGCCCCACTGCAGACCTGCGCGTTCGGCGACTGGCGGACTCGCATCGTCGGTGATGTCGCCTGGACGACCCTGAAGAACCACGAGGCGTCGCGGGAGAAGGACGGGAAGGCATGTCAGGCCGACTCGCTCGCATGTCAACGTCCGCTCGCGGAGCCGTGGCGTGCTCGGATACTCCATGGACCGCGGAGGGATCTTGTTTGCGTGACGTGCGGGTCCAGGAGTACTTCTTCGGAGGGAGGTTCTTCTGTCGAGAGAGGGACGTATGTGCGGTCTTCGGGTCGGATCCATCGTCATCCACTGCCACCAGTTCGCCCGAACGGTCGAGTTCTGGCGGTCGGCCCTTGGCTACGAGCTACGCGAGCCTGCTGCGGAGGACTGGATCGTGCTTCGGGATCCGGCTGGGCGCGGACCGAACCTGTCATTTCAGGCGCGCGATACGCCGGCGCCGGCGCGCGGGTGGCTTCATCTCGATTTGTACGCCGCGGACCGGGACGCCGAGGTCGATCGCCTCGTCCGGTTGGGGGCGCAGCGCTATCCGTGGCGGTACCCACTGGGCGCGGACTATGTGGTGCTGGTAGATCCGGACGGAAATCGGTTCTGCGTGGTGAATACACCCGAGGCGTGACGGGTCGACGGCACCTAACGAGCAGCTGTAGCCAACGATCTGCGGATGAAATCAACGCCTTCGCATGATCGTGCGCGCCCCTCGTGGCAGAGCGGCCCTATGTTCGGACGCATCGAGGCTACGTTGCCGTTCGGGATCGGCACTGCGAGCGATGCACATCCTCGGCGCGCTCCTCGACGACCGACATCGGCCCGACCAAACTGCCGCGAACGAAAAACGTATGCAGTCCAGGCGCGGATCATCGAGCATGGCATGAGACCAGGAGGAGCGCTCTTCGCCGGGACGCTGATCGTCGTGAGCGCCACGCTGATAGCCGCACGACCGTCAGCCCCGCCGTGGCCGGCGGCGCATGCTGGCGGCCACGCCCTCGCCTATGACTCGCGCCGCGGATGGACGCTGCTCTACGGCGATCGCGGTCCCGAGGCCGAGCGCCTGTGGGCGTGGGATGGTCGACAGTGGCGATCGTTCGACGAACCAGGACCTGGTCTTCGTCGACACATCAAGCTGTCGTACGACGCGACACGCGATCGCGTGGTGCTATTCGGCGGACTCGATGAGAGCGGCCGCAATTTCATGAGCGATACGTGGGAGTGGGATGGCCAACGCTGGACGCAAGCCGCGACAGCGGGCCCGCCAGCGCGCGCGTCGTATTCGATGATCTTCGATCCCTCGCGCCAACGTGTGCTGCTCTTCGGTGGATTGTCATCGACCACAGTCTACAACGATCTCTGGGAGTGGGACGGAGCGCGATGGACAAACGTTTCCGAACGCGGCGGCCCTTCCCCACGCGGTGAAGCCGGGATGGCATTCGATCCCGCGACGCGAAATATCATGGTCTCCGGAGGCACCGCGTACGATCGAACGACGTTCGCCAACGGACAAACCGGCTGGTCCCTGAATCGCAATGCACTCCCCCGCGACACGTGGATCTGGAACGGCACGTCGTGGCGACTTGCAGCTGACGGAGGCGTTGCGCGCGCATTCACGGCGCTGGTGAACGATCCGGTCTCGGGCGCCCCGCTACGCATCGGCGGCGAATCGGATTCGGGATATCATGGCGACACCTGGCGATGGACTGGCTCCGACTGGATCCTCGTCCCTGGCGCGACGATTCCTTCGCGCCACGGTGTCGCATCGGCGCTCGATACACAGCGCAAGCGCGTCGTGATCTTCGGCGGCTCCGCCGGAACGCCGCAACGATCGACGGGGCTGGCCGATCTGTGGGAATGGGACGGCCGGCGCTGGCAGGAGATCAGGCCTCCGCCATTCTAGGAGTCGCGGCACTCGCCATATCACCCGCGTTTCTCGTGCCGGGGAGCTTCCCGTCCGGTCACGAGGGGATGTCGCATCGTCCGCGTCCTGACCAAGATAGAAGCTGACGAGTGATCTATAGAATTCTCGCTTCGTTACGACTCGCTCGAAAGCGCACTTGGGAGTTAGGTTACGAGGCGAACGCTCTTCGACTCGGAGTACCCCTGTGAAGCGATCTGGCGCGCCGCGCGTAGCCATACTCTATCCCGGCAGCCCGGAAGACCGGCTAACCTCAACGGGCGAGACGAGCCGGTTCGCCGATCTGTTCAGGGCCTTCGCCGAAGCAGGAGTGCGAATCGAGCCGGCAGTGTATCGCGACGACTTCTGTGCCGACGTGCGTCGGCAACTGCTGGGATGCGACGGCGTGCTGGTGTGGGTGAATCCCATCGAGAGTGGGCGGGATCGTAGCGTGCTGGATGCCATGCTGCGAGAAGTCGCAAGCACCGGAGTGTTTGTCAGCACGCATCCCGACATCATTCTGCAGCTTGGGACAAAGGAGATGCTGTTCCGAACACGGGAAATCGGCTGGGGATGCGATACCCACCTGTACCGGAGCCCGGCCGAGATGCGCCGTGAATTGCCGTTGCGCCTGGCGACCGGCAAGGCTCGCGTGCTCAAGCAGAATCGTGGAAACGGCGGTGACGGCGTGTGGCGTGTGCAACTGCCGGCCACCTGGTCCACGAGCCGACAGGTTACGGGCGGCGCGGCCCTCGACCTTAAGACGGTGATTCGCGTTCGTCACGCAAAGCGTGGTGCCGTTGAAGAGAGGATGACGATAGGCGAGTTCTGTGAGCGCTGCGAGGAGTACTTCCGCGCAGTCGACGGTCGGATGATAGACCAGGAATATCAGGAGCGACTCCCTGAAGGGATGATCCGCTGCTACCTCGTGCACGATCGGGTGGCGGGATTTGGCCACCAGGCCGTCAACGCGCTCTATCCGCCACCGCCAGGCGCAACGCCGGAGGAGGCCCCCCAGCCCGGACCTCGGCTCTACCATCCGCCGTCCACACCCGAGTTTCAGGACGTGAAGCGGTACCTGGAGGAAGAGTGGGTCGGTGCGGCGTGCCAGCTATTGGGCATCGAGAGGGAGTCACTTCCCGTCCTGTGGGACTGCGATTTCCTGCTCGGCCCCAAGGACGCGCAGGGCGAGGACACGTATGTGCTCTGCGAAGTCAACGTCAGCAGCGTAGCACCGTATCCCGCGTCGGCGATCCCGTACATCGTGGAAGCGACGCTTGCCCGGATCCGCGAAGCTGCGCGCAGTCGTCCACCGGTCTCCTAACGACCGCGTGAAACTGACGATCTGTCCTGTCACGGCCCGTGATGTCGCTCGGCACACGTTGACGGACACGTTCGCGCCCCGCGCTGGAGACCGGCGCGTGAGATGCCGAGCATTCTTGCTCGTAGCGCGTAAGTCCTGCGCGCCCCCTTATCGCCAGCGGCGCGCGACTCGACGATGACGCGCGCCGGCTCTTCCTAACCAGCGACCCGCGTCAGCTCGGCGGGGTCGATGCGTGCCGCGCGCCGCGCTGGGATTGCGGCGGCGGCAAAGGCAACGACCCCGAGTACCACCACGACGAACGCAAACGTCGCGGGATCGGTCGCGGTGATCTGAAACAGGAAGCGCTCCAACACGCGGGTGAGTGCGAGCGACGCCCCGAGCCCCACGACGATGCCGGGAATCACAAGGGTCGTCGTCCCGCGCAGGACCATCCGCACGATCTCACCCGGCGTCGCGCCGAGCGCGATGCGAACACCCATCTCCTGTTGGCGCTGCGACAGGCTGTACGAGAGCACGCCGTACACGCCGATCATCGCCAGTAGGAGCGCCGCGAGCGAGAAGGTGAGCAGCATACGAGACTGAAAGCGCGGTTCCGCAGTCGTTCGGCCGATGATGTCCGAGATCGATGCCACGGTCTCCAGCGCGAGATTCGGATCTTCCTCCCGAAGAATGCGCGTCGTTGCAGCTGCAATCGGCAGCGACGCCGTCGCCTCCTCACGTCGCACGACGAACGTGACGCGACGGAGGAAGAACGGCACATCCGTCTGTGCGACGGGAACGTAATTCGTGGCCGCTGGGCTTTGCGTCACCCTGCCTTGCACGACATCGCTCGCGACCCCCACGACCGTCATCCAATCCGAGGGACCCGGCTCCCTGGATGAGGTGATTCGTTTTCCGACGGCGTTTCCGCCGGGCCAGAGCGTCTCCGCAACCGCGTGACTGAGGATCGCGACGCGCGCGCCACTCGCTCGATCATCGTCGGTGAAGGCGCGTCCGCGCTCGACATGAATCCCCATCGCGCGAAAGTATCCGGGACTCACGGAGAGTGCGTTGACACCATTGCCCGGAAACGCGCGCCCGTCCTCGTCGAAGAGACTCCCGGAAATGGCGCCGCCGCCAAACAGCAACGAGTTGATCGCGCCCGCCGAAGCGACACCCGGCACCGCGCTCAGCTTCTCGAGGACGCGTGCGTCGAACTCACGCATCTCCTGTGCGCCCTGGTATCGCGCTACGGGAAAATCCACGCTCACCGCGAGTGTGTTGCGTGGATCGAACCCGAGGTCGACGGAGCGCATGCGATCGAAGCTTCGCACCAGCAGCCCCGCGCCAGTCAACAGCACGAGCGCCAGCGCGATCTCACCACCAACGAGTAGCGACCGTAGCCGCTGGTGTCCGCCAGCGACGGTTCTAGCCCCGACCGCCAATGAATTTCGCAATCGATGCTCCGAGGCTTGCAGCGCCGGGATCGCGCCGCACACGACGGCCGTGACGATCGCCAACGCCGCCGCGAACGCCAGCGTCCACGGATCGACGCGAATGCCCTCCGCCCTCGGCAACATGTTCGCCGGCGCGAGCACGAGCAACAGACGCAGCGTCGCAAGCGCCACCGCGATGCCCACGATCGTGCCGAGCGTGGTGAGCATGAGCATCTCGGTGAGCAGTTGCCTAACGATTCGCCAACGCCCCGCGCCGAGGGCGGCGCGCACCGCCAGCTCGCGCTCGCGTGTCGCCATGCGCATGAGGAGGAGATTGGCGACGTTCGCGCAGGCAATGAGCAGCACGAACCCGATCGCGCCGGAGAAGATCAGCAACGCGGTGCGCACGTTTCCGACGAGCAGCGTCTTGAGCGGAACGAGCTTGGCCACGAGTCCCGGGCGCGGTGGGCCTACGTTCGTGGGGAGATGTGACGTATACGCTGCAAACAGTTGGACACCCTGCTGCTCCGTCAGTCCCGGCCGCAGGCGACCGACGACGGGAATGAAGAAGATGTTCGTCTTGGGATCCGCGACCACACGCCAGGGCTGCCACACGTTGGTGCCCGCAGGGAAGTCGAACGACGCAGGCATCACACCGACGACCGTTCGGCTCACGCCCTCCAGCACGACACTCGTCCCGATGATCGACGGACTCGCGTTGAAGCGACCGCGCCAGAGCGCATCGGAGAGAATGATCGACGAACCGTCGTCGCCTGCCGCTTCGCTTTCGTCGAAGATCCGGCCGAGTTGCGGGCTCGCACCGAGTACGGTGAAGAACTGATTCGTCACGCGCGACGCGCTCACGCGCAGCGGATCTCCGACGCCCGTGATGGTGAGCGACCGTGTGCCGTACGCCGCCACTCGCTCGAAGATCGACGAATCGCTCGCCAGTTGGACGTAGTGATCGTCGAACATGCCGATGGCCGTCCCGGTAGCGCCCATCTTGTAGGAGGGAGCGAATAGTCGATCAGCGTCCGCGAATGGGAGGGGACGGAGGAGTACTCCGTTCACCACGGCAAACATCGCCGTGTTCACCCCGATTCAAGCGCGAGGTGAGCGCCGCGACGCTCGTGAAGGTCGGTGATCGCCGCAGCGATCGGGCCGCGAAGCGGAGATCCTGACGCAATCGATCGAGCCAAACGCCGCCCCACATCTCACGCGTGACTTCCTTTGCGTGTCCCACGTTGCCGAACTCGCGTCGCGCCGCTGCCTCCGCGTCGTCACGCGATTCGCCGCGCGCCATGCGATCGCGCACGGCCATCTCGAGGTGGGTGCGAATTTCCTCGTCGAGCTCAGTGTCTCGCGTCGCGCGGCGCGTCAGAAATCCGAAGATGCTCACGACTCCGCCTCCGCCGACGGTGGGCGCATTACGGCGGCAATCGCCGTCGAGAGGATTTCCCATTTCGACCGCTCCACCTCGAGCTGCTTGCGCCCCGCGGAGGTGAGCTTGTAGACGCGTACGCGCTGCCGGTTCTCGGACACGTCCCACTCCGCCGAAATCCACTTCTTTCGCTCGAGGCGGTGAAGGGCGGGATAGAGCGAGCCGGTGTCTACCTGCAGCGCCTCATTGGAGTTGGCGCGGATCTGCTGCGCGATGCCGTAGCCGTGGCGCGGCCCCCAGCGCAGGGTCTGCAAGATGATGAAGTCCAGCGTGCCCTGAAGGAGCTCGATGCGCGACACAGGCGGCGAGTCTTGAGGTACGAGCTGGGAGTAGAGCGTCTACACCCTATGGTGTAGAATGTCTACTCCCATGCGTTTCGTCAACGGTCGGGGCGATACGGTTGCCTGCAGGACGACGCGAACAACAAACGGGCGCCCCTCCCAGGGCGCCCGCTCTCTGTCCGGTCGATCGTCGGCTTACTTCGACGCCGCGGCCAGTCGCCGGACCTCGCTGGCCATCGTCTTCACCCGCGCTCCATCTTTCGCGCCGGCCGCATCCTTGTCCACCTGCTGCGCCAGTGTTGTCAGCGCCGCCGCACGCGCCGCGCCACTCTTCATCTCCGCGATGTCGAGCGCAGAAGCAATCGCAGTCGTGCGCTCCGCCGCGAGCCCGCGGTTCCGCACCAGCTGGTCGAGGTACGACCGCACGACGACGAACGCCGGCGGCCAGGTCATCTTCGGCTGGCTCTGTGGATTGTAGGCATCGAACCGCACCAGCTTCGCCGCCGCGATCTCGTTCGCCGAGAGATACTGGCTCGGCGTCAACTCCAGGATGTCCATCCCGCGATCGAGTTCCGACGAGATGATCAGGCCGTTCCAGTAATACGCTCCCCACGACCCACCGATGGCGTTGCCGCCGCCGCGCACGTTCGGATCCACCGGAGGCGCTGGCACGTCGGCGCCTCGCGGCGGCGTGATGGAGCCGCGATCGAAGTACCCGATCTCGTACGCCGAGTCGGCGCTGGTGAAGTCCATGATGTTCACGCCCCCCTGATACCACCCCTGCACGTACAGGTCGCGCCCGGGGACGGGGATGATGCCGCCGTTGTGCGACACGCAGTTCTCCTCGGCGGCCTGCGCCGACGGAAGCTTGAAGTAGGCGCGCTGCGTCTGCTTCTTCTTCGCGTCGAGGGAGATCACCGTGTTGCCGCCTAACTCGATCATGCTTGAGGCCTGGCACATCGGGCCGGTGCCGCCCCCCCACTCGTCGGTCTGGATGAGCTTCGTCCCGTCATTGCTGAACGCCGCCGTGTGCCGCCCCTGGAAGTTGTTCGTATCGGTGAGCGCGTCGAGGCGCACCGGCTTTTCCGGGTTGGAGATGTCCACGACGATCGAGTGCGTCGAGCACGACGCCGCGAGCAGGTGCATCGCCGGATACGCCGTCACGTCGTGGCAATTGCGCGGACCGGTCGGCATCGCCGCCGGTTCTGCTGCCCGGCGGCTGGCCATGGCCGCCTGCATACGCGGGTCGACCGGGGCGCAGAACTGCTTGCACTCGCCGCTCCCATCGAGGCCGGTGAAGATGCGCGCCCCCGGGATCACGTGAGCATCCTCGGGGTGATCGAGCGACACCTTGATGATGTCGAGCTGAAAGAGGGAATTCGTCGGGTCGGCCGGATCCGTCCCGTTCTTGCACCCTGCCAATTCCGTTTCGGGGCGCGCGGCCTGCTGTCCCGAGACGTAGAGGTAGATCGTGCGAGGATCGGTCGGACTCGGAACCAGGGTGTGCGTGTGCGAGCCTTTGCAGGTCTGCACGTTCTTCACGAGCTTCGGCGCCCGTGCGTCGGACACGTCGAAGATGCGCACGCCGGCCATGTGGTCCTTCGGATCCTGCACGCCGCCGTCGCCGCAATCATTGCGGTTCCCCGCGCCCTCGGCGGAGAGGAAGAGGAGGTTACCGACGATGGTCGGATCGCCCTGCGACGTGATGCACTTCGTCGCCGACATCATCACCGGGTTGGCCGGATCCGTGATGTCCCAGATCGTGAAGCCGGCGAAGTTGGCTTGGTAGACGTAGTGCGTGCCGAACGCCAGGTCCGAGTTGATGAACTTCAGGCCGGAGGCCGAGTCGAAGGCGGCGGGCTTCTTCACGAACGACACCTGCTTCATGTTGCTGATCGCAACGCCCGCATCGTATCGGCCGGGCTTGAGGGTGCTTCGGGGATCCTTGCTGGTCGGGTACGTCTGTGCCGACATCATGGTCGGCACGAGACTAGTGGCCAGCAGCAGAACGACGCCACGCATCACACGCATTGAGGGGTACTCCTTGGGAGGCAACGAGGGGCGAAACACTCCGGACATCACTCTGGTGGAAGCTGAGAGAGCAGGCGCCGCATGATGCCGATTTCGGCCGTCTGCGCCGTGACGACATCGTTGGCGAAGACATTGGCATCGACGTCCTGACCGGCGCCCGGCGACTTGAAGAGGTCGTCGACCATTTTGATGGCACCGGCGTGGTGCTTGATCATGCCGACCAGAAAGAGTCGATCAAAGGAAACGCCCTTCGCCTCGCTCAGTGCCTTGAGCTCGTCGTCGGTGAGCATGCCATCCATCCGCATGTCATGCCACGAGGCCGTGTCGGGGGCGAACTGCGCATGTCGGCGGAGCCATGCCTGCATGATCTCGATCTCAGGCAGCTGCGACTGGTCGATCTTCCGGGAGAGCTTGAGCACCTGCGGATTGGCGCCGTTGGTCTCCGCCATCTGCGACATCACGATGGCCTGGGCGTGGTGGGCGATCATGCCCTGCATGAACTCGACGTCCGCCTTGGTATAGACCGCCCCCTTCGGGATGACGATCTCGCGCCCCATGCGGTGCATGCTGTGATCCATGCCTGACTGCGCGACGGCTCTCGAGGGAGCGTTAGTGAGCGCGCAGGCAACGGCAAACGCGAATATCAAACGAGTCGCAGTCATGGCGGGTGTGCTCCAGTGGCAGCCGACTCAAGGAGCACGCCGGCGGAGAGTGGCGCAAGGGAGAAGGTGCGCTCGCGCCTGAATACGTGGCGGCCAAATGGGGCGTTGATGCGCAAGCGCGAGGCGCCCACCGCGGCGCACGCGTGGCGAGCTTCGCGGATGTCGTGTTGCTCCCGGGGAATGTGTGGTTTCGGTTGCGCGCCGCGCGCGCCGTCCCGCCGCCCGTACCGGGATCGATCGTGCGCTGGCACGTCACTCCCGCATTCACCGCCGCACGCCGTTAGTTCACCCCAACTGACCGACCGTGCGCATCGCCACCGCGCTCGACAACGCCTTGCTCAGCGTCTCCGAGGTAAACGGCTTCGCCACGATCGCCTGAACCTCGAGCGCCAGCGCCCCCGCATCCTCGCGTTCCGCGGCAAACCCGGTCACGCAGACGACCGGCACCCCCGGACGACTCACGCGAAAGCTCGCGATCACTTCGCGACCGGACAGCCCCGGCATCATGAGGTCGGTGAGCAGGATATCAATGGGCTGATCGGGCTGTCCGGCGATCTCGAGCGCCTCTCGTCCGGTCTCGGCCTCGACGACAGTGAACCCCGACCGCTTCACCATGCGCGCCGTGGCCCGTCGCACCAGTGGATCATCGTCGACCAGGAGTACGACTCCCGCACTCAGCGCCGGTGCTTGTGATTCCGTCGGGAGAGGCGGCTCCGGCGCGGGACCGGCGTCGACACAGGGAAGCACCACGGTGAACGTCGTCCCCTTCCCCACCACGCTCTGCACCTCGACCTCTCCGCCAGCACGTTTCACGATCGACGCCACCATTGCCAGCCCGAGTCCGGTGCCCTGTCCAGAGGGCTTGGTGGTGAAGAACGGTTCGAACACGCGCGTGAGCAACTCGTCGGGAATGCCGACCCCTTCGTCGGCGACGATCATTTCCAGTTCGCGTCGTACCGTCTCGCCACGCCGCGATCCGCGCTGCGCCGCTTCGCCAGGTGCCCCCCGCACACGTTCGCGAACCGTTAGGCGGATCGTCCCGGCCTGCGGCATGCCGTCGCGTGCATTGGCGACGAGGTTGAGCAGCACCTGTTCGAACTGCGCGCGATCGAGCAGCACCGAACCGCGAAATTCTCGCGCCAGCGAAAGGGTCACGCGCGATGGCAGGAGACGCCGAAGCGAGGGAAGGAGTTCCTCGGCGACTTCTCCGGGATCGAACGGCTCGGGGCGGATAACGTGTCGCCCGCTGAAGCCGAGGAGCTGCCTCGTGATGCCGGCACCTCGCTCCGCAGCGGCACGGATCGCCCGCACGTCCTCGCGCGCGGGAGCGTCGGCGGGGAGCTCCGACACGAGCAGCTCCGCGTGACCCTGCAGCACCGCCAGCGTGTTGTTGAAGGCGTGGGCGATTCGCCCGGCCATGTCCGAAAGGGTCGCGAGCTTGCGCGCGTGCCCGAGCTGCGCCTCCAGCTGCACCTCCGCCGAGATGTCGCGCCCGTTGAGGACGTACCCGAGGATGAGGGGATCGAGTCGACGGTCCTGCACCCGAAACTCCACCTCGCGGTAGGCGCCGTCGCCAACGCGAAGGCGGCAGCGATGCACGCGTCGCGACTGGCCCGCCGATTGCGCCTCGAGCCACGCCGCGACGCCAACGCGGTCGTCGGGATGCACCAGCGCCGCGAACGACTGCGATGCCAACCGGGTCGCACCCGTGAATCGCTCGAGGGAAGGGCTGGCGTAGCGCACGCAGTCGACCGCGTCCACCACGAGCACGAAGTCGGTGGCCGACGCCGCCAGCGCCTTGAAGCGCGCCGCCAGCGACGCGGTGGCGACGGCGAGCGCCTGATTCTCCGCAAGCGCTGCGCGCTGGCGCGCGACCAGGAGCGCCGTCATCGCCGCCGCGGCCAGGGCGATGTCGATCGCCCCACTCGACGGCTCGACGAGTAGCGCCAACACCAGGAGCAGATAGGCGCCAGCCACGAAGAGCGAAGGTCCCAGCCCGGCATCGGTCGTCACCCCCGCGTCGAGGGGGACCTTGGCATCGAGTGAGTGCAGCGCGCGTCGGGTCCCCATCCATCGCAGCAGCCAGGCCGAGAACCAGAAACCGTCGACCCAGTGCCCCGGGACATACTGCCCGCGCGAAATGCCCCAGAAGAAGTCGGTCAGGATGTACAGCAGGTGTCCCGCGAGGAGAAAGGCGATCGCCGCACGATCGCGCCCGCTTGCGACGCGAAGGAAGGCGATGGAGGCGACAAGGGCCAGCCCCCAGTCCCCAACGATGGGAACCAGCGTGGCAATGGAGAGCGCTGCGTTGTCGTCGAGCAGCGGGCGAAGTGCGAAATGCCACGAGAGTGCCACGGCGCCCAGTACGAACAACGCACTGTCGAGTCGCACTTTCGGATTTCGCAGCGAGAAGCCTTCCCGAGACGGAAAGGCCAGGAACGCCGCGAAGGCAAGCGGCGCGTACGCGAAGTCGACCACCATCGTGAGCATCGCCGGCATCTCGGTCGATCGGACGGCGAGCCACAGCGTCCAGAGGCTCCCCGATACCAGGTGCGTCAGACTCGAGAGCAGCAGGAGCGTCCACGCCCGACGGGAAACGTCGCCCGCCAGGCGCCTGGTCACCTGCCATTGCGACCACGCCGTCGCCGCACCAATGCCGAAGTACAGCACGTTGGTGACCCCGGTAACCCATCCTCCCACGAGCGGCGCGACCGCAAGCAATCCGAGATAGGTGGCCGCGTACGCGATCACCACGTGCTCATGCGTGAGGCGGCGCTCGCCGCCGATTCTGGACGTCATGCGGCGGCGGCGGGAAGGTAGATCGACAGCCGTTCGGCGCTCCCTGAATGCTCGCGCACAATCGTTCCCCCAACTTCGCGCGCAGACGCCAGTGCCATCAGCATCGCGAGGTCGGTGGGCGCCAGGTTCCACTCGTCCGCGGTCGAAACGGCCGGCTCCACCATGTCGGGGAGGCGGTCATCCGGATCTCCCACGGCGACGACGACGAAACGTCCCGGCTCAACACGCAGCTCGCTGGCGAGCGCCGCGTCCACGTCGCGCTGCCGGGTGCTGACGGACTGCGACAAGCGGTGCGTTGCCTGCCCCGACTCCTCGAGCACGGCGTCGATGAGGCGCGAGAGCGCCCCGGGGTCGGCGCGCACCACACCGAGCGACGAGAGGTCGCTCACCGCTGCCGCGCTCCACTGCCTCACCACGCGATCGCGCACGAGCGGATCGACCTCGAGCACCTCCCACGTCAGCCCCTTGCGACGACTGAGCGTCAGCAGCCCCTGCGTCAGCGCCTGCGCCCGGTTGCTGGCGAGACGTACCGCCTCGACATCGGCACGCGCGTCAGGCGAGAGACCCTGCTCGTCGGAGAGGAGTTCGACGTGCGAGGCAATGACGGTGAGGATGTTGTTGAGATCGTGCGCCAGTCCGCTGGCCAGCACGCCGAGCGCCTCCAACTGCGCCGTGCCGCGCAGATCCTCGGCGAGCCGCTGCTCGCGCGTGCGATCCAGGGCATTCACCACCCAACCGCCGATCTGTGGATCGTGTCGCATGTCCTGGAGCGTGACGTCAAAGAGGTGCCAAGTGCCGGCGCGATCGCGCGCGCGGACCATGAGCGATCGCGGTCCCTGGTCGGTCGACTCGAAGGCCTGGCGAACCGCCGCGAGGTCGTCGGGATGCACGGAGGAGAGGAAGCCCCACCCTTCGCCGGCCGCGGCGGGGTTCGCACCGTCTCCCGCCGGAGGATCGATGAGATGCTCAGTGCTGGGACTCGCGTACCGAAGGTGGCCCGACGCATCGACCAGCAGCACCGCATCGAAGGCGTGCTGCACCAGCGCTCGGGAGCGGCGCTCGTCGGCCAGCAGTTGGCGATGCAGCAGGTCGCGTTCGCGGAGTTCCACTCCCTGCCGGGCGACGAGGAGCATGGCCAGCGTCGCGCTGCCTAACGCAAAGAGCCCACGGTCAGAGTCGGCACCAGAATCCAGCTTGAACAGGAGCAGCGCGACCGCGCCGACGAGGAACGCATGCGGAATGAGCCCGCTGCGGTAGCGCCCCTGCTCCTCGGGCTTCACCGGCCGCGGGTGTTGCAGGCGCTGCAGCGCGGACCGCGCGGCCAGCCACTTGGCGAGCCATACGCCGTACCAGATTGCGGCGATGGGGTCACCCGCGGAGTACGTGCTCGCCCACCCTTGCTGCCAGAATCCGATGTCGGGAATGACCTGCAGCGTGACGGCGATGAGGAGAAAGACCGCCGCCACGCGCGTGGCAGGCGATCCGCTTCGGAGGTACAACGCCGCCGCGAGCACCACGGTCACCGAGTCCCCGATCGTGTAGATCTGGGAACCGACGTCGGAACCTGCCAGCGTCGAGGATCGCAGGTACGGGCCGATCGCGAAGTACCACACCACCAGCAAGCTCCCGATGAGCACCGTGGCCGCGTCGAGACGCAGGCGCGTGCGGTCGGTCGCGTGCCATCGGGCGCTCGGAAAGGCTGCCAGTCCGGCGATGCCAAACAGCAGGTAGCAGGAGGCGAGCGCGATGAGCCAAGGCGCGTCGGTGACGACACCTCGCACCTCCACGACCAGCCCCCACACGCTCCCGGAGACCACCCGCGAAAACGCCGACGCCGCGAGCAGTCGCCACGCCAATCGCTCGCGGGGGTGGGCGGCCAGCCGCGACACGCGGAGCTGCGCCGCGACGGTCATCGCGCCAATCGCTCCGAACAGGGCGAGGTCGGTCAGCGCGGCAAAGTTGGCGCCCCAGCCGAACGCTACCCAACTCCCGAACAGCAGCGTGCACGCCGCAACGGCCAGATCCGAGGCCTGGCCCGCGCCGGGTATGCTCCACGGCGCAAGGGCCTGCCTGGCGCGCGCAGCGAGTGACGTCACGAGAAGTGTTCCTGAAACTGAAGACCGGTCGTCGACCGGCGAGGGACCGTGCAAGCGCGTCGTTCGCGCGCTTGCTCCCCACCTCACTCACCACCGATCTGACTCTCTTCCCTGCACTCCAGCAACGCAATGCGTTCAGGCTCGCCGTCGCCACCTCATCGGCGAGCACCTGCCCCGCAGCGGGCTTGAGGTTTGCCTTCGATCATTCATGCCGTCGCGCGCGCGGCGATGCAGCGGATGCGCGCCAAACCGTGCGCGAAAGCTGCCAGAAAGGTACTACTCGGCGACGAGTGCGACGGTTCGCCATCTGCAGCCGACGTTGCCCGACGCGAGCCTCATCGCCCGTCTGCCGGCGGAACAGGTGAGACGACACTAACCAAGTAGCGCCGATGTGTACGTGCGGCGCGGCCTACGCCCGCTCGGGGCTTCTGTCGGCAGTGGTCGCCCGCCGCTCGCCGGATCGGCGCACTCGACGGATCAGCGTGAACCTTCGGCCACCCTCCCCACCAACGGCGACGCCTTCCGCTCCCCGAAGCTCACATTCATCTCGCGAATCAGTTCCAGCCGATCGCCACTAAAGCGAAACTGCATCGTGGAGTAGAATGGTGTCTCCGGCGCCACCAGCTTCACCGTGAACACGCTGTCCGCGCTCCATCCTCCGCTCGCGCCGATCGCAACCGGTGGCGTCACGCTCAGCGCGCGGTCGATCCCGTTCGTCCACCCCTTGCTCATCACCCACGATCCAAGACCGATCGGAGTGGTCGACTCGCCGCCCGCGGTGCGCACGCGCAGCACTGGCGCGCGCCCGAAGTCGAGCGACACCGCACGCATGCCGAGGTCGTTCTCCGGCACCTCGAACCATCGTCCCGACACCTTCGATACGATGGAGGACGTCGCCTGTCCCGGCGCGACGCGCATAACGAGGCGTTGCAGCTTCGACGCGAGCGCCCGCTGCGCCTCGCCGTTCTCGCTCAACGCCTGCGGCTGCATCGCTGGGAGCAGCCTGTCCCACACGAGATTCATCACCGCCTGCATGTCGCGCACGCCGCTCGTGATCGCAACCACGGCGTCGTACTGCGGCAGGATCAGCATGTACTGCCCAAACGCGCCGTCACCGCGAAAGCCGTGACGCGACTGCCAGAACTGGTAGCCGTACCCCTGGTCCCAATCGCTCGTCGGCGCCGAGCCGTTCGACGTCTGCCGCGCAGTCGCCTCGGCGACCCACGAGGCGGGGAGGATCTGCTTTCCGTTCCACTTCCCGTGCTGCAGGTAGAGTAGCCCGAGCTTGGCGATGTCTTCGGTGCGCACGCTCAGTCCGTAGGCCCCGGCGTTTATCCCTTCCGGGCTCGACACCCACGCAGGCTTGGAGATGCCTAACGGTTCGTAGAGGCGCGGCGTGAGATAGTCGTTCACCGTCTCCCCCGTCACCTTCTGCACGATGGCCGAGAGCATGAAGGTGGCCGGACTGTTGTAGAGGAAGTGCGTCCCCGGCTTGAACGGAACGGGGTGCGCGAGGAAGCGCTCGACCCACGTCGCGTTGGTCATCGACGGGTCCACCGTACCGAAGAGCGCGGCCTCCGACTGGTTCCCCGTCACCATCCGCAGCAGGTCGCGCACGCGCATCGCCCTGAGGTTCGCCGAGGGCTCGGCTGGCGCTTCCTTGGGAAAGAACTTCAGCACCGCATCGTCGACACTCAGCTTTCCTTCGGCCACCGCGAAGCCGACCGCTGTCGAGGTGAAGCTCTTGCTCAGCGAGTAGAGGATATGCGGAGTCGCCGGCGCATACGGTCCCCACCACCCTTCAGCGACGACGCGACCGTGGCGTACCAGCATGAAGCTGTTCATCGCGTCGATGCTGCTGTCGGCGGCTTGTACGAAGTCAAGGATGGCCGACGACGAGATCCCTTCGCGTTCGGGAGTGCTGCGCGGGAGCGCGGACGTCGTCTGCGGTTGAAGATGTGTTGCACTGGAAACGAGCAACGTCGCGAAGAGCACCCGCGCAATCGCACAGCGCTGGCGAGGCGTGCGGAGCGTCAATGATGAACACATGGCATGACGATGGGAGGTGCGAACGGGATAGTCGTGCTCAGTGCGTCAGTAGCTCGAATCGGTTTCGCGGCAATTGCTTCTTAGGCTCCACCTTCTCGCCCAGGCGCAGCAGGACCGGATTCGAAGGATCGAACGCCGCCCAGCGCGGAACGCCGGCGCCGTTGGGATCGCCCGTCTTCGCAAAGTTGGCCCAGTACGACATCATCGTCTTCGACAGCTTGCGATCCACGTCCGTCCACGGCCGCTGTATCGCGTCGAGCGTTCCGAATACATATGGCACCTCGGCAGTGTGAAACGCGCCGAACTCCGGATGCTCCGGCCACGGAATCGCGCGGTCGAAGTAGTATGCGAAGGCCGGCGTGTGTGACGTCTTCGCACGCTCGATGAGCAGCCGTTCGAGACCGGCGATCCCCGCGTCGCGTGCACTCTCGACCGAGGCGGCACTCGCTTCAGCGTCCGTACCCGCGGGATAAGTCGCGAGGAATTGCGCAGCGCGATTGCCGTAGCGCTGCTCCGCCTGCTTGCGGAATGCATCGGCCGTCGCCTTGCCGTAACCGGGCCCCGCGCTCCCTTCGTCTGCGTTGAGTCCAGTTAGGGTGGGGACGTCGTTCTGACGGCCGGCGGCGAAGGTCTCCGTCGTCTCCTCAACGAGGAAGCGCCCGTCCACCACGGGGCCGAATCGCCCGCCACCGATGTACTTCTCGGCGGGGAGCGCGCGTAGCTCGGCCAGCGATTTCGCGCCCAGCTTCGTGGCGTAAGCGACTCCCTCCTGCTCGGCGTCCGCGCGCGAGCGTGTGACGCTGCGCGCCGTCGCGACACCGAATGCGGCGAGGCCACCAGGCCCGCTCTCGATCGCGGCGCGTTGAAACAGCCCCTTCGACATCGGCGACGCCGTGTGCAGGTACACCGACATCGCCCCCGCGGACTGTCCGGCGATCATCACTCGGCGCGGGTCGCCCCCAAACGCGGAAATGTTGTCGCGCACCCACTGGAGTGCCGCGACCTGGTCCATCAGCCCGTAGTTGCCCGACGCCCCCGCTTCCTTGGTGAGCTCCGGATGCGCGAGGAAGCCGAGCGCGCCTACGCGATAGTTCATGTTCACGACCACCACCCCCTGCTCGGCGGCCATGTGCGAGCCGTCGTACACGGGGACATCGCCCGACCCGCTCCCGAACCCCCCGCCGTAGATGTAGACCAGGACTGGCTGCCGCGCGTTTGGCGATGCGGCCGTCCACACGTTGAGGTAGAGGCAGTCTTCGCTCGTGGGGCCGAGCAGGAGGAATTCCGCCGTCCAGGGACCGAAGGGGGTGTTGGGACCCTGGATGCACGACGGGGAGAAGTGGTCCGCCGCACGGGTTCCCGTCCATGCCGCTGAGGGCTGTGGGGGGCGCCAGCGCAGGTTTCCGACGGGGGGAGCGGCGAAGGGGATGCCGAGGTAGGCGCGCACGCCGGAGCGCTTCGCCGCGGTGCCGCTGATGTTGCCGGAGCGGGTGTGCACCAGGGGCGCCTGACGAGCATCAGCGATGGGCGAGTCGGGCTCCGCGTCGGACTCGTCGCCGATCGCCGCCTTGAGCATGCCGTGCATCCCCATCCATGCCACGAAGGCATCGAACCAGCCCGTGCTCGTGGTCTCCTTCGGATACATCCCGAAGCCGTGTCCCCCCTGCTCGTACAGGTGGAACTCGACCGGGCGCTTCGCCGCTCGCCAACTCTCGATCAGCCCAAAGCCGCTGTTGCCGAAAAGCGGGTCGTCAGCAGCAAGGGCGACGAACATTGGAGGTGCGTCGGCCGGCACGGTCACCGGGGCGAGCGGTCCGTAGATATTGCCGATGAAGGCCGGCTTCGCGTCTTCGCCTGCGAGCGTCGTTGCCATCGTCAGCATGGCCCCCGCCGAAAAGCCCACCATGCCAATTCGGTTGGGGTCGACATGCCACTCGGCGGACCGCGCGCGGATGAGAGCGAACGCGGCGCGCGCGTCTGCGATCTGTGGAGCGAGACCAGCAATCGCCTGTTTGGGGTCGGGGCGCGGCGGCCGGGCGGCGCCGGAGAACATGTTGCGCATCGATTGCTCGAACGCCGCCATGTCGGCTGGCGTCTGGTTCAAGCGGTACTTGAGCACGAACGCCGCCACTCCGTGCTTCGCCAACGCGCGTGCGACGTCCCACCCCTCGTTTTCCATCGACAAGGTGAGAAAGCCGCCGCCCGGTGCCACAACGACTGCCGCCCCGCTCGCCTTCTCTCCATCCGGGAGGAAGGGGGTCAACGTCGCCACGGTGACATTGCGCGCGAACATGCTTCCGTACTGACTGTGCCAGGACTCCGAGGTGCTCGCGCCCGGCAGGGGACCGGTGCCGATCTCGATCGCGGTTGGCTGCGACGGCGTAGTGATCGGCGTCATCTTGTCATTTTGCGCCCGGGCCGTCGTGGAAAGCGCGAGGCTCAAAGCAAGCAGCGCCGCCATTGCGACACCGCGACCTCCCTCGGCTAACAGTGACGTCCTTACTGCGCTCGTGTTTCGCGTCATGCACCCACGCTCCGCCGGTTGGTCCTCTCGTCTGCGGTCAACCTACGTGACCTCGGGCGACGGGCAAGATCGCGCGGGAGATCGCGCGGGAGATCGCGCGACGAAGCTTGCGGTCTGGCAGGCACCGCCTCTCATTCCGACGTCGCCCGCCGCTCGATCTCGCCAACTTGCCGCTCACTCCGCTCATGGGACTCCTCACCTTCAGCATCAACGTCACCCTCGACGGCTGCGTCGATCACCGCGAGGGCGTAGCCGACGACGAGACGCACGCCTTCTTCACGCACCTCATGGACGAAGCCGGGGCGATGCTCTGGGGGCGCGTCACCTATGAGATGATGGAGAGCTACTGGCCGCTGGTCGCCCGTGGCGAAGTCGAGGCGCCGCCAGCGATCCGCGAGTGGGCTGACAAGCTCGAGGTCAAACCGAAGTACGTCGTGTCGACGACGCGCACGGACTTTCCGTGGACCAACAGTCATCACATCGCCGGCGACCTGCGCACGGGTATCGAGCGGCTGAAGGAGAGCATGCCGGACGGTGTGCTGGTCGGTAGTACGCAGCTGGCGAATGAACTGGACCGACTCGACCTGATCGACGAGTACATGTTCCTGGTCCACCCGCGGATCGCCGGCCACGGACCGACGCTGTATCAGAGCGGGCTCCCGAGCACGCGGCGGCTCGAGCTGCTGTCGGCCACGCCATTGAGAAACGGCTCGGTCGCGATGCACTATCGCCGAGCGCGCGACTAACTACCACCTGCGGCACAGATGCCGTACGCCGAATACCACGCGCGCGGGTGATGCCGAAGTCGCGCAGGCGCCGGAGGCCTAGCTTCCCTGCTGTTCCGCGGTCAGTGCGTCGAGGCGCGCATAGCTCGTCTCCATGCCGTCGGTCATCCCCGTGGAGATGGCCGCATCGCGCTCTTCCTTCGATCGGTAGGTAATCAGCACGACCAGGGTGGTCACGCCGTCCCTCTCCGTGAAGGTCGTGCGGGTAATGGTCGGGGTGGTCGGCATTTCGCCACCGAAGGTACCAGGATCGTAGTACTCGGCCTGGACCAGCAGCGATGGCGCGTCGACTTCGCGATACTCGCCGTAGAAGCCGAATTCACCACCTTCCGCATCCTGGCGCCAGCGCCAGCGATACTTGCCGCCGACGCGCACATCCATCTCGCATACCGGCATCGACCATCCCTCGTACCCCCCGATCCAGCGCCTGAAGAGCTCCGACTCGACGTGCGCGCGCCAGACCAGCGCGCGCGGAGCATTGAAGTCGCGCGTGACGCGCACCTCCGTATCGCTTGGCAAGGAGACCTGCGTCTTGTTGTTGCTGGCGGGAGTCATTGATGTGGTCTCTGAGGTGATTTTTTCATGGACTAGACGTGCAGCGTTCCGCATCCGGGTAGGTGTTCCCATGCGCTGCTCTAGCGGCGTTTCCGAGTCGATCGCTGCGGCTTGGCTTGCAGCTGATCGAGCAGTGCATCGAGGGCGTTGAACCGGCGCTCCCAGAACTCCCGGTAATCCGCCAGCCACGCGGTCGCCTCGCCGAGTCGCGCGCCTTCGATCTTGCGTGGTCGGCGCTGCGAGGCCTGCGCCGTGGAGACGAGACCGGCGCGCTCGAGCACCCGTAGGTGCTTGGAGATGGCCGGCTGGCTCATGGGAAAGCGCTTGGTCAGGTCTGCAACAGACGCCTCTCCTTGCGCGAGCCGCGCGAGGATCGCGCGGCGCGTGGGATCCGCCAGGGCGGCGAAGGTGGCGTCGAGACGCTGGGAGGGCGTCATCGCACTTGAGTCATAACCATGCGGTTATAATAACCGATCGGTTATGGACGTCAACCGCGAATGGACGTCAACCGCGCATGCCCGTCAACCGCGCATGCACGTCAGCCGCAGACGTATGCACCACGCGAATCGCACACTCCCTCCGCCTTTCCTTCACCCCGACGGTCACCCCTCGTCTTGACGCCAGCCGGAGGCGAGTGAATGTTGCTCCCTCCACCTGGTGGAGGGAAAGATGCCGCGCGACCCGAAAGACCTGCTGCACGGCACGCTTGACCTGCTCGTCCTGCGAGCGCTCGCCGGCGCCCCGATGCACGGCTTCGCCCTGAGCAAGTGGATCGATCAGCGCACCGGCGGCGATCTCGGCATCGTCGACTCCGCGCTGTACAAGGCGCTCAACCGGCTCGAAGACTCGGGAGACGTGCAGGCCGAGTGGGGGCTCTCGGACAACAACCGTCGCGCGAAGTTCTACTCCCTCACCGCGCGCGGACGACGCCAGCTGCGCGATGAAGTCGCCAGCTGGAAGCACTACGTCGCCGTCGTGACCAGCGTCCTCGAGCCAGGGTGAGCATGATGCGCAATCCGTTTCGCACGCTCCCGCATGGCGTTCGTCGACTGTTTCGCCTCCCACCTACGCGCGACCGCATGCTCGCGGACGCCGACGAGGAGCTGCGCTTCCACATCGACGCCTGGACCGAGGAATTCCGCGCGACCGGTCTCAGTCAGCGCGACGCCGAGGCCGCCGCGCTCGCACGCTTCGGCGACCCTAACGAATATCGAGCGCACGCGGCCGGTCGCGTCGCGCGCAACGCACGGCGGCAACGCGTCACGAACTGGCTGATGGAATGGCTGCAGGACGTGCGCTTCGCGCTACGACATCTCGCCGGCGCTCCACTATTCACCGCGGTCACGGTCTTCACCCTGGCACTCGGCATCGGTGCCAACAGCGCGATCTTCAGCGTCGTACACCGGCTCCTGCTCGACCCGCTGCCGTATCGCAATGGCGATCGCATCGTCGCCCTCAAGACGTTGGGGAGCATCAGCTTCATCGCCAGCTCGGCCAGCATCGCCGCCGACGCGCCCGCCAACCCGCCCAGCAACCTCTTGCAGGCATGGGCCGAACGCAATCGCTCGTTTGAGCAGGTCGCCGGCGTCGAGCCGGTCTATCTCTCGCTCCTGCCCGACGGACGTCAGGATACGGTAACGCACGCGTTTGCGACCCCGAACCTGCTCGAGTTGCTCGGGGCGCGCCCGGCGTACGGGCGAGGCTTCCGCTCCGACGAAGCGAAGCCGGAGCGCAGGCACGTGGCGATGATCAGCGATCGCTGGTGGCACGCCGCATACGGGGGGCGCGCCGACATCATCGGCCAGAGCATCGGCTACGACAGCGCGCAGTACACCATCGTTGGTGTCATGCCGGCAGGCTTCACCATTCCGATGGTCGAGCGCACGCTCGGCGGATTGCAGATCCCCTCGCCCGATGTCTGGCTCCCGGCCCCGATCGAGGAGACCACGATAGCGTACGGACTGCTGCGCCCCGACGTGACCGCCGAATCGGCGACGCGCGAACTCACCGCGATCGCGAACACCTCGGCGGTACCGATCCGTGGCGATTCAATTCGTGCACGCGCGATGCGGGCGAGCGACTTCCTGAGCGCGCGCGAGGTGCGGATGATCGCCGTCCTGTTCGCGGCGGTTGGAGCGCTACTGATGATTGCGTGCGCGAATGCTGCCAATCTGCTCCTCGTGCGCGCTTGGAGCCGACGCCGGGAGTTTGCCGTTCGATTGGGACTCGGCGCGGGGCGCATGCGACTCGTGCGCCTCGCACTCACCGAGAGCGTGCTCCTTGCGCTCGTCGCGGGCGTACTCGGCATCGTGATTGCGCACGCCGCGCTGCGCGTCATCATCGCGCTGCGCCCGGTCGCGCTCGACCGTCTGGCCGACGTGCGCATCGAGTCGGCGGTGCTCCTCTGGACCGCGGCGATCTCGGTCATCACCGGCGTTCTCTTTGGCGGCGTGGCCGCGCTCTTCAGTGCATCGCAGAATGTTGCCGACGTGTTGCGAAGCGAGACGCGCAGCGCCTCGACCGGTGGAGTATCGAGCCGCGTGCGATCGACACTGATTGCCGCCGAGATCGCGTTGTCGTTCGCGCTCCTCGTCGGCGCAGGACTACTGGCGCGGTCGTTCACGGCACTCGAACGCACTCGCCTCGGCTTCGATCCGCACCAACTCGTCTCGATCGACATGCTGGCGCCCGGCCCGCTCTGGCGCGGGGCGCAGCGACCGGCGCTGCGGGAATCGGTCGTGGAAGCGATCTCCGAGATTCCTGGCGTTACCGCGGTCAGCATGGGTTCCCTCCCCACAGCCGGCTACCGCTTCGCAGCGGCATTGATTGCGGAGACTGGCGATGGCCCGCGCGCGATCGGCGTGCAACAAACGGTGACGACGTGGATCGATGCGCACTATTTCGACGTAAGCGGGATCGCGTTGCTCGCGGGGCGCGTCCCGCACGCCGGGGCGAGCGATGAGACACTGCTCCCGCCCAACCCGCCCGCTGGTGCACCCGTCGGTCCGCGACCAGCGTTCCGTCGTTTGTCGGAAGAGGTGGTGGTGAATCGCGAGTTGGCGCGCCGCGTTGCGCCCGACGGAAACGCGATCGGCCGGCGCATTCGCATGGAATCCCCCCCGGCGATGGGCCCGCCGGGGAGCGATGCGTGGTCGACCATCGTGGGGATCGCCGACGACATCCGTCTCCCCGGAGCGCGAGACGACGCGCAACGCTACCAGGTGTATACGCTTTCGCTGACCGCCATGCCCCATCCGACCTTCATGGCGCGCTTCACGTCGGTGCCGCCTAACGTGGAAGCGGCCCTGCGACAGGCGGTGCAGCGCGCCAATCCGTCGCTCGTGGCGCGGCGCCTGGAGCGCGCCGACGATCACGTTCGAGAGGCGATGGCGCCGACACGCTTCACGCTCGGCCTCCTCGGCGCATTCGCCGGCGTCGCGCTGCTGCTCGCCGTCGTCGGCCTCTACGCGTCGGTCGCGTACACGGTGAATCAACGGACGCGAGAATTCGGGATCCGAGTCGCGCTCGGCGCACCGCCCCGAGCCGTGGCACAGCTCGCGTTGGCCGATGGCGTTCGCCTGGCGGTCGTCGGCCTCTTCGCGGGCGCGTTCATCGCCGTTCTCGCAACGCGCGCCTTATCCGGCCTCCTCTACAACATCGAGCCGACGGATCCGGCGACGTTCATCGCGATCGCGCTGGCGGTTGGGGCGATCACGCTCTCGGCATCCTGGGTTCCAGCACGGCGCGCCGTTCGCGTCGATCCCATCGAGGCGCTGCGGACGGAGTGATTGAGCGACGGGTGACGTCATCGACGGGGGGTGCCGACCGGCGGCATCCCCGTCCGTTCACTCACGTCCCGGCACCGACGATCCGCTCGAATCGCGGATTTCCCTTGAGCGGCCGGAACACCGGCTCCAGTCGCAACCACGCGGGCGAGATGTCGGCGAAGTTGGTCGTCAGGAGCGGCTCGAGGATTTCGAGCGCTCGGTCGAACGCTCCCGCCTGCACGAGAATGCGCGCGACCTGGTAGCGCACATACGCACCAGTCGTCTGGTCGAGCGTCGTCTCGCGCATCTTGAGCGACCGCTCGGCCTCGGCGATCGCTTCGGCATTGCGCCCCATGAGCGCCAGCGCCCGTCCGTGCAACTCGTGCAGCTGCGCATCATTTGGATAGCTCGCCAGCTGCGCCTCGGCGATGATGCGCGAACTGTCGCCATAGGCGCGCCCCCGGGCGGTGTCACCCAGCAGGAGCCAAGTGCGCCCCACCTTGAGCGCCCACTGCTGCCGGTTGTTCCGGAACTGCGCGGGAGTCATCTGCGTGAGTCGGCGCAACAACGGCTCATCGAGCACCCACATCATCTCCTGGAACAGGGCGAAGTACGCGACCAGCTCCGTCGTGTCGGCGTGCTGCAGCCCGTTGTGCACGATCCCCTGCGCCCCGGGTAAGTCACCCATCGACACGCGATTGATGACGGCGTTCTCGATGATCGACACATTTCCCGGCGAGAGCGCCAGAGCCTTGGACGCCCACTCATCCGCCTCGGCGAAGCGACGCGTACCATGCAGGATGGTCAACACGGCGGACGCTGCGTTCGCGTTGCGGGGATCGAGCGCTGCCGCTCTCTTGGCGTAATCCACCGCGGCATCCCACCGCCCGAGCAGCGCGCTCGTGCTCGAAGCCGTCGAGAGCAGGTCGACGTTGTTGGGATCGTGCATGAGCCCAGTGTCGATCTGCGCCATCGCGCCCGCGTAGTCTTTGCGCACGATGCGATAGAGGCGCGAAGCTGCACGCCGCACTTGGGGATTGTCGGGCGACAGCCGCGCCGCACGCGCGGTCGCGCTCTCCGCCCTTCGCGCGTGTTCGTCGTTTGCGTTGACCTGGAAGTTGGCGATGCTTGTGAGCGCGACGCGCGTCCATGCCAGTGCGAACGAGGTGTCGAGCGCCACCGCGCGCTCGTAGTGCGCCATCCCCTCGGCGAGCGCGATACCGTCGTTACGCGACATCGCCTCGGTGGCGCTCTCACCGCGCAAGTATTCCTGGTACGCTTCGAGATTTCGCGTGGGTTTCGCGCTAAGCGCCACTTGCGTCTCGGTTCCAAGGTTGGCGCCCAGCGCGGTCGCCACCTTCGTGGCAATTCCCGATTGCACCTTGAAGACGTCGCTCATCTCCTCGTCGAACCCTTCCTGCCACTTCGTGTCGCCACTCTCGGTGCTGATCAGTTCCGGCGTGACGCGCACATGGCGCGCGCCGGTCGCACCGTTGGCCCATCGCACGGTGCCAGTGAGGATGTACTGCACGCCGAGTTCGGCGCCGAGTTCACGCGGCGACTTTCGCGTCCCGCGGTACTGGTTGGAACTCGTGCGTGCCACGACGCGCAGCCCGGGGACTGCGGTGAGCTTGCCGCGCACCTCCTCGGTGATCCCGTCGGCGAACTCGGCGTCCTCCGCCGTCCCGGTGCTCTCGAATGGCAGCACCGCCAGCGCATTGCCGGGTGGCGACGCGTCACGCGACCGCCAGGCGAACAGCGCAGCTGCAACAACCAGCGCTGCGGCAAGCGCGACGACGCCATAGCGTCCGACCAGCGACCGATTCGGAACGCGTGCGGAAGAATCCGCTCGCGTTCTCGCATCGACCGTGCTTGACCTGGTTGTCGAGAGCGTGTCGCCAAGCGCATCGGCGAATTGCGCGGCGGTGGCATATCGATCGGCAGGGGCCTTGGCCAGCGCCTTCGCGATGATGGCATCGAGCGCCTCGCTGACCGTCGGACGAATTCTCGCGATCGGGCGAGGCTCCTCGGCGATCGTTCGCGCAATACGTGCCTGGATGGTCGGGGCGTCGAACGGCGCCTCTCCCGCCAGCATCTCGTAGAGCACGCACCCCAACGCAAAAATGTCGGAGCGCGCGTCCAGATCGCGTCCGCCGCTCACCTGTTCGGGACTCATATAGCCAGGCGACCCGATGGTGATCCCTGTCTGCGTCAGCGCCGCCGTATCGCCGCTCCCTACGACGCCCGCTCCGCGCAACGCGCGCGCGATCCCGAAGTCGGCGACCATCGCGTGTCGCCCGATCAGGAGGATGTTTTCGGGCTTGATGTCGCGGTGAACGACGCCGTGTTCATGCGCATAGTGCAGCGCGTCGGCCACTTCGCGCGCAATGCCTACGGCATCGGGGACTGGAAGCTGTCGCTCTCGCTGGAGCCGCTGACGGAGCGTCTCCCCCTCCACGAATGGCATCGTGAAGTACAGACGTCCGTCGGCAGTGCCGGAGTCGAAGACGCCGAGGATATGCGGGTGCTGCAGACGCGCGGCGAGCTTGACCTCGCGTTCGAAGCGGTCGGCGCCGACGTCGGCGGCAATTTCGTCGTGCAGCACCTTGAGCGCGACCGAACGGTCGTGCCGGATGTCGTGCGCGAGATAGACGACCGCGAACCCGCCGCGGCCCAGTTCGCGATCGATCCGATAGCGGTCGAGGAGTGCGGCCTGAAGCCGGGCGCGTTCCAAGCGGTGGGGTCGACTAGTTGAGAAGCCGTGACACTACGCACGGCCGAGCTAGCCGTCCAGTCCCACTGCCGATGGAGTCATGCCCAATCGGCATCAATTCTTTCCACCCTCCCCATCGGGTTGCGCCTGCGCCGTTCCGGCGCGCATCTGGTCGCGCCCTTTCTCCAAGTACGGAATGCCGCGCACCATCCACTCGGGAGGCGCTTCTCCCTTGAGCTTCACCGCGAAGAACTCGCGCATCTTCTTGTCGATGTCCTTCTGGTTGGCCCGCTTGGTTGGATTGTGCTCATCGCCGTTGTACACGACCATGTACGCCTCCTTCCGCAGGCGGCGCATCGCGACATAGAACTCGATTCCCTGGTACCAGGGGACTGCGCCGTCGTTGTCGTTCGCCATGAACAGCACCGGGGTCTCGACGCGATCGAGCTTGAAGAGCGGTGAGTTCTCGACATAACGCTCCGGCCGCTCCCAGAGCGAGCCGGCGATGCGGCTCTGCGTGTGCTCGTACTGGAAGGCGCGCGCCATTCCCGAACCCCAGCGAATGCCGCCATACGCGCTCGTCATGTTCACCACCGTGGCGTTAGGCACGGCGGCGGCGAACATGTTGGTCGCGGTGATGAGGTAGGCCGTCTGGTACCCGCCCCACGACTGCCCGGTGATCCCGATGCGATCGCGATCGACGAACCCCTTGGCGATGAGCGACAGCACGCCGGGTACGATCGCCTTCTCGGCGCTCGGCCCTGGATACCCCTCGGTGTAGACGATGTCGGGCATGAAGACGAGATACCCTTCGGCGTTGTACACGAGGGGATTCACCACATTACGCCCGGTTGGCGCGACGTAGTTGTGCAGGCCGTCCGAGAGCTTCTCGTAGTAGTACACGATCATCGGATACTGCTTCGAAGGATCGAAATTCTCCGGCTTGTACAGCATCCCGCGGAGCGGCCGGCCGTCGGTATTGAGCCACGACACGAGTTCGACGGTGCCGCGCGGGTACTGCGCGTCCTGCGGGTTCGCGTTGGAAATCTTCGTGAGCGCGGTGAGCGAGGTACCGGTCCACAGATCGGGGAACTCGCGATACGTCGACTGGGTGAGGAGGTACTGGTCGGCGTTGCGAGCCTTTTGTATGCCGGCGTAGTTACGGTCCCCCATCACGATGCGCTCGGGAAGCGACGTCGCGCCGATGCGGTCCTGCCAGAAGCCGCTCGCCTTGGTGAGCGTATCGTCGGCGCTCAACAACACGGGACGTGCAGGATCGAAGGCGCGCTCCTCGCGGTCAAGATTCACGGCGCGGAACACGATCCCGAGCCTGCGCCCTTCACCATCGGTGAGGTTCTTCGGCGGCACCACACCGGTCGGATCGACCTCCCACACGTCGAAACGATCGTAGATGAGGACGCGACGATCGTCCTTCGTCCATCCGCCGAGCCCGTACGCCGGCGGGGTGTCGGGCGAGTCGAATTCCTCGTCATCGAAGCGGATGTTGGCAATGCCACCGGTCAGGTCGACCTTCTTCCCTGTTGCGATGTTGTAGGCGAACCAGCGCCCCTCGTCGAACCAGGTGACGAAGGTGCCCCCAGCCGAGAGTCGCGTGTCGCGGCCGAGCTTCTTCTCGAGCAGGGTGCGCTTCCCCGTGAGTGGGTCGATGAGATACGCATCCGCGCCTCCCTCCCCCCAGAATTGCTCGATCGCATACTCGACTGGATTGAGGGCGAGCACGTGGCGCCCGTCATCGCTCACGCTCACCTGCGTGAGAGAGTCGTTGCCGAGCTTCGTCCAGCGATTCGCCGCGAGATCGTAGAGCGCCAGGTGCGTGCGGTTGCGCTCGCGCGCGGCGTTCAGCTTCTGCATCGGCTGGATCGTCGTCTCGTCCCAGTGCCACAGGTCGTACACCGCCTTGTCGACGAGCGAATCTGCGGGGATCGAGTCCACCGGCGTGAAGCCGAGCGAGAAGAGCACGGCGTTGCCGCTGCGCGTGAAATCGAGCCGCCCGCGCTCGGCGATCACCATGCCATCGGGGGCCTGCGTGCTCGGGACGATCTTGCGCGCCTGCACCGTGGCTCCGCGCGCCGGCGCGAGCGACGCGTAGTAGACCGACAAACGTGGCTTTGCAGTGCTGTCGCCCAGGTCGGAAAGGAATGCTACCTGCCCGCCAGCGCGGTCGAAGGTGATGCTGCGGTTGCTGGCAACGCCGGAGAGGAGCGTCGTCACCGCCCCGGTGGCGAGATTACGCACAAACGCGCCGTTGCCGGTCGAGTCGCGCGAGGTGACGGTATAGGCGAACCTGGTCTCGTTCTCGTCGAAGGCGTAGCTCGTGACGCCGGCGATCCGCACGTCCGTGCCCGTCGCCAGTTCGCGGAGCACGACCGTGTTGCCATAGTCGCGACGCGGTCCCGACGCATTCGCGGTGTCGCGCGCGCCGCCCGGCGCAGCGCCGCCCGGCGGCCGAGCGGTCGAGTCTTCGAGCTGATACGCGATGTAGCGACCGCCGTTACGGGCAAGGCGGAACGAGCGCACCGCCGGGACGCGGGTCACGTTGCCATCGGCGAGCGAGAGGATGCCCAGGGCATTGCGGGGCGCCGGCGCGTTGCGGCGCGTACGCGCGCGCTCCACCTCGGCGCGCGGCGGATAGATGAGGAAGGCCGCGAAACGACTGTCCGCCGAGATCTGCACCGGTGCGGGCGAGAAGAGCGCGGCCGAATCGGCGGCTGGCTTGAGCTGCGGACGCCCGGTAAAACCGCGCGCGACGTGATACTCGGTCGTCGCCGTCGTCGCGCGGGCCAGGACTTCACCCTCGCCAACCACCGGGCTCAGGGTGTAGAGCGCCCACTTGCCGTCGGGCGAGAGCGTGGCGCCTGAGATCGTGCGCCACTCGTCGTAGGTGTCCTGGGTGAAGGCGCGCTTCCCGGACGGGAGCGGCGGCGTGGCCCACCGCGACACGCGCGTGTAGGGATTTGCGGGCGCGGTCGAGTTCCCCGGCGTGGCAGCCTGTGTCACTGCCTGGGCGCTCATGGATTCGATCGGCGCCAGGACACCTGCGACGGAAAGCAGGGTGCCTGTGGCGGCCAGGCGCGACATCGGAAGCAAGCAGCGCAGGGACGTGGTGTGCATCGTCGGACTAAAAAGGGGGACATCGAGCGCGATTCGCGAAGTGCTGGCGAGCAACGTACAATACGCGCTTCGCTAACGCAGTGATGGGGCTCGGCCGCCGTGGAGCTCACGCCAACCTTGGCCAGATCCTCAGGAAGCGGCTCCAACAGCGAGGCGACGGGGGTAGTGCAACCCGAGGGATAGGTGACGCGCGTACCAGAGCATCGAGCCTGGTTGGGCAATCGAACCCGCACCTCATTCGCACCATGCGTGCAACAACCTCGAGCTGGCTGGCGTCCTTCGTCGTCCTGTTTGGCCTCAACGGCGTGTTTCACACCTTTCTCGCTGCGCCCCTCTACGACGCTCATCTCCAGGGCGTCATGTCGCCGATGGCGCAAGCGAACCCCGTGCCGATTGCACTGACCGATGGAATCCTGGTGCTGGTCATGGCCGTACTCCTGTTCGGGGGCGGTCGAGAGCAGCGTCCCACGCGTGCCGATGGTGCGCGGATAGGGGCGCTGACCGGCCTGGCGGCTTCGGCGACCTACAACCTGGTCAACAGCGCGATGGTCGCCCGCTGGCCGATGCTGGCGACGACTATCGACATCGTCTGGCATGTGGCGCTCGGCGCCATGGCTGGAGTGGTACTTACGTGGATCCATGGGCTCGTGGATCGGAGGCGCAGCAGGGTCTAGGTTGCTGAGCGAACGAGTTGGTGGGTCGCGATGTCGCATTCTCGCGGTAGTGTTGTCGCGCGTTCGTCGTCGCCCATGCGGCCGAAGACCACGTCGTCTTCTGCGACGGAGCGACGATCGGGATTCGCTTCCTGCTCGATTCAACTTTGGCGTTAGGCCGATCCGTGACGATACTCCGATCATCTCTCCTCGTGGTGCTCCTTACTGCGTCGATCGCGGCTCAAGGACAGCCGCAGTCGCCGGGCGACTGGTCCGCCTACGGTCGCGACCAGCTGGGATCTCGCTATTCGCCGCTCACGCAGATCACAACGGCGAACGTCGGTCGGCTTGTAGTCGCGTGGACGTATCGCACCGGCGACACGACCACGATCCGCCGTCCGCCCAAGTTCGAGGCGACACCGCTCGTCATCGACGGGACGATGTACCTCTCCACGCCGTTCGGTCGCGCGATCGCGCTCGATCCGGCGACGGGGAAGGAAAAGTGGACGTACGGCATCGACGTGGACCGCGGCGGCAATTGGGGTGACTTCGCCAATCGTGGCGTGTCCTCGTGGCTCGACGCGGGCACAGCGGTGGGCGCGCCGTGTCGGCGTCGCATCTTCCTCCCCGTGATCGACGGGCGGATCGTGGCGCTCGACGCGAGCACGGGGAAACCCTGCGCCGAGTTCGGCACGTCGGGCGTCGTTAGGCTGCGCGATGGATTGCACAACACGCCGTACTATGCCGAAGAGTACGAGCTGACCTCGCCCCCCGCGGTCATCGGCGGTTTGGTCGTGACCGGATCGGCCGTCGCCGACAATGGACGTACCAACGCCGCGAGCGGCGAGGTGCGCGCCTATGATGCGCGCACTGGTGCGCTCAAGTGGAGCTGGGACCCGGTGCCGCGGGACTCGACCGACCCGGCCTGGAACACATGGCGCGGTGCGATGGCCAAGAGTACGGGAGCCGCCAACGCGTGGAGCGTGATTGCTGCCGATTCTGCTCGCGACCTGGTCTTCGTTCCGACCGGCTCAGCGAGTCCCGACTACTACGGCGGCGAACGGATCGGCGACAATCGCTACGCCAACTCGATCGTGGCGCTGCGCGCGAGCACCGGGAAGGTCGTGTGGCACTTCCAGACGGTACACCACGACCTGTGGGACTACGACAACGCCGCGCCGCCGGCGCTCGTGACGATTCGGAAGGATGGAAAATCCATCGACGTCGTGCTGCAAGCGACCAAGTCGGGGCAGCTTTTCGTCCTCGATCGCGATACGGGGGTCCCGGTCTTTCCGGTGGAGGAGCGAGCGGTGCCACGCAGCACGCTCTTCGGCGAACGGGCCTCGCCCACCCAGCCGTTCAACACGGTGATCCCTCCGCTCTCGCCGATGCGATTCACCGAGGGAGACATCTGGGCGCCTAACGCCGAACGCCGCGAGCAATGCGTCGCCATGGTGCGTTCGCTGCGCAACGACGGGCCATTCACGCCGCCGTCGCTCGAGGGAACGCTCCAGATCCCGAGTAACGTGGGCGGTGCGCATTGGGGAGGCGTGGCGTTCGATCCGGTGGGGCAAGTCGCGCTCGTACCGGTTAACACGATCGCGGCGCGAGTGCAGTTGATCCCGCTCGACCAGGTCGATACGCTGGCGCGTCGCGAGAATTCGTCGCGGCTGGGCGACGAATACACCACGATGCACGGGACGCCATACGTGATGCGTCGCAACATGGTTCGCACGTCTGACGGGCTTCCATGTACTCCGCCGCCCTTCGGCAAGCTCGTCGCGATCAACCTGGCGACGGGAGCGAAGGCGTGGGATGTTCCACTGGGCGACGTCGTCGCGCTCAAGCCCGAGCTTGGGGCGATGTCCACTCCTCCTGCCGGCACGCCGAACTTAGGTGGACCCATCGTCACCGCCGGAGGAATCGCGTTCATCGGCGCGACCATGGACCGCGCGATTCGCGCCTTCGATGTCGCAACCGGTCGCGAGCTGTGGAAGGGACCGCTCCCCGGCGGCGCGCGCGCGACCCCGATGACATACGAGGCGAACGGACGACAGTTCGTGGTGATCTGTGTCGGCGGCACCGACGAGTGGGGGCGTGGCGACTATGTCGTCGCCTTCGCGCTCCCCGCTCCTCCGCGGCCCCGTTGAGAGCCAGTCTCGATACCTAGTGACGCGCAACGGAAACGTTGGTGAGATCGGCGACCCCGCGGGTTCGCGCGGGGAGAGGCGTGAACCGCCGCGCCATCGACACCCCTACCAACGGAATGACGAGCGCATAGATGTACTGCGTGCGCGACACGCCGATCCCGAAGGGAAACCAGATCCCGGGCACGCCGGGTGGGTCGAGCAACTCTCCGCCGAACAGCCCGAGTACGATCGATGCCAGCGTGAGCTACGCGAGTGTCCGCATCGTGCCATTCCGTGCGATGCGCACAGCGATCGCGACGAAGAGCGCGATCATCGTGAGTCGGATGGAGTGCGTCATGCCGGCTGCGTGCGTCGCCGCGGCTGCAATCGCGGCGACGGAAAGGGCGACCGCCGACACATCGATCCAACGCCACGACCGCTCGCGCCACCGGTTCCGGGCGAGCGCCCACGCCCCCACCGCCGGCACACACATCCTACTCGCGAGTCGCCAGCGGAGCGGCGATTCCCGCGGAGGCGCTCGCGCGCGACGGCGTGGAGCCTCGACCATCTGCTCTATCCGGTGCTCTCGGCGGCCACCGAGGTCCTCACCTCCGAAGCGCTTCGCTCGGTTGGGCAGTGCGTGGCTGCGACTTGCGGCTGGCTCTTCCTCGATAGGTCCAACGCTCGGAAGCGAAGGTGGTGCAGCATGGCCGACTGCGGCGACCGGAGCAAGGCGAGGAAGTTCTATCGGCGCGAGGCCGATCGGCGATAGTCGCCGGTCATGAGACAGTCGTTTGGTATTCCGTCACCTTCACCCACGAGCTTCAAACGCTGACAATGGCCCGACTTGTCTACGGATTGAGCCAGTCTCTCGACGGCTATGTCGACCACCTGAAGCTCGGGCCACCCGCGCCCGACGCCTTCGATCACTTCATCGAGTTGGTGCGCGGAGCGTCGGGACTCATCTACGGGCGCCGGACGTACGAGATCGTGCGCTACTGGGACGACGACGTTCCGGGCTGGGACGACGGAGACCGGGCCTTCGCGTCGGTCTGGCGCGGCAAGCCGAAGTGGGTCGTCTCGCGCTCGCGGGCTTCGATTGGCCCGAACGCTACGCTGGTTTCCGACGACGTCGTGGGAACGATTCGTCGGCTCAAAGATGAGTTGCCGGGCGAGATTCTCGTCGGCGGGCCGCTGCTGGCGCACTCGCTCGCCCAGGCCAGACTTGTCGACGAGTATCGACTCTACCTGCGCCCCGTCGTGCTTGGTAGCGGAACGCCCTTCTTCGCGGGCGCGCGTCCGCCGCTGCAATTCGTCGGCAGCGACGTGATCGCCGATGGCTTGCTTCGGCTGACATACATTCCAGCCTGATTGGAGCGATCGAGCGACCAGTCACAAGACCTTTAGGCCACGCTTCACCACGGGAGCCTGCGTTGCCAACTCCGCTTCTCCTTCCGCTGTTCGTCGCGTGTCTCGCCACTCCCCCATGCAGCTGCGTGCTGGGACCGCCGATCGTGTCAGCGGCTTCCGCGGCCTCGGCGCGCGACGAGGCGACTGCCGTTTTCGTAGGCGTCGTTCAGCGCATCGAATTCGTGCCAGTGCGAAACGTCATCGATAGTGCCAAGGGACTCGTGATGCGATCGACCGACGCAGTGGCGACGCTGCGAGTGGTCCGATCGTGGAAGGGTGCGCTCGACCGAACGGTGGTGGTGCGCAGCGCGAGCGAGCCCACGATGTGCGGCGCCTCGCTCGAGGAAGGGCGGACACTGCTCGTCTTTGGGCAAGCGTCGGGTGGCGTTGGCCGCGCCCCTGTGAGCCCCGTCCAACGGGGCGACACGATCTTCACCTCCAGTTGCTCACCGACGACCGATTCCCGCACCGAGGTGAGGCGGATTGGCGCCCTGCTGGGACGACCGCAGGGGCGTACACCCTAGGCTCGGCGACACCCCGTCGCCCCTCGCGACCCCGCGGATCTCCCTTCTATTTGGTATTGAACGATTCAACCAGCATCGGGAGGGCGCGTTGCGCGAGTTTCATAGGTTTCCTCCACGCGGAACCGCTTCCCGGGGAGCTGCAGGCGATCAATCGCTTCACTCTCAGCGGACGAGGGATCACGCAGTACGCGGGGTTGTTGCTCGTCGTGGATCCTCTCCTTTTCGTTCCCGCTCGGCGCCATCGTTGCACTCCAACGCTACCGGCAGTGGAAACTCGCCTCGACGCGGACGATCTTGCCCGCGGCTGCACCTGAGGAGATGGCGTGAAGCGACCCGCGGCGCATCCGACGGCGCCGCAGCGCTTTCGCTCGCGTGTCGACTGGTGGCTCCCTCTCCTCATCGTCGGGGTGCACGTCGCGATACTTCTCAACACCGTGCGAACGCCGGGCATGCCGCAACGCGAGTTGCTCAGCGCCCTCGCCTTCGCCGCACTCACTGTCGCGCTGCTCGCCTGGCTCGTCGTGTCGACGCACTACACCTTTGAAGATCATGCGTTGGTGATTCGCTCGGGACCGGTGCGGAGCGAAGTCCCTTATGCGCGCATCACGCGCGTCGAGCATTCGCGCTCGTTCATCGCCGCGCCGGCGATGTCGCTGCACCGCCTCATGATTCACTTCGGCGTCGCCGATTTTGCGATCGTCTCTCCCGATGACACGGACGCGTTTCTCTCGGCGCTCGCATTGCGTGCGCCGGCTGCCTCACTTCCCGTGGAGTCCGCGGACTCGGCAGGTTAGCAGCCGGCGATTCAACCGCCCGCCCCGCTCACCGCTTTCCGCTCGCCGCCGCGCGCGTGGCGGATCGCCGCACGCGAATGGTCAACAACGACTCTGCCGGCACCGTGACTGGATCTGCCGACAGCAAGACGTAGCTCGACGCCGAGTCGTCCGGCGAAGCCGGTGCCTCAAGTATCCCGCCTGGTGCGAGCCACGTCGAATTGAGGCGAAGCAGCTCCCGCCGAACCGCCGGCGTGTCACCGCGCGCTCCAAGCGCGTGGACACCAACCACGCCGGAATAGACCCCGAGCAGTGGCGCGCCTGGCTCGCCAAAGTAGTCGGACCCCTCCACCAGGACCGCCCCCATGCGCGCGAGGCGCTCCCAGTCGTAGACGTTCGCGCTCCGCGCAACTCCCACGCGCTGCTCGGCGAACGTCGGCGAAACTCCGCGCGGCGTGTTGAAGTTCGACTGAACAGAAAGCGCCACACCGAGTCGCACTGCACGCGCAAAGTCGGAGTCGCTGGCAAACGAGAAATGTTCGATGCGCAGCCGGGTAGGCGCCACGCCTGGACGCTCGCGCAGCACCGTCTCGTACGCATCGAGTACTTCGTGAACCGCGCGGTCGCCGATCGCATGGGTGGCAACGTCGAGTCCCGCATCGAGGGCTCGACGCGTCCAGTCGGCGATCTCCTCGGACTTCATCCGGAGCACCCCCGCGGTGTGCGGGTCGTCGGCATACGGCTGAGACAATGCCGCACCGCGACTGCCGAGCGCCCCGTCGGCGAAGAGCTTGAGATGCGTGATGGCCACGTTAGGCGACAGCCGCCGATCCGTCGACGACATCGCCAGAACCTGCTCGGCGAAGGGCGATGGCGCCGGGATCATCAGGCTGATCGACATCGGTAGCGGGCGCGCGCGATCGGACTCGGCGAGCAGGTGCACGTAGCGCGCGAAGTCGGTGTTGAGCGCGGCGATGCCGGGAAGCGCGAGCACACCGGCATCGTACGCGCGAAGCACACCGCGATCGGCAAGTGCTTCGGCGCCGAGCCGCCAGGCCTGAACGATGTCGCTGTCCGGAGGCGCCGGGATAAGCGCCAGCACCGGCTCGGAGGCGCGCTCCAGCAACACACCACCAGCGATATCCGCGAGTCCGGCGCGCGTCAACGCCGCGCGATTCACCCACAAGGCGTGGCCGTCGGTGCGCGCCATCGCGACCGGCACCTGCGGGACCGCATTCGAGAGTGCGTCGAGGGTCGGGAGCACGGGTGTCCCCCATGCATCCTGGCTCCAGCCGAATCCGGTGACCCACGCCGAAGGCGCCGCCTTGGCCGACGCGGCGGCGCGTGCGACCACCTCCCCCTCTGACTTCAAACCACCGGCAGACACATACGACGCGGGCTTGCGCTGCGACTGCAGGATCCACCACCCCACGTTGAACACGTGCACGTGGTGGTCGACGAACGCGGGAAGACGCACGCCTTCTTCGGCTGGCTTCGGGGTGCACGCTCCCGTCAGGAGCAACGCGACGATCGCCGCCCGTCGCGCGAATGTTGCCGCCCGACTACCTCCGCGCAGCATCGGCCGCCTCTCGCGTAGCCTCGGCCGCGGCGTCGACCTTTGCCGTCACGACGGCAAGCTGCGCGCGCGCCAGCGCCCAATTCCCCGCGTCCACTGCCTCCTGTACGCCGGGAAGCGTCATCGCGGCGTAGGTGTACCTGGGGGCGTAGAGCACGTGCTTGAACCAGGGGCGTCCGGGGATCCCATCGGCGGCGAGCAGTCGTTGCTCCACGACTCGCATTTTCTCGTTTGTTGCACGCAGCCGGGCGGTGCGATGTGAGGTCGAGGGCGCGGCGAGCGTGGCGCGGAGTGCGCGCTCCAGCTCCCCAGCAGCGGTCGCCCATCGTGCCGTGGCGGCACGAATCGCCGAGACGTCGAGCTTTCCTGCTGTCGCCGGTTGGGCGGCGAGCGCATCGATGAATCCCCCAACGCGGTTCGCATAGAGTCCGAAGTCCTGCGGGTAGTGATCGGCGTTCGCGAGTCGCATTGCCATCCGCCCCCACACCTCAGCCATGGTCGTCATGTACTTGAAGCCGGGGTCGCCGAAGTGGGTCATCCAGTAGTAGTCGTCGTAGGTCGAGTGGTACACGCCGTACGGACCGTTGAACGCCATTTCGACTACGGGAAGTCCGAGAAAGTTGAGAAAGACGGTGTAGTCTGAGCCCGATCCGAGTGCGTTGCCGGGATAGTCGATCGGACGTCGCACGGGCGCCTGACGAGTACTCCCCCCGCCGATGATCGCCTCACGCGTCTGCGTGGCGATGGCGCGCCCCCAGGCATCGCGCACGGAGCCCTTTTGCGTCGGATCCTTCACATCGCGTACCGTCTCGCTCACCAGGGCGTTGAGCGAGGCGACCGTCCCGGCGTCGAAGGTGGAGCCGCTGGTGGAGCCGTCGACGTTGAGGTAGGCGATCGCGTTCTTGCGGAGATCATCGGCGAAGTCTTCCCCCCACTCCGTGCTCCCCGTCAGGTGCCACTCTTCGGCATCCCAGCTGGCAAGGACGATCGAACGCTTGGGACGCTTTCCTTCCTTAGACATCGCGCCGAGGACGCGCGCGAGTTCCATCTGCGTCGCAGTGCCCGACGAGGGATCGACGCCGCCGAACACCCACGCGTCGCGGTGGTTGCCGAGCACGACGTACTTGTCCGGCTCCTCGCTGCCAAGGACTCGTCCTTCGACCACATAGATCGGCCGGGTGGCGTCATCCATCTCGACCTTCACGTGCACCGTGGCCGGGCCGGCGCCCATGCGGTACTTGAAGCCGAGCGCACCCTGCCACGGTTCCGGCGCCACGTCTCCCCCAAGTGCGCGCAGCAGCGGCTCGGCGTCACGGTACGAGAGCGGGACGGCGATGATTTTCGGTACCGAAGGCGCGTCGGCCGCCTTGATGCGCGGGGCGCCGGGGAGTGAGGCGTAGCCCGGGGTGAGCGGGTCGCCGGCGATCATGAAGTCGTAGGTGATCGAGCCGCGTTGGATATGGCTCGCGGGACCCCACGGACCGACGGGGAAGGTGTCGCCCTTCACGAACCCGTCCTGCGCCGGATCGGAGTAGACCAGCATCGCCTTGAGCCCGCGCTTCTCGGCGGTTAGAGCCTTGAAGCCTCGGTAGCTGTAGGGGACCGAGTAGCGCACGAGGGCAATCTTTCCCTTGAGGTCGATCCCGTGTGCTTCGAGCGAGTCGTAATCGGCCGGATTTCCGCTCGAGGCATAGACCAGTTCGCCCGTGACGTCGCCCGAGGCCGACATACCGAGATACGTGATGCCGGCGTCGGCCGTCGTCTGCGGATCCTGCGGAAAGGCGTCCTCCTTTAGGGTGGCCTGGTATCGCGTGGGAGCGATCATTTCGATCTTCACCTCACGCGGCCACGGGAGGAGGACGTCGTAGCGGTGCACGCGCACCTCGTCGAGCCCGTACTCGCGGAATCGCGCCGCCATGAAGTCGGCGAGTTCCTTGTTGCGCACGGAGCCAGCGGGGTGCGGCACGTCGGTGAAGTACTTGAAGAAAGCGCCCGTGGAGTCGCGGCTCAATCTCCGGGCGAGTTCCCCTTCCAAGGTGCGCTCTCGTGCGGCGGAGGCGTTCGTGAATCCGCGTAGCGGGCCTCCCTGCTGCGCCGCAGTGGGAGTCGACGCCGCGACGAGCAGCGCGAAGAGCGTGAGCGAGACGACGGAGGCGAGCGGCAGTCGAAGGCGACGTGATGGCAACTCGACCATGATCCTTAGCGGGTGCGAAGCGAGGGGATGGGTGTGAGACTGTCGCTGACCTACGCGCGCTCGGCGCCATGCTTCGCCGTAACAAGGTGCGTTCGGAGTTACTTCGCCAGACCCGGGATGATCGTTGGTCTCCGAACGCCTACGGATTCTCCCTCGCCACTCACTGGCCGCATGCCGCTGACTCCGACCGCGCATGCCGCTGACTCCGACCGCGCAGCAGATCCGCGGTCGGAGAACGACCGATTCGATCGGGAAGTACTCTGCACCCGATTCCGTTCACGGCATCGCGCGCACCGCGCACACCACCGCCGTGCGCCGCGTCCCACCTTGGTACCGATCTGCCAACTCGCAACCTCAAACTGCCAGAAGGAGTGCGCCGCATCGCAAGACCCCCAAACCCGTCGACCCCGCGATGAACATGAACCGTCTTCGATTCTCCCAGGCCATCGTCACCGCCGCGCTGATTGCCCTCGCAACGCCGCTTCGGGCGCAACGCACTGTACCCGCCGCCATCGACCGGGGGAGCATGATCGTCGACGGCAGCGCATCGATCAGCCGCTCCCGATCCACCGCGGAGAGTGATGGGACGGAGGCGAAGGCCACCAGTACGCAGGTGTCGCTCCTTCCGTCGCTGCTCTATTTCGTGGCGCCGCGGTTCGCCGTCGGTGGGTCGTTGGAGCTGTCGCGCTTCAAGAACGACGCGGTTACATCGACCGCCGTGGGCGCAGGGCCGAGTGCTCGCCTCTACTTCGCCGGCCAAAGCGCTACCGCACTCCCCTACGTCGGTACGAGCGTGCGTGTCTCTCGCGTCTCTGTCGACATCGACGGCTCCTCTTCTCCCCCGTCAACGACGCAGTTGGGACTCGAGGGCGTGGCGGGGATCACCTTCCTGTTCTCCCGACAGGTGGGCATCGTGACAGAGGCGTTTGTCCGTCGCCAGTCTTACAGCAACTCGGTCTCCGGCAATTTGCCGGCGACCGACGTCACGACGACAGACCTCGGGTTGCGCGTCGGCGTCGCAGCGTTCATTCCGCGCAGTCGTTAGGCGGCGGAAGCTCCGACCGGCCACGCGCTCCCCCGAGCGGCTTGGCCGGGCGGAGCTGTTGTGGGACGGTGCCACGCTCGCGTCCGTCGCGTCCACCGTGCAGGTGGACGTCGATTCGCACGGGAGGCGCACGCAATCCGTCTCCCCTGTAGTCACACCATCCGCCGGCTGGTGTCCAGAGCTGGCGCCGCCACTCCACGGTGGCACTATCGTTGCCAATCCTTGCGCGACACACGTCGGCAAGACGAGAATCCCAAGCGACGAAGTGTGTCCAGCCTCAGGAGTGGTGATGACGTACGCCTCGGTAGCGCTGCTGGTACTCCTCCCCCTGCCGATTGCCCAGGCACAGACCGACTCACCACGAGCGGTGGCCGACAGCTTCTTCGCGGCGACCAGCGCCGGGCGCTGGGAACGCGCGGCCGAGTACCTGGACATGGAGGCGTTCACTCGATTCCTGCGCCAGCGCGTGAACTCGGCCCGCGCACAGCTTCCGCCGCCTCCCATGACCGTCGAAAACCTGATGGCGATGGACTCGACGATGCCTCGCGCCGTTGCCGAGTGGCAGATCGACCAGCGTCGTCGCTTCATGGACGCCCGCAAGTTTCACGATTTTTCCGAGGAGTTCTTCGGCATCACGACGTTTCGCGCGCTCGACGCACTCTCTCCGCTGGAAGGGGCCGTTCGCTGGCTCGAGGCACAGGACCCGGGCGCGCGCATGCGGCGCCAGCTCGAGGAACGCAAATGTCCTGGCTCCGATCGCAGCGCGCTTCCCCCTCCGACGGTGCCCGCAACCAGGGTACTCGCCGTCGTCGAACTCACCGATTCGACCGCGTACGCGTTGACGACGAGCGACTCATACGCCACCCGCATCGCGCTGGAAGACCGAATGCCACCGACGGCCGTGCTCCTCCGCCGGCGCTCCGGTGCATGGCGCATGGTCCCTAACCATTGGTTGATGAATGGGCGGGGGACGGTGTTTCTCAGCGTGCAGTGCGAACCCGCCAAGGTGCGGTGACGCTCGCCCTCGCTCGAGCGCGAGACCGGGACGCACCTCTCTTCGCCGTTCATGACCACTGACCGCTGGCAGCAATGCAAAAGGCTCTTCGAAGAGTCGCTCGCCCTCGCGCCTGAGGAACGACCGGCGTTCCTCGCCGAGGCCTGCGCCGGCGATGCACAGCTCCTGCACGAGGTCGAGGCGCTCCTCGCCTCCCACGACATCGCCACCGCGCGCGACTTCCTCGGCACGCCCGCGATGGGCGAGGCCCGCCTCACGTCACTCCCCCTCCCCGAACCCTCACGCGTCGGACAGCAGGTGGGGGCGTACACGATCGTGCGAGAGATCGGCCGCGGCGGAATGGGCGCCGTGTATCTCGCCGAGCGCACCGACGCGCAGTTCCATCAGCGCGTGGCGATCAAGCTGGTACGCACCGCGTTCGAGAACGACACGCTTCGCCGACGCTTCCTGATCGAGCGCGAGATTCTCGCCTCGCTCGAGCACCCCAACATCGCGCGCCTCATCGACGGCGGTGTCACCAGCGACGGGCAATCGTACCTGGCGATGGAGTACGTCGAGGGGACGAACATCGCGCGGTACTGCGACGCGAATCAGCTCACCATCGACGCGCGCTTGCAGCTCTTCACGACGGTGTGCGACGCCGTGCACCACGCGCACCTGCGCATGGTGGTGCACCGCGACCTCAAGCCGAGCAACATCCTCGTCAGCACCGATGGCCAGGTGAAGCTCCTCGACTTCGGCATTGCCAAGCTGCTGGATGAAGCACGGCTGCAGCCCTTCGTTGATGTCCCGCTCACCCGCACCGGGCTTTACGTCCTCACGCCGGAGTATGCCGCGCCGGAGCAGGTGCGCGGCGACGACGTCACGATGGCCACCGATGTGTACTCGCTCGGCATCGTCCTCTACGAACTCCTCACCGGGCGACGCCCGTACGATCTCGACGGCCTTTCGCCCGGCCAGGCGGAGGAGCTGATCTGCGAGGTCGAACCTCCGCATCCCAGCATCGCCGTCACCAGGGGGGCGCAACCCGGGACGACGAGAAAGGCGACGCCCGAAGCGTTGAGCGAACGGCGGGCGACGCGCCCCGAGAAACTCCGGCGCGAACTCTCGGGTGATCTCGACACGATCGTGATGATGGCGCTGCGGAAGGAGCCGCTGCGCCGCTATCAGTCGGCACGCCAGCTCGCGCAGGACATCCAGCGCCACCTGGACGGACTTCCGGTCATGGCGCGACCCGACACGGCCGGCTACCGCTTTTCGCGCTTTGTGCGCCGGAACAAGGTCGGCGTTTCGGCGATGGTGATCGTCTTCGTGTCTTTGCTGGCCGGCATCGTCGCGACGACCACGCAGGCGCGCCGCGCAGAGCGCGAACGGGCGGTCGCGGAGCGACGCTTTGACGACCTGCGAGGACTGTCGCAGTCCCTCCTCTTCGAGATTCACGACGCGATCGTCGACCTCCCCGGCTCCACTGGCGCGCGCGCACTGATGGTCCAACGCTCGGTCGAATACCTCGACAAACTTTCGAAGGATGCGGGTTCGGATACGGCACTCCTGCTCGAGCTGTCCACCGCATACCGCAAGATTGGCGACGTACAGGGAAACCCGACCAACGCCAATCTCGGCCAAACGCAGGCTGCGCTTCGCAGCTATGAGAAGTCGATCGAGATGGCGAAGTCGGTGCTGGCGGTGCAGCCGGCCAGGCCCGACGCGCAGAATGCGCTCGCCCTCACGCGCGAGAAGCTGAGCGACGTGCTAGCGGCCACGGGACAGCACGGCGCAGCCGAAGCCACCGTGGATTCCGCCGTCGCCGGTTATCGGCTCCTCACCCGTGAGCATCCCAGCGAGTCGCGCTACGCCATCGAGTACGCGGTCGGGTTGATCAAGGAGGGTGACTATGCCGGCAATCCCAACTTCCCGAATCGGCAGGATACGTCGGCCGCGCTCGGGGCGTACCTGCAGGCGCAACCGGTGCTGGACAGTCTCGATCGAGTGCACGTTGCACCTGAACGGATCGGACGCCTCCGCGGACTGATTCGTGAGCGTACCGGCACCATGTACGAGATGATGGACAACCAGAAGGCGGCGCTCGACGCCTTCTCGGAGTCTCTCGCCTTGCGCGAGGCGTACGCCGCCGCCCACCCCAACCACAACGACGCGCAGCGAGACTTGGCGATCGCCTACGAGAAAATGGCCGACCTGTCGGTCAAGGGCGGGCGCCTAACGCAAGCGCGCGATCGATACCAGCAGGCCCACGCACTCTTCGTGACCCTCTGGCGCAGCGACTCGCTCAACGTGAGCGCCAGCATCACTGTCGCGATCAGCCACTTCCACCTCGGCGACATCCTCGGATCGCCGGAGCAACCCAACCTCGGCCAACGCGCGGCGGCGCTCGAGCACTATCGCACGGCGCGCTCCATCCTGCTCAAGGTCTACGCCGTCGACTCGACGAGCGTCCGGACCAAGTTCCTTCTCGGGCTGGTGGACGGGCGGCTGGCCGCGCTCGGGGGTGCTTGAGCGCGGGGTGAGGCACCAGGTGACGCGGCGAGCGGCGACCTCGACGCCGGAACGGGCGGGCGACAGATTCTCCGCCGCTGTTCACCTCCCAGCGCACGAACGCACGCCGGAGCACGCATGCAGTCTCCCGACTCATCGTCCACGCTCAATCCCAAGGTCGCGCTCTTCGCCGCGCTAGCCGTCGTGAGCGTGTGGTTCCTGGCAGCCGCATGGAGAGTCCTCAAGGCGCGCCGAGCCGAGGGGAGTGACATGACGCCAACGCTGGCGCAACTGGCGGTCGGATTCGGCACCAACTTCTTCGACACGCTCGGCATTGGATCGTTTGCCACTACGACGGCGGCCTTTCGACAGTGGCGGTTGATTCCGGACGAACTCCTTCCGGGGACGCTCAACCTCGGTCATACGATTCCGGTGATCGTGCAGGCCGTCATCTACACGCGCATCGTACCCGTCGAGCCTACGACGCTGGTGCTGATGATTGCAGCTGCGGTGGTGGGCTCATATCTCGGCGCCGGCGTCGTCTCCGGATGGTCGCGTCGCGGCATCCAGCTCGGCATGGGATCGGCACTCGTCGCCGCGGCGCTTCTCATGCTGGCATCGCAACTCAATCTCCTCCCGGGTGGCGGAACGCTCCTGGGCATCGGTGGCACGCGCCTGGCGATGGCGATGGTTGGCAACTTCATCCTCGGTGCGTTGATGACCGTCGGGATCGGACTCTACGCCCCCTGCCTCATCCTCGTCTCCCTGCTGGGGATGAATCCCACCGCGGCCTTCCCGATCATGATGGGGTCGTGCGCCTTCCTGATGCCGATCGGCGCGATTCGCTTTGCCCGCGCTGGCAAGGTGGACTGGCGTGCATCGTTAGGGCTGAGCCTTGGCGGGTTGCCGGCGGTGCTCATCGCGGCATACATCGTCGGGAGCTTGCCACTGACGGCGGTGCGCTGGCTGGTGATCGTCGTCGTGCTCTACACGGCGGCGACGATGTTGCGCGCCGCGCTGTCGGTCGCGGTGGCTGAGCCTTCGGCCATGACCGGAGAACGGGTTCCCTGAGCGCCGGTAGGTAGTCGTTGGCGCAGCGCGCAGAGGGGAATCCTCTTCGTCCCAGTTCTCGTTGAAGCCGCGACACGGCTCAGGTGACGCAGTTTTGCCGCTGCCGGACATGGGTCACGCCCATCGATCACACCCATCGATGACGCGCATCGGCCGCGCCCATCGGCCGCGCCCATCGGCCGCGCCCATCGGCCGCGCCCATCGGCCGCGCCCATCGGCCACGCCCATCGGCCGCGCCCATCGGCCGCGCCCATCGGCCACGCCCATCGGCCGCGCCCATCGGCCGCGCCCATCGGCCGCGCCCATCGGCCGCGCCCATCGGCCACGCGCATTCGCCACTCGCATTTGCAACGCCTCATCGTCCACCCCCGAGTGCGGCCTCAGCGCTCCCCCCGGCGGGCTGCCCTTACCCTCACCGCAACGATGACCTGGGCCGCCCTCGTGGGCGTGCACATGGACCGAGGCGGCGAGCTTCCACTCGGCGATTGCTGTAGTGGAGACGTTTACTTCGCATCGGAAATCCTCCGCGTTGGCGGCGGCTGCAAAATTTCGTTGACGATACCTGATGAATCCAATATTTAGATATCCAATTGATCTCGTCGGACCGGGCCGTGCGCCGTCACGGGGTGCGAAGGAGCCTTCACACCTGTGGTGGCGCGTAGTGGTTGGCCCTCGATTCGGCGGGATTCCCCCCCCCAAGAGGAGTCCGCAGGATGAGTAATGTCTCGTTCGGACGTGCCGTGCGTTCGGCCGTCGCGCTCACGGCACTCGGTGCCGGCGCGGTTGGCGCACAGGCGACGCAAGGAAGTATCAACGTACGTGTCACCGAGGAGGGTGGACGCCCTGTCGCTCAGGCGCAGGTCGTGATCATCGGAACGACACTCGGTGGCCTCACCAACGTCGAGGGGCGCTACACCCTTCGCAACGTTCCCACCGGCGACGTCACGGTTCGGGTGCTGCGCGTCGGATTCTCCGAACAAAAGAAGAACGTCACCGTGACCAGCGGGGAACCGGCAACGGTCGACTTCACGCTGTCGGCCGTGGCGCTGACGCTCACTCCCGTCGTGACCACCGCAACCGGCGAAACCCGAAAGGTTGAGTTGGGCAATAACGTCGCGCAGATCGACGCCGCCACGGTCACCGAGACGGCGCCGGTGCAGAATGTCAACGACCTTCTCAACTCACGAGCCGCCGGCGTGACCGTCGTGAGCGGGACGCAGACCGGCTCCGGCGCGCGCATTCGCATCCGCGGGCAGAACTCGCTGTCGCTCTCCAACGATCCGATCTACGTGATCGACGGCATTCGCATGACGAGCAACACGGCGTCGTCGAATCTCTTTACCGGTGGAGCTCAGCCCTCGCGCGTGGGCGACCTCAATCCTGAAGAAATCGAGAGCATGGAGGTCATCAAGGGGCCGTCAGCTGCCACGCTGTACGGCACCGACGCGGCGAACGGCGTCATCGTCATCACGACGAAGAAGGGGCGCGCGGGTGCCGCGCAGTGGAACGTGTACGGCGAAGGGGGAATCATCAGCGATCTCAACTCGTACCCGACCAACTACACGATCTTCGGCAAGCGGGCGGGTGAGTCGACGACCGCTCCCCTCAACTTCTGCAACAACTCGCGCGTGTCGGCCGGCGTGTGCACGCTGGACTCGGTCGCATCGTACAACTTGTGGAACGATCCCGATGCGACACCGATCGGCACCGGGTACCGATCGCAGTATGGCCTGCAGGTGCGCGGCGGCAACGAGCAGGTGACCTACTTCGTTGCCGCCGAGCGCGAGGACGAGACCGGAGTCCTGGAGATTCCGGACTTCGAGCGCCTGCGCTTCGACACGTTGAACATCAAGCTGCGCCCGTGGACCGAGCGCCCGAACGTGCTGGGACGCAACTCCGTCCGCGCGAACCTCAACGCGGCCGCCAGCCCCAAGCTCGACCTCGGCGTCACGACCAACTTCATCAACCTGGCGCAGCGCTTTTCGCTCGAGTCGAACGCGACCGCCGGACTGGGCTCGCAGGCGTTCGGCGGTCCCGGCTTCAAGAACAACGGACTTGTCGGGCGCGGGTTGGGCACGCCGCTCACCGGCTATCGCGCATGGACGCCGGGCTATACCTGGCAGGAGAAGGCCGGGCAGTCGCTCAATCGCTTCATCGGCGGCTTCAACGCCAACTACCGCCCCACGAGCTGGTGGCAGAACCGACTGACGGTCGGCAATGACTACACGGCGCGTGTCGACGACAACCTGCTCTTCCGCGGCGAGGGTCCGCCGATCACCGCGACGTATCGCGAGGGCTTCAAGGAGAACACCCGCACCGACCTGCGCAACTTCAGCGTCGACTTCGGGAGCACGGTCAACTACAACCCGCGAGATTGGCTGAACCTGCGCACGACCGGCGGCGTGCAGTACATCAACTACCTCTTCGCGCAGGGCTTCTCGGGCGGAACCAACCTTCCGCCAGGGACGCAGACCACCGGTGCCGGTGCCGTTCCGAGCTCGAACGAAGCGACCACTCAGCAGAAGACGCTCGGCTTGTTCGTCGAACAATCGGCGGCCATTAACGATCGCCTCTTCCTCACCGCTGCCGTGCGCAGCGACCAGAACTCGGCGTTCGGTACCGACTTCCAAAGCGTGCTCTATCCCAAGGGCTCGCTCTCGTGGATCATGTCGGACGAGTCGTTCTTCCCGAAGTGGACGTGGCTCGACCAGTTCCGCCTGCGCGCGGCGTACGGCGCCTCGGGTGTGCAGCCAGGCCCCAACGACGCGCTGCGTTTCTTCGCGTCGACGACGGCCAACGTACGCGGCTCCGATCAACCCGCCGTCGTGGCCAGCGCGCTCGGCAATCCCCTGTTGCAGCCGGAGCGGAGCACCGAGTTCGAGACGGGCTTCGACTCTCGACTCTTCAACAGCCGCTATTCGCTCGAAGTCACGTATTATCGCAAGCGCACCGAAGACGCGCTGATCGACGCGATCGTCCCCCCCTCGGTCGGCTCAGCCGAGGAAGTCGCGCGCAATCTCGGCGCCGTCCAGAATCAGGGCTGGGAGTTTCTTCTGTCGGGACAACTGGTCGACACGCGCGCCATCGGCATCGACGTCGTCGTGAATGCATCGACCAACGCGAACAAGCTCCTCTCGCTCGGCGGAACGCCACCTCAGATCGGAACCACCACGCGCGTGGTCGAAGGCTACCCGCTCTTCGGCTTTTGGGCGCGCCCGATTACCGGGTGGGACGACAAGAACGGCGACGGCCTCCTGACCTACAATGCGGATCCGGCGCTCAACGAGGTGTTCGTCGGTGACTCCGTGGTGTTCCGTGGCTACACGCAGCCGCGCAACACGCTCACGCTGACCACCGGGATCGACCTCTTCAATCGTCGTCTTCGCATCCAGTCGCTCCTCGACTCTCGCGGTGGAGCGCTGCACTACAACAACACGGAGCGCATCCGTTGCGTCTCGCGGCAGAACTGCAACGGGCTGATGAACCCGAACGCCTCGTTCGAGGAGCAGGCGATGGTCGTGGCGACACGCGACCATCCGTCGCGCACGCTCGACGGATTCTTCCAGCCGGGAGCCTTCACCCGCCTGCGCGAGATCAACGCGCAATGGACGCTCCCGACCAGCTGGGCCAACCGTCTCGCCGGCTCGCGCGGTGTCAGCCTCGTCTTCTCCGCGCGGAACGTGGCCTTCTGGACGAAGTACCGCGGCATCGATCCGGAATCCGAGTTCAACGCCACCACGGGGAGCGACGCACCGTCGGAATTCCAGACCGTCGCGCCGCCCAGCTACTTCGTCTTCCGTGTCAACATTCAGCGCTAACGCCGGCTCTCGGAGCACATACATCATGATGCGAATTCGCACCCTGGCCGCGCGGGCACTCAAGTTCAGCGTGGCGCTCGCCTTCATCTCCATCACCGCCTGCAGCAGCGTGACCGATTCCCTGCTCGAGGCGACTGACCCTGACATCATCAATCCCGGCGACGTCGGATCGCTCGACGGCGCCGTGGCGCTCTACAACGGCGGCATGCAGCGTTTCACCGCCATCACGGGAGGCAACGAGAGCACCTGGCTCTTCGGCGGACTCCTCGCCGACGAGTGGTCGTCGTCGTCGACCTTCGTGCAGAACGACGAAACCGACCAGCGCTCCATTCAGGACAACAACTCGCAAGTCGAGGGCATGCTCTATCGCCTGTTCCGTGCGCGAACGTCGGCAACGCAGGCGCTCAAGGCGCTCAAGGAATACGCACCGACCGATCGCGCCCGACTGGGCGAGATGTACCTCGCGCGCGGATTCGCCGAGTTGCAGCTCGCGTCGGACTTCTGCAACGGGATTCCCCTGTCCGACGGATCGGAGATCGACATCGCCTATGGCGAGCCGCTCCCGGTTGCCGATGTCTTCCAGACGGCGATTACGGACCTCGATTCGGCCATCGCCACGCTCACCGGAACCGGGTCGACGGAAGTACTGATCAGCCGTGCGGCGCGCGTAGCCAAGGCGCGGGCGCAGCAGGGCCTCAACCAGATCGCGGCAGCCGCCACGACGGTCGCAGGCATCCCGACGAGCTTCCGGTATCAGCACACCTTCACCGAGACCACGACCCGCAACACCATCTGGTCACTGGGGCTTTCGGCGCTCCGCTACAGCGTCGCCGATTCTGTGGAAGGGAACGGTCGCAACATTCTGGTGGGTAACGCGATTCCCTTCGGCTCGGCGAACGATCCGCGCGTCCCGGTGATCGACACGCGCCGCCCGGGGCAGGACGGACAGACGTGGACACGCACCACCAGCATCTTCGAACAGTTAGGTGACCTCGACGTGGCCAACGGCATCGATGCGCGCATGATCGAGGCCGAGGCGGCGCTCAAGGCCGGCGAGATCTCCACCTGGCTCGGCATTCACAACACGCTGCGAGCCAATCCGCCGGAGCTCGGTGGCGTGCAACCCGTGGCAATGCCGCCGCTGACCGATCCGGGGACGGAGGCCGGGCGCGTCGATCTGCAGTTCCGCGAGAAGGCGTTCTGGACGTTCAGCCGTGGCCAGCGCCTGGGCGACCTCCGCCGCCTCATTCGGCAGTACGGGCGCACACCGGCGAACACCTTCCCGACCGGGACGCACTACAAGGGTGGCACCTACGGCAGCGACGTGAACCTCCCGATCACGCAGAGCGAGCAGAACAACCCGAACTTCACGCAGTGCCTCGATCGTAACGCCTAACAGTGCAGCGATCGTGACCCCGGCCCGCGGATGCCCGAGAGGCGTTCGCGGGCCGATCGCGTTGTGCCGGTGCGTTGGAGCTGCCACACGGGTGTGAGAGGAGTGCCCGCGTCGGACATGTGAGCCCGCGTTCGAGAAGGCGCCCCTCTCTGGCGCGACGACGGGGACCGTGCGCAGCTTCCATCGCACCGCCCGTAGCGGCCACACGTCTCGCACTACTCCGCACATGCTTACCACTCTCCTGGTATCGACGCTCCTCCAAGCAAGTGCTCCCGGCGCAGCCGTCGATGCTTGGCTCCGCGAGCAGATGGTGGCGCGCAAGATCCCCGGGATGGCCGTCGCCATCGTGCAGGATGGCAAGGTCGCCTTCGAGCGCGCCTACGGGGTGGCGAACATCGAGAACAACGTCGCGGTGACGAAGGAGAGCCGCTTCATCATCGCGTCCGTCACCAAGACGTGGGCGGCGACGGCGATCATGATGCTCGTCGAACAGGGGAAGCTCGCGCTCGATCAACCGGTGGGCGAGCTGCTCCCGAACCTTCCGTTATCGTGGCGCAGCGTCCCCGTGCGACGCCTCATGTCGCATACCTCCGGCCTCCCCGACGTGATGCTCAGCCCCAACACGGGGGAGATGATCTCGCACGACCGCGACTCGGCGCTCGTGCTCGCGGGCGCGCTGCCGCTCCAGTTCGCGGTCGGCGCGGATTGGTCGTACAACCAGACAAACTATGTACTGCTTGGGATGATCGTCGACCGGGTGACCGGGACGCCGTTCATGCCGTGGATCCTCGAGCACATCGCGCGTGCCGAACGGCTGACGAGCGCGGTCTACGGCGACTCGCGTGCTGTGGTGCCGCGGCGGACGACGCAGTACACGCACTGGGCGCTCTTCGCGGCCGGACCGCCGAAGCCGCTGGATTCGCTGCGCGTGGCGTCGTACTTGTATGATCCCTTCCTGCACATGGCCGCTGGCCTCAACACGACGGCAGTTGACCTTGCGCGCTTTGGAGATGCCGTTCGTGCTGGGCGTCTGGTCAGCCCCGCGCTCCGTGACACGATGTGGACGGCGATCTCGCTCGCCGATGGCAAGACGTTCCGATTCGGCGGGACGGCGGGGATGGGGCTCGGCTGGATGGTGGACGACGCGCCCAGTGGCAAGGTCGTGGGGATGGACGGCGGCGCGGCGGCGTCGCTCCGCGTGTACCCATCGCGCAAGCTGAGCATTGCCGTGCTCACCAACCTGCAGGGGAGCGGGCCGGATGAACTCGTGACGGGGGTCGCAGAGCGGTATCGGTAGTGATGCGCTCGGAATGTCGGACGTCCCCTACCCTCCGCCTGCAGGCGCCGTATCTCCAGCGTTTCACACGTCGCCGCACTCCTGGCAAAAGCTGAGCATCAAGCGGATCGCTGCATCGGCGGACGACCGCTCTCGGTCTCACCCCTATCCGTCTCCTTATCCACGCCCTATTGTCGACCCGCCCCCACGCTTTCCGGAGCCGCCTGTGCGCTGGACCGTCGCCCTCTCGTTGCTCGCCTCCCTCCCGCTCACACTCCCGGCGCAGAACACGCTGACCGCTGCCGAGCGTGCAGCGGGGTGGCGACTCCTCTTCGACGGCAGGTCGCTCGCCGGCTGGCGCGGACTTGGGTACGACAGCGTTCCCAGTGCACACTGGAAGGTGGTCGACGGCTCGATCATGAAGATCCCGAGCGGCAAGGTCGCGCTCATGCCCGACGGCCAGCCGGCGAGCGGCGGCGACCTCATGACGATCGAGACCTTCGGCAACTTCGAGTTTGCCTTCTCGTGGAAGGCTGCGGCGGCGACCAACAGCGGCGTCAAGTACAACGTCTCCGAGGAATTCTCGCTCAAGAATGCGGCCAATCACGCCGCGCTCGGCTTCGAGTACCAGGTACTCGACGACTCGCTCAACGAGGACAACAAGATCCCGACGCATCGAGCCGGCGCATTGTACGACCTCATCGTCCCGAACGAACGCAAACATCTGCGCCCAGTCGGTCAGTGGAACACGTCGCGTATCGTCTTTCGCGGCAACCACGGCGAGCACTGGCTCAACGGCGAGAAGATCGTCGAGTTCGACCTCGGCACCCCGTCGATGGACGCGGCGCTGGCGAAGAGCAAGTACCGGAGCATCCCCGGCTTCGCCGACCGCAGAACGGGACACATCATCCTCCAGGATCACAACGAGGAAGTGTATTTTCGCGACTTGAAGATCAGGGAGATCAAGTAGCCCATGACGTCTCGACGCGACTTCGTCCGCTCTGCCGTCGCCGCGGTGGCGACGGGCCCGTTGATCCTGACGCGCGGCTCACCTAACGAGAAGCTCGTCGTGGCGGTCGCGGGGATGAACGGGCGCGGCATGGTGCACGTGCAGAACTTCGGGCTGCACATGAAGAACGCCGAGGTCGCGTACCTGTGCGACGTGGACGCGAACGCCGTGGCCAAGGGGATGAAGGAGTTGGGGGCGGCGGCGCGACCGCCCAAGGCGATCGTCGACTTCCGGCGCGCGCTCGAGGACAAGGACGTCGACGTGATCTCGATGGCGACCCCCGATCACTGGCACGTCCCGATGACGATCCTCGCGCTCAAGGCGGGGAAGCACGTCTACTGCGAGAAGCCGACGGGGCACAACCCGCGCGAGGGGGAACTCGTCGTCGCCGCGCAGAAGCAGTATGGTCGCCAGGTGCAACTCGGTACGCAGCAACGCTCGTCGCCGCGCACCATCGAGGCGCTGCAGATGATCAGGGATGGCGTCATCGGCACACCGTACCTCACGCGCGCGTGGTATTCGAACACGCGAAAGGGGATCGGCAAGGGGAAAACGGCTCCGGTCCCGTCGAACCTCGACTACGAGCTGTGGCAGGGCCCCGCGCCGCGCACTCCGTACCGCGACAACGTCATTCACTACAACTGGCACTGGTTCCGCCGGTGGGGGACCGGCGAGATCAACAACAACGGCACCCACGAGATCGACATCGCGCGACTCACGTTAGGCGTCGACTTCCCCACGCGGGTGTCGACCAGCGGCGGGCGCTATCACTACCAGGATGACTGGGAATTCCCCGATTCGCAGGACGCGACGTTCGAGTTCGAAGGGGGAAAGCGGATCATCTGGCACGGAGAGAGTTGCAACGGACAGACGTTCTTCGAACGCGGGCGAGGGACGGTGACGTACGGGACCACGGGGAGCCTCGTGCTCGATCGCGACGGATACGTCCTCTACGACCTGGCCGGCAAGGTGGTGAAGTCCGAGGTGGAACAGCGGGGCACCTCGGGAACCGCAGATCTCGTCGGCGACGATGCCGCGACGCTCTCGCACATGGAGAACTTCGCCGAGGCGATTCGGAGCGGGGCGGCGCTTCGTGCGCCGATCAGCGACGGCGCCAAGAGCAATCTCCTCTGCCACCTCGGGAACATCGCCTGGTACACCGGGCGCGTGCTCAAGACCGATCCGGCAAATGGCCACATCGTCGGCGATGCGGAGGCGATGAAGTACTGGTCGCGATCGTACGCTCCAGGTTGGACGCCGACAGTGTAAAGACGCCCGATGCCTGCCCTATCGCACCAAGGCAGGAGCGGGACGGATGACGGCTCGCGTGCGCGCGCGTGTGTCGACGACGTCCGTGCTGCTTTCCAGCGGTTGTGCTGGAGCGCCGACCGAGACCCATGAGGGGCGAATGCAACGGCCGACTGGCGAGCGCCTGGTCTGCGTCGCGGCGATTTCACGCGTGCTGATACGAGGCACCTCGAACGATATCGTGCTCGCATGAGCGGCCGACGTTTGCCGCGAGTCATCGTTGCCCTTGTCGCCGTGGGCGCAGCGATCGCCATCGCCGCCGCACTCTCCTATCGCGTGCATTGGTCCAATCCGCCGCACATCACCGTGATCGCCACTCGGGGCGACTCGCGCATTCCGCTTGTTCGCGAGGCGGTGGATTACTGGAATCGAACATTTGCACAGGTCGGCACAAGCTTTCGCATCGGCAGCCCCGATATCGTGGAAGGAACCGTACCCGATGCCGACGTCCTGTCGCTCACTCCCACGTGGCGCCCGTGGCTTCCATCGGGGCTGCGACACTACCCGGGTGACATTCTCGTGGTGCTGTCGCACGCGTCCTTCATCTCGGTAACCGCTCCTCGCGGGCGTCGCGTGGCCATCGCGATCAAGAGCCAGGACGATCCGCGAATGACCGAGAACATCATGCGGAACGTCATTACCCACGAGTTGGGGCACGCCCTTGGTCTGTCGCACAACGCCGACCCGGCGCTTCTCATGTGTGGGCGCCCGGCGCCATGCCGCCCCGACATCTACCGATCGGATGCGCCTCGCATCTTCCCGCTCTCGGCGGACGAACTGAAGCAGCTACGCACGCTCTACCCGCCAGGCTAGCTCTTGCGTACGACCCAGCATGCGCAACGCTGTCGAGGCGAGCATGCCGGAAGGTGAGAAGCACATCAACAGCGCACTGCGTCGTGAAATTCTCCGCAAAGGCGCGTGCGATGTCGAAACCGGATGCCGTGAGCCGGGTAGGCGAGTCGCGAGAGGCCTGCGTGCCCTCTCGTGTTCGAGACGCCCGGCTCATCACGGAGACCCATGCGACGCCTCGCTCCGCTCGCCCTGCTACTGGCCGCTTGTGCATCGGCACCCACCGCGAAGCAGCATCCCGTCTACGACGTGCTCGCCCCATGGAATGGCGCCGTCCTCGAGAGCGCCGAGATCACCTACCGCGGCACGACGGCGACCATGATCGGGCCCAGGCCCCGGCTTATCGCGTTGTCACGCTGGAACCTGCTGCTGCAAAAAGAGGTGCGCTTCGACCGCGACCTGCCGAATCTCCTGCCTACCGAGGGGGAACTGGTCGTCCGGCTCGACGCACGATCCCAGTCCGAAGTGCAGGTGACGATTCGGTTGCAGGGAACGAGCTTCTGCGTGAACCACGAGTCACTGTGGGCCGACCGGCGAGGGGTCGTGAGTGGAACCGTCAAGGCCATCCTCCCTAACGAGAACGAGTTCCTCAAGGCGCAGTTGCTGTTCGACGAGGCTGAGCAGAAGGGGCGCTGGGATCTGGTGACGGGCGACGGTACGCTCAATATTCGCTTCGTCTTCCGCGCCTGGCGGGCCGACGACGGGCCACTGCCTCGGTACCTCACACAGCGTGAAGCGCGGTCGATCCGACGACGGAACGAGCGGGAAACGGAGCCGCACTGCGCGGAGTGACATTCGCGAGCGACGCTGCCGTTCATGAACGAACGCTCGAAGCGGTAGGTCATCGGGCTGGCAGCCGCATCGCGGCGCGCCGGAGCAACACGAGTGGGCGAAGGGGAACAGGAAGGCGTTCACCCTTTACGAATGGCTCGACGGCGCCGTCCGCCGGCGACCGTCCAACGGGGTGGCGCGACGTCGACAAACTCCCCAATGCCCCGCAGCGCTCACGGCGAGCACGCAGCCTTCGTTGCCGTGATCGGGATCCCGAAGTTGTTGCTCCCCTTCAATTCCGTCCCCTCGCTCAGGAGGGACAGCGTGTCGATGGGGCGATGCGTCCATTCCACCGTGAACGTGGTGTTGTCTGACGTGTGCCACGTCCCATGAAACGGCCCCGCGTCCACGTTCCCATCTGCCGAGATCACGGTCGGCAGCGTGTTGTACGACCACGTGCCGACGATCCGTCGCTGTCCCGCGCTTGCCAATCCCTTGCGCACCGCGCCCTGCGGCAAACCGTAATTGTTGGTGCCGGTGAGCGTTCGCCCGTCGGCCGAGATCTGCATCTTGTCCACGAACGTCGGCCACACGATCGAGTATTGGCGATCCCCGGCACGCGACCATTGTCCAACGAGCGGTGAACCGGTCACCTGTCCGGTGGCCTCGATGTGGAGCACCACACCGTTTGCCCAGCGCCAGCACCCCGTGACGGCGTCGCCACTCCGAGACCCCAACAGCCTCCACCCCGCGATGGCGAGTACCAGGACGGCCAGCGCCACGCCGATCGCACGCGCGCGCGAAGCCTTCGCTGCCCGGGGGGCAGGTTCTGCGCGCGCAGCCGGCGCGCCCGGCGCGACTGGCGCACCCAGCGTGGCGCCATCGCGCTTGAGGAGTCGCAGGACCGAATCGGCCAGTTCATCGAGATGATGCTCGAGCGGCGGCGTGATCGCATCGAGCCAGTGCACGGAGCTGATGAAGTAGTCGAGCGCTCCACTTGGGGTCACCGCCTCGATCCGTAGCGGGACCACCGGCAACCCGTTGCTGACCGCACGCTCCACCTCCTTGGCGACATGCTTCGAATAGTTGGCATGCGACGAGAAGATGAGCACAAGGGCACGGGATCCCTGCAGCGCGTCGGCAATCGCTTCCGCGTATTGACGTCCAGGGAGCACGTCGCGCGGTGCGATCCAGCACCGGATCCCACGCCCTTCCAGGCGCGCGCACGCGGCGTCGGCGATGGCCTTGTCGGGACTGCCGTAGCTGATGAAGACTTCGTGCGCCATGTCCGTGTGCTACGCGGGTTCCTTCTCGGGGCGATCGGTGAAGACCACGCGCCAGTCGGCGACCTCGTCGACCATCAACTGCGCGATCTCCGTCGAAAGCGTCGTCAGGTCGCGGGCGATGAGGTCCAGCGGTCGTCCCTCCTCGAGCCTCTGCCGGAGACGCCCGACCTCATGAAGATATCGTTCCATGCGATGTGCCATCGCGTGCGAGCGCTTCGCGATACGGGCAAACTCGCCCTGATTCTCGATGCTGGCCAGTGCCGCTCCAAAGGCGGGTAAGGCGGCGCTGGCGAATGTCAGCCAGCCTCCATACCGCTCCGCGAGTTCGACGAGCGCGCCCTGCTGCACGACACTCGGCACGAGATGCAGCACGCCGGCGAGAATGGTGAACCACAGCAGCGCGAGCGCGAAGTGGTGCAAGCGATGCTGGATGCGGTGCGAGCGCCTCGAGTTCTCCGTGTGGAAGGCGTACTGCCCGCCAGTGATTCTGCTCGATGATGCGGTGCGAGCGTCGTGCGAGCGAACGCTCTCGACTCGCCCGAGAATGTCCTCGAGGTGCGCGAGACAGCCGCGTACGTACTCGGCGTCGACCTTCACCGAGGGAATCCCGATCTCGCGCGAGATCGCCGACGTGAGCCACTGCGTCCACAGGCGCGTGGGATCACCATAACTCTCCAGCTGCGGCATGACCTGCGGGCGAGGGCGTCCCCCTCCAAGGGGGATCAGGACGCGCAGCTGACGAATGCTCTCGGCGAGCAGGCGATACTCGAGCCACTTCTCGTGCCACTGGCGGCGTCGAGCCCAGCGCACGAGCAGGATGACCAGGATGACGATGAGCACTTCACCCAGGACGACCAGCGCCGTCCGCGGGTTGTCGTGGGTCCAGTGCATCGCAACAGGGACGAGCGCCAGCGCGACCGCGATCGCTGCCGAGAGGTACGCGAGCACGTAGGTCGAGCGATAGGCGTCCGCGTAGACGTCGGCCAGGCGATCGGCCCAAACGTAGGGCAGACGAAGCCGGTCGTTGACCCAGCTCAACATCTCGCTCGACGACGCGCGCGCACTCGCACCGGTCGTCGTGGATGCGGCATCGCGCCGCGCTGGCCACTCCTCCCACGCGTGCTCCGCGTACGGCTGAATGCGTAACGACTGCGCGCGAAGGCTCCCTGACCCCACAAGATTTCGGAACAGCTTCCACACGGGAAAGAGGTTCCAGCGTCGCTGCCGCTCGTTGAGATAGTCGAGCGCCAGCGACCCTGTCCCCTCTTCCGGGTCCGGCCCGGCGGGGACGGGGGGGAGTCGCAGCTGCGCCGCGACAACGGTGCGCAGGCGGTCGAGCGATGCGCCGTCGGCACGCGGTCGTTTGGCGCCGACTTCGGGCGCGTCCTCGAACGCCTCGTCGCCAAGCGCGAGTTGCCACTCGTGCGGAGCCGCGGCATCGATCCAGACCACAGGTAGGCCGAACTGGCGCGCTTCGCGAAAGGTCTCGACGGTTCCCCCGCCACCCTTCGCCGGCCGGCCATCCCACACCACGACCAGCACGTCGGATTGGTTCAAGACCACGCGACCGGCCTGCCCATACGCAGCGCCGGCCCGCTCGCGGTCGCCGGGAAGCTCGAAGGTGACCAGGCCAGCACCCTCCCGGGCGCGCCGCAGGATTTCATCGAATCGTGCGATGGAGTCCGGTTCGTGCGCCTCTGCGCCGGCGAAGTCCTGCGCATACTCCGCACGCGAGAACGGCAGCGGGGCGCAGAGCGCGTATCCGCACGCCAGTGCCTGCTCCGCAAATATCCGGTCGGTTCCCTCGGCGAGCGGCGAGACGGCGGTGAGCAGCGGCTCACCGGTCGCGTATAGCGAGGCGCTCTCGGGCGATCGCCCGACCTCGAGGACGACGTCGCGCACCGCGGCCAGGACGTCGTTGATCACCCTCGCCAGCGCACCGACATCGGCAGCGCCGAGTCGATCGGGCCGATGTCCCACCACGCCCACGCGAAACGCGAGCCGGGCCCGAGGGGGACGCTTGGCGCCTCCGGCGGCGGGCGCGGCGGGCGATGGCGGCATGGCAGACGATGTTATGACGAAGATGGCGGCGGTCTGGCGCGCCTCGTGTCGCGAGACACCGACAGTCTCCGCCCAGGCGCGTCCGTCATCGTGCGGACGCGAAACGAGTGTACGCTCGATTGCCGGGCTCGTCGAGAGGGGATTGGCGTTTCATGTCCGCACGAGCGAGGCCGTCGTGACCGACGCGGGTAAGGACTCCAGCTATTGCGTTGTTTGCGCCGTGCGACCTCTCACCAACGCCCGGATCTTGTCCGAAACCGGTTGCCCGGCATCCCCATAGTTCGCCATCACCACGGCGACGTATCCGCTCCCCTTGAAGATGTCGAGGTTGGAGTTGATCCCCGGGAAGCCACCGCTGTGTCCTGCAATCCCCGCTTGGGGGTCGAGCTGGAAGCCGTAGCCGTAGCGCGGTGAGCCGATATCCGGCTTGGGCGTCGTCATCAGCTCGTAGGTCGCCGGCGAGACGAGCTTTCCCGACTTGAGCCCCTCGGCGAATCGCAGGAGGTCGGGAGCGGTCGAGTAGCCGCCGCCGGCCGGTCCGCCGCGCATGACGTGCATGAAGATGTTGTTGCGGTACTGCTTCGTCCCGTCGTCGTCCCACTCCTTCTCGTAGCCGACGGCGAGGTTCTCGTTCACGCGATCGAGTTCGTACGCATCGGTGCGCGTCATGCCGAGTGGCTTGGTGATGTGCTCGCGCACGTACGTGAAGTAGTCCTGCCCGGTCACCACTTCGATGACCTTGCCTAACACGAGCATGCCGGTGTTGCTGTACGACCAGCGCGTTCCCGGCTCGAAGGCGAGCGAGTCCCCCTTGGCCAGCTCCATCATGTCGTCGACGGTGCGATAACGGTCGCGCGACGAGCGGAAGAACTCGTCGTTGAAGTAGCTCCCGAGTCCGCTCGTGTGCGTGAGCAGGTGCCGGATGCGGATCTTCTGCGCAGCCGCCGCGTTCGGGTAGTCCGGGAGATACTTGGACAACGGATCGTCGAACGACAGGCGCCCCTGCTCGACCAACTGCGCGATGATCACCGACGTGAACATCTTGTTCATCGAGCCCAGGTTGAACTTCGTGTCGATGGTGTTGGGTGCGTTGAAGTCCTTGTTGGCGCTCCCGAAGGCCGCCGAGTAGAGGACCTTGCCGTCCTTGGCCAACAGCACCGAGCCAGAGAATGCGTCGGCGCTGGCGAGGGCGGCGACGTACTCTTTCGTCAAGCGTGCGAGCTCTGCGTCGTTTGCGACGCGAGGCGTTGCGCCCGGAACGGGCCGCAGGTCGAGCCGTGTGATGCGATGCGGGGGCGCCGCCTCGACACTCACCTGCAGCGTGTTTGCCTCGCCCGTCAACTTTCGTGTGAGGCGGATGACCGCTCGCTCGGCGCTCTCTTCATCCACTCGCTCCCAGCCCAGTCCACCCGAGCGCTCCCGTAGGCCAAGCAGGAGCGGAACGTAGGACTCGGTCGGGCGTTCGCGCATCGGTCCGCCGAACGCCGAGTCTACGTAGGCCTTGAGGGCCTTGGGACTCGCCGTGTTGATGATCGCGACCGCTTCGCGGGCGCGCCGAGTCGCAACCGTCTGTCCGTCGACGCATCCTGGGACGAGCAAGGATGCTGAAGCGACAACGAAGAAGGGGCGTAGCATGGGGGGTGCTCCGGCGGTTCAGGACATTCGGTTGACAGTCAGTCAACATCGCCCCCCGCGACGGTTGCTCCAGTTTGTCGACGCGTGTCGTTCGCAGGGAGGGGCGAGGCGCAGCGTATCGCGACTGCGCGTTGTCTCCCCGGAGCGCGTGAGTATCCCGGCAACCGGAAACCGGGGCAAGGTGTACGCCGCCTTGCCGCTCTCCACTTGACAATCTAGTGGTGCCAGCCCTAGCGTGACCGAGACCACTAGACAGCCAAGTGGAGAACCCGCGCGCATGAACAATCCGAACTTCCTCACCGGCACGCTCGAGCTCATCGTCCTCCAACTCCTCCGCGCCGAGCCAACCAACGGCTACGACCTCACGCTGCGCATCCAGGCGCTGAGCAACGACGTCCTCAACGTGAATGCGGGATCGCTCTATCCTGCACTTTACCGTTTGGAACAACGCGGCCTCCTCAAGGCAACGTGGGGAGAGTCAGAGAGCGGGCGCAAGACCAAGGTGTACTCGCTCACTGCGGCGGGACGCAAGCAGCTCACCGAGCAACGCGCGAGCTACGAACGCTTCTCGAGCGCGCTCGCCACGATTCTCGGTGATGCACCGTGATGCGCCGCGCCCTGCTGTGGCTCCGGTCGGTGTTTCTGAAGCGCCGGCTCGAGCGAGAGATGCAGGCAGAGATGGCCGATCACATCGAGCGCGCCACCGATCGACTCGTGACTCGCGGACTCTCCCGCGACGCCGCGCGACGGCAGGCGCTCCGCGAATTCGGCAACGTCCCCTACCTCCAGGAGGAAGGGCGCATCGCGCGCGGTACCCATTCCCTCGACACCCTGCTCGGCGACCTGCGCTTCGCCGTGCGGCACTTTGCCCGTGAGCCGCTTTCGACGCTGACCATCGTCGCCGTGCTCTCGATCGGGATCTCGATCAACGTGGTGCTCTACACGATGGTGCATTCGGTGACCGACCGACCGCCGAGTGGCGTCGAGGCATCGGACGCCCTCGTTCGCATTCGTGGCAGCCAGCTCGCGAACGGCTCGCGCGCCGAGCGTCCCTTCTCGCTCGACGAGGTCGAGGGATACCGCTCGCTCGGGACGCAATTCTCGACGGTCTCCGCCTGGACATCGCAGCCGGTCACCGCCGCCGCGCCGGGCGTGGAGGACTTCACCGTCACCGCAACGTTTGTCACCGACGAATACTTCGACGTGCTCGGGGTGAATGCGCTCCGTGGGCGCCGGCTGCTGCGCAACGACCCCGCGCAGGTCGCGGTGCTCTCCCACGCGGCGTGGGAACGATCGTTCGGACTGGATCCCGATATCATCGGCCGGACAATCACGCTCGCCGACGTCCCTTTCACGATCGTCGGGATCGCACCGCCGCGATTCAGGGGAGCGGCATGGGAGGCGCGCAACGACCTGCAGATCTGGCTCCCGCTGGCGAGCTACGCCCAGGTCTTTCCCGGCGCGCCTCCGGACGCCGCGCGCTTCCTTGCCATCGCGAGACTGCAGCCAGGAATCTCTCGCGAGTCAGCCGCGCCCGCCGCGCGCGTCGTCGCCGAGCGCATCGCGGCGGCGCGGGGTGCCGATTCGAGCGGTGCCGCCGATCAGTCGCCTCGCGACCCGTCCGTCGAGGTCGCGCCCCTGCTCGCGGACAACCTCGAACCAGGTGCTGAAGAGCAGCTGCAATACGCGTCGCTCGCCTTCGGCGTGCTCGGACTCCTCACATTGCTCGTCACCTGCGCCAATGTCGGTGCGCTCCAGACTGGGCGCGCACTCGCTCGGCGGCGCGAGATCGCGATTCGCATGTCGCTTGGCGCGCAACGCCGTCGCGTCATCCGCCAGCTGGTCACCGAGAGTCTGCTCCTGTCGCTCGTTGCGGCTGGCGGCGCCGTGGCGATGACGCTCGCGATCATTCGCGCACTCCTTGGTATCGTCGGGACGTTTTCGTTCGAGCTCGTCTTCGATCAATCGGCCATCGTCTTCGCCTTCGCGGTCGCGCTCCTGGCGGGGCTCCTGTTCGGACTATCGCCTGCATTGCACGCGACGCGCCTCACGGTCGCGGGGGCGCTCAAGGATTCGTCGGGCGCGATCGCCGGTGGCCGTGCGCGGCTCCAACGCTGGCTCGTAGTCGCACAGATCGCGCTTACACAGCCGCTGGCCGTCTGCCTCACCACCGTCGTCGTGATCGGTGCCATCCAGTACCGCGACAATCCGCGCAATCCGAACGGGGAACGCATCGTGCAACTGCGACTCGCTCCCCCCAACGCGCGGGCGACGGCGGAGGCACCTTCGGTCCTGGACACAAATGCTACGAAGCAGGAGCGGCTGGAGACGAACCGTCTACTCGAGACGCTTCGCGGCGCCCCCGGCGTGACCAGCGCGGCGCTCGTTCCCGGCCGCGTCCCGATCAACCTCGCGGCCTTCAAAATTGCTGAAGCCAAGTCAAGCGGATTGGGAGAACGTGCGCCCTTCTATCTCGCCGGTCGTGCCTCGATGCCCGGGTATCTCGACCTCGTCGGAACGCCGATCGTGCTCGGTCGCGATCTCTCCACTGGCGATACGGCGGGCTTTCGGGCGAACGCGATCCCCGTCGTGATCGGCGACGACATGGCACGCGCGCTCTGGGGCGATGCGAGCCCGATCGGGCGTCGCGTCGAACGCGCGTCGGCGAGCGCGCCGATGGCGCTCGAAGTGGTTGGCGTGTACCGGAGCCCGGTCGCTGCGCTCGGACACTCGCGGAATCCCTTCTCCATCTACGTTCCCGCCGATCCTCGCCTAACGTCGGTGCTCGCGAGCCGGCTGATCGTCATCCGGGTGTCGACCGCCGCCGAATCGGTCATCCCGACAGTGCGACAGATCGTTCGCGCGGAAGCTCCGCGAGCTGCAATCACCGAGCTGCGTACGCTCGCCTCGGCGCAGGACGAGGAGCGCTTCATCCTGACCGGCGCGATCGCGCTCTTCTCCACCGCCGGCTTCGTCGTGCTCCTGCTGTGCGCCCTTGGTCTCTATGCCGTGATCGTCTTCGCGGTGGGTCAGCGCACGCGAGAAATCGCCGTACGCATGGCGATCGGCGCGCAAGCGCGACAGATCGTCACCCGATTTGCCGCCGACGGAGTGCGACTCACCGCCATCGGGATCGGCATCGGCCTGCCCCTGAGTATTCTGGGCGTGCGCGAGCTGCTCTCCCTCTCCCCCGAGGTGCCGGAAGTCAGCCTCGCATTCGTCGTCACCGTGGTAGTGATCGGCGTGGGGAGCGTCGCGGGGCTCGCGAGCTGGCTTCCGGCGCGGCGGGCCGCGACGGTGGAGCCAGCGAAGGTTCTGTCTCGCGAGTAATCGCCTGCGGGGGGCGACGCGCAGCGGTTTGGGCGGTTCGTTCAGACAGGGTGATCCCGTCCGTTCGCTTCCCCCTCGTACGGCTCCATGTGAATGAGCACCCCTTCGACGCGATCGAGCGCCGCGCGAATCGCGCCCTTCACCTTCCCGCTCACGATGTGCGCGTCGTGCAGTGACAACTCGGGATCGGACTGCACGTGGAGGTCGACGAAGAAGCCGATCCCCGCTCTCCGTACCTTGAGCTTTTCGATCGCGAGCACATCGGGGACGGCGAGCGCCGCCTGGCGCACCTGATCCAAGAGCGCTGCGTCGGGGGCGCGATCCATCAAGTCGAAGATCGCCGGGCGCATGAGGAGAATCGCGTTCACCGCGATCACCACCGCTGCGGCCAGCGCTGCCCAATCGTCGGCCGATTCCCACCCCGGACCTTTCCAAAGCGCCACGCTGATCCCCACGAACGCAGCGACCGAAGTGATCGCGTCGCTGCGGTGGTGCCATGCGTCGGCTCGTACCGCGTTGCTCCCCACCTCGTCGGCGACGCGAAAGACTCGGCGAAACAGACTCTCCTTCACGAAGACAACGAGCACCAGCACGACCAGCGTGAACGGCGCTGGCGCGTGGTGCGGCGTTCGGATCTCGCGCACCGCCTCGATCGTGATCCCGATCGATGCGCCCAGGAGCATGAGTGACACAATCACCGAAGCCAACGCCTCGGCCTTTCCGTAGCCGAAGTGGAATTCGTCGTCCGCCTCGCGCGAAGCGATCTGCAGCCCTCCCCACACGATCGCCGACGACAGGATGTCGGACGTCGACTCCACCGCATCGGCGATGAGCGCGTACGAATTTCCGAGGACGCCCGCGACGAACTTCACGGTGGCGAGCCCCGCATTCACCAGCAGGCCGAGTTGAGCTGACTGGATGCCGCCGTGCGTGCGACGAGCGAGAGAGGGCGATTCGGTCACGCGTGGGTCCAAGGAGAGGTCAGCGCCGAGGATGATAGTGCGGCGCCCCGGCGAATGCGCCCTTCGTTGCAACGCCGGGGCGAATGGCGCTGTCGAATTGAGGATCGTTCGACTCCTTCCGCTCCGATCCCGACGCCCTCATGGACAGACGCCAGGCGCTCGCGCGCGCTGGACTCATCGCCTCGTCGCTCGCCGTCCTTCCCGGCGGCACGCTTCCGACGCCGTCGATCGCGCGCGACAATCCCGCCGAACCTTCGGACGATGAGATCGCCCGCTGGTTGAGGCTCGCCAACGTCCCATCGATGAGTCTCGTGCAGGTCGATCGCGACCGCACGTCGACGCGCGCCGTCGGCGTACTGCGCAAGGGAGAGTCGGCAACGGTGAATGCCGACACCGCCTACGCTGCCGCCTCGCTCACCAAGTCGGTCTTCGCGTACACCTTTCTCTCGTTTGTTGAGGAAGGGGCGATTTCGCTCGACCGCCCGCTGCGCGAGTACCTCGCGCTCCCCAATCCGTCGGACGTGCGTGCACAATCGATCACCGCGCGCCATCTCCTGAGTCATTCGAGCGGATGGCGCAACTGGCGTAACTCGGCGACCGACGAACTCACGGCGGCCTTCGTTCCGGGGACGCGCTGGTCGTACTCGGGCGAGGGCTTCTTCTTCCTGCAGCGCGTGCTGGAGAAGGTGAGCGGCAAGGCGATTGGAGCGTTGGTGAGGGAGCGCGTCTTCGCGCCGCTGGGGATGTCGCGCTCGAGTCTCCTGATCACCGAGGCGATCGAGCCGCAGCTCGCCTCGCCGCACAACGGCGACGGCGACCCTCGCATGCCGTACGGGCGCGCCGCGCTCGAAGAGATGCGACGCGCGACGGCGGCGAAGGGAGTCACGCTCGACGACGTAACGGTGGCGGACGCCGAGGCGGCGCTCCACGCCACGGCGCCGTCGCTCCCACTGCTCCCCAATTATCTCGCGCCTAACGCGGCGGCGTCGCTGATCACGACGGCCACCGACTTCGGGCGATTCCTGCGCCATCTCGTGACCGCTCGTGCCGCTGGCGGACGTCCGGCGGCGATCGTCGCGCATATGCTCTCGCCACAGGTCAGGTGCAACGAGGAGATCCAGTGGGGACTCGGTGCCGGGCTGGAGACCGCGAACGGTTCGGACGCGCTCTGGCAGTGGGGCGACAATCCCGGCTACAAGAACTTCTACTTCGCCAACCCGACCACCGGGCGCGCGCTGGCTGTCTTCACCAACGGCGACCGCGGGCAACGGGTCTACGAACGCGTGATCCGCGCCGTGACGGGCGCGGACCGGGCGGCGTTCCTGTTTCTCTAGGGCCTCGAGGATCGGCCGGCTCACCCGGCGAGACTACACGTCGCGTGCGCCCTTCGGTCTCGCGACGGTCTACTGTACCACCCGCTTCACCAGCGTCCCTGCCGGGATCGTCTCGCTCGTCGACTTGGCGTTGATCAGCGCGATCTCGTCGAGCGAGACCGCCGACGGATACTGCGAGTGGAACTGCGTGATCGTCATCGCCCGCGGCAGCGTGACCAGCTGCACGTGCATCGGCTTCACGGCGAGCGCCGCCGGGTCGGTCAGGCGGTTGAACGAGTTGATCGTCCCGCGGAACGCTGCATCGTAGCTTTGGATGTTCTGCGCCACGGTGAGGGCGAGGATGCGGAACGTCGTCCCGTCCATCTGGATGAAGGCGGCGTACCCAGCGAGCTGCGTCCCGTCCTGCGACTGCGCGGTGAACTGTCCGACGGCCGCTGGGAAGCCGTTGATCGACGCGGTCGACGTGCCAACGGTGCGGATCCCTTGCTGCCCGAGGAACTGCTGCAGCGTCGCCGACGGCGAGCTGTTGCCGGCGAATTCGAAGGCAATCTGCGCGTCGCCCTGCGAGCTCGCGCCGATCACCGCCGACGCCGAGTTCTGCGTCTTCCAACCGGTAGGGAAGGAGAAGCGCAGCTTGAGGGTGGGATGCAGGAACGTCGTCCCCTGGAAATAGCCCTGCCGCGGGTCGTCTCCGAATACCATCCCGTCGATGCGCCTGAGGAAGGCATCGTGTTCGATCTTGGTGGCGTTGGCGATCGTGGGACCCGCTGATGCAATGCGATTGTTGGTCGCGGCCACGCGGTTCCCCGGGTCGGGGTGCGTGGAGAGCCATTCCGGCGTACCGCGCGAGCTGCTCCCGCTGATGCGATCGAGCGTCTTGAACATCTCGGCCATCTCGTGCGGGTCGTAGCCGATCTTGGTCATGTAGCGGAAGCCGAGGGCGTCGGCCTGCGACTCGTCGTCGCGCGAATACTTGAGGAAGAGGAGGCCGAGCCCCTGGCTGGCGAGCCCGCCGAACTGCTGCAGCTCGGGGCGCACGATCATCCCGACCGTGAGGAGGCCACCGAGGAGCTGCTGCTTGGACATCTGGTTCACCGAGTGCTTCGCGGTGACGTGTCCGGTTTCGTGGCCGAGCACCGAGACGAGTTGTGCCTCGGAGTTCATGTAGGTGAGGATCCCGCGCGAGATGAAGACCGGTCCCCCCGGGAGCGCGAAGGCGTTGACGATCGGATCGTCAACCACGATGTAGGACCACGGGAGGTCTGGGCGCTCGCCGACCTTGGCGACCTGCATTCCGAGGGAGGAGACGTAGCGCTGGATCGCCGAGTCGGGATAGATCCCCATCTGGGCTTCGGCGGCTTTCGCCCCTTCGATGCCCATCTGGATTTCCTGCGACTCGCTCACGAGCGAGAGTTCGGTCTTGCCGGTCGCCGGATTGACGGCGCACTGGGCGAGCGGGACGGCGAGCAGCGTGGCGGCGAAGGCGCGCAGTGTGCGCGGGACGCGGCGGGAGCGGACGTTCATGGTGTCGGTAGTTCGAGGGGCGCCGAAGGGGCGGCAGGGTGAAGCACGGCAGCCGTGTCGGTACCCTGAAAGGAAACGCGACCACCCTTCGGCGTCGAGTCACTACATGGGGTATCAGCGGGTCGCTCTCGGGGGGGAGGGAGTCCGGAAGCACCCTTCCCCTTTCCGTCGGCAAAACCTACGTTGGCGTCCCGATCTCACCCCTCTCCACCACCATTCCCGACATGCGAGTTCCTTCCCTCACGGCCCTTACCGGTGCGGCGGCGCTGGTGACCGTGTTCAGCATGACCCCGTCGACCGCGCACGCGCAGGGCGCCAAGGGAGGGTGGATCACCCTCTTCGACGGCACGTCGATGGATCACTGGCGCGGCTATCAGGAGACGGCGATGCCGAAAGGGTGGCATATCGCCGACGGCACGCTGACCAAGTCTGTGTCCTCGAATGATATCGTTACCAGAGACCAGTACACAAACTTCGAACTGGAGCTGGAGTGGAAGCTGGAGAAGGGGGGAAACGCCGGCGTCTTCTATCGTGGCTCCGAGTCGCAGAAGAAGATCTACATGACCGCCCCCGAGTATCAGCTCCTCGACGACGCCAATGCACCAGACGGGAAGAGCCGACTCACCTCGGCGGGGGCCGACTACGCGATCTACCCGTCGCCGGCGGGAATCGTGAAGGGAGCGGGCGAGTGGAACAGCACGCGCATCGTGGTCAACGGGGCGCATGTGGAGCATTGGCTCAACGGCAAGAAGCTGTTGGAGTACACGCTCTGGTCGCCGGACTGGGAGGCGAAGGTCAAGGAGAGCAAGTGGAAGGACGTGCCGACGTACGGTCGCGAGAAGAAGGGATACATCGGGATCCAGGGTGACCACGATGGGTCGCTCGCCATCCGTAACGTGCGCATCAAGGTGCTCCCGTGAACACACGCACCTCACTCTCGGTGATGATGTTCCTCCAGTACTTCATCTGGGGGAGCTGGTTCGTGACGATGGGGACGTACCTCGGGCAGGGGCTGCACTTCGAGGATTCGCAGATCGGACTCGCGTATGGCGCGACGGCGATCGCCGCGCTGGTGTCGCCCTTCTTCGTTGGCATGGTGGCCGACCGCTTCTTCGCCTCGGAGAAGCTCCTCGCCATCTTGCACCTGGCGGGCGCGGCGATCATGTGGCTGGTCTCCACGCAGACCACCTTCGGGACCTTCTACCCGCTCCTCATCCTCTACGCGTTGTGCTACATGCCAACGCTCTCGCTCACCAACTCGATCTCCTTCCACCATGTGAAGGATCCGGCCAAGGACTTCCCGCTCATTCGCGTGCTCGGGACGTTGGGTTGGATCGTCGCCGGAATCGTGATCGGGAAGGTGCTCAAGGCCGACGCGCTGGCCACGCCGATGCGCGTCGCGGCCGGCGCCTCGGTCCTGCTGGGAGTCTTTTCCTTCATGCTCCCGCACACGCCGCCCAAGGCGGCGGGGTCGCCGTTCAGCGTGCGCGATGCCTTCGGGCTCGACGCGTTGCAGCTGCTCAAGGACCGCGACTTCCTCATCTTCACGCTCGGCTCCTTCCTGCTCTGCATTCCGCTGCAGTTCTACTACACGTTCGCCAATCCCTTCCTCAACGAGATCAAGGCGCCGGAACCGGCCTTCATCCAGACGTTCGGGCAGATGTCGGAGTTGGGCTTCATGCTCCTCCTCCCTCTCGCGCTCAAGCGGTTGGGGATCAAGTGGATCATGCTGGTGGGGATGCTGGCCTGGGCGCTCCGCTATCTCGCCTTCAGTCAGGGGAATGCCGGTGCCGGGATGTGGCTCATCTACGCCGGAATCGTGCTGCACGGGATCTGTTACGACTTCTTCTTCGTGGCCGGACAGATCTACACGGACGAGAAGGCGGGACCGAAGATCCGCGCCGCAGCGCAGGGCTTCATCAACTTCGTCACCAACGGCGTGGGGTACTTCATCGGCGCGTTTGTCTCGGGCGCGGTGGTGAGCCGCTACTCGACCCCCAACCCGTCGTGTGCCGACACGGCGACCGACTGCCTCAAGGTCGTGCACGACTGGCCGGGAATCTGGGTCGTTCCCGCCGCCGGTGCGGCCGTGGTCTTCGTGATATTCCTCTTCCTCTTCCGCCCGCGCACGTCACCCGCGGCGGCCTAGCAGGCTGCAGCGGCGCGCTGCCAAGGTCTCGCAAGCGAAGCGCCCTCGCCGAACCGGCGAGGGCGCTTTCGTCAGGCACCGCGCCTCAGATCGACGGGATCTGCGCGCGATGCGAGAGCAGCCAGGCATCGAACGACTGCAGTTCCGGAAGGAGCCGTCGCGTCGCATCGACGGGGCGGTTGGCGGCATAGATGCGCTCGAAGTCGTGGACGAACTGGAACATGTTCGCCACCGTCTCGGCGCCCGGCAGTCCCGACGAGCGCCAGGTCGCGAAGGGGACCGACTCGTAGATGACCGACTCTCCCAACGCACGGGTGAAGGCCGCCGCCATCTCGTGCCCCGCCAGGATCTCGGAGGCGATTCCCACGGTGTGTACCGCGGGCGGAGTTCCCGCGGAAAAGAGCTCGCGCACACACGCGCCGACGTCGGCGAGCGCGATCGACGGGATGGGGGCGTCGCCCAAGGGGAGGGCGAGCCTGAGCGTGTCGTCGCCGGCGCGGCGCGGCCCCATGCCTAACGCGATGAGCTGTTCCCAGACGAAGCCGGTACGGAGGAGCGTGACCGGGACGCCCGACGCCGCGAAGAATGCGTCCGCCTCGCCCTTGGCGTCGAACGAGGGGACCTTGTACCGCTGCATGAGCGTCGGCATGCGCGGGTCGCTCAACGCCAGCCAGCGGCGCGAGTCTTCCTGCGTGGACCAGATCACGTGCTCCACGTCGGCGAGATGTGCCGCGGTCGACATTGCCCGCGCCTGCGAAAGCTCTCGCTCCGGAGAACCATGCTGCCAGAAGTCGGTGACGGCGAAGAAGCCGAGCGCGCCGCGAATTCCCTGCAGCACACTGTTGGAGTCGTCGAGCTCCACCTCGGAGATTTCCGCGCCGCGGAGGGCGAGGGCGATCGCTTCCTGGGAGCGCGCGTTGCGCAGGAGGGCGCGCACGCGATAGCGCTGCCGGGGGTCATTCAGGATCGCGCGGGTCACGGAGCCGCCAAGGAGTCCGGCGGCGTCGGCGACGGCGATGAGCGGGCGAGTGTCCATGGGAGCGGCAACGCAGAGGGTGGAGAACTCCCCGCGACCGGCCGCGAACATACGGCGGAGCAGGCGCGGGGAACAGCACTCGATCTACGTTGCCAGCACTACGAGCGGATCACATGGGACAATCGACCCAGTGTGGTTCCCTCATTCCGATTCGCGGGATTCTAGCTCTCGGGATAAGCGAAGGTCGCGAGCCAGACGCGCCACTGGCGGTCGATGTCGGCCGGGTCGCTGGTGAAGGTGCGAGCGGCTCCTAGTGCTTCGCGTACGTCGCGACCGGCGAGCGCGGTGGCAACGAGTGCGCGCATGAAGTCCGGGCCTTCGCGCTTGGCGATGAACTGCACGAGCGAGTACGTCGACGCGGCGTAGCGCGCCGCGCCCTCGAGTTCGGGGACGCGCCCGCGCCCGGGCTCGAAGCGCCCGCTCGAGGGCAGCGGAGGCGCCGACTCGATCCCGATCGCCGGATCACCGTCGTTCACGCTCCTGTCGCTCCCGAGCGTGGTAAACGGAGCGAGGCAGCTCGCATCACATCGGTTGTCGGCGAACAGGTCGGCGACGCTGGGGAGCGTCTCGCGCTCGCGCCCGAGCTGCACCATCCAGAGCTCATGCAGCGGATTCACCGCGACGTTCTGCAGGATGCCCGTGCGGAGCCAGGCTGGAACCTGCGTGCGGGCCATCCACGGCGTGTTGGACGCGTCGGAGGGGAGGAGTTCACGAATCGCTCCTTCGAGCCAAACGCGCGAGCTGGCGATCACGACGAGCATGGCGACTCGGCTCGCTACGGGGAGACGGGCGCGCGCGTTGTCTGGCCGAAGTGCGATGCTGAAGGTCGATACGGGGTGCGTCCCGATGCGGATCGTCGCCTTCACGTTCTCCTGGTCGCTCACCAATCGGATGTCGGCGTCTTCGGGACGGGTGCCGAGGAGGCGCTGGTAGGCGCGAGCGGCGGCGTTGAGTTCGACGCGCGATTCCTCGAGGAGGTCGCGCCGGTTGGACGAGATGATGAAGCCTTCGCCGCGGGTGGAGTCGGGGACGCGGAGGAGCTCGGTCTCGCGGAGGTTGGGGGCGCGCCCGATCGGGCCGCCGCCTAACGCGGTGGAGGGGCCGGCGAGGCAGGCGGCCGCGACGAGGGGGAGGGCGGTGAGGAGAAGGGGGCGGAAGAAAGGGCGCACGGCGTGGGGACGAGAGACGGCGGAGGGGCGACGCGGTGAAAGCTATCGCGCCTACCTTCCCACCACCCCCGGCAGCACCCTCCCCGCCTTGGGCTGCGCCGCATTCCAGTCCTCCCCCAGCAACGCCGCCACGGTCGCTGCGATCTGCGACTGCGTCACGGCAGGAGCGTTGGTGCGCTCGCCGAGCGCCGGCGTGTCGGGGCCGATGACGGCGATCCAGATGTTCTGCGCCCCCTCCACATCCTCGCCGTGGTCGCGCCACCCCTTCGGACCATCTCCACGCCCGTGGTCGGCGGTGATGACAAACGTCGTGGTGCCCCGATAGGCGGGCATCGACTGCATCATCTTCCACATGTCGCCGATGAAGGCATCGGCCTGATGCGCCGAGCGGAGGACGAGGTCGTACATCCCGGCGTGCGACCACTCGTCGGTCTCGCCGTAGCCGACGAAGAGCACGCGCGGCGTGTTGGCGCGTACGAACTCCTTGGCCGCCAGCTGCATGGGGGCGTCGAAGGCGTTCCCATCCCAATAGTGCACCGATGTGCGATACAACTCGTCGATGAGCTGCATGCGTTCGGTCGGCTGTTTCACGTTGGCGAAGGGCGGGTCCCAGCTGTCGAGCACCGGGAGCCCGGAGCGCTCCTTGTTGAAGATCCGCCGGAAGGCGTCCCACGTGGCGACGGCGCCGACCTTCCCTTTGAAGCCAGGGCGCTTGGCGAGCCACTCGAAGACGGTCTCGTTAGGGTTGGGCGGGTAGTCGTTGGAATCGACGCGCGGATCGAATGATCCCGTCAGGATCTCGTTGTAGCCGGGATAGGAGAAGCGATAGCTGTTGGTGATGTGCGCGTCGCTCCCCTTGGTGCGATTGCCAAAGAGCTGTCCCTGCTTGGCGATCGTCCCCCAGAAGAACGGGAACAACGCCTCGCGCCGCGCGTCGGGGGTGTCGCGCCAGAAGTCCTTCCGCAGCGCCGCGGTATCGCGCGCGCCTCCGGGTTCCTTGCTGATCAGCGCGCGCTCGGCGCCGGTGAAGACTTCCTGCCAGCGCATCCCGTCGATCACGAAGAGGACGACGTTGCGCGTACGAAGCGATGGGCGCGCCTGGGCCTGAAGCCGCGGGGCACTCACCACCATCGCCAGGATGGCGACGGCGCAGAAGTTGACTAACGATCGACGGATGGAGTTCATGTGCCGCGGCGAGCCGATGCGGGTGACGGCGAGACTCACGATCGTGAGCCTGCGGGTTCGGTCATGAAGAATGGAGGCTCCGTTCCGATGCGCGAGCGCTCGCCGCGCAACGTCTCAGTAAAGGCCGACCTTCCCCTTCACCGAATCGATCAGCTTCTGCGGGTCGTAACCTACGCCCTGCTTGAAGACCATCTCGACGTTGCGCACGTCGGCGATGCGCGCCGAGGGATCGCCGTTGATCACCACCAGGTCGGCTTGCTTCCCCGCGGCGATCGAGCCGACCATGCGGTCGCGCCCGAGGTACTTCGCGCCGTTGAGCGTCCCGATCATGATCGCCTCGGACGGGGAGAAGCCCGCCTCGACCAGGAGTTCGAGTGCGCGCTGGTTGGAGTAGCCGGCGATCACGCCGCCGCCCCCAGTCGGGTCGGTGCCAGCGACGAGGAGGCCTCCGGCGCGCGAGAAGGCGAGTTCCATCGCCATCGCCTTGGGGAAGAGCGTGGAATACATCGACTGCTTCTGCGCACTCACCCGCTCGTAGTTCTTCATGTACGCGTCCTTGAGCTCGGGGAGGAGCACGTCGACGCCGGGCGGGAGCGGGCGCCCCGGGGTGAAGGTCTCGAAGACGGTGAGCGTGGAGGTTATCGCCACCTTCCGCTTCACGAGGTCGGTCACGAGATCCTTGAACGCGGCGCTCGACGGATCGAGGGCGTTGAGCGCCTGGTTCGCGTTGCGCGGGCACTCGTCCGGCTTCTTGTCGGTGACGAAATCGGTGGAGGCGAGGAAGCCGTGCTCGAGGTCGTCGATGCCTAACGCCGCCGCCTCGCGATACGTCACCGAGCAGAGGTGCCCGGTGACCTTGATTCCCCGCTTGTGCGCCTGCTGGATCGCCGCGCCCAGGACCTCGCGCGAGACCTGCATGTACGCCTTGAACGACGTTGCCCCCTGATCGACCCAGAAATCGACGAAGCGGCGCGCTTCGGCGGGGGTGGTCAGCGCCTCCATCTGTCCGAACGGGTTGGGGCCGTTGACGTACGGCGCGGTAGCGTCGATCCATGGCCCGGGCTTGTCGCCGCGCTCGATGGCGCGCTTGATCCCAAACTCGCCGTAGCCGTTCATGTTGCCGCCGGTGCGCATCGACGTCACACCACCCGCCAGGTACAAGCGGGTGAACGACTCGGTGAGGTTGCCGTAGACGCCGGGGCCGACGGGATAGAAGAGGTGCTCGTGCACCATGACCATCCCGGGGATTACCGTGCGTCCGGCGAGCTCCATCACCCGTGCACCGGCGGGGACGGTGGTGGAAGACGCCGGCCCGACCGCCTCGATGCGTCCGTCGCGCACGATCACCGTCTGGTCGTCACGCGCGGGGGCACCGGTCCCGTCGATCACCCGTACGTGCGTGAGCGCGAGGAGCGAGGTGTCGACGGTGACGTACTGGCGGGTCGCGGCGCCGAGGGTGGGGCGCTGCGCGGCCAGCGGCGTCGCGAGCAGAGCGGCGACGACGACGGCAAAGATGGAGCGTGTGGCCGAGGAGTGCAGGCCTGTGAAGCGCAGCGCTGATGCGCGCGTGGCTGCAGTCCGGGTGGCCGAAACGCGTTTTGCGATAGGATGGCGGGAGGCGCCGGCGAGGTGAGGCACGGGGATCCGCGGGCTCGAGGGAGAGGACGATGAGCGAACGGGGGACGCGCGAGGCGCCACACGGTGCGGGAAGGTGTGGCGCGGACCCCAAGCCGTGAAGGGGCGTCCTAGCTTCGCCCTCCACCGTCGGCCGCAGCGGCGTCGCGATGCAGCGAGACACGCGCGAGCGCTGGGGCGCCGAGTGACGATTCCACGCGCACGCGCAGGCGACGGACGACGCGCTCGGGAAAGCGTGCGAGGCGGGCATAGCCGACCGTCGTCCCCGAGGCGATCACCTCCCACCCGCTCCCCACATCGGCGCTCACTTCGAAGCGCTCGACCACCTGCCCGCGGGCGATGGGTTCCATCAGGCGCACCACGTTGCACCTGGCGGGAGCGCGCAGGACGAGTTCGGCGACGATCGCCGGCGACCCCGCCCCCCCTTCCCACGCACTGTCCTGGTCGTCGTCGACGAGCGCCGACAGGTGCGCGCCCTCTCCGGTCACGCGGGCGCGCGCGAGGAAGTCGCGCGCGAGCATCGCGTGCCGACGTGTGCCAAAGGCGAGAAGACGTTCGGTGTCGCGTGAGTGGAAGACGCCGTCGCGCGTGGGCGGGACATTGAGCAGGAGCTTGCTGTTGCGCCCGACCGACGTGAAGTACAACTCCGTGATGTTCTCGACGCTCCGCACCTTGTCGTCCTCGGCGGGGTGCCAGAACCACCCCGGGCGGATCGAGACGTCGGTTTCGCCGGGGCGCCAGACGCTCCCGTTGGGATCGCCCCGCTGGAGCAGCGCACCCACGTTCGGCGCGTCGTAGCCGGCGTAGGGGACGCTGGCCGGATCGATCGTGCTCCAACACGTCTCGCCGGCGACGCCGCGCTCGTTGCCGATCCAGCGCACATCCGGGCCGGCGTCCGAGAACATGACCGCTTCCGGCTGCAGCTTGCGCACCAGGGCGTGGATGCGCGGCCAGTCGTAGGCTTGCTTTTTCCCGTTGGGGCCCTCGCCGTTGGCGCCGTCGAACCAGACCTCGCGCACGACACCATAGCGCGTAAGCAACTCCTCCAACTGCGCGCAGTAGAAGTCCATGTACGGCGCACCGCTGCCGTAACTTGGCTCGTGGCGATCCCACGGCGAGAGATAGAGCCCGAGCCCCATCCCGTCGGCACGACAGGCGTCGGCCACCTCGCGCACCACGTCGCCCTTCCCTCCGCGCCACGGCGACGACGCCACCGAGTGCTGCGTGCGCACCGAGGGCCAGAGGCAGAAACCATCGTGGTGCTTGGCGGTGAGGACGACGGTACGAAAGCCGGCAGCGCGCGCGGTGCGCGTCCAGCTACGCGCATCGAAGCGCCTCGGGTCGAAGATCGAGGGGGACTCGCCTCCGTCCCCCCACTCCTTGTCGGTGAAGGTGTTGACGGTGAAGTGGGTGAAGAGCGCGAGCTCGTCGCGCTGCCACTGCAGCTGAGACGGCGTCGGGACCGGTCGCGCCGACGCGTCGGCGACAAGCTCAGCATGCGGGAGGACGCGCCCGGCGACGGCCAAGGCGCCGGCGGCGTGAAGGAAGTCGCGGCGTCTCACGATTGTGTCCTGTGCTGATGCGGGGTTCGCGGTGCCTGGGTGTGCATGGCGTGCACGTCGTCTCGGGGCAAGTCGAAAGGTAATGGCCGGCAGGCGCGAGTCCTGTTTCGCGCGCTCGGTACATGAACATCGCATGTACACACACCCGGGCGCGAGACGCTACATGAACACAGCGTGCACGCGGGCGATCGGCCCCCTACTTGCCAGACGCGCTGCGATTGCAAGCGGCGCGCACCCCGAGCGGCCGTCGGGGAGATGCGCGGTGCGTCGCGGAGTGGCACCTACACACACGCAGCCAGCCCAGTGCGATCTTCTGCGCGGCAGTTCTACCAGGAGGTTCAGATGTCACGCATGCATTCGCTCGCGTCCGCCTCGACACTGCTGGCCACGGTACTCGTGGCGGCGTGTAACGTGGACGCTCCCGCCGGACCATCACGCTTGCAACCGTCCGTTCTCGCCGGAGTCGAAGACGCGAAGGCGGGGGCGAAGCGCCCCGGGCGCGTCGACCGCGCAACGTTCGGCAACAACCTCTCCAATCCCGTCATCTTCGCGGAGGCGCGGGGGCTCACCGGGCTCTCGCTGCTCAGCGGCGCCACGAAGCTCTTCGCCAACACCGGGATGCGCCCCACGGCAACGACCGACACGGCGGCGCTGAGTGAGATCACGGCGGGCGGGAAGGTGCCGTTCTGGTATTCCGGCAATACGGCGATCGAGTCGACGCAGCCATGGGATGTCTTCTGGCAACAGTCCAGCAACACCTGGCAGGCGGAGTGGGTTGGGCGGCCGACAGGAAAGACGCCGGCAATCGTCGACTGGGGTGACAACCTTCGCAGCGTGCAGTACGCGGTCAATTCGGTCATCCGGGTGGAGCATGTGCTGATCACCGATGACGGCACAATGCTGCAGGGCTATCCCATGGACGTGGTCATGAACCCCAGCAGCTCGACCGAGAAGCAGGGGATCTTCGCCGACGGCAATCAGAAGCAAACCGTCGCGCTGACGCCGACCGTCTTCTCGGATCGTGTTCGCCTCAAGATCGAGAAGCTGGCGGACAAGGGGGGCGCTGTGACCTACACCTACTTCGACAAGGCCGTGTACGAGGGCTTCGGCATCGATGGGCCCGACAAGTATGCGGCCGAGATCAACGTCGGTGGACGCCTCGTCTACGGCTATGTGTGGATGATGAAGAACGTCACGATGCCGAACAACATCCCGAAGGACGGTTGGTGGCGCATCACCTTCTCGGTGGACAGCCAGAGCGGCGTGGCTTTTACCACGTTAGGCGTGGATGACGAGACGATCGCGACGGTCACGCCGACTGCAACGGTCGCCGAGATCTTCATCAAGACTCGGCGCGGTGGTGGCGGTGGTGGCGGGGGCGGGGGCGGTGGCGGTGGCGGTGGCGAGAACGGCGTGCAGAACTAGGTATCGCAAGCAGCGGGGGCGGTGCGGGGATCGCAGCCGCGGTCCGCACCGCCCCACGGTGGGCTCGTAGTGGAGGGTAGCACGATGACACGCACGATGTTGCCGAGGGTGACTGGGTTGCTTCTGGCCAGTAGCGCAATCGCGAGCTGGGGATGCCAGCGCGAGTTGCCGACCAGCGTAGAGCCCTTCGCGCCCTCGGCGTTCAGTATCGCAATCGCCGAGCATGACTCGGAACCGGATCCTCGCATTCCTCCCGTGTGCCACGGCTACACGGCGACCATCTGGTGGAACATGCCTGCCGAGATGATCCCCAAGGGAGCGACCATCAAGCCGTATGTCCCCGATGTTCGCCCGTCGGCGGAAGGTGTAGCGGCGCTGGAGGACGATGGTGATGGCGGCGGATGGGGATATCGCATCGTCGGCACGTCCGGCAACGACGTCATCGTCGGATCACCAAAGAAGGATCGCATCTTCGGGCAGAACGGCGACGACGTGATCTGCGCCGATCCGCCGCAGCACAGCGAAGACCCCGGTCACGAAGTGACGCTCGTTCCGAGCGAGGATTCGTGCGGGGGCGGCGGTGGCTCGCCCGGCCATGGTGGTGGCGGCCCTGATCGCATCTGGGGCGGCTACGGCAACGACATCATCTACGGCGGCGGCGGCCCGGATACGATCCTGGCTGGCCATGGTGATGACGTGGTCTATGGCGGCGGTGGCCCCGACGTGATCTACGGAGAGGCAGGCAACGATCAGTTGCACGGTGGCCCAGGGCCGGACTGGCTGTATGGCGGTTTTGACCGCGACAAACTCTACGGTGAAGAATCGAACGACTGGCTCTTTGGTGAGGGAGGAGTCGACTGGCTGTTCGGCGGGAGCGGGCGTGACATGCTCGACGGCGGCAGCGGCGACAACCACCTCGACGAGGGTGACCAGGAAGACGAACCAGGCGGTGGCTGCGGAGGGCACGAGTAGCCTAACGCGAGTCGCGCCGGCGGCGCACCGCCCCGGGGCCTGAACACATTCTTTCTCAGCCGGACACTGCCGGTTGGTGAGTGCCCGGCTTGCGTTTGGAGGGAGCGATCATGTTGACTCACACAGTGCGGGCGAGAATCGCCCTGGCGGCGGCGCTCGTTGCAGCCTTCGCCAGCGTGGGCGCCGCCCAGTCGGGATCGACGGCTGCCCAGCGGCAAAAGGGGCAGCAGCAGGCGCAGCAACAGCAACAACAAGCGCAACAACAGGCGCAGCAGCAGCGGCTGCAGCAGATGGAGCAAGCGCTGCGAAAGACGCAGCGCATCCGCGATCGCCTGCATCAGATGGAACAGGATCTGACGCGGGACATGGATCGCATTCGCGACCAGGATCGCCTGCGGGAACATCAGGCGGTGCGCGACATGGGGAAAGCACTCGGCCAGATGGCGAACGACCTGAACGCGGCGACGTTGCAACTGCGTGACCGGGAACGCGATCACCTGCAGCTGCGCGATCCCGAGATGCAGCGTGACATGGAGCGCCTGCGCGAACACGTGCAGTCGATGGGAACGCAGTTGGAGGACGGGCTCAAGATCATGGAGCGCCTGCAACAGAGACTCCGCGTCTTGAAGCCCAGCACGTGATTGCGCGCGCGGTGGCGCGGCGAGGAGCGTTCGCCGTTTGTGTGGCGCTCCTCGTCGTGACCGCGACGGCACCGGCGCAGAGCGTGACGTGGAGCAGTAGCGTGGGCTACGCGCAGGGGACGTATGTCTTCTCGGAGACGTTCCGCTCGTACTCGTGGCTCAATTCGCTCACCTTGCGCGCCGGGCCGCTCGACGTCACCGCTTCGTGGCCACTCCTCGCGCAGAACGGGACGGTGCTGAGCTACGTCGCCGGGGGAGGCGTCGTCCCGACCGGAGGACCCGACAACGCGGCCGTGCGGCGGCGCGTCGGGGGACAGACCATCCCGGTGCGTCCGGGGCGTCGCCACGGAAGCTCCAACGACATGCAGGACGCCTTTGGAAGCATGCTGGTCGCCGATACCGTCGCCGACTCCCTCACGGTCGCCGGCACTGGCGATTTTGAGATACACGCCGGCGACCCGGTCTTCGGCGCGACCGTTGCCGCGTACGAGGGAAGCGGAGCGGTGCGCAGCTTCGCACTCGAAGCATGGACGAAGGCGCCCGTCACCTCGATCGAATCCGGTGTGGGGACCGGCGCGTGGGACTATGGCGCCGGCGCGTCGGTGGTGATGGGGAGCGGGCGCACGCTGCTCTTCGCGAACGCTGCCTGGTGGGTGCTGGGCGACATGCCCGACCTCGAACTGCGCGACGCGTTGTTCTACTCTGTCGCGCTCGGCGTGCCGTTAGGCGGGAGCTGGTCCATGCTCACGTCGGCATCGGCGTCGACGCGTATCATCGAGGGGAGCGATCCGCCGGTGTCGGCGCACCTGCTGTTCAGTCGTTCCCTATCGGATGGTGCGTCGTTCAGTCTCGGTGCAGGTCTTGGGTTGTCGGAGTCGGCGTCGGATTTTTCGGCGAGCCTGGGGTGGACGACGCGTCTGCTCGGCGGACGCAGGTAACGTGCGTGGCGCGTCCCCGCCCGGAGTGCCAATGCACGCCGGACGGGAACGCTGCCATCAGGGCTTCCACTCGCCGCGCGCCACCGCCGGGACAAACCGGTCGATGCCGCGCGGCGGGTACGAAAGTGTCCTGCCCTGTTCCGCGCTCTGGTACGCCGACATGAGCATGCGTACCACTTCCACGCCGTCGGCGACGGTGAGCTTGGGCGCTTCCTTCCCCAGGAAGGCGCGCACGAAGTGGCGGTCCTCGTCGGTGTAGCCGTAGGCGATGTACTCCTGCGGGACAACCGGCATCACGCCCTGTTCGGCATTCTGCTTCTCGACGAGGTCTTCGCCCGCGCGCCCGGTGACGGCGCGCGAGAAGAAGAGCTGCAACCCGGAGTCGAGCGAGTTCCACTTCATCGAGTACTCGGGGCCGAGGAGCTCCGCCGACAGCCGCAATCCCGCGCCGACGAACGACCACGAGGTGGTGGCCTCGCCTATCACGGTGTGCCCGTCGGCGGTCTCGAACTCGATGGTGAGCGAGGCGAAGTCCTCGGATGGGCGCTTGGTGTAGTCGACCGCCTTTCCCATCGTGGCGCGCAACTGCTTGGCGTAGTGCGGGCGCGACCACTTGAGCGAGGCGACGCGCCCGGTCACGCGCACCGGGCGTACCGTGTCGTACGATTCACCGGGCTTGGTGAGGAGGTGGCGCACCACGAACGCCGAGTGGCACATCATGTCGTTGAGGACGCCGCCCCCCTGCAGGTGCCCCTGCCAGAACCAGGGAGAGTGTGGGCCGCTATGCTCTTCCGCGGCACGGGCGAGGTAGGGGCGCCCGGTGGTGGCGGCGCCGCGTGCCCAGAGAAGGGCACGCCCCGCTTCGACGTGTGGCGAGAAGAGCTGGTCCTCGAGGTAGCCCGTCTTGAGCCCGACCGACTCGACCAGTCTCTGCACCTGCAGCGCCTCGGTCACGTTGCGGGCGAGCGGCTTCTCGATCGCGAGTCCCTTGAGGGTGCCACGCCCGGCGCGGATGGTGTGGACGATCTCCTCCACGTTCTCCACGCGCGCCTGGTTGGCGCCGCAGAGCCAGATGGCGTCGATGGCCGGATCCTCGACCATCGCCGCAATGCTTTTGTAGGGCTTGGCGGCGCCGACGTCGAGGTCGCGGGCGAGTTTGGCGGCACTCGCGGCATTGGCCTGCGTGGGGCTCCAGACGCCGAGTACATCGGCATCGCGGACGCCCTGCCACCCCTGGATGTGAAAGCGTGTGTTGAAGCCGGCGCCGACGAACCCTGTACCGAGCATAGTTTTCAGAAGACGAGAAGACGAGACGACGAGACGACGAGGAGACGAGGGGACCTGCTGGCAACTTTGCGGGGTGGCGCGCGTGGTGGGAAGGGGGGCGATGCCGCTACAAACTGCTTCGTTCTTTCATCCCACATGTCTGTCGGGGTTCGTGAACGGGCGACACATTTGGCGGGCGTCGTGGGGTCTCGCGATGCGACAGGTCCAAATCCCCCCTCATCTCCCCCCGTCACATGCACACTCTCGTCCGCCGCGCGTCGCTCATGATTGCGCTTGGCGTCACCGCCTCCGTTGCTGTTCAGTCGGCGCAGGCGCAACAAGCTTCGGTCACGGTCGACCTCATGGCCGACATCCAGCAGGTGCGCGACAAGCTGTCGGCGTTGGCGAAGGCGATGCCGGAGAACACCTACGACTGGCGCCCGGGCCCCGGTGTGCGCTCCGTGCGCGAGGTCTTCCTGCATGTCGCCAGCGACAACTACCTCATGCCGACGGCGTTCGGCGTTGCGGTCGACCCGTCGACCGGGATCAAGGCCGACGACTTCAAGACGCTCACCACCTTCGAGCATCAGGCGTTGTCGCGCGATGCGACCGTCGCGGCGATGGAGAAGTCGTTCGATCATCTGGCCAAGGCGATGAAGGATGTACCCAACAGCCGATTGCCGGAGAAGATCAAGTTCTTCGGGCAGGAGTTCACCGGCCAGCGCATCTGGGTCATGACGGCGACGCACCTGCACGAACATCTGGGGCAGGCGATTGCGTACGCGCGCACCAACAAGGTCGTCCCGCCTTGGAGCAAGTAGCGCTCAGCGAAGCAGCTGAGGAGGAGCGATGACGTCGCGCTGGCGACTCCCGCACCCTGTCGTCCTCCTCCTCGGGGGGATCGCCTTCGCGGCACTCCTCACCTGGCTCCTCCCCGCGGGGGAGTTCGACCGGCGCGACGACCCGGTCACCGGGCGGAGCCTCGTGGTCGCAGGAACGTATCACGCGGTGAAGGCCGCGCCGGTTGGCCCGGTGGCGGCGCTCGTCGCGGTACCGCGCGGACTGGTGGCCGGCGCCGACGTGATCATCTCGATCCTCTTCGTCGGCGGGGCGTTCGCACTGGTCGAGCAGCTCGGGACGCTCGCACGCGGGGCGCAGGCAGTCGTCCGGCGCTTCCACGGACGCGGGATCTGGGCGATCCCGGTAGTCGCTTTCGTCTTCGCGTCGTTTGGGGCGATGGAGAACATGCAGGAAGAGATCATCGCCCTCGTCCCCGTCCTTCTCGTCCTCGGGCGCGGGCTTGGCGTCGACGCCCTCACCATGGTCTCGGCGTCGCTGGGCGCCGCAGCGGTCGGATCGGCGTTCGGTCCGTCGAACCCCTTCCAGGCGGGAATTGCGCTCAAGCTGGCGCAGCTCCCGCTCCTCTCCGGCGCCGGATTGCGGCTGGCGATGCTTGCGGCGGGGTGGACGGGGTGGGTCGCGCTTACGATGCGACACGCCGCGCGCCACCGCCCAAACGACGCAGTGCCAGCAACGGGCGTGGCCGGTGCGGCATCTGTCGATGTGTCGTTCACGCAGCGCGATGCACTGATTCTCCTCCTCACGCTCGCCCCGCTGGCCACGTACGTGGTCGGCGTCCTCACGCTCGACTGGGGGTTCAACGAGCTCTCCGCGCTCTTCTTCCTCGCCGCGTTGGTGATTGGCGTCGTCGGAGGGATGACGCTCAGCGATGCGACCGCCGCCTACCTTCGCGGGATGGAGACGATGATCGGCGCGTCGGTGCTCGTCGGCGTAGCGCGCGGGATCTCGGTCGTCCTCACCGACGGGCACGTGATCGACACAGTGGTGAACGGGCTGGCGTCGCCGCTCGCCGGCAAGCCACCCGCGATCGCCGCGCTCCTCATGGTCCCCATCCAGGGGTTCATCCACGCCTTCGTGCCGAGCGTGAGCGGGCAGGCGGCGCTCACCATGCCGATCCTCGTGCCGCTCTCCGACCTCATCGGGCTCTCTCGTCAGGCGACGGTCCTCGCCTTCGAGACCGGTGCCGGGCTCGCCGAGTTGCTCGTCCCGACGAATGCCGCGCTCATGGCCGTGCTGCTCGCCGCGGGCATCCCCTACTCGCAGTGGATGCGCTACGTGATGCGCGGGTGGCTCCTGCTTACCGCCGTTGGCGTTGCGGGGACGCTGGTCGCCGTCGCCGCCGGCCCCTGAGGCCTAACGATCGTCGGCGATCTCGTCGAGCTTCATCGTCCGCCCCACGATGATCGTGATGTTGTCGCGCCCGCCCCCGTCGAGCGCGTCCTGCAACAACTCCTCGCACACCGCACGCGCCGACACCATGGTGCGCAGCCGCTCGGCGATGCGCTCGTCGCTCACGTGGCGCGTGAGCCCATCGCTGCAGAGGAGGTGCACCATCCCCCAGTCGTTCTGCACACCGGTCACCACCGGCGTCGTCTGCGCCCCGCCGATCGCGCTCGAGAGGATATGCGAAAAGCGATCGGCCTTCTGGTCGCTGCGGGTGAGCACCCCCATGTCGATGAGCGCCTGCGCCATCGTCTGGTCGCGGCTTACCTGCGTGAGTTCACCGTCGCGGAGGAAGTAATAGCGCGAGTCTCCCACCTGCAGGAGGTAGATGCGTGGCCAGACGCCGAGGAAGAGCGTGAGCGTCGTCGCCATCCCGCGGTAGGCGGGGTTCTGCTCGGCGCGCTGGGTGAGCTTCTCGTGCACGCGGATCGCGGCCTCCTCGAGCGTCTCGCGAAACGCGGTGTCATCGCCGATGTCGGCCGTGTAGTAGGTGCGGGCGCTGTTGTTGACGTAGCTGCTGATGGTTTCGACCGCGAAGCGGCTCGCCTCCTCGCCTGCGCGCCCGCCACCGACGCCATCGGCAACCATGGCGAGGAATGCGAGACGATCGGTCTCGTGCATCGCGTTCCCGATCGACTGCATGCTCGTCAGGTGCACGCGGATCTGGCGGTGGAGCGAGGCAATCAGGAAGTGATCCTGGTTCTCGCTGCGCACCTTGCCGGTGTGCGTCAGGCCGAAGACGTCGATCTCCTCATCGCGCGGCTTGCGCACGGTGGCGCGCGCGATGCGCTCATCCTGAATCGCCATGACGCTTCTCCCCTCCTTGCCGCCGTTAGGGCGGCATCGGCTTGCCGCCATTAGGGCGGCATCGGACTCGCGAGGTCTCCGCTCAGGTCGCTGCGCGATGACGTCTGGCGCCAGCGCGCGCGACCATGGGCGAGATGACGTTCACTCCCACGGCGTAGTGCCAATCAACGCCTGGTACACCATCGTGGGAAACTTCGACGCAAGGTCGGCGTTGTTCGGAATCTGCTGGATCATGAAGGCGACGACCAGCTTTTCCTTCGGATCGACCCGATAGTTTGAGCCGTACGCCCCTCCCCAACTGAACGTCCCGACCGAGCTGAGTCCATTCGCCCCGAAACGATCCACCGTTTCGAAGCCGAGGCCGAAGCCCGACCCACGCGTCGAAAAGAGCGTCCCGCTCTGGTTCGTCGTCATGAGGTGCACGGTCGCCGGCGCGAGAATGCGCACGCCGTCGATCGCACCGCCATTCAGGAGCATCTGAAGGAATCGGGCGTAGTCCCGCGCGGTGGAGACGAGCCCCGCCCCTCCGGAGAATGAGCGCCGCGGACCGTCCACATAGTTCCCTTGCCCCGTGGGGCCATCCGGCGCACGCGCCACTCCTCCCTCAGGAGTGCTGGCGTAGACCGCCGTGAGTCGATCGCGCTTCGTCACCGGGAGAAAGAAATACGTGTCGACCATTCCCAGCGGCCCGGTGATTCGCTCGGCGATGAAGGCATCGAGCGCCTTCCCCGAGACCTTCTCGACCACGCAGCCGAGGATGTCGGTGTTGTAGCCGTAGACGAAGGCCTCGCCCGGCTGGGACACGAAGGGGAGCGTGGCGAGGCGCTCCATCGTGGTGCAGACCGGCTCGTCCTTGTCGGCCGTGTACCAGCCGTAGCCGGCGGCCGGCCCGAGCCCCTTCGCTTCGTACAGTTTGGCCACCTGCGGATCGGTCCCGTACGAGATCCCCGCAGTGTGCGTGAGGAGGTCCTTGATGGTGATGCGGCGGCGCGCCGGGACGATGCCGACGCCGGTGTCGCTCTTCACCGCGACAGTGGTGTGCTCGTACGCCGGGATGAATTTCGAGACCGGATCCTCGAGGGCGATCTTCCCCTCCTCGAACAGTGTCATGATCGCCACGCTGATGATCGCCTTGCTCTGCGAGGCGATGCGGAAGATGGCGTCGGGCGTCATGCGGCGACCGGCTTCCTTGTCGCTCCACCCCACCGCCTTCTCGTAGACCACTTTCCCGTTGCGCATGACAAGACCGACCGCACCGGCGACCTGGTTGCGGTCGACGTAGTCCTGCATGAAGCGATCGATGCGGGCGAGGCGCTCGGCGGAGAAGCCGGCGGCCGTCGACGTTGCGGCTGACGGCGGCGACGGACGCCAGAAGGGGCGCGTCGCCTGTTGCGCCGGCAGCACCGCAGGTCCAAAGGCCAGCAGCAGGATGGCAGGGCGGGAGAGTCGCATCGGGGCGGGCGTCTGGGAGAGAGGGAGTCGGGAGCGAGGGCGACGCGGCAATCAGGGCTTCGGGGTGCGGAGGCGCATGAGCCCTTCCTGCGCGACCGAGGCGACGAGCGTGCCGTCGCGCGTATAGATGGAGCCGCGCACGAAGCCGCGCGCTCCGTGAGCCGCAGGACTCTCTACGGAATAGAGGAGCCAGTCGTCGGCGCGGAAGGGGCGATGCAGCCAGAGCGCGTGGTCGAGCGAGGCGATCTGTAGCTCGCGCGAACGGAACGGAACACCGTGCGGCTGCAGTGCTGTAGGGAGGAGGCCGTAATCCGACGCATAGGCGAGCACCGCCTGGTGCGTGATGCGATCGTCGGGGAGCGGGGCGACGGTGCGGAACCAGACGTGACGAATCGGGGGGCGCTTCTGCGGGCGGAACGGATCGATCGGCGCGACCGGTCGAAAGTCGAGCGGGCGGTCCTGCGTGAGCACCGGGCGCAGCGACTCGGGGATGCGATCGGCCATCTCGCGGATCAGCTCGAGCTCCGGTGCGAGATCCTCCGGCGCGGGCACATCGGGCATGGAGCTCTGGTGTTCGAGCCCCTTCTCGTCGCGATGGAACGACGCCGAGAGGTTGAAGATCGCCTGCCCGTGCTGGATCGCGGTCACGCGCCGCGTGGTGAACGAGTTGCCATCGCGCAGCCGGTCGACGAAGTACACGATGGGGGCCGCGAGGTCGCCGGGGAGGATGAAGTAGCCGTGGACGGAGTGCGCCTCGCGCTCATCCTCCACGGTGCGCCGCGCCGCGACCAGCGCTTGGGCGAAGACTTGTCCGCCGAAGACGCGACCGGTCCCGAGGTCGCGATTGCTGCCGCGGTAGATGTTCACCTCGAGAGGCTCGAGGGAGAGAAGGGCGAGGAGTTGGTCGATCGTCGAAGACATGCGTGCGGTCGGGCGTGGATACGGAATTCGGGCAGCGCCGGTGCGGCGCGTCAGTGCAAGATGGGGGTGCAGCGGGCGCGGAAGGAGGAAAATCTCGGATCGGTTCGCAGCGAATCGAGCAGCGGATCGCGATCGATCATCAGGAGCCAGTAGTCGCGGGCCTCCAGCGCGCGGTCGAGCGCAGCCAATCCGCGCTCCACATCGCCTAACGAAGCGTGCACCTCGGCCAGGGCGATCGAGGGTACGATCTCCCCCTCGGCGCGCTCTTCCAGCTCGGCGAGGAGGCGACGGGCATCGCTTTCCCGCCCCGCGCGGGCGTACGCACAGGCAAGGTTGGCGACGCCCCACGCGTGACGCCGCGAAACGTTCACCGAGTGCTCCAGGGCCTTCACCGCGCCCGAGGCATCGCCGTTGGCGAGCCGCGCCAACCCCAAACGCCGGTGCACCTCGCTCGCCTCGGGATGGAGCTCGGCGTGCGCTTCCAGAAGCGTCACCGCTTCGCCGGCAGCGCCGATCAGGAGGAGGGAGAAACCGGCATCGTTGATCGGATCGATCGCCCGCGGATCGAGTTGTTGCACCTCGCGGCACAGCGTGCGTACCGCCCCTTCGTGGCCACGCGCTGCGTGGGCGTAGAGGAGCGCCTGCCGGGGGGTGATCCACGACGGATACCAACGCAACAGCAGCGCGCCGAGGGCGTCGGCGCGGGCCAGATTCCAGTCGTAAAACGTCGAGACCGTGAGCTGCGCGGCGAGGGCGTTGGCTTCGTGCGGATCGAGCTCGAGCGCACGCGCCGCCTGTTCGATGGCGCGCTCACGCGCCTGCGTCGGCGGGAGCGCGAGAAAGAGGCCGAAATTGGCCCAGAGGATGCCTAACGCGCCATACGGTGCGGCAGCCGCTCCGTCCAGGCGGATGGCGCGGTCGAAGCACTGCATCGCCAGCTTCACACCGATGGGACGCTGCTCGACGTGGTAGCGCCCGCGGAGAATGAGGTCGACCACTTCACGGGTCGCGGCGAGCGGTCGCGCGTCACGTGCCCGCCAGTGATACGGAATCTCGGCGCCTGCGAATCGCGCGACGGCCTCTGCCAGGGATGCGACTCCCACGGTGAACCCGCCCAAGTCGCACGTGCGCCGGAGCGCCCCGGTGCGCGTCGGTGATGCGGTCGCTTCGAGATGGACTTCAATCCGCAGGTCCTCACCCGATGCGCGAACCGTTCCGCTCACCACAAGCGACGCCGACACCAGTCGCGCGCCCTCGGCTGGTGACTCGCTTCGAAGCGCGTCGGCGGTCGCGCGCCCAACGACACGGAGCGACGGGAGCTGAGTGAGAGCGAAGGCAAGCTCGTCCGAAATCCCCTCCGCCAGGTAGCGCTCGCCCCCCTCCTCGTCCTCGGCACCCCCGCCAGTCGCGAACGGGAGCACCAGGACCAGTGGGACGTCGCTCACGTCGGCGGTGGACGAGGAGATGCGTGTCATGCCCGGGGCTGGATTCTTCGGCGAACATACGCGGCGCAGACGGCCATCCGCCACAACTCGCCGCCAATGCTCACCCGGATGGGGGAGTGACCAACCGTCCCGGACCGGTCACGTTTGGAACTGGACTCCCGAATGCCGAGTAAGGTTCTAGATCTTCACGCCGAACCTCCAGAACAGCGCATGCCCTTTTCCGTCCGAACGCTCCTCACCGCTCTCAAGCGCCACTCGAGCCCGCTCCGCGTCGCGGGGGCGGCGGTGGTGTTGCTCACGGCTCCGCTCAGCCCTGCGAGGGCCCAAGGGGCTCCGTGGGCGGCGCCCGCCGCGGGCTCGGTCGCATTCGGCATCGGCGAGCAGATGGTCTACGACGTGAAGTTCGGCTTCATCAACGTCGGGACGGCGCGCATGGAGGTGATCGGCATCGACACGCTGCGCGGGCGAAAGGTCTGGCACACGAAGCTGGAGATCGAGGGCGGGATCCCCGGATATCGGGTTCACGACATTCTCGAGAGCTGGATCGACGTCGAGACCTTCAACTCGCTGCGCCACCGGCAGGAGACGGTCGAGGGAAAACGCGAGCGCACGAAGGTCTACGAGATCATGCCCGAGCGCGGCGTTTTCAAGGAAGACGACAAACCCGAGCGCCCCACGGTTGCGCAGCCCCTGGATGAGGGGGCGTTCATCTACTTCGTGCGCAATCAGGCGCTGCAGGTCGGCAAGACGTACGACTTTCCGCGCTACTTCATCCCCGACCGCAATCCGGTCACGGTGATCGTCGACCGGCGGCAGAAGATGACCGTCCCCGCCGGGACGTTCCAGACGGTCGTCGTCAAGCCGATCATCAAGTCCAAGGGGATCTTCTCGCAGAACGGGCGCGCCGAGATCTGGTTCACCGACGACGACCGTCGCCTGATGGTGCGCATGGAGACGCACGTCGTCTTCGGGACGATCTCGTTGCAGCTGCGGGAATTCACCCAGGGGCTCGGCACGCCCTGAGGGCGCCGGCTTTCGATCAATAGGGGAGTCCCACCCGCACGCCGACGGCGTTCGCCGAGACGAGCGGCGACCATGCGAAGCCGCGATGCGCGCCGTCGCCCGCTCCCCCTCCGCCCGTCACCTCGGCGCGACCACGCGCGACAGTGACCCGTGCAACGCCACCGCCGATCAACAGCGCCAACGGATAGTCGCTCGCCCAGTGCACGCCATTATTCACCATGGCGAAGCCGAGGAGCGTCATCAGCGAGTAGCCTAACGGGCGCACGAAGCGCTTTTCGGGATAGTTGAGCGCGACGATCTCCACCGTCGACATCGCCGCCGCCATGTGCCCCGATGGCATCGCGTCGTAGCCGGGCACATTCGCGTTGTAGTCACCCAACGGCGGAAACGGGCGCCAGCGTCCGCGCGGTTCGGTCGATTCGCTCGGCGTCTGCCGCCCGAACGAACGCTTGAGGAGCTGCGTGTACACGCCGAGGGAGACGAGCCCCGAGGTGATCTCGCTGGCGGTGGTGCGCGCCCGGTTGTCGTCCTTGCGCCAACCCTGCACGAGAAAGCCGCCAGCCACCAGGAGATCCGTGGCTCCGTCGCCGAGAAAGTAGATCGCCGAGCCGACGGTGCTGGGGATCGGGAGCTTGAGCCCGGCAAAGCGCAGGTTGATCGACGGGTGGTTGGGCGGGAGGCCGACGTGCCGCGCGAGAAGGCGCGTCTTGTCGAGGAGGTACTCGTCGGCGGCGTAGAGTGCGAGCGTGCTCGCCGCGACCGCGCCCCACTCGGGAAGGCTGTGCTTCTCCAGGCCGAGCGTGAAGGTCCCGGCCACGGTGACCGGCACCTCGCGCAGTGCGCGCAGCACGACCGGTCGGCGATACTCGTAGATGCCGTACTTGCCCAAGTCGAAGCGCTGCGCCTCGCCACGCATGCGCGAAGGGGCCGCAACGCTCGCCTTGGTCGGCGTCGACAACGAATCGGGCGACGCCTGCCCATCCTGCGCGCGCGCCACGCCCGCGGTGATGGCGAGACAAACGACGGCGACCATCATCTGCAGCATCACCAGCTTCGCGATCCGAGCGTGTCGCGCGCATGCCCACCCGCAGCTCATGACAGCACGGGCGCGCCTAACGAGGACCCGAGTTCCAGGAGAGCACCTTGAGTCCGCTCAAGGTCCCGAGCGCGGCCCCGGTGACCACATCGCTCGGCCAGTGCGCGTTCTGGTACATGCGCGCGAAGCCGACCGAGCCGGCAGCGCCGTACAGCGCACCGCGAATGAGCCAGCGCTGGCGCGGGAAGCGCGCCGACATCTCCTTCGACAGGACGGTGGCCACCGCGAAGGCGGCGCTCGTATGTCCCGACGGGAACGAGGCGCGCGAGGCGTTGAAGAAGCCGCGCCCGGGATAGTACTGGTCCGGATCGTCGGGCGCGGCGTTGGGGCGAGTGCGCCCGATGAGTCCCTTGATCCCGATGGTGAGTGCGCCGCTCAGCACCACCGCCTGTGTCGACTCCAGGCCGAGCGTCTTCACGAAGTCGTCGTGCGTGACCGCACCGCCCGCCCACATCAGCGTCCCCACCGAGAGCGGAACGATTCCTCCCAACGATGCGCAGATCACCGACGCCTTCTGTCCGCCGCCATCGGGGGAGCGAAGCTTGGCGATTTCGCGCATCATCTGGGCATCGCCAAGCGACACGACCGCCGACGCGCCGGCCGCGATGAGAAGCGAACGGACGAAGCGTGGGTCGCTGCGCACCATGAGCCTCGAGCCGGACGGCGACCGCATCGGGTCGAGCGTCGGCATTTCGAAGGCAAACTTCTGTGCGTCGACCAGCCGTCCGTCGCCGAGCACCGACGCCGAGTCGGGCGCGCGCCCAGAGAGCGATACACCAGACACGACCACCCCCTGCGCTCCCATTCCACGCGCGCACGTCAGGCATCCCAGCACGAGTGTCGCGAGCTGCAATCGTCGCACGGATCCTCCGATCGTTGGACGAGGGGTGGGAGAGGGGAAGCAGGGGCCAGTTTGCGGAGCACAACGTCGCACCGAACGGGAGTATTCGCGAGGGGTTCGCGCACAACTCCTCAACTATGTGGCGCACCCCGTGAACGTGGGCTGAACAGGCACTGAACAGGCACTGAACAGGCACTGAACATCCCCGCACGAGGCGACACGCGAGAGACGAGTCACCCGCACCGCGCGCTACATGCGCGGGCCGAAAATGACGCCGGTCGCGACAGGCGTCGATGTCACGGGTTCATCACGGCGAGGACGTCGGAATAGTCGTCGGTCCAGAGCCGCACCGGCGCCGATGGGGAGAGCACCTCCCACGCCGCCTCGCGCTCGAGCGGTGCAAGCGTGGACGCGCTGCGCGCGAGCGCGACCCACCGCGATCCATAATAGAGCCGTTCCTTCTGCTCCTTGGTGACGTCGCGATCGATCATTGCGCCAGCCACGCGGGCATCGCGCGCGAGCTCGACCAGCACCGGCCTCAGGTCGAGGAAACGGTTACTGATGTGAAAGGCGACGATGCCGTGCGGACGCAGCTTTCGCAGGTAGATCTGCAGCGCCTCGCGCGTCATGAGGTGCACGGGGATGGCGTCGGAGCTGAAGGCGTCGAGCACGATCAGGTCGAACGAGCTGTCCGGTGCGCTGGCGATCGATCGGCGCGCATCGCCCATCACGATGTTCACGTCGGGCTGGCAATCGCGCAGATACGTGAAGAGCTGCGGTGCGCGGGCGATCGCCACCACGAGCGGATCGATCTCGTAGTAGGTCCAGCGTTCGCCGGGGCGTGAATAGCACGCGGTCGTCCCGGTCCCGAGCCCCACCAGCGCGACCGAGCGCGGCGCGACGGAGTCGGTCGCAAGGCGAAAGAGGTCGCCCAGGGGACCTTCGCGGTGATAGTACGTGAGCGGTTCGGTCTTCCGCGCGGCGACCATCGCCTGTCCGCCATGCGTGGTGGTTCCGTGCTGGAGGAGGAAGTAGCCGTTCCACTCGCGCACGCGATACACGCCAAAGAAGGAACGCGCCTGGTAGATCGTATCCTCGGAGAAGCGCGTCCCGGCGTCGACGCCCACGTAGAGCGCCGCTGCCGAGAGTGCAAGTCGCAGGGGGCGGCGGAACCAGGCGGCAACCAACAAGCCGGTCGCACACAGGTACGCATACAACGCGCGATCCGCCCACTTTTCGCTCGGCACCGGAAGTTCGTAGCCGAGCGAGACGACTCCAAAGACGAGAAGCGGGATCGCAAAGTCGAGGATACGCTCGCGACGGGGTGCGGTGCGCTTTCCCCACGCCGGTCGCACCGCCAGCGCGATGATCATGGCGATGGGATACTCGAGCACCCGGTCGTACAGGAGTGGCGCGACGAGGACGTTGAAGACACCGCCGAGCATCCCGCCGAACGACATCCAGAGATAGAACTCGGTCAGCGAGCTCGCCCGCGGGCGCGAGTCAGCGAGCTGGCGATGGCAGACCATCGCCGTCACGAAGAACGCCGCCAGATGCAACGCGGCGATCGCCGCGATGTTCTTTCCCGGCTGCTCGCCGAGGAAGATGAGGAGCCCGACCGTGAGCCCCACCTGCAGCGCCAGCATCACGCGCCGGTTGAGCAACGGGTGGCGCGCGAAGACGATGACGAAGCTCAGGAGGTAGAGCGCGAGCGGGACGACCCAGAGGAAGGGGACCGCGGCGATATCGGTGCTGAGGTACGTCGTGACACCGAGGAGGAGTGACGAGGGCGCGAAGGAGAGGAGGATCCAGCGCACGCGCCACGCCGTCGTCGGGACGAGGGTCGGCTCGGGCTCGTCGGCATCCTCGTCGTCCACACCTGACGTTGCGCCCGCGACATCCCCAGGAGCGGGCCCCTCGATGCCTGCTGTGCGGATGTTGTCCGCTGCACCGTGCATGGTCCATCGCCACGCCCCCCATGCCGCGTGCAGCACGAGCGCGAGGAGCGCGGCGAAGCCGGCGGTCCACGCCGCGCTCTGCTCCCCGATCGTCCACCGCGGCTCGATGAGCGTGGGATAGGCGAGAAGCGCGGCAAAGCTCCCGAGGTTGCTGGCGACGTAGAGGAAGTACGGGTTGCTCGCGCGCGGATGCTGCGTGCTGGCAAACCATCGTTGGAGCATCGGCGTCCCCGCCGCGAGGAGTACGAACGGGGCGCCCAGGGTGGTGGTGAGGAGAGTCAGGAGCCAGGCGATCGCCGGTCCGGTCCCGGTCGTGGGGACGACGAGGTCGGGGGAGAGGGCGATCGGGAGCAGGAGGAGCGACGCGGCGAGCATCGCCAGGTGCAACGCGGCCTGACGACGGGACGGGAGCCACCGCGAGCTGAGGTGCGCGTACAGGTAGCCGGCGAGGAGCGCAGCCTGGAAGAAGAGGAGGCAGGTGTTCCAGACCGATGGCGTCCCGCCGAGGAGCGGGAGGACCATCTTGGTGAACATCGGCTCCACCGCGAAGAGGAGCGCCGCGTTGAGGAACGTCGCGATCGCGAAGATCGCCACCAGCGGGACGCGAGGTACGCGCGCCTTGGCACGTGGATGCTGGCCGATCGCAGGGGGTGCCGGGTCCGTCACGTCGGCGTGGACATCGAAGAGGGCAATTCCCCGGGCGCCGCGCCTAACGCGCGACGCGGTTCCCGGCGATCCAGACCGAGTGGATCTTGCGCACGTTGGAGATGTCGGTGAGCGGATCGGCGTCGAGCACGACGAAGTCTCCCCACTTCCCCGCCTCGAGTGTCCCGAGGTCACGGTCGAGCTTCATGCAGCGCGCCGCCACCCGCGTCGCGCTCTGGAGCGCCTGCGCCGGCGTGAGCCCGGCCCTCACCATCAGTTCGAGTTCCATCAGCTCGAAGTACCCCTGAAAGCGTCCCGTGGGGCCTGTATCGGTCCCCATCGCGATCGGGACGCCCGCCTTGGCGAGCAGCGCGACGTTGCGGCTGGCGATGGGGAGTGCTGCCTTGTAGCGCTGCGCGCTGGTGCTGCGGCGCACCGCGTCCTGCTTGGCGGGATCGCGCCCCGCCGCCACCCACTCGGGGTTGGCGTGCGCGAGAAAGAGCGGGTCGCTGAAGAAGTCGGGGGTCGACTCATAGACGTACGTCGACACCTCGCGCATGAGCGTGGGGCTCAGGCAGACGCCGGAGGCCTTGAGGCGCGCGAGGAGCGGCGCATCGATCTCCTGGTCGCGCACGCTGTGGGCGATGAAGTCGGCCCCCGCCTTGAGGAGCGCATCCAGGTCGTCGCGGTAGAAGAGGTGCACCGCCACCCGCAACCCACGCTTGTGCGCCTCGTCGATGACGGCGCTCGACACCGCGAGCGGCATCTTGGGTGTAGTCCCGAGGTTGTCGTCGACACGGATCTTGACGATGTCGACGTGCTGCGCCTGGTCGCCTGCCACCTGCGTGCGCGCCTCCTCGGGCGTGGTCGGCGCGAGCACCGGGCCGGCGAGGAAGACGCGCGAGTGTGCGAGCGTCGGCGTCTCCTGCGAAGCGCGCGCGGCAAACACATCGGCGGGTTCGCCGCCGAGCGAGAAGACCGTGGTGACACCGTACGCTGCGTACGTCGACAGATCGGCCACACCGTTCACGTGCCCGTGCGCGTTGATCAGCCCCGGCATCACCACCTTGCCGTCGAGCGCAACACGTTCGGCGCCGTCGGGAATCTTCACCGTGCGCGACGCCCCCGCGGCCAGCACCAGCCCGTCCTTCACGACCAGCGTCGCGTTGCGCACAGGGGCTCGATCGGTCCCATCGATCAGCGTCACGCCGGTGAACGCACGCAGCTGCGCGAAGGCCGCGCGCGGCGCGAGACTCGTCAGGCAGAGAAGCAGGGCAAGAGCGGAGCGCACCATGGTCATGCCAGTCGTTCCATCCAGTGTGAAGCGAGCGCGTTGATTCGCGCTCGAAGCTAGTCCTGCGCGAGGTCGAGAAACTGTTCGGAGACCCAACGCTCGTCGAGCCCGATGCGCGACCACCCGCTACGATGATCGTACACGAAGACTTCCTGCCCCTTGGCGAGCGCGGCGAGCTTGTTGAACGTCACGGCGGGCCCGCTGCGGACGTTGAGGGTGGTCGCGTTCACCGTCGCGCGTTGCACGAGCTGGGCGTAGCGCGCCGCAACCCACTCCTTGCGCGACGCCGAGATGCGGAACCACCCGCTCTTCTCGTCGTGCACACGCAGCACGCTCCCCAGCCCCACGCTGTTCACCTTCTTGAAACGCGCCCCCGGCCCCGTGCGAACGTTCAGGTTGTCGGTCGTGACCACGGCGTAGCGCATCCCAGCGGGCATAGACGGTGGCGTGGCCGTACCGCCGAGCGCCGCGCGGACGAGCGGGAGAAACGAGCGCTGCGCGTCGTCCACCGTATTGCCACCAAAGAACGCGGTCCCCGGGCAAGACTTGGTGAGCCCGGTCCCGTCGGTGCGCGCACCGGTGCTCAGGTTGAACCAGTGATGATAGACGACGCGATCGGTGTTGAGCGGGATCGCGAAGCGCTTGCAGATCGCCGCCGTGAAGCGAAGGACGGTGGTGCGCTGCGCTGCCGACATGTCGTCCTTCGACGCGTCGAAGTTGCCGAGATTCTCGACGCACACGGCGTTCGCGTTCTGGCCGAGGATGCACGCCGGCGACATCTCGAGCGAGCGCCCGGTCATGATGCGCCCGTCGGGAAACGTCGTGAAGTGCTGCCCGATGTCGGACCACCCGTTGTTCACCACGTGATACCGCTTCATCCCCGCCTGCAGCGCGAAGTGATTCGTCCCGTTGAAGTCGCGGTACGATGGCGACATGGTGTGGTGCTGCTGGAGCGTGAGGACGGTGCGCGCGATCGGCTCCCGCGCGATCCATTGCTCGAACTCGTCGAGCGTCATCAGCGTGAAGCCCTGGGCTTTCTCCATGTCCCTCCTCCCCTCCGCCGAACGGCGGGCTGGTCAGCGACGGGCCGAACCCACATCCACCTCGATGTTGCGCCACTTCCCCTGCGTAAAGCGCCAGACGGAGAGCGCGCACCGAGTAATGTGGCCCGCGAGGATCGCGCGCCAGATGTCCCACGGCTCGAGCGTCGACGTGCGCTGCACGATCCAGCAGATGCTGAGCGGGATCACCAACTGCGACACGAGGGAGATGTAGAGCGGGCTTTTCGTGTCCCCCGTTCCCTGCAATCCGCCGGTGTACGTCAGTCCCACCGCGATGAAGATCCCCGACACGCTCAGGTAGCGGAGCAGCTGCACGCCGAGGTCGAGCACCACGGGATCGGTCATCCCGAAAATCCCCAGCAGCGCACGCGGGATGAAGAGGAAGAGGAGCCCGATCGCCGCCGCCCCGCTCGCCGCGATGCGCGCGGCCACGAACGCCGAGCGCGCCGCCCGATCCGGATTCCCGGAGCCGAGGCTTTGGCCGGCCACCGTCGCCACCGCGCCGGTGAGCCCGGCCGACGTCCAGGTGATGAACGAGAAGAGTTCGGTGTACCCCACGGCGTACGCGGCCTGTGCCTGCCCGCTCATCGCCAGCGAGCCGACGAAGCCCAGGAGCATCGCCCCGCCGAGGTTCATCGCCACTCCCTGCACCCCGCTCGGGAGCCCAAAGCGGAAGAGCGCGCGGATGATCTCCCAGTCGAGTCGGATGGCTTCGCCGCGCGGGAATCGCACGACCCACCCGCCGTGCCAGAAGCGGAATCCCGCATACAGCCCGACACCGCCAGTTGCAATCGCCGTCCCCATCGCCGCGCCGGCGGTGCCGAAGGCGGGGATCGGCCCGAGCCCGCGAATGAGGATCACGTTGAAGACGACGTTGAGCACCGTGACCGCGACCCCGAGCCGGAGCGGCGTCTGCGCGTCCCCCGCCGATCGCAGCGCCCCGCCCACCATGTAGAAGAGGAGCATCCCCACGCCAAAGACGAACATGATGCGCAGGTACGGCAGCGCCTCGGCTTGCACGGCGGGGGCGGCGTTCACGAGGGTGAGGAGGCGCGGCGCGAGGAAATAGCCGACCGGCGCGAGCACCCCTAGTGAGAGAATGACGGCGAGGAGAAAGGCCTGCAGCACCGTGCGGTTCACCTTCTCCTCGTCGCCGGCGCCGGCAAAGCGCGCCACCAGCACGCTCATCCCGATGAAGAGCGACGAGATGAAGGCGATGACGACGAGATAGATCTGCAGGGAGATCCCGATCGCCGCGTTGCCGGCGTAGCCGACGTAGTGCCCGACCATCGCGTGATCGATCACTCCCTGCAGCCCGCCGACGAGGTTTTGCAGCATCGTCGGCCAGGCAATGCGCCAGACTGCCGGCACGAGCGGTCCCTCGACGATCGCCCGATCGAAGGTCTTCGTCTTGCCGCGCGCCGCGACGCCGATCACGGACGACCTGCCGCGTGCGTCAAATCAGCCACCCCACCACCCGGCACAATGTGTCGAGCGCCCCAACTACGAGCTGCGCTTGGCGCTGAACGTCGCGCTCCCCATTCCGCCCATGTCGAGATCGCCCTTCATCTCGTCGGTCCCTACCACGACACCGGTGAAGGTGAGGACCGGCGAGTCGCCGGTCCCGCCGCCGGAGAGGACGAAGCGCACGTCGCGCCCCTTGATGGTCCCCTCGATCTGCCGCACGCCGAGACGCGGCGACTCGTACGTCCCGGTGAGCTTCTCCCCGTCCTGCTTGAGCGTGACGGTCGGGTGCCCGGTGCCGTTCTCGGTCACCACATCGAAGGCCCACTTGCCCGTGACGTTAGGCGCCTGCTGCGCGACAAGTGTGGTGCGCGAGGGGAGAACAACGGCAAGCGCCGCGAGCGCGAGCGAAAGAATGAAGCGGGAGCGAGTCATGGCGGTCGGACGGGAAGTGAAGCGGCCGGTCGTCACGGCCTGGGAGGCGCCCGGACTTGGGGCGCGCTCGACGACGCCGAATCCTACGCCTCGGACGCTCCCCGCACTACGCCTCGAGGGGCGAGGCGGCGGCTTGGGGTGATCCGACGCACAGAAGCGTCCGAACCCGTTCCGGACGACGCTCCGGTGCTCGGCGATCGGGACTTATGCGTGCCGCGGTCAGAAGCGGTCGGCCCGCGCCAAGTTCCAGTCGTGGGCGAGGCACCCCGTCACCGTCGACGAGAGGAAGGCACCCGGCTCGGTGGGCGGGTAGAGCTCGTGATAGCTCTGCACCACGCCGGGCTGCACCCGCTTCATCACGTACCAGGGCTTGAGCTCCTGCGGCTCGCGGATCCCGGCGGCGCCGAGCACCTCGAAGAACGACTTCACCGTCTCGCGGTGATAGCGCGCCACGCGCTGCGTCTTGTCGCCCACGTGCAGCCCGTGCACCAGCTCCGGGTCCTGCGTGGCAACGCCCGTGGGGCAGCGGTTGGTGTTGCAGCGGAGCGCCTGGATGCAGCCTAACGCGAACATCATCGCCCGCGCCGCGTTGCACATGTCGGCCCCCAGGGCAACCTTCGTCGCCATCTGGAAGCCGGTGTTCACCTTCCCCGACGCGATCACCCGGATCTCCTCGCGGAGCCCGGCTCCCACCAGGGCGTAGTGCACGAAGGAGAGTCCCTCGTTGAGCGGCGTCCCCACCGAGTCGGAGAACTCGAGCGGCGCCGCGCCGGTCCCCCCTTCGCTCCCGTCGACGGTGATGAAGTCGGGGCGGATTCCGGTCTCCAGCATCGCCTTCACGATCCCCAGGAACTCGTGCCGCTTCCCGACGCACAGCTTGAAACCGACCGGCTTTCCCCCCGACAGCTCGCGTAGCTGCTGCACGAACTCGAGGAGCCCGATCGGGGTGGAGAAGGCGGTATGCGCCGGCGGAGAGATCACATCCTGGCCGGGCACCACGCGACGGATCTGGACGATCTCCGGTGTGAGCTTGGCCGCGGGCAGGATCCCGCCGTGCCCCGGCTTGGCTCCCTGCGACAGCTTGATCTCCACCATCTTCACGTTAGGCAGCGTGGCCCGCTCGGCGAACGCCTCCGGGTCGAAGTCGCCGGTCGGGGTACGGCACGAGAAGTAGCCGGTCCCGATCTGCCAGATCAGGTCACCGCCGGGTTCGAGATGGTAGGGGCTCAATCCCCCTTCGCCGGTGTTGTGCGCGAAGCCACCCAGCTTCGCGCCGCCATTCAGCGCAAGGACCGCGTTCTTGCTCAGCGAGCCATAGCTCATCGCCGAGACGTTGAAGATCGAGGCGGAGTACGGCTGCGTGCACGCGCTCCCGCCGACGATCACCCGCGAGGCCAGGGCGTCGGGATGGACCGGGGCGAGCGAATGGTTGATCCACTCGTAGCCCACTGCGTACACATCGCGCTGCGTCCCGAACGGGAGGGTGTCGAGCTCCCCCTTGGCGCGCTGGTACACGACCGATCGGTCGTTGCGGCTGAACGGCTTGCCGTCGTTGTTGCTCTCGATGAAGTACTGGTTGATCTCGGGGCGGATCAGCTCCATGAGGTACCGCCCGTGCCCGATCACCGGGAAGTTGCGGCGCACGGCCTGCCGGGTCTGCAGCACGTCGGCCACCCCCCGCACAATGAGCGGGAGGAGGACCACGAGCGACCAAAGGACCGGCGGCCAGAACCACGCGATCGCCGCCACCAGGGCGAGGATCGCGGCCGACGCTGTGAGGAAGGCGTTGCGCATCCTCTAGGTATCGGCAGCGTTCTGGAGGAGGGCAACCCCGCGTTTGGCCACGCGGGGAATGCCCGCCCGGGTCACTCCTTCTTCCCCCCCACCTTCCGAAGCAGCTCCGTCGCCGCCGGCTGCCCGGGCTTGAGCGAGACGACCTTCTGCAACGCGGCGATCGCGCGGGTCGTGTCCCCTGCCGCCAGGCGTGCATCGGCCAGCGACTTCCACGCCTTGGGGCTGGCCGGATACAGGTCGGTGTTGAGCGTGTAGAGCGCGATCGCCTTGGTGGTGTCGCGCGACATCTCGATGTTGCCGAGCAGGTCGACCATCGACTCCGGGGGATCGAACCGCGCCCCCAGGCTCTCGGAGATCTTCTGGAAATGCTCGGTGAGATAGGCCGGGCGCTCGAGGCTCGCGAACAGGTTGCCCCTGTATGCCGAGAAGATGAAGCGCAAGGCATCGTACTCGGCGATCATCGGAACCGAGCCGTGATCGTCGCTGGGATAGTACTTGTAGGCGTAGCGCAACCCGGAGTTGTTGTGCGCCTCGAGGATCGCGTTGAACTGGATGATCGAGTCGAAATGCGGATTGCTGCTGGAGTCGTCGGCGTTGATCGTGTTTGCCTGCCCGACGTACAGCGCGCGCCCCGCGAGCCCGGGGTGATCGAAGTGCGACTTGGCCTGCTTGAGGAGCGTGCGATCGTCCCACCAGAGGCTCGGATCGATCGCGACATAGGCATTGAACAGTTGGGGCTTGGTGTACAGCGCGTTGAGCGTGGTGATTCCGCCGAACGAGTGACCCACGAAGACGCGGTACGGCATCGTGCGATACGTCGACTCCACGTGCGGAATGAGCTCCGTCTCCATGAAGCGCAGGAAGTTCGGGCCACCACCGCTCGTCTTGAATGCCGGCGTCTCCTTGCCGTCGAAGCCCGACATCGTGTGCGTCGGCGTGAGGTCGCGCGTGCGATCGGTGTTGGGGATCGCGACCACGATCATCTCGGGGACGATGAAGGTCCCGTTGACTCCGGTCCCGAGGATCTGCAGCAACCCGGTGACCGAGTGGAAGTGCGCGTCACCGTCGAGGAGGTAGAGAACCGGGTAGCGGCGGGGGAGGTAGGTCGTGTCGTTGTAGGAGGGGGGCGTGTAGACGAGGACGCGCCGCGTCTCGCCCAGCACCTTGGAGACAACGGAGTCGCGCCGCCCGATGGTGATGGCGCCCATGGACGGTCCCTGCGCCGCGATCGGGATCGAAGCCGCGACTGTGAGGAGAAAGACTAGTGCGCGCGTGCAGGTAGCGAGGCGTCGCATGGGCGGGACCTATTTGGGAGAGATCAACGGTGAGACAGAGGCGCCGAAGAGTCGACCGCGCGATGCCAGCTCATAAACGCCAATCGATCGCGACTTCGAGGTGACATTTGTGGCAGCTTGCTTTCGACTGATACGGGAGACAAATTGGCGTGCGCCGCGCACAGCGCCAGAAGTCGCGCGTGCTGGGCCCGAGCCCGCTATCACCCGTCGCTGCCGCATCCTCACCCGGAGGCTTGCCGATGGAGAATTCTCCCAGCGTTCGACCCGAACGGCTGGTCGGAGTCGCGCGCGCACTCGCCCTTCTGATCCTGCTGCTTATGCTGATCACGGGACTGTACGGTGCCGCGATGGCGGCGCGTCTTTACAGTCACATCGGGGTGTAGCCCCATGCGCCCGTTCACCAAGCGGCAGACGCGAGCGTTTTTTCTCGGTTCTACCGGCGTCTTCTCCCTGATCTTCGTCGCGCTCACCGTCGACGGACATCGGAAATTCGGCGCCCTTACGCATGCCGACCAGATCTCTCCGGACGTGATTGCAGGAAAGCACGTCTGGCACCGGAAGAACTGCATCAACTGCCACACCCTTCTTGGTGAGGGGGCATACTACGCTCCCGACCTCACCAAGATCGCCGAGCAGCGCGGAGCGCCGTACCTGAGCGCATTCCTCGCTGATCCGTCAAAATTCTACAACGAGGACCGGGATCGGCGCATCATGCCGAACCTGAACCTTTCAGAGACCGAGATCGCCCAGGTTGTCGCATTCCTCAGCTGGGTCGGGAAGATCGACAATCAGGGATGGCCTCCGCGCCCGATTCTCGTCTCGGGCGCGACGATTCCCGGAAGCAATGTGGGCGCCGAGCCCCCGCAGACGGCGTCCGACGATCCCATCGCGATCGGCCAGGCGCTCTTTCATCGGGCCCCGCCGGGGTGTTTCACCTGCCACTCGACCGTGGCCGGCGTCAATCTGGTTGGCCCGTCGCTCGCCGGTCTCGCACAACGGGCCTCCGCTATCGTCGCCTCGCCCGACTACCACGGCACGGCGACCGACGCCGCCGCATACATCCGTGAGTCGATTCTCGCCCCAGGCACCTACCTCGTGCCCGGAAGCAACTACTCCAGCAACGGCGTCTCGATGATGCCGCAAGGACTCGCGCAGTCGATCGAGCCCGCACAGCTCGACGGGTTGATCGCCTATCTCATGACGCTGAAATAGCGGGGAGACGACATGCGCTATCGATCTCAGTCCGTTGCCTACTCGTACTTTGTCGTCGCGTTGCTGCTGTACGGCCTGCAGATGGCCTTTGGTCTCCTCTCGATCACGAAGTATCTCGGGCCCGATCCGATCAGGGCCTTCCTTCCATTCGATGTCACCAAGGAGATTCACACCAACCTGCTGATCTTCTGGGTCCTGACCGGCTTCATGGGTGCGGCGTACTGGTTGGTACCCGAGGAGTCGCGCACCGAACTGCACTCGCCCCGTCTCGCCTACTGGTCGCTCGGCCTGTGGACGGTGGCCGGTGTGACCGCGGTAGTCGGCTATCTCTTCGGCTGGACCGAGGGGAACAAGCTGCTCGAGCAGCCGCTCCCGGTGAAGTTCGCCATCGTCGTCGTCATGCTCATGTTCCTGTACAACCTCGGCATGACGATCTGGAAGGTCCGTCGAATCACGACTACCGAAGCCGTGCTGGTCTCGGGGCTCGCGCTCACGGCGCTGCTGTACCTCCCTGCCCTGCTCACCTACGACAACTATACCGTCAGCATCTACTACCGATGGTGGACAGTGCACCTCTGGGTCGAGGGCGTCTGGGAAATGGTACAAGCGGGACTGCTCGCGTACCTGCTGATCCGACTCTCCGGCGCCGATCGCGAGGTCATGGAGAAGTGGCTGTACGTCATCGTTGGTCTCACGTTCATCGCCGGAATCCTCGGCACCGCGCATCACTACTACTGGATTGGCGTTCCATCGTACTGGTTGGTGTTCGGCGGATTCTTCAGCGCCCTCGAGCCGCTGGCCTTCCTCGGGATGGCGATTTACGCCTACATGGCGATGCGACGCTCGGGCCTGGCGCACCCGAATCGGCTCGCGCTGCACTGGACGATCGGGAGTGCGATCTTTTCCGCCCTGGGCGCGGGAATTCTGGGGCTGGCGCACACCTGGCCGTCGGTCAACAAGTGGACGCACGGAACGATGATCACCGCGATGCACGGCCACATGGCCTTCTTCGGCGCGTACGTGATGATCGTCCTGGCGATCATCACGTATGCGGCGCCCTCCCTGTTTGGGCACGACGAGGATGAGGGGCAATCGTCCGTTGGACTCTGGGCGTTCTGGCTGCAGATCGCCGGCATGTTCGGCATGACCATGGCCTTCGCGACCGCCGGCATCAGCCAGACGTATCTCGAGCGCATCATGGGACTCGGCTACCTGGAAACGCAGCAGAAGATTCAGGTGCACTTCCTGATGGTGCTCGTCACCGGGTTGCTGTTCGTCTTTGGTGTTGGACTCTACCTCTACGACTTCTTCCTCCTGGCGCCCCGACGGAAGGCGCCGCTGGCGACGTGGCCCGCCATGGCAGCCGATCACTGATTCGCATGACGGACCGGCAGGTGGCTTCGCGTGCGCCCGGAGCGGAAGACGGACTGCGACATCCCCAGGAGCAGGAACCGTTCTTCCTCCCCTCTGGCGACGAGATCGTCGTCTTCGAGGAATGTCACGCGCGTGGACTCGGCGTGATGCTCAAGGGACCCACGGGTTGCGGCAAGACGCGCTTTGTCGAGCACATGGCATGGCGACTCCGTCGTCCACTGGTGACGGTGGCCTGCCACGACGATCTGTCCGCCAGTGACCTCACCGGTCGCTGGCTCGTGCGCGACGGGGAAACGGTGTGGCAGGACGGCCCACTCACCCGAGCCGCGCGTGCCGGAGCCATCTGCTACCTCGACGAAGTGGTGGAGGCGCGGCAGGACGTCGTCGTCGTCCTCCACCCGCTCACCGACGACCGGCGCATGCTTCCCGTCGAGAAGACCGGTGAACTCGTCGAGGCGGCACCGGGATTTCAACTCGTGGTCTCCTACAATCCGGGCTACCAGCACGTCCTCAAGGACCTCAAGCCCAGCACCCGGCAGCGGTTCGTTTCACTCGAGTTCTCGTTTCCGTCTCCCGACCTCGAACGCAGCATCGTGCGCCATGAGGGTGGCGTCGACGACGCCACCGCCGCGGCATTGGTGCAGCTGGCGGTGCGCGTCCGGCGCCTGCGCGACCGCGGGCTCCCCGAAGTACCGAGCACCCGGCTGCTCGTCGCCACCGCGCGTCTGATCAGCAGCGGGATCTCGCCTGCGCGCGCCTGTGAAGTCGCCCTGATGGCACCGCTGACCGATGACCCGGACCTGATCGCGGCGATCCGCGACCTCATCGTCGCGAGCATCTGAGCGCCCGATGTCGGAACCCGAGGAGGTTGTCGCCGAAGGCGCACTGCTTGCAACGCGCGTGGTGCGCGAGCTCTGGGCGCAACGCCCCGGTCAGCGAGCCGACGACCTGCCGGGACTGAGCGACGTGCGCCGACGGCTGGAACTCTTCGTCGCGGCGTGCATTCCCAACGCCCCGGAGATCGGCGTTGCCGAACCTCCCGCGCGGCTAAACCTGCTCGCGCGCCTGGCTCGTCGACGCACGGCGCACCTGTCCCCCGTAGCCGTGATGGCTTCGACCGACGGTGGCCGGATCCGCCTCCCCGCCACGCTCGACGGCGCGCACGCCGACGAGATCCTGTCGCGCTATCAACTGCTCGCTCTCGAGCAGGCGGCACGAGCAACGCGCGGGACGGTCATGCGCATTCCGGTGTCCTCTGCGCCGCTCCTTCGAGATCTCTTCTTGCTCGCCGAAGCCGCCGCGGTCGACGCGGCGATTGTCACCCTGCTCGCCTCGCATCGGCACTCGCCGAGGCGCGCCGAGCGTCCGCCGCGGAAATCGCGCCGATCCCTCGACCGTCGCAGCAGGAGCTGGCGATGGAGGCGCTGCTGCACGCCTTGCTGGCAGCCGATCCCGAGAACCCTCCCCCTCCGTTTGTCGCCGTGGCGACGCCGGAGGAGTCGTTCCGGTGGGCCAGCGAACAGCACGAACAGCTGCGACGGCTTGAAGGACCGCATCGCGGACTCCCCCCGATCGCGATCTGGGGAATCGTCACCGATCTCGAACCCGTGACCGCGGCAGGGAACGAGCCATCCGAACTCCTGCAGCCAACTACGCGCAGCCACCAGCTCGCGAGGCGCCCCAAGGTCCGCGATCCTGCGGCGGACGAAGACGACGCGGAGCCTGGCACGTGGATCGTGCGCGCCGACGACGCGCAGGAAAAGGCCGAGGATCCGGCGGGGCTACAGCGTCCGGCAGATCGCGACGAGAACGCCGACCCTGGCGAACTCGCCGATGCGCTCTCCGAACTGCCCGAAGCGCGGCTTGTGCGCTCGCCTGACCAGGTACATGAGGTGCTGCACGCTGACGATCCCGTTCCACGCGCCACCGCCGCCACGGGCGCTCGTCGTACTCGTGGGACCGTCTATCCAGAGTGGGATTGCCACGCCGCGCGCTATCGACCCGAGGGCGCAATCGTGCGCGAACGGACCGGCGAGGACGGCGACGACGCGTGGATCGACGGAATGCTGCGTCGGCACGCTACCACACTCCGTACCGTTCGCCGCGATTTCGAGCGCGTGCGTCCCCGGCGGACGGCACTGAAGCGCCAACGTGACGGTTCGGACGTCGACGTCGATGCCGTGGTAGAGGCGTTCGCCGACCGCCATGGCGGCGGTGCGACGAATGACAGACTCCACGTTGACACGCGCACCCTGCGGCGCGACGTGGCGATCACCCTGCTGGTCGACGCGAGCGCCTCGACCGACAGCTGGGTCTCCGGTACACGACGCATCATCGACGTGGAAAAGGAGGCGCTGCTGATCGTCGCCGAAGCGCTCGATGCGCTAGGTGATCCGCACGCGATCCTCGCCTTCGCGGGCGAGGGGCCCGAGGCGGTGGATCTCCGGCGCATCAAGACGCTCGAAGGACACGAAACGCCGCCGGCGGTGCGACGCCGGATCGCCGGACTGGAACCGGGCGGGTACACTCGCGCGGGAGCGGCGATCCGGCACGCGACCGCCGGTCTCGTGCGCCATCCCGCGCGTCATCGCCTCCTGCTCCTCCTCTCAGACGGCCGGCCTAACGACGTCGATCACTACGAAGGGCGCTACGGCGTCGAGGACACGCGCGCCGCGGTCGTCGAGGCACGGCTGCAGGGACTGCACTGCTATTGCCTCACGGTAGACCGCGAGGCGCCCCGCTACGTCACGCGCATCTTCGGCCGGGACTTCGCCGTGCTCACGCGCGCCGAGCGGCTGCCGACCGCGCTCACGGGCGTGCTCCGAGACCTGCTCCGGAGCTGATCCACGCCCGACGGCGCGCGACTCGCGGCGCGCCTAACGAGGTTCGGGGAGCGACGTATCCGGCATCGCCACGGTGAGCAGAAACGTCGCGCCGTCGCGCGACGTCGCCGAGTGACGCACCCGAGCCCCGAGCGCGAGCAGCCGTCCGGGCGCAAGGTCGTGCACCGCGCCGTCGACCTGAAACTGCACCGTCCCGCGCAGTGGCTGTACGGAGATCGGCCCCGCCGACGCGTGCTCGGGCAGGCTCCCACCCGGCGCGAGGGTGATCAGCGTCAGCCGCAACGGCCCACTCTTGTGCAGGGTCCGGGCCGTGTGGTGGCCTGGCTCCAGCTCTCCCATTTCGCCTGTTTCGGCGGCCAGGTCGAAGACCATGGCCGCTCCGTCCAGTTCGCGCTCGAGCGATGACAATGGGACCTCCGGTGTATGGCTGTCGGTGCCGATCCTACCCCGACTCTCACAGCGCGGCCCGCGTTCTGCTGGCACGCTGCCACGATCAGGTGTCTGCCTGAATCCGTGTGAACTCGATACTAACGCGATGCTTGCTCCATCTCACATGGCAGTTTTCGTCGCCAACGCTGCAGTCCTGCCGACTGAAGGCAAACGCTCAGACGTCAACGATTGCCTTCGGCGAAGCTGATCGTGCGCTCAAGCAGGCACGAGATCGTCATGGGTCCGATACCACCCGGGACCGGTGCGAGCGCCCCCAGGTGCGCTGCACCCTCGGCCAAGTCGATATCGCCGCGCCCGCCCGCATTGAAGTAGCCCACGTCGATCGCCACCGCGTCTGGCGCCAGCTGCAAGGCGCGCACGAACCCAGGCCGGCCAACGGCGACGATCACCAGCGACGCCTGCGCGAGCCGAGGATCTGCGAGCGCCTCGGCCTGCGACAGGAGCGGCGGAATCAGCGCGCCCCGCCGCATGAACGCCACACGGAACATCTCGGAAAAATCGCTCGGCTCGGCGATTACTACGCCTCCGAGTCCGGTCACCGTCACACCGAAAGCGTCCACGAGTGCCAGCGCCGCGCTCACCGTGACAGGTGGAAGCGCGGCGGCGTCAGTCGAGAACCGCAGCACTCGCGCCGGCGACATCACGTCCACGTCGAGATGCTCAGGGATCGCCTGCTGGATCGACGCGGCCCACGACTCGTCAGGATAGGGGAACTGCACGAAGAGCCCGTCGAGCCGGGGATCCACCGCCAACGCGGCGCAGCGGGCCAACGCCTCGTGGAGTGACGCAGTCGCCGGGACAACCTCGAGCGCCACGTCAACGCCCGCCGCCGCGCCGGCCCGCTGCTTCCCCGCGACGTGCGGTGCGACACCAGTGCCATCGCCGAAGGCCAGGATTCCGAGTCGCGGCGCACGACTTCGCACCGCGCGCACGGCATCGGCCCGCGCTCGCAGCGCGGGCAGTCGCCGCGCCGCGAGTGCTCGTCCATCGAGCAGAAGCATGCTCAGTGCTCGCGCACGATCGTCGCGAGCAGACAGAAGCGCTCTTCTCCCGCGCGCATGCCGTGCAGCTCACCCGGTGCAAACGTCGCGACCACCCCTGGTTTGGCCTCGCTCTCGCCGTCACCGCCCGAGATCACACCGCGCCCGCTGAGCACGGTGAGCAACACCGTCATTTCGCTCACGTGGGGCGCCACCTGTTGCCCCGGCTCGAGGCGAAAGACCACCAGTCGCACACTCGGCTCGTCGTGCACTGTGGCGGTCGCCGGTCGCGTCGGATTCGCCGCCACGGCATCGCGGTCGGCGGCGTGAGCGTCGAGCAGCTTCATGCCAAACGACCGATGGCCTGCTCGAGCGCCTCGATCAGCGCGCGCTCGTCGGCCCCGTCCTCCAAGGCGGCGACATGCACCGAGCGTTGGGCGCCGCAACAACTGTCGATTCCGAAGGCGTTGAAGACCGCCATCGTCGCGGGATGTCGAGCCATGAGGTCGTCGACCTTGCTCGTGCGCGGATCGAAAAGGGTGCGGGCCGTCATCGTGGAGCCTCCTAGTTTGTCAAGTATTATGTCTTGATTAATCATTCATCGCAAGACATGCTTCGCCGCCTTTCTGGCCTACACACGGCTCAGACGAAGTACGCGGTCGGGAGCCCGATTATCAAGGTTTATCCCTTGACAATAGTAGCTCGCTTCGACATTCTCCCGTCGCGTCCGCGGTGATCACCTGCCGCGCGCTGGTCTTCGCTCGATCCGAGATGAGGATGGCCGTGGCCTCTGAAGCTTTAGCGGCGCCGATCGCGCGCCCGTTTACCGTGGCAAAGAATCGGGTGGACGAGCGGTTCGATACCGACGCGTCGCTCACGCGCCTCGTATATGCCTACCTCGCTACGTCAGCCATCTGGCTCCTCGTCGGGACGCTGATCGGGTCGTACCTGGCGCTCAAGTTCGTCTGGCCCGACCTCGGAGTCGCGGCGGGATTGTCGTTCGGCAGGCTTCGGCCGATTCACGTCAACACCGTCTTCTGGGGCTTCGCCTCCCCGGGGATGCTGGGACTTGCCCTCTGGGTGGTGCCGCGCACCTGCCGCTCGCCCCTGGCAAGCCCCCGACTCGCCCGGATTGCGCTCCTCCTGATCAACCTCTCGGTAGCGGCGGGAGCGTTGCAGCTGGGATTCGGGATCACCAACGGGGCCGGCGAGTTTCGCGAGTTCACCTGGCCGGTCATGGCCCTCTTCGCCAGCGCGCTGATCCTGCTGGCGGTCACGCTCTATCGCACCATCGCCCGCCGAGCGACCGCGGAGATTTACATCTCCAACTGGTACATCCTGGCGGCGCTGTTGTGGACGATCGTGCTGGTGGCGATTGCGTATGTCCCGTGGATTCAGGGCGGGCTGGCCGACACCGTCGTGCAGGGCTACTACATGCACCAGGGAGTTGGGATGTGGTTTACGCCGATGTCGCTCGGCCTGACCTACTACTTCCTCCCCAAGCTGCTCAACAAGCCGATCTACTCGTATTCGCTCGGCGTCCTCGCCTTCTGGACGCAGCTGCTCTTCTACACGATGATCGGCGCGCATCACTTCGTCTTCAGCGCCACGCCGTGGCTTCTGCAGACGGTGGCGATCATCTTCAGCGTTGGCATGCTGGTGCCGGTGGTCGCCGGGACGGGGAATTTCCTGCTGACGATCCGGGGGAGCACGCGCAGCTTCGCCCGCAGCTACTCGCTTCCGTTCGTCTTGGTCGGCGTGCTCCTGTACTTCGTCGGGTCCATGCAGGGGACGTTTGAGGCGCTTCGCTCGCTCAACCAGCTCTGGCACTTCACCGACGTCACCGTCGGGCACGCGCACCTCACGATGTACGGCTTCGTGGCCTTCCTGCTGTGGGGCGGCGTATACGCGCTGGTCCCGCGTCTCAGCGGGCACGAACCGTCGCACGGCGCCATCGGGCTGCACTTCTGGCTGTCGGTCGTTGGTCTGGCGATTTATGTCGGTGCCCTCTCCATCGGCGGGACGTTGCGCGGGCTCAGCTGGATCTCGGGTGCGCCCTTCATCGAGTCGGTGACGCTGATGGTCCCGTTCTGGCTGGCTCGCGCGGTGGGCGGGTCGCTGATGCTGGCCGCGCACTTCGTCTTTGCCTGGAACCTGTGGCAGATGCGTCCAACGGCGCGCCTCGCGGAGCACGGCGCCCGAACCGAGCGCGCGTTGGAGGCGAGCGTCGCATGAAGCTCGACTTCCACGAGAATCACCGCCTGCTGTTCGGCACGGTCGTCGTCGGCTTCGTCGTGCTGAGCGGCGTGGTTGCGGTTGTGCCGGCCGTCTGGCTCCAGCGCTCGGCGAGACCGACGCCAGGGACTCGCGCGCTGACCGATCTCGAACGACGCGGTCTCGACGTCTATCTCTCCGAGGGATGCGTCTACTGCCACACGCAGCAGGTTCGTCCGCTGACGCAGGATACGACTCGTTATGGTCGGGCCTCGGTCGCGGGGGACTACGCGCGTCTCGTTCCGCGCGGGGTCTTTCGCTCCACACCCCGCGTGCTCGGCACAGAGCGCACCGGTCCCGATCTGACCAACATCGCCGCGCGGCAACCGAGCGCAACGTGGCACTACATCCATCTGTACCAACCACGAGTCGTCGTACCCGGGTCGATCATGCCGTCGTTCCCCTGGCTGTTTTCCGAGAGCGACCGCGCGGGCGCGGGTGACTCCGGAATCACTGTTCCCTCCCCACACGGTCCCTCGAGCGGAGTCGTCGTCCCCACTGAGCGGGGTCGGGCGCTCGTGGCGTACCTGCTGGCGCTGCAAAGCGCGAATCCGCCAGCTGCATCGCTGCCATCCGTCGCTCCTGCGACGGCAGGTTCGTCGGCCGCTCCCCTCACGGTTGCGGGCGCCACCACCGCCCCCGGTACAGTCGCCGACGCCGGACGTGGGGAGCGCATCTACTCGGGTCACTGCGCGGCGTGCCATCAGGCCAGCGGAAGCGGGCTTGCGGGCGCCTTCCCGCCGCTGGCCGGTGACCCGGTGGTCACCGCAGCCGACGCGGGGCGCCACATCGAGATCGTCCTGTTCGGCGCCAGCGGGAGCACCATTGGCGGGGTGCACTACGCGAGCCCGATGCCGGCGTGGGGGGCGCTGCTGTCGGACGACGAGATTGCCGCGGTCATCAACCACGAACGCAGCAGCTGGGGCAACCAGGCACCGCTGGTCACCTCCGCCGATGTCGCAGCGGTACGCGCGCGGGGAGATCGTCATGCCAGGTGAAACACAGTCCAACTCCCCGCAGCGCTCGGGCCACATCGACCCCCGAGTCGAGGTCTTCCTCGACGGCGAGTCGCAACCGTTCGCGACGTACGTTCCGCCCGCACGTTTCGAACTCGACACGACCCGCATCGAGGACGGTGTGCATACCCTGCGATTCGTCGCGCACGACCGGTCCGGGCATCGGGGCATGCGCGAGGTGACGTTTACGGTGCGCAATGGACCGGGGATCGCGATCGATGGCGTTCATGACGGGGACGTCGTGGACGGTCGGCTTGCGCTTATGGTCAACGCCTACGGCGCCGGCTACGAGGAACATTGGGAGCCGGCACGCGCCGAGACGCCGGCGCCGATCCCGACCGCGACATGGGTGCTGCTACTCGTCGTTGGAGCGTGGTCGATGTACTACCTGCTGCGCAACTGGTCTCCAGGTGGCGCGGCCGCGTCAGTGGAAGGGACGGCGCATCACGCGGTGCCGCCGGTGACCGGACTGTTCGAGGGGCTGGTTGTCGCGGGAGCAGTGGCGCTGGTCATCGTCGTCTTCGCTGCAGGTATCTGGTACTTCATTCGCCCCGGCGAACAGCGGGCGGACCATATCAAGCGACGTATCCTCGAGTGAGCAATTCAGGTGCAGCCGCTAGCCAACCTCCGGAGTAAATGCGCATGCCCACTGCCCAGCTGACGTCGAGCCACCGCGTCCTGATCGATTCGCTCAAGCGGCGAGGACGTGCCAGCGTTCCGCAACTCGCCGAGGAGCTGTCGCTCAACATCGAGACGATCCGTGATCACCTCAAGTCGCTGGTCGCACGCGATCTGGTACGTCGGGAGGAGCAGCCGCGCGGCGACGCGACGGCACGGAGCGGTCCGGGGCGTCCCGAGATCCTCTACTCCCTCACCGATGCCGCTGAGGTGCTCTTTCCCAGGCGGGAGGGCGATGTCCTGCGAGAGCTGGGGGCGTATCTCGTGCATCACGACCAGGAAGCACTCCTCACCGACTTTTTCGACGAGTACATCGAGCGACGCCGCGCCGACGCCTCGGCGCGCGTGGCACATCTCGAGGGACGGGCGCGGGTCGAGGAGGTGGCGCGCATCTTCGCCGAGTTCGGCTTCATGCCCGTGCTCGAGGGCGACGATGACACGCCGCGTGTTCGACTGTGTCACTGCCCGTTGCGCGAGCTGGTCGACGCGACGCGTATCCCCTGTCGCGCAGAGATCGGGTTTCTCGCCGAACTACTTGGCGAGAGGCTGACACGGGTCGCGTACATCCCGGCCGGCGACCACAGTTGTTCGTACGAGGCCGCGAGGCGGTGATGCTCACCGAAGACATGGTACGCGAGGCGTTGGCGCAGGTGGCGTATCCAGGGCTGCGACGTGACATCGTCGCCCTGGGGCTCGTCCGCTCGGTCGCGGTGCGGAACGATCGGGTGCACGTGTCTCTCACCCTATCGACCGAACGCGAGGACGTGCCGGGACTGCTGCGCACCGCGATCTCCGAGCGGCTCGCGCGGGCCGGCGCGATACGCACCGAGATCCAGCTTCTAACTCCGCAGCGCAAGCCGGTCGAACGCGACCCATGGGCCCGTCAGGGGCGCCTTCCCGGCGCCCGACGAATCGTCGCGGTGGGGGCCGGCAAGGGCGGTGTAGGTAAGAGTACGGTGGCGGTCAATCTTGCGCTCTCACTACGCGCGGGTGGTCTCAAGGTGGGCGTGCTGGATGCAGACATCTACGGGCCGTCGGTGCCGGTGATACTCGGCTTGGAGGACGGCGCCTTTCGCGCGCGCATGACACCGGAGAAGCAGATCATCCCTCTCGAGGCCCACGGCCTGTGGGTGGTCTCCTTCGGATTTTTCCTCGGCGCCGAATCCCCGGCCGTCTGGCGCGGCCCCATGGTGGGGAAGGCGGTCACTCAGTTCTCTCGCGGCGTGGTCTGGCCTGGGCTCGATGTGCTCGTCGTCGACCTCCCGCCAGGCACGGGCGACGTGCCGCTATCGCTGGCGCAATCGGTCG
>JBGAHX010000022.1:0-113670 GCA_044225935.1 Gemmatimonadaceae bacterium
CAGCGGGACCTCCAGGTAGCTCCAGTGCGCAGTCGGTTCCGTTCGCTCGAACCCTTTCTGGACGACTCCTCCCTCGACGCGCGTAGCGAGTCGACCGCTGAATGCATGCGACATGCCGATGAATGGTGCGAGCGAACGTCTCGTACCGTTCGACGAACCCCGAGGGCTGAAGACGACGGAAGATTTCGTGCGGAGGATCGAGGCAGACCACTCGGTGCTAGCAGCTTGAGCGCGTGCGGTGTGCGATGCGCTGAGCACACCGATGAGCGCGACGCAGAGCGCGCGCACGGTCGTGACAGAAGCGCTGCGACGCTCGTTGCCGGCAGTCATCGGTTCGGCGCGCATGTGGTGATGGTGGAGCGCGAAGCGGACACTCGAATGGAAGTCGGGAGGACAGGTACCGGCTTCTCGGGATCGCGGCTGCTGTCGACGACCACGGCAGCCAGTCCGATGTACGCCTCGGCCAGGTACGCCTCCACATCCGTGGCGCATCCGGCCTCGATATCGAGCTCGATCTTGAGCTGCTCGTACCCGATCCGACGTACTGAAAGCTGGTAGTGTCCTTGTCGCACGGCGGGAAACCGCACCAGTCCGGACGCATTCGACACGGCGTGCGCTTCGGGATGCTGAGGATCCGTGTACACGAGCACCACGGCTTCTCCGAGTCCTTCCGTCGGGCGCGGCACCGATCGCACTGCTATGCGGAGTAGTGCAGTGCCGTTCGCGACTCCTGCCGAGTCGAGGTAGACGGGCGACCGCTGAATGACGCTCGGCACGGGAGGCGCCTGCGCAATCGGCGCCGTTCGACAGCCGCCGACAGCGACAAGGCTGAGGAGGATAGTCCGTGCGAGAGGTCGCGACGCAAGCGCGACGGGCGACGCGGGCCGAGTGCGCCACACTTCCCGCTTCGAAAAGACGCGCATGACGGCTGCGATCACGCGCGGCGGCGACGAGCGATGGTCAGGAACCCGAGCCCAACGACAAACAACAGGCCGCCATACACGGCCCACTTGGTCTGGCCGGTCATGAACGAGCCGGGGAGCAAATTGATCCCTTGCAGGAACCAGATGCATCCGACGAGGAGGCAGAGGGCGGCGGCGATGTTGAGGGCGATGCGCATGAGGAGAGGGGACCATGTGAGATGCGTCGCGCTGGCGGCGCAGGCGACGCGAACGTCCGTGGAACTTCGACTCTCAAAGTTCACGGACACGTGCGGCGGTTGTCGACTGGCGCCGCTACCAACGCGCGAGTCGCCATCGCACGGTGTCAACCGGCGGGCGGGCTCCGACTGCGACGTATCGCACGATGACGTCCATGCTGTCCAGAAGCTCCGACCCGAGGCGCGAGTCGACACGATAGGCGCGGATCCGCATCGGTGCCGAATCGGGGAGCGGCGGCAAGTTGAACCACGTGAATTGGAGCCCGACGCGCCCCAGCGAGTCGCTGGGCTGACTGTTGAGTCCTCCCGGGATGCCGGCCGGCGGAGGTGCGAGCACCATGGCAGAGAGTCGCCCGCCTACAGCTGGTCTCCCGTCCGGCGTTTCGAGGACTGCTGCGAATCGAGCGCACCCATAGTTGCCGAACTCGCCGGAATCTTGAGGGCAAAGCTTCGGGTCCTCACCCGTTGCAGGAAGCGCATCGGTGCACCCTCCGAGCGCTGCCAGCGAGGCGAGTAAGCACCAGGAGCGACGACGAACGATCGCCACGGCAGCACCGATCGACCGACGTATGTTGCGCGTAAGCAATGGCATGTTAGTCGAGCGAAGCGCGGTCACGGCGAACTGGCCGGCATTGCAGCCTTTGCCAGCACCGCGACCAGCCGGTACGCGACCGACGACCCGTCCGCCGGCGGGTTCGGAATCTCGCGCCCACTTATGCGAAGCATGTACCGGTACCCCGGCGTGTAGTGAAACCCCTCGATGGGATCGGCGAACGCTCGCCAGGGATCACGGTCGTGCTCGCGAATCCGAAGGCATGTCGTCTCGATCCAGGTCATGCACGAGACGACATTCTCGGCGACCTCGATCGTGAGCGTACGCTCGCGCGGTCCGGTAGCGAAGACACATCCCTGCGCGGCGGCGAGCGCGACAAGCGTCGAGATGCGTCTCGGCACACGTGGCAGGCGAGGAAGCGTCATGCTCGCGTTTGGCATTCGTTCGTCCACGGAGTCTACCGTAGCGGCCCTCGAAGGAGACCCGTTCATCGGGCTCAGCGTCACTGGCGACGATCGGCATTCCAAGCTCCAGAACAGAACGTCGAGTTCGCGCTGGAATACCTCGGCGCACTCTACCTTTGGTCTAAGTCAGGAGCTTGGGGTCACACGTGCTCCACAAACTTCCACGAGAGCAGGCTTACCGTAGAATCTGGGCCGTGGGCGCGGCGTCGACGGATGTCAGTGAACCGACCGGCGCGGCTGACCGACTTGCGCCAGTAGCGAGCAGCAGCGCCGCTACCTGCAGCACTTCCGACGATACGCGCTAGCGTGTCGGGAGATACAACAGCAGCGAGCTGATCGCCGAGATGAGCGCGAACGCCAGCGCCGCCGACGGATGCCCTCGGCGCGCCAGCGCGAACGCCGCGAGCAAAAAGATCACCAGGCCGAGCCAAACCTGTCCGTGGCGCCCCGTCGATATGCGAGCCTTGGGCGAGATGAAGAGTCCCCACACGACCGCCACGCCGAGCGGCAGAACGAACGCGAGGAACACGCGCCAACCGATCTGAGCGCGCGCCGTGAATCCCCAGTAGCCGAACGCCGCCAGGGCCGAGAGTTCGAGGAGGAAGCGAATCCCGAGGTTGATGTTGCGGAGTAACGACACGGCCGGACTCGTGATTGCGGAGCAAGAGGCGCCAGCGCGCAAGCTTCAAGTCGCTCCGCGCCCTCGCAAGTCATCGAACCTCGTTCCCTCGTGTGAATCCGCTCTCGACGAAGAACGGATTCTCCGACCGCCGGAACTCGCCGATTCCCGTACAGGAATTCGCCCTCTGGCCGACCGCTGCACCGCGGCATATGCTAGGAATCGGCACCCTTCACGAGAGGTTTGCTGTGCCCCGACGTTCAACTGCCACAACTCCTTACGCCCGCCTTACCCAGCCGCTCGTCCGCGACAACGGCCAGCTTCGCCCGGCCTCGTGGGACGAGGCGCTCGACCGCGCCGCGGCCGGGTTTTTAGCGGTCAAGGAGCGCCACGGCCCCGACGCCATCGGGACCTTCAGCTGTTCGAAGAGCACGAACGAAATGAACTTCCTGGCGGCCAAGCTCAGCCGTCTGGCGTTCGGCACGAACAACATCGACAGCTGCAATAGGACTTGACACGCACCCAGCGTCGTCGGTCTGGCGACGGTGTTTGGTGCGGGAGGCGGAACCAGCTCCTATCAGGAGGTGGAGGAAACCGACGTCGTGCTCCTCTGGGGCTCCAATGCCCGGGCGGCGCACCCGATCTGGTTCCACCATCTCCTCAAGGGGATCCGTCACCATGGCACTCGGCTGTACGTGATGGACCCCAGGCGCACCGCGAGTGCGCAGTGGGGCGACGTCTGGTGCGGCCTGAATGTTGGAACGGACATCGCGCTGGCCAACGCGATGGCGCGGGAAATCATCCACGCCGGGTTGCACCACACGCAGTTCATCGAACACGCGACCGAAGGCTTCGAGGCATTCCGCGCTGCCGTCGAACCGTACACGCTCGACTACGCCGAGCAGGTGACGGGCGTCCCGCGCGAAGTGATTCGCGAGGTCGCGCACGCCTACGCACGTGCCGAGCGAGCGATGGTCTGCTGGACGCTCGGGATCACCGAGCATCACAACGCGTCGGACAACGTGCTCGCGCTCATCAACCTGAGCCTCCTCACCGGGCACGTGGGGCGCTGGGGCAGCGGATGCAATCCATTGCGCGGGCAGAACAACGTGCAGGGGGGCGGCGACATGGGCGCGCTGCCTAACAAGCTGGCGGGCTTCCAGGACATCACCGACCCGGTCGCTCGTGCGCGATTCGAGCGGGTGTGGGGGGCGCCGGTGCCGGCCAAGGTGGGGAAGAACCTCACCGAGATGCTGCACGCCATGGGCGACGGCTCAATGCGCGCGCTCTTCTGCATCGGCGAAAATCCGGCGCAGTCGGACGCCGACAGTCACCACGTCGAGGCGACGCTGCGCGGACTCGATCACCTCGTGGTGCAGGAAATCGTCCTTACGAAGACCGCACAGCTTGCGCACGTCGTCCTCCCCGCTGCCGCCAGTTGGTGCGAGGGGGAGGGAACGGTGACGAACAGCGAGCGACGCATCCAACGGGTGCGCAAGGCGCGCGAGGCGCCGGCCGGCGCGAAGGACGAGTTGGAGATCCTTGCCGAGATTGCCCGGCGGATGGGACTCGACTGGAAGACTCCCACCGCCGAGGAGGTGTGGAACGAAGTGCGCGCCACTGCGCCGGACTTCTGCGGCGGTATCTCGTACGCGCGCATGGACGAACTTGGAGGAATCCAGTGGCCCTGTCCGGATGAGTCGCACCCGGGTGCAACCTTCCTGCACGGGCGGCTTTGGGAAGTGCCGCGTGGTGGGCGCGCCGCGCCGTTCACCGTCGTGCATCACTCCCCCGCTGTGGAACAGCCTGACGACGAGTATCCGTACCTCCTCACCACGGGGCGTCGCCTCGAGTCCTACAACACCGGCGTGCAGTCCGGAGGGTATGCATCGCCATTGCATTCGGGCGAGACGCTCGATCTCTCCCCAGAGGACGCTGCGGCGGCAGGCATCGAGGAAGGAGCCCCGGTGCGCGTCAGCTCGCGCCGCGGCTCGCTGGTAGTGCCGGCGCACATCGACCCTGCGCTGCGCGCCGGGCTGGTCTTCATGACGTTGCACTTCCCCGACGAGGCGCCGACCAACCATCTCACCATCGACGTCTCCGATCCGTTGTCGGGAACGGCCGAGTTCAAGGCGTGCGCCGTACGCGTCGAACTCGTCGGCGATGCCGTTGGGTCTCTCGCCACCGCCGGAAAGGCTGCATTGCACTGACGATGGACATCCTGCACCTGGACACCGAACCTAACGACGATGAGCGCGCGGCAATCGATGCGCTCCTCGGCCCGCCGACGTCGAGCTGGGAGGGGAGCGAGGAGCGAACCGTGCGCGATACCCGCGTCGCCTTTGGAGGACAAGCGGCCCGCGCGCAGCGCCATAACCTCGTGCCGGCACTCGTCGCGCTGCAGCAGCGCGTCGGATGGATCTCCGAAGGAGGGCTCGGCTATGTCTGTCGCCGGCTGAGCGTGCCGCCTGCCGAGGCCTGGGGCGTCGCGACCTTCTATGCGCTCCTCGCCACGTCGCCGCGGCCGAGGCGTGTCCTGCACGTCTGTGACGACATCGCCTGCCGCAACCGCGGCGCTGCCGAAGTGGAGCAGCACCTCGAGCAACGTCACGGCCCGGCGATTCACGGCGAGCCCGAGGGCGATTCGGTGCATCTCAACGGCGATGCCGGGGGATGGATGCACTCCCCATGTCTCGGGATGTGCGACCATGCGCCGGCCGCACTCCTGACCGAAGCGGGCGAGCATCCGCGCGAAGTGCTGCTCGGACGCGTGACTCCGGATATCGCCGAATCTGTCCTGGCCGGCAACAAACCGCCGAGTGATGCGTCCGCGTCCGGCGATATTCCGCAGAAGGGCGATCCATCGCTCGTGCTGCTGCGTCGCGTTGGCATCGTCGATCCCACGTCGCTCGATGCATACAGGAAGTCGGGCGGTTTCGAGGCGTTGGCAAAGGCACGACAGATGGGTGCCGAGTGGGTCATCGGCGAAGTCACGTCAGCGAAGCTCGTCGGGCGCGGCGGCGCCGCATTCCCCACCGGCCGCAAGTGGGACGCCGTGCGCACGCAGGCGGCTGTGCCGCACTACATCGTCTGCAACGCCGACGAATCGGAGCCGGGGACGTTCAAGGACCGCGTGCTGATGACGCAGGACCCGTTCGCGATCGTCGAGGCAATGACGATTGCGGCACTCGCGGCCGGTTGCGCGAAGGGATTCATCTACGTCCGCGCCGAGTATCCGCTCGCCGCCGAGCGGTTGCAGCACGCGATCGCGGCGTCGCGTGAGGCCGGCCTGCTCGGCGACTTCGACATCGAGCTTCGTCGCGGGGCAGGGGCCTACATCTGTGGTGAAGAGACCGCCCTCTTCGAGTCGATCGAGGGGAAGCGCGGTGAGCCGCGCAGCAAGCCGCCATTTCCCGTACAGAAGGGACTCTTCGGCAAGCCGACGGTTGTCAACAACGTCGAGACGCTGGCCAATGTGCTCCCGATCGTGCTGCACGGCGGAGAGGCGTTCGCGCGCACCGGGAGCGGGCAGTCCACCGGGACTCGCCTCTTCTGCCTGAGTGGCGCAGTCGAGCGCCCCGGTGTGTACGAAGTGCCGATGGGAACTTCGCTTCGCGCGCTCCTCGCGCGGGCCGGCGCGGCGAGCCCCACGGCCGTGTTGTTAGGCGGCGCCGCGGGTACCTTCGTGCGCGGCGACGAACTCGACCTGGCGCTCACGCTCGAGGCGGCGCGCGCCGCGGGGACGACGCTCGGCTCCGGCGTCATCATGGCCTTCGACGATCGCGACGACCTGACCGACATGGTGCGACGCATCGCCGACTTCTTCCGCGATGAGTCCTGCGGTCAGTGCGTCCCCTGTCGCGTGGGAACGGTGCGGCAGCAGGAGGCGCTCTACCGCATCTCGGCGGGGAAAACGCTGTCGGGAGTTGGCGATGAACTGGCATTGCTCGACGAGGTCGGCGTCGCGATGCGCGATGCATCGATCTGCGGCCTCGGGCAGACGGCGTACTCGGCGATCGAATCGGCGATCAAGCGGCTCCGCCTCTATGACGTGACTCCATGACCCAGACGCTGATTCAGATCACGCGCCCAGACCCGGCTCCGCGCCCAGAGGTCGACCTCACAATCGACGGACGCCCCGTGCGCGTTCCCGAAGGGACGACGATTCTCTCGGCGGCCGGCGACCTGGCGATCGACATCCCCACGCTCTGCTTCCTCGAGACGCTGCGCCCCGTGAATGCGTGCCGGCTCTGCGTGGTGGAAGTGGAGGGAGCACGCGTCCTGGCACCGGCCTGCTCTCGCTCGGTGGAGCCGGGGATGATCGTGCAGACGCAGAGCGCGCGCGTGCGGCATGCGCGCAAGCTGGTGCTCGAGCTTCTCGCCTCCTCGGTCGACTTGTCGACCACACCGGGAATGCAGGAGCTGCTCGCCGAGTACGAGTGTGTGCCCGCACGGTTCGGTCCTCCGGCGCCCCGGACGGACGGCGGCCAGCGCGACACTGCGATTCCCGGCCACCACATGCGCGTCGAGCCTGGATATGCCGCGACTGTCGCGCAGCCGGCGAAGGTCGACAACGAGCTGTACATGCGCGACTACAGCAAGTGCGTCCTCTGCTACAAGTGCGTGGAAGCATGCGGTCCCGATCACCAGAACACGTTCGCGATCGCCGTCGCCGGGCGCGGCTTCGATGCGCGCATCTCCACCGAGTTTGCCACCCCCCTGCCGGATTCGGCCTGCGTGTACTGCGGCAACTGCATCGCCGTCTGCCCGACCGGCGCACTGATGGCGCAGGCGGAGTACGACCTTCGCCAAGCGGGGGAGTGGCGTGAGTCGGAGCAGCACGTCACCGACACGATCTGCCCGTATTGCGGCGTCGGGTGCACGCTCTCGCTGCATGTACAGGACGGCGACATCGTGAAGGCGACTTCGCCACTGGAAAACAACATCACGTTAGGCAACCTGTGCGTGAAGGGACGCTTCGGCTGGCAGTTCGTGCAACCCAAGTCCGCGCCTGCTGCCAACGGCAGCGCACACGGTGACTGAGCCAGGCGACGTCGCCCCGCCGGGTACGACGCGGGATGCGCGTCTCGGGGCAGCGCCCGGGGTCGGCTATGCCGACCCCGTTTCTCGTCACACGTTGCGGCGCCTGACGGGCAACGTCGCTGTCGATGCCGATGCGTTGCTCGCCGAGGAAGTGCCGGTCGCGCTCGTCTACAATCGGCGTCCGTATGTGGTCATGCTCTGTTCCCCGTCGGATCTGGAGGACTTCGCCGTCGGCTTTACGGTGAGTGAGGAGATCGCGCCATTCTCCGGTATCTCGAGCGTCTCGGTGGAACGACACTCGCGCGGGATCGACGTGTCCGTGACGATTCCGCCGGCCGCGGCTGCGCGTCTCGAAGAACGCGCTCGGGTTCTGAGCGGGCGAACCGGGTGCGGACTCTGCGGCGTCGACGCAATCGACGACGCGGTGCGGGCGCCGAGGCCCGTCACGTCGGACATGAGCGTCACGCCTGCGGCGCTCTGGCGTGCAGGAGAGGCGCTTGGCGCGCAGCAGCGACTCAATCGCGATACGCATGCGATTCACGCTGCGGCGTGGGCGACTCCAAACGGCGACGTGCAGATCGCGCGTGAAGACGTCGGGCGCCACAACGCGCTCGACAAGGCACTCGGTGCGCTGATTCGCGGCGGTATCGATCCCGCGGCGGGCTTCATCGTGATGACGAGCCGCGCGAGCGTCGAGCTGGTGCAGAAGGCGGCGATGTGCGGTGTCTCGCTGCTCGCCGCCGTGTCGCGTCCGACCGCGCTCGCGGTGCGTATGGCCGAGAGTGCGGGGATGACGCTGGTCGGCTTGCTCCGCGGCGACAGCGCCAACGTGTACGCGCATCCGAGCCGCGTGACCGAGCAGCTGAACACCGGCGAGGCGCGCGCACCTGACGCCAAAGGCTGATCGTGCAACGCGAAGTGGCACTCGTCGCGCTCTCGCGACGCGAAGTGGTACTCGTCGCGCTCTCGCGACGCGCTGCGCCTCGTGTCGCTCCCTCGCGCCTCTCATACTCCAAGGCACGCCTGCTGTAAATCGCTAGGCTTCGGCGATGGCGGCGATCGAGATCTTGAGGCCAGGGATCCGAACCGGCAACTTGGCTCCTTGGCGGGCTGGTGGTTCGCTCGGAAACCACCGCAGCCATTCCTCGTTCATTCCCGCAAAATCGTCCTCGTCGGCGAGCACGACGGTCGCGCTGACCAGCTTGTCCAGCGAGCTTCCGGCCGCCTCGAGGATTGCCTTGATGTTCTTCAGGCATTGTCCGGTTTGCTCCTGGATCGTGGTGCCGACGAGCGCGCCGGTCGTGGGATCGCTCGGGGCCGTTCCCGAGACGAACAGCAGGCCCCCCGCCCGCACCGCCTGGCTGTAAGTCGGCGGCGGCGGCGCGGCATCACGGGTGAAGATGACTTGGCGTGCCATGTGGTGAGAGACCCTTGGAAGAATGGGTGTGAGAACTCGCTGACAATACGAACTAGTGCAACGCCACATCCCGAAGGTTCGAGACGCGCTCGAACGTTTGTCCGGCGTCGGCGCTGCGATAGATATCGTATCCTCGCGTGACGGCGTAGACGATCGACGCGTTCGAGGGGGCGAACGAGACATCCTCGAATGGCTGCGTCGAACTCACGACCACCTGCGTCGTGGACAGGGCGTTCGACGAGCGACGCAACGTCCCGAAGTCGTCGATGAGCAGGAGCGCGGGATCGAGGGGCGAGACCGAAAGCACTCCATTCGCCACGAATCCGCCGGTCACCGCCCACGTCGCTCCGCCGTCGGTCGAACGCCACGCACGAAAGTCATCGTCTGCATCAGCCCAGATCGTGCGTCCGTCCGCCGACACGTCGAAGTGCGCGATCAGGCGCCCCGACATCGGATTCGCGAGGCGTGTCCAGGAGGCGCCGCCGTCGCTGCTCCGCAGGAAGCCGATGCTTCGCGTCGGGTCGCCCTGGTCGAACGCGAAGGTGAAGAGTTCGCCCGTGGCCGGTACGAGCCGAAACACGTTGAACTGACTCGACGCGAGCGACACTGGGCTCGAAGCCGCGGTCCAGTTCGCCCCACCATCGGTCGTGCGAAACAGTCCGCCCGGGAACTGCTGTCCGGTGAGCGGGCTGAACGTGGCGGTGCCGGCGGAAACCGCCATGACCGCCGAGGCACCACTCGCGTCCACGATCTGCACGGCGACGGTGGCCGCGCCCGGCAGGCCGCAGTTTGTGCGCGTCCACGCCTCGCCGCCATTGACTGAGCGGTATGCCCCGGCGATCGCACTGGGATAGTCGCCACTCAGCGGACCGGGCGAGTCGCGGCTCGCCGCCATGAGCACGTTGGCATTCCCCGGCGCGATGCTGATGTCGTAGATCTCGGGATAGCCGACGGAGCTGTGGCGCACGCCGCTCCGCAAGCGCTGCCAGGTGCGCCCGCCGTCGCGCGAACGCACGAAGCCGTTCCGCTCCGTTCCGACGAACACGACGTCCGGATTGTCGGGGGCAATGGCGAGGGAGCCGAACGGACGGTCGAGATCCGAACCGCTCGGGCCGGAGGGACCAGCGACGAGCTGCGCGCCATTGCCGATGGCGTTGCCGCACGCGTCGCCAGTTGGTGTCCCCCCTCCCGGACTGCTCGTCGTGTCGCCACTACAGCCGCAGAGCGCTGCGAGGAGAGAACTCAGCAGGGCTCTGTAACGCCGCCGGCTGGCTCGCGCGACCGACAGAGATCGCTCGAGCGGCATCGGGAGGCCGATTCTGGTTCGACGTACAGATTCGTTTCGCATCGTCGCTGCGGATGCTTGTGCAACGTTCGCGCCCGCAGGCCGGCCGCAGCCAGGCGCGTCACATCTGCAGCGACGCGAAGCATCGTTCTACGGTGTCGAACGCCTCCACTCGGCGTACGGCCGCACGTCAGGCGCAAGGAGTCGCCACGCCCCCCGTCCATTCGCGAGATCCGGCGTCAGCGGAGGGATGACCGACAGGTCGTCCGCACGCACACCTAGCGTGTTTGCCACGACGCGTGCGTCGTCCAAACGGCCGAGCTTCGCGAGCGCGTATGGCACCCACGCATCCATCACGCCCCCCGTCGGACGTCGCCATCCCGCAAGTCGCTCCCAACTCGCGCGTGCCGCCGTCGCGTCACCACGTCGCTCGGCGATGTCGGCAGCGATCAGGTCCTCGAATCGCGCATCGATCTCGCTGTCGTATGGCCGACCCGCCCCCAGTCGTTCGGGCCAGAGGCGTGCTTCAGCCACCAGCGCACCAGCCGAGTCGACGTTTCCCGCACGCAACGCGCGCACGGCGCGCAGGAGCTTCACCTCACGATAGAGCGCGTGCCCATCGGCCGCCCCCTCGTACGGAAGCACCCGAAGCCGTCCCAGGAGAGAGTCGGCTTGCTCGACCATCCCAGCCTCGAGAAGTGCGCGCGCGTTCGTTAGGCCCAGCATGTAGTTGTCCGGCGAAACGGCGTATGCAGCGGCGACGACCCGAACGCCCTCGTGCGCCCGTCGCGCGGCCACCAGCCGTTCGGCAAGTCGCTTGACGTAGCGCCAGTCGTTTCGATCCAGTGCGGTTGCACGCTCGAGGTCGTGGATCTGTGCATCGAGTGGTCGCTGCGGCAGGTTGGCACGCGCCGCGTAGAACGGCGCGAACGGCACCGAATCGCCGAGCGCGTCGAAAAGAGCGACCGCCTCCGACGTGCGCTGCGTTGCCCATCGCCCCAGCGCGAGGTAGTAGCGCGGCTTCCAGTGCGTCGTGCGCTGCACCGCATACTCGAGCGCATTGATCACTTCGGCTCGAAATGGAAAGACCATGCGGGCATCGCGCGCATTCGCCCTCTCGATGAGCGTTGCAGCGGACGCAGGCTCGGACAACGCCGCACGCCAGTAGAGCGCCTCCGGGTTGTCGCCGATTCCCGCGAGGACGGCGGTAGCGCTCGTGGCATCCCCTACGTCCTGATACCACGCGGCGAGATCGAACAGGCGCTGCTCCGGCATTTCGCCATGAAGCTGCGCCATCGCCGAACGCGCGGCCGCAGCACTCGCCCCTTTCATGCCCGACCTGCGCTCGACGACGGGCATTACAGACAAAGGATCCGCTGCCGCATACGCTGCAACCGCGCGTTCCCACTCGGCGTTCGCCCGCCGGTGTCGCGCCGCGACGACGCGAACGCCCAGCGCATCGAGGTTTGCCCGTTCGACGCCGAGCGCCTTGGTGGCATACTGCAGCGCTCGGCGATCGTCGCCGTGGGCGAGCCAGAGCCTGGCGAGTTGTGTCCAGGCCGCCGATCGCCATTCCGCAGACTGCGACGAAATCTCGAACCCATCACGTGCATCGGCGAATCGTCCAAGCGCACGGTTGGCGAGTCCGTACCAGTAATTCGCGGCCCCGTCGTACGCGTCGACGGCGAGCGCGCGACGCGCAAAATCGAGCGCCGAATCCGGGCGCATCGCGCGAAGTGCGAGCATGGCGCGATCGGCGAGTGCGGGGACGAAAAACGGCTCTCGGGCAAGGGACGAATCGAGAGCGGCTGCGCCCCTCAGGTACTCGCGATCGCGGATCAGTTCTTTCCCCTTGAGCGCGAGCCCGTACGCGCTGCTCCAGTCGAATGCAGCCGGGGCCTGCAACGGACGCGCGAGCGCACCGTCGCCGCGTCGCCCGCTCCACTCCAGCGCGTGATGGCCCAGGACCACGCGGAACAGGGAATCGGGTACGTCCGGCAGCTGCAACGTCCTGGCGAATGTCTGCAGGGGAGCGCGCTTCACGCGCTCGCGGTGCACGACCCTCCCGCCCGCAAGAACCACGAGCGTGTCGTCGACGAAGTCGACCGGTGAGATTGCGACGGTGAGCTGACGGCCGTCGCGGGTGACGTTCATCGCCCCAACCGTGCCCGCAACGACGAAGCCGTCCGTCCCGGTGACCGGTTGCCATTGTTCGGACCAGCGATCGGTAAGGTGCGGCGTGAATCCCCGATGCTTGAAGGGCGTGCGAGTACTCCCTTCCGAAGTCTGGTTGAAGAGGCGTCCCGACTGCAGCTCCGAGTACTGGCCGTCACTGTCGGTGAGCAGTGACTCCCAAATCATTCCTTGCCGCGAGAGTCCCCAGATCCAGATCTTTTGTCCAGGTTTTTCGTCACGAGGTGCAACGCGCGCCATGCCAAGTCCCGTGTCGTGCCACCAGGCGCCGAAGAAGTCATTCGTCGCGCCCAGCACGTGGTACGATTTGTACGGACCGAAGTCATTGTCGTCGTAGACGGAGACATCGCGTCCATTGTCGCTGTTCACCGGCCAGCTGCCGAGCTCTCCCTCATGTCCGATCCAGGCGCTCCCGGGGAAGACGTAGCGGAGTCCGCCGGCGGTGGGTATTCCGGCGGTCATCCATGTGTAGTACGGCTGCTCCAGTGACGACCGATTGTGCCAGGTCGACGAGGTGGTGAATGCGGCGCGGTCTGGTGCGAGTCGCGTTTCCAGGCGCCAGGTGGTCATCGTGAGCAGGTCGAGCGCGCCGACGATGCAGCTGACGGAACCGTCAGGATTGCGTCGCGTCACGTAGTCCACCGGCGTAGCGACGTTCGGGGTGTGCCCGATGATTCCGTAGTTGATCTCGATCCCGCCACTCGTCCACGGTCCCCGCATCGCGATATCGCGAAACTTGACGGCGTGGTTGAAATAGATGAACGGTTTCCCGCTCCCCTTCTCGATCGCTGCCCAGATCTTTCCGCCGATCTCCGGGAGGATCAGCACCTTGATCCAGTCGTTTTCGAGCTCGATGACCTTCCACGACTTGGGCACGCCCGTCGCCGTGAAGCCGTCGAACCGAAAGTACGGGTAGATGCGCCCGACGGTGGGGATGGGGTCCGGATCCCCAAACGGGTACGTGACAAACGTTCTTGATGTCTCGCGGATGGTAGCGACATGCGGTTTCCCGACGTGCGACTGTGCGCCTGCACCGGGCGTGACGAGAAGCACGAGCGCCGCGAGCGCGGCGATCGCTGTTCGCGTGGCGGGCGTGTGACGGTCGCACCGCAGATGGTCCAGGGGATCATGCTGCGCGCGAGTGGCTGTCCGGCTCGGCGCGTCGAGGCATTCGCCTGATCGAGTACGCATGCGCCAACTTGGCCGAAAATGTCGGCATCGGCAAACCGACCATCAGGTGAGGCGTATTCCGGAATCCTGATCGAAGGTAGGTTTGGGTCGCCCGTGCGATTCGAATGCCCACTCGCTCCTCATCGAGGGCTTCCTTCATGTTCCGTCACGCGATCCTCGTCGCCCTCACGCTCCTTGCGCCGTGGAATGGCGCCCGCTCGCAGGGCGCATCCACACCGTCGAGCTACCACCGCGAGTACGGCTACATCCCACTGCACGACGGTGTGCGCATCGCGTATGTCGCGTATCGCCCGTTGCAGGGCGGGAAGTATCCGACGGTGATGCAGTACGATCCGTACGTCGCGGCGGGCGCGGGCCCGAATCCCACCTGGCTCGACCACGGCTATGCCTTCATCGGCGTGAGCGTGCGGGGGACGGGGTGCTCGCAGGGAGCGTTCTCGTTCCTCGACGGCGAGTCGCACGGCGCGGATGGCGCGGAGATCGTGGACTGGATCGCCAGGCAGCCGTGGAGCAACGGATCGGTAGGGCTGTGGGGATCATCGTATCCGGCGCATACCGCGTACTTCGTCGCTGCCAAGCACCCGCCGGCGCTCAAGGCCATGGTGACATCGAGCATCACGGCAAACGTCTACGAGGACGCCCTGTACCCCGGCGGCATGTTCAACATCGCCTTCACCTCGCGCTGGTTCACGCTGTACCAGCCCGCGCTCTCGGCAGCTGGGATGAATGCACGAATCGGCTGGGGCGACGCCGAGTGCGAACAGAACGCGAAGTCGCACCCCCAGGTCGATTACATCCGTCAGGTGCAACAGCATCCCTTCGATGACGCCTTCTGGAAGCGCCGCGCGACCGAAACGTACGTCGATCGCGTGAACGTCCCGACGATCGTCGGCATGGGGTGGCAGGACTTCCAGACGCAGATCACCGGCGGGATCACGCTCTTTCACCACCTCAAGGTCCCCAAGCGCCTCTACGTCCTCCCCGGCGGCCATGGCGTGGTGCTCGGGCAGAAGGTGTTCCAGGACGATCAGTTGCGCTGGTTCGATCGCTGGCTCAAGGGGAGCGAGAACGGTGTCGAGAAGGAGCAGCCCGTGACCGTGTTCTGGGAAGTCGCGCGCAAGGGAGGAACCGCGCTCGGAGGCGGTGCGTCCACGCCAAACTGGATCACCACGCACAGCGCCTGGCCCGTCCCCGAGGCGAAGACTCAGTCGTTCTACCTCACGGGCGACGCCAAGCTCGTCAGCGACAAACCGTCATCTGCGACCGAGACCGCGACGCGCAGCTACACCTACCCCACGGGGACGGAGCTCATCGGGAGCAACGCACAGTTCTCCCTGCCGGTCGAACCCGAGGGAGTGCTCGTCTATCGCAGCGAGCCGATGACGGCGGACATGACCATCCTCGGCGCTCCACAGGTGACCTTTTACGTGAGCCTACAGCACGACGACGCCGACTTCGTCGTCGACGTGCACGACCTATACCCCAACGGCGACGTGCAGTACGTGCAGCGCGGACTGCTGCGCGCCTCCATGCGCGCCGTCGACCGCGCGCGCTCGCGACCGGATGCGATCCGGCATCTGTTCGCCAAGCGCGATCCGCTCGTGCCAGGGAAGGTGTACGAGATCCGGATGTCACTTCCTCCGGTTGGCGCGGTGATTCGCGATGGGCATCGACTCGAGATCACGATCATGGCCCCGTCCCCAACCGCGCAGCCTGACTGGGGCTTTCAGCCGAGCGGACAGCCGGGGCGGATCACCGTGTATCATGACGCGGCGCACGCGTCGGTGCTGAGTGTCCCGGTGATCCCGGGCGCCAAGGCGCAGGGGGCGGCGCCCGCCTGCGGCTCGCTCGACTTTCAACCGTGCCGTGCAGCCAACACGATCGATGCGCTCATGTTCATCGTGCGGCCGAAGATCGTGCCGTGAGGCAACGTGCTCCTACTTCAACTCCTCCGCCAACCCAATCAGAATCCCCTCGGGCCCGCGGATGTAGCACAGACGGTAGACATCCTGGTACTGCACGACCTCGCGCACCACCTCCGCCCCACGCAACCGAAGCCGGCGGAGCGTGTCGTCGATGTCGTCGACCGCGAACATCACGCGCAGGTAGCCGAACGCATTCACCGGCGCGTTGCGGTGATCGGCGACGACCGGCGGGGAAATGAAGCGTGAGAGCTCGAGGCGACTGTGTCCGTCGGGCGTCGCCATCATCGCGATCTCGACGCGTTGCCCGTCGAGTCCGGTCACGCGTCCCGACCACTCGCCCTCGATCGTCGCGCGCCCCTCGAGGCGCAGGCCGAGCTCGGTGAAGAAGGCGATCGCGTCGTCGAGCGACTCCACCACGATGCCGACGTTATCCATCCGCTTGACTGCCATGCCCTAACTCTCCAATGCGCTGGTACGCCATTGATGTCTGCGTTCGTCAGGCGAGGAACGCAAGGTAGGCACTGCGCCCGGTCACCGCACACGCCGCCGCTCATTCCCGTCGGCTCGCTGCCGCCACCGCCCGGGCGACTCTCCGGTCCATCGCTGAAACGCCCGGTTGAAGCTGCTCTGCTCGCTGAAGCCGAGCAGGCACGCCACCTCGGCGATCGAGACGCGCGCGTTCGTCAGGTACCCCTCCGCCAGCTGCGAGCGCACCCCGTCCGACACGTCGCGGAAGTTCGTCCCGGCGTCCACGAGGCGTCGCTGCAGCGTGCGCACGCTCACGTTGAGCGAACGGGCGATCGACGTCGCCGATCCGCTGTCGGCCGGGCGCGCGGTCATCGCTCGTTCCACGTCGGCGACGATTCCTGCCGTTGCGCGCGGCGCGCGCGCGGCGAGGATTCGCGCGTGCTCCTCGAGGAGGCGCGCGAGTGCCACATCGGGCGTGGCCGTGGGTGCCTGCCATTCCTCGTGCGAGAACGACAGCCGGTCGGCCGCCGCGCCGAAGCGCACCGCGACACCGAACACCTCACGGTAGCTCGCATCGTCGCGCGGACGTGCGTGCCGCAACTCGAGTCGTTGCACCTGCACGGTCGGACGGATGCGCATGCGCAATCGGCTCACGAGCGCTGCGAAGATGTAGTCAGCATAGACGGGAGGGACCGGCGTGCCATTCGCCATGAGGAGGCAGAGTGCGTAGCCGTCCGCGCGTCGCTCGATGGTGAGCGACACCGCCTCGGCGATGAGGCCGAAGAAGCGGGCGAACTGCTGCACACCGTCGCCCAGCGTCTCCGAAGCCGCGACCAGGTAGTCGAGCACCTGGTACGCGCCAAACGGAAGCATCGAGGGGGCGTGCAGCTGCAACGAGGAGTCGCCGCTGCGCTCACGCAGGACTCCCCACACGGAGAGCACCGTCGTGGCGGGGAGGCGCGCGTCAGGCGCGTCCAGCGTGTCGCGATCGACGCCGGCAGCGCGCAGCACCTCGTCGACGGCGACGCCTCGTGCCTCCGCCATGCGCACCATCGCCAGGGTGCTGGTGACCGCGATCGTCGGGACGCTGTTGGCCATGTCGTGACCAATCCTCTCGACGTCGCCAGTCAGTGTCAACGGCGAGGGCGCGCCCGACGGCGGACGCGCCGATGGTGACGCCGGCGAAACACAAGGTTCCGCCGCAGGCGTCAGAGTCCGATCCCGATCTTGAGCGAACGCGATCGCACGCGCGCCGTGTTGTACTCGGCCGCGATTCGCACCACCGAAAGCTTGAGCGAAAGGCCCGCGCTCGCTTGCGCGCCCGGCGTCGTTTCATCGGCAAGATTCACCAGCGCCGACTTCTCGTGCGCATGCGAGACATACGTCGACACGCCGATGTACGGTGATAGGGTCGCCCACGTCATCGGACGATACTGCCGGCTCACGATGGCATCGATCCCGCCCACCGAGAACGCGACATCGTCAGGTCCGAACAGGCGCACCGCGCTGACGCGCGTGCTGACGGCCCAATTGCGCGTGCTGTCGTCGACCACGTTGTATTGCACCTGGCCGCCATAGAATCCGTAGTTCGCACCCGGGTTCTTGGTGAAGTACGCCCCCACATCCACTCGGCGCGATAGACCGGCGCGCAGCATCAAGCCGGGAAAGCGGAGCCCCTCTCCCTCGAAGAGCCAGTGCGCCGAGTCGGGATGCACGAACGTGTCGTTCCACGCCGCGTCGTGATCGTCGATCGCCGTCTCCCACTGCAACACCGAAAGCTCGACCTTGCCGCGCCCCATCGGCTTGGCATCGATCAGGGGGCGGAAGTAGGTCACCAACCCGGCTTCGCGCGTGAACTGCTTCCACGCCCCCTGTGTGAGCGATGGGTCGAGCTTTATCGAACACTCCTTCCAGCGCGGGTCGGTGTGGAGCGTCGCGTGATTGCCGTGTGCGGCCGCCGACGACTGCGTCATGCGGACAGGGACGATGGAGAGCTGCGCGCGCCCAACGACGGGCAGCAGAACGATGGCTGCGAGCGCGGCAATCGAAGTCGCGCGCGTCTCCTTGATGTAGGTGCTGAGATCGCGATGCATGAACGCCTCCCGTGGTCGTCCGAGCCCCAGGCCCGGTGGTCAGGGCGCTGGGACACGGTGCACGGTCGCACGAGCATCGTCAGCGCTTGTCCCTTGTACGGAAGGGCCGCGGACGCGTTTTGACATCGCGCGCCAACTTCGTGCCTTTTCGCGACAGCTCATCCGCCAAGGTGCGCAGCGCCCGCCGACGCCCGTGGGGCACGATAATACTTAGGTATTTACAGAAGTATGGGGATGATGTAGACTGGTGTCGTCCGATCGGATCACTCGAGCAGCGATGGTGCCGAACATGGTTCAGACCGCAGTCGCAGACGCAGTCTTTCACGCCCTCTCCAACCCGACGCGGCGCAAGGTTCTCGAACGGCTCTCGGTCGGGGCGGCGACCGTCAGTGAGCTCGCCGAGCCGTTCGACATGCAGCTCCCGTCGTTCGTGCAGCATCTCTCGGTGCTCGAAGAGAGCCGGCTGGTGCGATCGAAGAAGCGAGGGCGGGTGCGCACATTCGAGCTGGCACCCGAGCGCTTCAAGGTCGCCGAGGATTGGCTGGCCGAGCGGCGACGGGAGTGGGAAGCGCGCCTCGATCGCTTCGATCAATACGTCAAACAACTCAAGGAAGAGGAATCCAACAGATGAGAAAGCATTTCGCTTTCGACCCGAAGCTCGACTTCGCCATCGAGCGGCACATCGACGCGCCCCGGCGACTCGTCTGGGAGGCGCTCACCAGGCCCGAACACATGAAGGAATGGTACATGCCCAAGGCGTGGGGGCGCGTGGCGAAAGCGGAGCTCGATGTGCGCCCGGGCGGGATGTTCAGCATCGACATCGCCGTGGGCGACGGTCCCGATATTCCCAACCTCGGCTGCTATCTCGAGGTTGTGCCGATGGAACGGCTCGTCTGGACCTCGATGCTGTTTCCGGGCTATAGGCCCGCCGTCTTCGACGACGTTCCCATCACCGCGATCGTGACGATGGAGAGCGTGGGTGAGGGGACGCGCTATGTGTTCACGGCCCTGCACCGCAACGAGGCGGACTTCGAGACCGACATGTCGTCGGGCTTCTACCAGGGGACGGAGATCGCCGTCGACCAGCTCGTCGCGCACGTGCTGGCGATGAAGTAGAGGGCGGGAGATGGGGAGCCGCGTGCCGGCTCCCCGCTCAGCGTCCGGCCCGCTCGTCCGCCGGGGCGAGCCAGAACCAGTAGAAGGAGTGCGGACTAAAGGTGAGGAGATACGGGAGTTGCCCGATCGCGGGGAACGGTCGCGTGTTCCACATCTCCACGGGGACCCGGCCGGCGAATCGCGACAGGTCGATCTCGGCCGGCTCGGCGCTCGACGAGAGGTTGAAGGCACAGAGGATCGTCTCCCCCGCGTACTCGCGCAGGTAGACGAGGATCTTTCGGTTGTCGGGGCTTAGGAATTCGATGCTCCCACGCCCGAACGCCTGCGAACTGCCGCGCACCGCGATGAGGCGTCGCATCCAACGGAGCAGCGAGGTCTGTGTGCGCTCCGACGCGTTGACGTTGACTGCCTGGAAGCCGTAGGGCGCGTCGACGATGACGGGGCTGTACAGCGCCGCGGCGTCGGAGTCGGAGAAGCCCGCGTTCCAGCTCCCGTTCCACTGCATCGGCGTCCGTACGCCGTTGCGATCGCCCAGGTAGATGTTGTCGCCCATTCCGATCTCGTCACCGTAATAGACGATCGGAGTGCCGGGCATCGACATGAGGAGCGCGTTCATCAGCTCGATCTGCCGACGCCCGTTGTCCATCAGCGGAGCGAGGCGACGCCGGATCCCCACGTTGATGCGCATGCGCGGATCCTTGGCGTATTCATTGTACATGTAGTCGCGCTCTTCATCGGTCACCATTTCGAGCGTGAGCTCGTCGTGGTTGCGAAGGAAGATCGCCCACTGGCACTCGGGCGGGATCTCCGGTGTGCGCGCCATGATCTCGACGATCGGCGTCCGGTCCTCGCGTCGCATCGCCATGAACATCCGCGGCATGAGCGGGAAGTGGAACGCCATGTGGCACTCGTTCGCGTCCCCGAAATACGGACGCACGTCGGTGGGCCACTGGTTCGCCTCGGCGAGGAAGATCCGCCCGCGATACTCGGCGTCGAGCGCGGCACGCATCTTCTGAAGCACCACGTGCGTCTCCTGGAGGTTCTCGCAGTTGGTCCCGTCGCGCTCGATGAGGTACGGAATCGCGTCGAGTCGCAGCCCGTCGACTCCCATGTCGAGCCAGAAGCGCATCACATCGAGCACCGCCTCCAGCACTTCGGGGTTGTCGAAGTTGAGATCGGGCTGATGGCTAAAGAAGCGATGCCAGAAGAACTGCTGGGCGACCGGATCCCACGTCCAGTTGCTGGTCTCGGTGTCGGTGAAGATGATGCGCGTGCCGGCGTAGGTATTCGGGTCGTCGCTCCACACGTACCAGTTCCGCTCGGGGCTCCCCTTGGGCGCACGGCGCGCGCGCTGGAACCATGCATGCTGGTCGGATGTGTGATTGATGACGAGTTCCGTCACCACGCGGAGCCCGCGCCGGTGCGCCTCCTGCATGAATCGCTGGAAGTCGGCGAGCGAACCGTACGTCGGGTTGATCGACTTGTACTCGGCGATGTCGTAGCCGTCGTCCTTGAGCGGCGACGGATAGAACGGGAGGAGCCAGAGACAGGTGACACCGAGTGACTGGATGTAGTCGAGCTTTTCGATCAGTCCCCCGAAGTCGCCGTAGCCGTCCCCGTTGCTGTCGCAGTACGCCTTGACGTGCGCCTGGTAGACGATGGCGTCCTTATACCAGAGGGGATCGTCGGGGAGCTCGGTGTTCGTCGTCGGAGTGGGCATCGCGCATCGCCGCGGGTGGTGAGAGGGTCGGCGACCGGTGAACTGGAGCTGTGGCGCCTTCCTCCCGCTCGTGAGCGTACTGCCCAGCTTAGCGCGGCGCCCAGCGTCAGGCAATGCGACGCCGCGACACGCGGTGTCACGGGGAAAGCTCTCCATACCGGCGAATGATCCGCACCCCGACGGCGCGTCAGACGGCACGATCGTTCAGCTCGCACGCACTTCCTCACGTGCTGCAGGCGCCGGTTAGCTGCTGCGTGATTTCCGCTCGCGCTCGGCGATCGATCATTCCGCCGGTGCGCAGGCCAGCAGCGTCGCCCCGGTAAGCCATGCGCCGACGCTCGAGTCGCCGCGGCAGTACATGGCGATGAATACGCCTCCATGCGAGCGCTCCCCTCAACTCGCCGCGCGACGCTAACTTCCCTCCATGAAACCTACCGACGCCATTCGCGACCGACGCTCCATTCGCCGGTTCACCGACCGAGCCGTGTCGCGCGCTGAAATCGAGTTGCTCCTCGCGTCCGCCGTACAGGCTCCCAACCACCACCTAACGCAGCCGTGGCGGTTCTATGTCCTGGGCCCCGAGGCACGCCACGCATACGGACTAGCCCTCGGCAGCCGAAAGGCGCGAAAGATCGACGATCCCGACAAGGGGCGTGCGGTTCGCGACAAGGTCGCCGAGGAGCACCGAGCGCTCCCGGCAATGCTCGCGGTGGCGGTCGTCGAGGTGGAGAATCCGGAGACGCGCGAAGAGGACTACGCCGCGGCGATGATGGCAGTGCAGAACATCTCGCTCGCCGCGATCGAACTGGGACTCGGCACCCACATCAAGACCGGCGCGGTAATGGCTGACCCCGCGGCGCGCGCGGCCGTCGGGGTACTGGACGGCGAGCGCATCGTTGCGATAGTCAACGTCGGCGAACCGGCCGAGTTGCCACCGGCGCGGCCGCGTGAGCTGTCGGCGTTCGTGACCTGGCGGGATTGATCGCGCTCGGGTGAAACGTGGTGCCTGCCCGGTGGCACGGTTCGCCACCGGGGGGGCGCGCACAAAGCCGGCACCTCAGTCGATCATCGCGACGCGCCCGGCGCCGCAAGGAAATCGAAGCGCAGCAGCTGCAACGGCGTACTCCCCCTATTTCGCAACAGCAGGCGCCCTCCTGGCGCCACGAAGCGTTCATCTCCGACGCGTGCCGGTTGCGCCTCGACGTGTTCAGCGCCTTCGGCGACGGTCGCATCGGTCACGAAGACGAGGAGGGCGGGATGGGCGTCCGTTGCGTCGACGCTGATGGAATCGCCCGCGGCGATGGTCAAGCGGGTCACGCGTGAGATATCGCCGGTGTGCTCTACCACCGCGCTGCTCGAGTCGGCAAGCGGAGGAGCGTGTACGCGTCGCCGGCTATGCTCCTCCCCGCGCGTCTTGTACTCGACGCGTAGGTAGTCCGAAGCGCGCTCGGACGGATTGAGCACGGCGTGAACCTCCGGCGTTGCCGTACCGACGCGGAAGCTGCGCGCGGTCACCGGTGGGCGCGTTATCTCGTACGGCGCTCCGACGTGACTGAAGAGCACCGGATCGGCATCGTTGAGGTAGACGTGGAACATGAATCCGGGCGGATGCGAGTGCGTGGCGAGGTTGGCCCCCGCGGGAAGACGCACGCGCACGAGGCGCACCCACGGATTCTCGAGCTGTACCGAATACACGGCCGGAAAAGCCACCAGCCCGTCGGCTTGCGCCAAAAGCTCCGCAGAGAAGAGGGGAACGGCAGTGGCCATCGCGAGCGAAAGCGCGCCGCGTCGGTGGAGCCGATTGAGAACGCGCCTGGACGGGTGCGGCGAATGCGAGGTGTGCAGGGGTGCCATCATCGCGGTTGGCATGTGGAGGTCGAGGTGGAGATTGGTGAGGCGGGGTATCGCTTCGGGAGTGCCTATTGGCTCAGCGACGTGGCGCGACTGCGAAGTCCGACGCGCAAACCCGTCGCCGCGTGCGCGGTATGGGAACGACGCAATGGTGAACGCTTGCGTGGCGCGTCGCACCTCGGCGGGGGCGAGTCGTTGCCGGGTGACTGCGAGATCGTTCGATCGCGCGGCGATCCGCGTCGTTTCGTCGATTCGGCCACCGAGACCGGCGGTCCCCGCTAGTGCACCAGCGTCGGCCGCTCCATCGTCGCGAAGAAGTCGCGCATGATGGCTTCGCGATCAAAATTCTCCCACACCCTGATGGTGCGCCGGTTAGCGGGGCGTTCCACCCACCTGCTGTCCACGAGCCGGGGCGCCGGAATCGCCCGCGCGCGCGCCCATGCGGGGTGCTTCACGATCGCCACTGCCGCCATGTCGTACAGCGCACGTGATGGCGGGTCGCCGTCGAGCTTCACGTGTTCGAACAGGTCGACGGAGTAGTCACCAAACGATGTGAAGCGCCCGCCGTTGCGGCCGGTGATCGGAGCAATGATGTGTGGCCCTCGTCCGGGCATGCGACGCCGAATCTCGTCCATCGAAGCCTGCACCACCGCCGTCCCCGTGGGGAGCCCCCAGCGCACGACCGCCATCTCGAATGGCGCCTCGCTCTCCAAGACGTACGCCAACGCCGACTCGTCGTTTTCCTGATTGTACTCACCCGGCTCAGGATAGTTGGATCCGAGCCAGACGATGCGTACCAGCGGGGCGATCGACGGATCCTTCTTCAGAGCGAGGGCAATGTTCGTCAGCTTGCCGATGGGGAGGAGCACGAGCGGCTTCGCACTCGGCTCGTGCGCACGCTGGATGATCAGGTCGACCGCGGCCCTTCCGTCGAAGTCGCGCTCACCCGTGTGAGGGGCGATCTCGTCGAAAGATCCGTTCGCACCGCGCGTGACGCGATAGCGCTGCTGGAGCCCCGCCAGCGTGACGATGCGCTCCGCTTCCGCCGCCTGTTCATCGACATTGCCGCCGTTGCGCGTCCGGTTGACGGTGATCCCCACGAGGTCGAACACGTCGCCGCTGAAGAGCAAGTACGCCAGTGCATGCTGATCGTCCACCTCGTTGTTGGCATCGGAGTCGAGAAGGACGCGGATGCGCTCCTGCGCGGCCGCGGCGCGCGGCATCGCTGTCGCGAGTATTGCCGCGGCGAGCCCCCACACGCACGCTGTGCGTAGGTGACGCGCGCCACCACCGATCGGATGCCAGAGCTTCGCGATCACTCCTTCCTCCTGTCGAACGTCAGGTCCGTGCGCTCGTCGCGGTGACGCGCCGGAACGGGTGTGGCAGCTGTCTCCCCCCGGGGCAGCGCCCCGAACGAGGGCGCCGAGGCGTGAAGGTACCGTCAAAAGCGCCGAAAGGCCCGCCGGGTGAATCGCGCGCGATGTAGACTCGGAGAGAAATCCTCCCGACGCAACACACCCAACACGACCATGCGCCGACTCGCCATCGCCTGCACGCTCCTCGTCGCTGCCACCTCCGCGAAGGCTCAGACCTTCCCGACCCAGGACCCGACCATTCGCCACATCTACGCGGTCGGAATGGACTCGAGCGCCCTCCAGTCGGAGGCACACGCCCTCTTCGACTCGCTTGGTCCACGCCTGCAGGGGACGCCGAACCTCAAACGCGCGCAGGACTGGCTGGTCGACATGTACAAGTCATGGGGGATCGCGGCCAAGGAGGAGCAGTACGGTACCTGGCGCGGCTGGGTCCGCGGGCACTCGCACATCGACCTCGTCGCGCCGCGCAATCGCACGTTGCAGGGACAAATGGTCGGCTACAGCCCTGGTACCGGCGGGAAGGATGTCACGCTCGAACCGATCATCCTTCCGCAGTTCAAGGACAGCACCGCCTTCGTGGCGTGGCTCCCGCAGGCGAAGGGAAAGCTGGTGATGATTTCCGCGCCGCTCCCCACGTGCCGCCCGCAGGACGACTGGGCCGCGAACGCGACGCCCGAGAGCAAGGCACGCATGGATACGCTGATGGTCACCACGCAGCGCGAGTGGGCGCCGAGGCGTGTCCCGCCGGGCGCTCCCGGCGGTGAAAGTGCGGGGGTGCGGGGGACGGGATACTTCACCGCGTTAGGCGGCGGTGAACTCGGTGTGCAGCTCGAGCAGGGAGGCGCGGGTGGCATCATCGTGTCGCGTCCGAAGCTTCCGTGGTCGTTGGGAGGCGGACGCACGCCGGCGCAGGTCGTCGAGGCTGCCGCGAATGGGGCTGCCGCCGGCCGCTTCTTCGGGAGCGGTGCGCTCAACACCGGGTGGGGGGCGATGGAGGTCTTCGAGACGTACAACACGAAAACCCCGGCGATCGCGCTCGACTGCGAGGACTACGGTCTGGTCGCGCGTTTGGCCGAAGCGGGTGACAAACCGAAGCTCACGCTCAACCTCGACGGAAAACTCCTCGGCGAGCAGCCCGTCTTCAACGTGATCGGGCGTATTCCCGGCACCGAACACCCCGACGAGTACGTCGTACTCTCTGCACACTTCGACTCATGGGATGGGTCGTCAGGTGCAACGGACAACGGCACCGGGACGCTGACGATGCTCGAGGCGATGCGCATCCTCAAGAAAGTCTATCCCAATCCCAAGCGTACGATCCTCGTCGGGCACTGGAGCGGCGAGGAGGAGGGCGAGGTCGGCTCCAAGGCCTTCACAGAAGATCATCCCGAGGTGTTGAGCGGACTGCAGGCGCTCTTCAACCAGGACAACGGGACCGGGCGCGTCGCGTTCATCGGTGGGGCGGGGCTCGTCGGTGCGCCGGCGCACTTGAACGACTGGCTTGGAAAGATTCCGACCGAGTTTCGCGCGCAACTCAACGGCGGGCAGCCGGTCGTCCCCGGTCGACCGGCCGGCGGCGGAAGCGATGACTTCCCCTTCGGTTGTCGAGGGCTCCCGGCCTTTGGGCTCGGCTCGCTGGGATGGGACTACGGCAACGTCACGTGGCATACCGAGCGCGACACGTACGACAAGGTCGTCTTCGATGACCTGCGATACAACGCGACGTTGACGGCGATGCTGGCCTACCTTGCCGCCGAGGATCCCGCGCGCATTCCGCTGGACCGCGTCGACGTCACGGCGATGAGCGGCGGGCGTGGCCCCGCGCGCGGGTGGCCCGAGTGCGAGAAGGCGCCACGCAAGACGGAGCCGAGGCTCAAGTAGGGCGGTCGAACCTCACTCCCGGGCCACGGAGAGGTGCTGGGCGATGATTTGCCATCCGTGGCCCCACGACACCCACGTCTTCGTAAAGCGCAGCAGAACATCGATCCGCAGGTCCTCGTCCTGGCCGACGATTCGCACCTCACCTGTTTCGACTGCGGAGTTGTTGTCTATCGCCACGACGGCATGTTGCAGGAGACGTACCGATTCGAGCTTCCGCCTGCCGTCCATAACACGGGCGAGCTCCTGTGCCTTCCCCGTCGTTCCACCGTTGCCACACGTGCAGATGAAGTCGTCGGCCAGCAATCGGGCAAACACGGCGAGATCGCCGCGTTGCTCGAGTGATGCCGAATCGCGCCCGCTGCTGAGGCGCTGCGTCAGCTCGTAGAACTGGCGACCGGCATTCGTCACTTGACGCACCATCGTGCTGTCATCGTGCGGCTGTTCGGTGTCCTGCTCGGCGAGGACGACCCAACGCCCATCACGCTTTTCGAAGACGCCAGTGTGTCGCCCCCTGGTGACTTCCGGTTCATCGTTGGGGGCATCGACTGGCGATGTCCGCGCGGTATAGTCATTCGTTACCAGCGCCATCCTGCCTACTACGCGGATGATGACGTTGTCGTGCTGTAGGGAGATCCGTCGGTACGACGGTGCCGCTCGTTCCCGCGCGTAGAAGCGAAGCACCTGTTCGCGCTCCGACTTTCGACCGCTGGCTCCTGTCAATACGTATTCAGCCGACAACGCGCGCGCGAGGAATGCCGTGTCGCGCTGCATCACGGCGCTGTCGTATGCGGCGAGAAATGTGCGCACTTCCTGTTCTGCGCTTCGCTGAGCGGATGCGCTGGTGGATCCGCCCGTCACAACGGCGGCCAGAAGAAGCAGCTCTCTCATCACCGGAGTCCTCGCGAAGAGCGCGTGACAACAGCGAGGGAGGAACGAAAGAGTCTTCCCGCTCCGCCACGCGGGGCGGCGGTTCACGTCTCCCCGCTTCACGTTTCCGCTCCCTGTTCACGATACCTAAGCACGACCAGCGAGATCGCCGCCACTACCGACCCGAGTGCCATCAGCACGGACACGGTCGCGAGCCCGACCCCTCGGCTGAACAGGAAACCGGCGACGATGGGGCCGAGTGCTGCCCCTCCGCGCCCGACGCCGATCACGAATCCCGTTCCCCCGGCGCGCACCGCGGTCGGGAAGGACTGCGCGAAGATGGTGTAGAGCCCCACGACGGCGGCGTTGGTGCACATTCCCGCCACGCCAGCCACCAGCGCCAGCTGCTGCAGGTCGGCCTGTCCCTGTCCAAAGAGCGAGACCATCACCGCCGAAAGCGCGAGCGATCCGATCACCAGTCCACGCACCGAGAAGCGTTGGGTGAGAAGGCTCAGTATCAGCGAGCCGGTGGCGCCGCCGACGTTGGCCCACACGAGCACTCCACCAGCGGTCGACGGCGCATACCCCATGTCGACCACGATCTTCGGGATCCACTTCAGGATGAAGTAGAAGGTCATGATGTGGGCGAAATAGGCGGTTGTCAGCAGGACGGTCGTCCGCGCCAGCCCAGGGGCGAAGAGCTGCGCGACGGTTGCCCGTGGCGCGTCGCGGTCGGGCGCAGGGAGCGAGGCGACGGTGCGATGCCCGAGTCGGCGCAGCACGATGTTCACCCGCTCCAGCGCGTTTGTCGGGCGCCGGTGCACGACGAAGGCGACGGTCTCCGGAAGGAAGAACCAGACGAGCGGAAGGAACGCGAGCGTCGCGAAGGCGCCGAACCCAAAGACCGAACGCCAGGTTCCCGATGCGAGGAGATTCGAGGCGATCGAGCCACCAACGATTGCACCGAGCGGATAGCCGCCGGCCATGAGCGCTACAGCAAGGTTGCGGCGCCGCGCATTGGAGAATTCCGCCGCCGCCGCGTTGATGGTCGCCAGCATCCCGCCGATGCCGAGCCCGGTGAAGAGGCGAAAGGCGGATAGCGTGGGGACATTGTGCGCGGTGGTCGCGAGCGCCATGCCGATCGCCATCACGACCAGGCTCCACAGAATCACGGGGCGGCGCCCCACGCGATCGGCGACGTTCCCTACGAGGATCGACCCCACCGCCATGCCGATCAGCTCCATCGACAGCACCACACCCAGCACCGCGCGATCGATCCCCCACTCGGCGGCGATCCCCGGCGAGGCGAAGCTGATCGCGAGCACATCGAAGCCGTCGAGCGCATTGAGGAGTACGCAAATTGCGATGGCGACGACCTGCATCGCGCCCATGCGCTCGCTGGCGATGATCGCGCGTGGATCGTCCGCGGCGGCGGGCGTCCCCGCCTCACGCCCGGCCGGGCCTAACGATGACGACGAGTTGGGGGTCATGGCCGACACGCGAAGCTTACGGCCGCCTCGACGTCGCCGCCGTCGTAGCGCGCCACGAGGGGATACGGGCAGAGTGGGCGCGACCGGCCGGGCCAGGGCGACATCGCGCCCGCACGTGCGGGAATGCTCTCAGGCGCAATGCCGCGCTCCACCCAGTCGACGATCGACGTTAGGCAGTCGTACTGGTCCGTCGCCGGCCCGCCGCTGCAATGCGCCATCCCGGGAACCGGAAAGACTCGTACGAAGTCCGCCGCATGTCCCTTCGCCGCGCTGTTGACGGCATCCCACCAGCGCATCGTGTCGTGCGCGGAGAAGACGGGATCGCTGAGCCCATGCGGGACGATCAGCTTTCCACCGCGACGCTGGAACGCCGAGAGGTCGGTGCGCTGCGCGCCGACGAGCTCCCAGCTCGACTCGGTGAAGTCGCCCGCGCGTGCGAAGATGCGCGGTGCATCGCGGTCCAGGTCGAAGTCCACCGCGTAGCGCAGAAGGACGCGCGGGTCGTTGGCAAGCGGCGTCGGTGGTGTCGTGAACAGTGCCGACAGCGACGGCGCGCCGAGGATGACGTTGAGCGCGGGGATCGGTCTGGCGCCGACAATCCCGATCTTCCAGATGCGCCACCCCTGTTGGTAGCGGCCATCGGCGAGGCGCCCGCCGATCCCGGCATCCCACGGCCAGTCGCTGTACAGCAATTCACCCTTCGAGTTTCGCGGACCGCCCATCACGCGCCGCAGCGTCGCGATCTGGTCCGTCGTCAGGCAGCTCCCGACCTTGGGTCCCGCACAGGCGAGCGCGTCGAGCGCACTGCGCACGCGCGCGGCGTCACACCACGTGTAGTCGCCGACGATGCCGTCGACCACGCCGTCCTTGGCGTCACACGACGCCAGCACCGCATCCGACACGAGGGCAAAATCGGCATCGGCAAACGTCTCGCCGATTCTCGGCGTGCCAGCCGAGTCGACGAGCGCCATCTGCCGCGCCAGGTCAACGAAGGCGTGCGTATCCCACGCTTCGGCAATCGCCGCTTTGGGCAGCGCGAAGCCCGGTGCGGCGGCGACGATGCCATCGAAGAGCTCCGGGAAGCGCTGCGCGAAGACCATCCCCTCGCGCCCGCCCTCCGAGCATCCGAAGAAGTACGAGCGCTCTGGTGGCCGGCCGTAGAAGGCCCGCACCAGCGCTTGTCCGGTGCGCGCGGTGACGTCGAGCGATGCGTACGCGTGATCGCGACGCGCCTGCGGGTCGTAGCCGAAGGCGAGCGTTCCCTGATGCGTGGGGTCGTTGTTCGTGCGGTTGTCGTGACCGGAATCTTGCGAAAGGACAGCGAAACCGCGGGCGAGCGCCGACGGGAAGGCTGGGCCGATGGTGCCGACCGCGTCGCCGATCGCGCCGTCGCTCCCTCCTCCTCCCTGGAAGAGGAAGCGGCCGTTCCAATCGATCGGGAGCCGCGCATGAAACTGAATTGCGTAGCGCTGCCCGCCGACACCAACGCGTTCGCGGAGCTTTCCGAATAGCTCGCAGTGTGCGGGGAGCGGAGCGCCCGGTGCCCCAGCGGTCGGAGCATTTGCAGCTGGCGACGTTACCATAGTCGCCGCCACGATAACGGTGCTCGAATCCGGCCACACCCCTGCGCGCACGTGCATGAGCTCAGCGCAGCGGGCGGTCGCATCCGGTGCCCCCTGCGCTGGCAGACAGACAGCAGCGGCCAGCGCGCAGAGCGTCACACCCGACAACATCCGCAGTATCCTCGTCTGCTGCATCGGCGGCACCCCCTAAAGACGGTGAGAACGCAGGCAGGCTGCTGGGTCAATCTCGAAGGAGGAAATCCTCGATCGCACTCGTGAACGCGTCCGACTGTTCGACGTTCGACAGGTGCGCCGCGCCGCGAAGGATCGTGAGCGCACTCCCGCGAATGGCGGCGTGCAGTGCTTCGCCCAGCGCCGGCGGCGTCGACACGTCGAGCTCCCCCGCGATGATCAGTGATGCTGCGCGGATACTGGCCACGTCGAGCGAAAGGTCGGACGACCGCAGCGCTTCACAGATCGCGAGGTATCCTTCGGCCGAAGTCTCGTCGAGCATCTGGCCGACGGCGCTTGTCTGTCCGGGATGCGCGCGCCGAAACTCCTCCCCCAGGAAGCGGGCCAGCACGGCATCGCGTATCGCCGCCATTCCTCCCTCCCGCACGGCACGAATCCGCTCATCCCACGACTGCTCCGTCCCGATGCGCGCGCCGGTATTGGCGAAGACGGCACGGTCCACCCGTTCGGGGTGGTGCGCCGCGGTCCAGAGTGCGATCACGCCACCTAACGACAGGCCACAGAGGTGCGCCCGCCGCACGTCCAGGTGGTCCAACAGCGCCAGGAGGTCGCCCCCGAGCTGCTCGATGCTCACCGGTTCGCCCGGCACGTCGGACGCACCGTGGCCGCGGCAGTCGTAGCGAATCACGCGAAAGCGCCGCGACAGCGCCGCAGCCTGCTCGTCCCACATGCGAAGGTCGAGGCCAAGTGAGTGCAGCATCACCACGACTGGTGCATCCTCGAGCGTTCGCCCCTCGATACGGTACGCGAGGCGGCAGCCACCAACGTTCACGCGCCCGGTGAAGGCGTCGTGACTCACGGCGCGCTCGCCAACGCCCGATGCTGCGCGAGTGCCCGATCGATGAACGTGTCGGTGGCGCCGAGGTAGTTGGCCGGTTCGGTCGCACGCTCGATCTCTTCCGGCGTGAGGACGCCGCGCACTCTCTCGTCGTCGGCGGCCGCGTCGAGCAACGACCGGCCATCGCGCGTCGCACGCGCAGACAGTTCTTGCACGAGCGCCTGCGCCTCGGCGCGCCCGAGCCGCTCGGTGAGCGCCGTGGCCAACGACTCGGCCATGTTCACGCCACCACTCGCATCGAGGTTCTCGCGCATGCGCGCGGCATTCACTTCGAGCCCGTCGAGCGATTGCCGGACGCGCGCGACGGCGCCGGCAGTGTAGCCGAACAGTTCCGGAATCGCCGCCCATTCCGTCTGCCAAGTTCCCGCGGCGCGCTCGTGCTCCTGCGCCATACCGCTCGTCAGCACGGGGACGAGAGCTGTCGAGAGTCGCGCAGCGGCAAGGGCTGCGACCGCGTCCACCGGATTGCGCTTGTGCGGCATGGCAGACGAGCCTCCCTTGCCCAAGCCCGCTGCCTCGGCCACTTCACCGACTTCGGTCTGCGCGAGCAGCACGATGTCGCGCGCGATCTTCTGCATCGCTCCCGCTACCACGCCTAACGTCGCAGCGATGTGGGCCACACGATCGCGCTCGGCGTGCCACGGGAGGTCGGGGAGGGTGAGCCCGAGTTCCTCCGACAGGTGCAACGAGACGTCGAGCCCGCGCGTGCCGGCCGACGCGAGCGTCCCGGCCGCCCCGCCGAACTGCAGCGCGAGCGACTGGGCGCGCGCCGACTCCACCGCGATCACTTGCCGCACAACGAGCGCCAGCCACCGCGCCGCCTTGAGCCCAAAGGTGATAGGAAGCGCCTGCTGCAGGAGGGTGCGCGCGGACATCAGCGTGCCGCGATGTCGCTCGGCGAGTACGGCCGTGATGTCGCAGATCGACCGGAGGTCGGCGCTCAACAGCGCGAGACCGTCGCGCATCTGGAGCATCAACGCTGTGTCGATCGCGTCCTGGCTCGTGGCGCCCCAGTGCACCCACCGACGCGACGATTCGCCGACGTGCTCGGTCAGAATGCGTACGAGCGGAATCGCTGGCGTCCCCGCGGTTGCAGCTGCGGCGTAGATCGCGTCCACGTCGTATCGCTCCACGTTGCAGCAGGCGGCGATCTGCTCGGCTGCTTCGGCGGGCGCGAGTCCGGCGCGAGCGAGCGCGCGGGCAAGCGCGGACTCGAAGCGCAGCATCTGCGCGACGTGCGTGCGCGGCGAGAACAGCGCGGTCATCGCCGGTGTCGTGAACAGCCCTCCCGCGGCCGTCACTCTCCCTCCACGAGGTGAGCGCTCGCGCGTGGTCGCTTCATGACCGGCCGGGAGTCCTGAAGTCGAAGAAGACCGTCTCGTTCGCTCCCTGCAATACGACGTTGAAGCGATACGTGGACTCGCCTACCCCCGCGTTGCCAACTCGCCGCGCGATGAGTGTCGCTCGCCGTTCGGCGGGCACGTGGGCGAGCACGGGATCTGTCGCGTTCGCTGCCTCGTCGTCGAAGTACACGCGCGTGTAGAGGTGATTATTGAGGCCACGCCCGAGGACGACGATCGAAAGGTGAGGTGCCTGTCCGCGATCAGCATCAAAGGGGACCACGCCAGGCTTTACCGTCGTGAACGCGAAACGCCCATCGTCATCGGTGTCGACGCGTCCAAAGCCGGAAAACGACACGTCGAGCGGCGCGTCGCGCTGGTCGGCCGCATGGTTGTATCGACCATGCGCGTTCGCCTGCCATATCTCGAGCATCGCATCGGGGACGGGCGCGCCATCGCCGTCGGTCACGCGCCCCTCGACGCGAATGCGCGCACCCTCGACCGACGCGTCGCACAGCACGGCACGCCGAGCGTCTGCGCGGAAGAGGCAATCGTGAAAGAACGGCCCGACCGTTTGCGACGAGGTCAGCGGGCGTACGCTCACGTGGTCACCTCGCGCTGGGCCTCGAAGACGGTCGCTGCGGGTCCGCCGAGCACGATGTCCCAGCGCCAGCCGAGCGCCCACTCCGGCTCCGTGACATCGTGAGCGTACTCCGCGATCATCGAGGCACGCCCGGTCTCAGGCGCCGAGTTGAAAATCGGATCGAGCGAGAGGAGTGGATCGCCCGGGAAGTACATCTGTGTCACGAGGCGCGAGGCCCACGTCCCACCAAACAGCGAAAAGTGTATGTGCGACGGGCGCCAGGCGTTGACGTGGTTCTTCCACGGATAGGCGCCCGGCTTGACGGTGAGAAAGCGATACACGCCATCCTCGTTTGTCACGCAACGCCCGATGCCCAGGAAGTTCGGGTCCAGGGGGCCGGGCCACTGGTCGCGACGGTGGATGTAGCGTCCCGCCGCGTTGGCCTGCCAAACTTCGACAAGCGTGTGCGGTACCGGGCGTCGGTCGGCGTCCAGCACACACCCGGTCACGATGATGCGCTGGCCAATCGCTTCGCCGCCAGTGCCGGCGTTTTGCGTGAGGTCGGCGTCCTCCGGCGTGGTGGCGCTCAGCATCGGACCCGGGCCGGTGAGCTCAGAAATTGTGAGCGGTACCTCGATCAGCGGATACTGCGGCGCGCGCTTGATCGTCGAGCGATACGCTTCATACAGGTAGGGCGGAAAGACTTCGGCGTCGCCGCGTACGATGTCGCCGATCGTGGTCGTGATCATCGGGACTCCTCCGTGGATTCGTCCTCCGGACGCGCCGTCAGGATCGACTTCGCCAGCGCGAATGCGCTGTTCGCAGCAGGGACACCGGCATAGACCGCCACGTGAAGGAGCGCCTCACGAATTTCCTCTGGGGTCGCTCCGGTGTTGCGGCTGGCGCTCAGGTGCAACTCGAGCTCCTCGCGTCGTCCGAGTGCGGCAAGAATCGCGATGGTGATGAGGGAGCGCGTGCGGCGGTCGATCGCATTTCCGGCCCACACCGTCCCCCACGCAGTCTCGGTGATGAAGCGCTGGAACGGTGCGTCGAATGGCGTGGCGTTTCTCGCGGCGCGGTCGACGTGCGCGTCGCCCAGGACCTCGCGTCGTACGCGGGCCCCTAGCTCGTGCCGGTCGGCGTCAGACATGCGGCAACCCCACGTAGTTCTCCGCCAGGCTCGTGGCGGCAGCGCGAGAGTTCACGAGATAGCGAAGCTCGGCGAGTTGGAGCTGGCGCTGATAGGCGTCGTCGTCAGGTGCACGATGCAGCATCGAGGTCATCCACCAGGAAAAGTGCTCGGCGCGCCAGACGCGGCGAAGGCAGGTCGGAGAGTAGGCATCGAGAAGATCTTCGCGCCCCGACTGGTACCACGCAACGAGCCCCTCCGCCAGCACTCGCACGTCGGCGGCCGCCAGGTTCAATCCCTTGGCGCCGGTTGGGGGGACGAGGTGCGCCGCGTCGCCAGCGAGAAAGAGGCGTCTGTAGCGCATCGGCTCGGCGACAAAGCTGCGCATCGTCGTGATCCCCTTCTCCACGATACTTCCCTCGCGCAGCGCCCAGCCGTCGCGCATCTCGAGGCGTGCATGAAGTTCTTCCCACACGCGCTCGTCGGGCCACCTGTCGAGCGAATCGTCGGGGGCGCACTGCACGTAGAGCCGCGTGAGCGACGGCGAGCGCATGCTGTGGAGCGCGAATCCGCGCTCGTGGTGCGCATAGATCAATTCGTCGAGCGACGGTGGTGTTTCGGCGAGCACTCCTAGCCAGGCGTACGGATAGCTGCGCTCGAAGAGTGTGAGCGCAGACGAAGGGATCGCTGAGCGGCAGACGCCGTGATAGCCATCGCATCCGGCGATGAAGTCGCAACGGAGCTCGCGCTCCTCGCGGTCGGCGGTGTAGCGCACCCGCGGCTCCTCCCCGTCGAAGTCGAGCGGACGAACGTCCTCGACGTCGAAATGAATCTCGCCATCGCTCGTCAGGCGCGCGGCGATCAGATCCTTCACGACCTCGTGCTGACCGTACACAGTGATTGCGCGCCCCCCCGCCAGCTCGCTCAGTGGGATGCGATGCCGTTCCCCGTCGAACTGCAGGTGTACGCCGTGGTGCACCAGCCCTTCGCGGTCCATCCGGTCGCCCACCCGCGCTTCGCGAAGGAGATCGACCGTCCCCTGTTCCAGAACTCCCGCGCGCAGCCGGCGCTCCAGGTACTCGCGACTGCGATGCTCGAGCACGACCGAATCGACCCCCTTGAGCGCGAGGAGCCGGGCGAGGAGAAGCCCGGCCGGACCGGCGCCGACGATAGCGACCTGAGTTCGATCGGAACGCATGCTGCGCGCGACTAGTTGCGAACGGTCACGCGTTCCCCCACACGTCGCGCGCAACGTCGGCGACGAGGCGCAGCTTCGCTGCCTGGTCTGATTCGTCCAGCGCGTTCCCGGCTTCGGTCGACGCAAAGCCGCACTGCGGACTCAATGCGAGCCGCTCCAGCGGTACCACGCGCGCCGCCTCGTCGATTCGTCGCTTGAGATCGTCGCTCCGCTCGAGTTCCGGCTTTTTGGTCGTGACCAGTCCGAGCACCACCACGCGATCCTCGGGGACGTGGGCGAGCGGCTCGAAGCCCCCCGAGCGCGCATCATCGTATTCGAGCAGGAAGCGATCGAAGCGCGTACGCTCGAAGACGCGTGAGACCGGTTCGTACCCGCCGCTCGCGTAGAACATGCTCTGGTTGTTGCCGCGACAGAGATGGAGCCCGAAGGTGACGCCGGGGTGCTCGCCGATGACTGCGTTGTCCAACTCGATGCAGCGATCGAGGAGGCGATCGGGATCGGTGCCGCGCGCGCGGTATCCCTCGCGAATCGCCGGATCGATCAGCCCCGCGTACTGCGGCGCATCGAGCTGGATGTAGGTGCAGCCGAGCCTGACGAGTTCATCCACCTCGGTGCGCAGGATGTCGACGACGTCGGCCAGGTACGCGTCGACCGTCGCGTAGGCGCCTTGCGACTTCTCCGCGTCGTAGTACGCAGCCGCCTGCTGCGCATTGATGAGCGTCACCTTGAGCGCCCGATCGGTGCGGCCGCGCGCGTAGGCAAACTCCTCGGTGCACATCGGACGCACGCGCCTGAGCTTCTCGACGACCACCGGGCGCTTGAGCACGATCTCGTGCCCCGCTTCGTCGCGGAACGGGATCGCCCAGCCGCCGTAGCGATCCAGTCCCTCCACCGCGTCGACAAAGTGGCCGTAGAATGCATAACGACGCATCTCCCCGTCGGTGACGACGTCGAGCCCCGCGCCGACCTGGAGGGCGAGCGCCTCGTCGACGGCGCGATCTTCCACGCGCTTGAAGTCCGGCGCGCTGAGCGCCCCTTCGCTCCGCTGCGCGCGCGCGTCCTTGAGGTACGTAGGGCGCAACAGGCTGCCGACGACGTCGCTGCGGAGGGGATGGGGACTCGTCATGTTGCAGCTGTCGGTGAGGTGGAGGGGCCAAGTCCGAACAGGCGGATCGCGTTCTCGCGGAGAATCAACGGACGCACCTCGTCGCGTATCGCGATCTTCTCGAAGTCGGCCATCCACCGGTCTGGGGTGATCAGCGGGTAGTCCGACCCGAACAGCACCTTGTGCTTGAGGAGCGTGTTCGCGTACTGGATCAACGTGGGCGAGAAGTACTTCGGCGACCATCCGGAGAGGTCGATGTACACCTGCGGTTTGTGCAGGCAGACGGAGATCGCCTCGTCCTGCCAGGGGAACGAGGGGTGCGCCATGATGATCGGCATGTCGGGAAAATCCACCGCGACGTCGTCGATCGGCATGGGATGCCCGTACTTGAGCCGGATCCCTCCGCCTCCCGGCATCCCCGTCCCGATTCCGCTATGCCCGGTGTGGAAGAGGACCGGCAACCGCGCCTCGGCGAAGACTTCATACAGCGGATAGGCGATCGGGTCGTTGGGGAAGAACTGCTGCAGCGGCGGGTGGAGCTTGAGCCCGCGTACGAGCCCGGCGTCGACGAGTCGGCGCGCTTCGCGCACGGCGGCGGGGCCGCGCGTCGGGTCAAGGCTGGCGAAGGCGATGGCGACGTCGGCGTGCTCCGCCGCGAACTCGGCGACCACGTCGTTAGGCACCTGCGGGCGCCCTGAGAGCCGCTCATCCACCGAGAAAACCACGCAGGCCATGCGGCGCGAGCGATAGTACTCGGCGATCGATGCGCGATCGCGCTTCGCGCCGCTCTCGCCGAAGTATTTCGCCGATGCGTCGTCCGTCGCCGTCGCGTCCTCGGTGTGCTCGATGTGCACGTGGACGTCGATCGCCAGGAGCCCGTCGGTGTCGATTCGTGAGGAGTCAGGCATTCGGCAGGTTGTCGGAGGCGACGATCACGTGAGGCGGAACGGGTGAGGCGTAGAGCGCTTCGACGAGCGCCGAGCGGTGGCGCAGTACCGCCCGCTGGTTCACCGAGCCCTTGTCGGTGATCTCACCGTGGTCGATCGACGGAGGCGTATCCAGGAGCAGCGCGCGCAGAACGCGCGTCGAGCTCCCCATCGCTTCCGCGCAGATCACCGAAAGACGCTGGGCAATGATCTCGCGAAGATGCTCGCGTGGCAATGCGTCGCAGGTCGCGCGGTTCGGGAAGACGAGCACCGCAACCTCGCTCCGATCGTGCCCGGCGATCACGACATCGAGCGCATACGGGGCAAGTGCGGCGAGGAGACGCACGCGCAGCGGGCCGACGCTCACCCACGTACCGGTCGAGAGCTTGAAGTCCTCGTCGAGCCGCCCGTCGAAGGCGAGCCCCTTCGCCGGATCGTCGGGGTCGACCCACGTGAGGGCGTCACCCAGTCGATAGAAGCCCTCGTCGTCGAACGCCGCGCTCGTGCGCTCGGGATCGCGCCAGAATCCCGGGGTGATGTTCGGTCCGCGCAGGCGCGCCTCTACCTTGTCGCCAACCGGAACGAGCTTCAGCTCGACGCCGGGAACCGGAAGCCCGACCATTCCCGCGCGCGCGTCGTCGCTGGCGATGCACAGCGCGAACGGCGCGCTCTCGGTCGCGCCGAGCCCCGTGACCATGCGAATGCGCTCCCCGCACGTGGCGACCGCGAGCTCTTGCAGCTCGTCCCAGAAGCGCTGTCCCAGACCGGCAGCAGCGTAGAAGAGGATCTCCACGCGTTCGAAGAAGCGTTCACGCAACACACGATCGGCGCGCAGCTCCGGCACCAGCATCTCGTAGCCGCGCGGTACGTTGAAGTAGGCGGTCGACGCGACGTCGCGCAGGTTGCGCACCGTGGTGTTGAACGCGCCGGGCGTCGGCTTGCCATCGTCGATGTACAGCGTCCCGCCGTTGTAGAGGGCGATCCCGAGGTTGTGGCTTCCGCCGAAGACGTGGTTCCACGGCAACCAGTCGCAGAGCACCGGAGGCTCCTCGGCCAGGAAGCGCATGACCGCGCGGAGCATTTCCTGGTTGGAGCAGAGCATGCGCTGCGTCGTGATCACGCCCTTGGGACGCCCGGTCGATCCCGAGGTGAAGAGCACCTTGGCCACGGTGTCCGCTCCAACCGCCGCGTGCGCCGCGTCGACGGCGTCGGTCGCGGGATACGCCTCGAGTTCGCTGAACGGCGTGGCGCCGAGTGCTTTCCCCGTCCCGTCGCCGGCGACGATCTCGGTCCCCTTCGGGACGACCGCCGCCATCGCGCGCGAGAATGCATCGCCGTCAGCCGCAAAGACGAGCCCGGGCCTCAGCTTTTCCATGAGGAAGCGGAGAGTGCCGAAGTCGTGCGCGAGGAGAGAATACGATGGTGCGAGCGGCGCATACGGTACGCCTGCGTACATCGCGCCGAGGGCCAGCAGTGCGTGCTCGATGCCATTGCCCGAGAGGATCGCCACCGGGCGCTCGGAGGACAGGTCGCGCTGCAGTAGCGACTGGGCGATGAGACGCGTGCGGGCGAGAGCGTCGCCGTAGGAGAGGCGTTGCCACTCGCCATCGCCTCCACGCTGGGCAAGGAAGTCTCGCTGCGGCTCGTTGGTCGCCCAGTGCTCGAGCCGCTCGGTAAGCTTGGCGGCGTAGGGCTCGAGCGCGCGGGGAGAGCGCACGAGCACCGTGCCGTCTTCGCGACGAATCACGACCGCGCCGGGCGGCTCGATGCGCGCGCGGCGGACTGGCGCGCGCGCCAACGCGCTGCGCTCGGCCGCGCTCACGCGAGCGCCGCCTCAGGTGACGTGCCGTCGCGCGACGCATCGAGCTCGCGGAAAGTGCGCCCCTCACGGGCGAGCGTCGCCAGCAGGGGAGCAGGGGCCCAGCGCGGACCGTGAGCGCCGTGCAACTCGACGATGCGCTCGTGGACCTCGCGCAATCCGACGCGATCGGCGTAGAACATCGGGCCGCCGCGCCACGCCGGAAATCCGTAGCCGCTCGCGTACACCACGTCGATGTCCGATGCGCGCAACGCCCCTCCGTCGGCCAGGACGCGCGCCCCTTCGTTGATGAGCGCATGGATCGAGCGTTCGACGATCTCCGCGTCGTCAATACTGCGGCGCACGATCCCCGCGTCCTTCGCGGTGCGCTCGATGAGCGCAAGCACCTCGGGGTCGACGATCGGGGCGCGATTCCCCGCTTCGTAGCGATACCACCCCTTTCCGGTCTTCTGTCCGTAGCGTCCCATCGCGTACAGCTGATCGGCGATCAGCGGGCGCCGCGCCGAAGAGTCGCTGAAGTGACCGAGTTCGCGCTTCACGCGTGCGGCGACGTCGAGCCCCGCCATGTCATCAACGGCGAACATCCCCATCGCCATGCCAAATCCGGTCAGCGCGCGGTCGACCTGTTCGGGCGTTGCTCCCTCCTCAACGAGGAACTGCGTCTCGTACATGTAGGGGAACATCATCCGATTGCCAATGAACCCCGGAAGGTTGCGCGCCACCACCCCCACCTTGTTGAGCCGCTTGGCGAGGGCCAGCGCCGTCGCGATGACCTCGGGCGACGTGCGCGCGCCGCGCACGATCTCCAGCAGCCGCATCACGTTCGCCGGACTAAAGAAGTGCAGCCCCACGACCGACTCGGGTCGCGACGTGACGCCGGCGATCGCATCGATGTCCAGCGTGGAGGTGTTGGTCGCCAGTACACATCCGGGTCGAGCCAGGCGATCGAGATCGGCGAAGATCCGGCGCTTGAGCTCCATGCTCTCGTACACGGCCTCGATGACGAGATCCGCTCCGTCGAAGCCGTCATCGTCGAGCTGCGGCGTGATCCGCGACAGTCGGTCGGCGACGGCATCGGTCGTCAGTCGTCCGCGCTTCACCGATGCCTCGTAGTTGCGCCTGACGGTCGCCATCCCTGCGTCGAGTCCCTCGCGCGTCGCATCGCGCAGCCGCACGGTCATTCCCGCGTTGGCGCAGGCCATCGCGATGCCGCCTCCCATCGTGCCGGCGCCGACGATCACCACCCGCTCGAGCGGCGTCGTCTGTGTCGCTTTGGTGATTCCGGGGACCCTGGTCGCCGCACGCTCGGCGAGAAAGACGTGCAGCAGCGCCTTGCACGGCTCCGATCGCACCGTGTCACCCGAAAGTTCGCGCTCACGACGTCGCCCCTCCTCGAAGGGGAGCGTGACGGCGGCCTCCACGGCGTCTACCCATGCGCGCGCCGCTGGGATCTGTGGCTTGGTCTTGCGGGCCGTCGCTCGCGCCGCCGCCAACGACGTCTCGTTTTCCGTCGGTGAGCCGATACGATCCGTGCGGGCGCTGGTCCGCGGCGGAGTCTCCCCGCGTGCGCGCACTTCGTTCGCGAAGGCGACCGCTGCCGATACCAGGTCGCCGTCAACGATGCGGTCGACCAGGCCGGCGCGCTGCGCATCGGACGCGTCGATCGGCTTGCCAGAGAGCCCCATCTCGAGCGCCTTCTCCACTCCAACGAGGCGCGGCAGGCGCTGTGTCCCCTCGGCGCCGGGAACGATTCCGAGGTTGATCTCCGGCATTCCCAGTCGCGCGCTGCCCAGCGCCACGCGATAGTGGCAAGCCATTGCCAGTTCGAGTCCGCCGCCTAACGCTGTGCCGTGGATCGCCGCGACGACCGGTTTGCTGCTCCCTTCGATCGCCGCGAACAACGGATGCATGTCGGGCCCCTCGCCGTCGCTCCACGCCGCGCGCTCCAGCTCCATGATGTCGGCGCCCGCCACGAACGTGCGCCCAGCGCAGGCGATGACCAGCGCGCGGGCGCGCGGATCGTCGAGCACGCCGGCGATCGCGGTCGCAAGCGCAGTCCGCACCGTGGCATCGAGCGCATTGACGGGCGGATGGTCGATGAGGAGTAGCGCGACTTCGCCATCGAAGCGCGTCGCGACGACAGGGGTGACTGGCTCGGTCATGTCCTCGGTGGCGTGGCTGAACGGAAGAGTCGCGGATGCGCCGCGCCGAAGTTGCGCCTCGCGGGCGCCCGGTCAGGGGCCCGAGCCGGAGAGCTACATCGATGGCGAGCATCTGGCAAATGCCCACCACTCCAGGGAACGAGACGCCCAGCCGCAGGCGTTTGAAAGAGCATGCGCCGCCGCATCCGTCCCACCTCGTTGCCGAACCATTGACGTCTTCCAGCACGCGAAGAAGTACGAAGAGCAGGAACGACACGTCCGCCGCGCTCGCCGAGTCAGCATCCGAACCAGCGCGAGCGCCGGAGCAACGCTCGCCTCCACGAACCGGAACCCTCTGGTTCATCCTCGGCGACCAGCTCGATCCTGGCTTCGCCGTCTTCCGGGAGCACTTCCGCAAGTCGCACGACGTTGTCCTGATGGCCGAGGTGGTCGAGGAGTCGCGGCACGTCGCCAGCCACAAGCAACGGACCGTGCTCTTCCTCAGCGCGATGCGTCACCATGCCAAACTGCTGCGTGCGCATGGCGTAACGCTGCGGTACGCGACGCTCGACGACGCGGCCAACACGCAGTCGCTCGAGGGCGAGCTTCGTCGGGCGATCGCGGCGCTCGCCCCAGCGCGTGTCGCCGCGATTCGCCCCGGTGAGTGGCGAGTGCTTCGCATGATCGAGACGACATGCGAGGCGCTGGGTACGCCGCTCGACCTGCACGAGGATCCGCACTTTCTTGCGACCCCGAGCGACTTCGAGAAGTGGGCGCAAGGGCGACGTGAGCTGGTGATGGAGCACTTCTATCGCGTCATGCGCCGGAAGTTCGGCATCCTGGTCGGAGAAGATGGTCGACCAGATGGTGGCGAGTGGAACTTCGACGCCAAGAACCGCAAGAAGTTCAGCGGTGATCCGGCCGCGCTTCCGCCGCGCGTGCAGCATTCACCCGACGCGATCACCAGAGGTGTGATGCGAATGGTCGAGGAGTGCCTTCCCGATCTTCCCGGCTCGCTCGAGTCGTTCAACTGGCCGGTGACGCGCGAACAGGCGCGTGCCGAACTGGAGGACTTCATCGCACACCGGCTGCCGCTCTTTGGCGACTACCAGGACGCGATGGTTGCCGGCGAACCGTGGATGTATCATTCATTGCTCTCGGCGCCGCTCAACCTCAAGCTCCTCGATCCGCGTGAGGTCGTGGCGCTTGCCGTGGAGGCGTATCGACGTGGCGACGCGCCGATCAATGCGGTCGAAGGATTCGTGCGGCAGATCATCGGCTGGCGCGAGTTCATTCGCGGCGTCTACTGGCTCGAGGGCGCAGGGTATGGCGAGCGTAACGCCCTCGGACATCACTACGCACTCCCCGCGCTCTACTGGACCGGCGAGACCGACATGTGCTGCTTGCGCGAGTCGGTCGGCGACGTGTTGCAGAACGGCTTCGGGCACCACATCCAGCGCCTCATGGTCACCGGAAATTTCGCGATGATGGCCGGCGTCGATCCGCGCGAAGTGAGCGATTGGTACCTCGGGATGTTCGTGGACGCCATCGACTGGGTCACGCTCCCCAACACGTTAGGCATGTCGCAGCACGCCGACGGCGGCCTCGTTGGGACCAAGCCATACGCCGCGAGCGGTCGCTACATCGAGAAGATGGGGGACTATTGCCAGGGCTGTCGGTTCGACCCGGGAACGCGTACGGGCGAGGCGGCCTGTCCCTTCACCACCTTCTACTGGGACTTCCTGATCCGGCACCAGCGCAGGTTTGGGGCGAACCGTCGCATGGCGCTCATGCTCAAGCATGTGGAGGCGATGTCGTCCGACGAACGGATATCGATCGCAGAGTGGGCCGCTCAACTTCGGGCACGGCTGGGGATGGTAGAGCAGGGACCGGGCAGTGCGTCCTCGTAATCGGCGCTGGAATCCGCGCCCGCACCGAAGCATGTTCGTGCGCGTTCACTAGCACTCGCCACGCGCGGCGGATCCCCGCCGTCGGCGGAGCGCATGGCGAAGTGCCTTACGAGTGCCGGAGCACAAACATGGGTCTCGAGCAGAGTCGCGCCGCCGTCGAAGATCTCCTCGTTGGGAAGTCCGCGTTGTCGTTACGGACCGAAGGGGAGTGGAACGCCGCGCAGGACACCGTCCTGCGCTGGTTCGCCGAAGTGAAGCTCGCCGAGTCCAACGACACGTTTCAGGCGGCCTTCCAGGATTCGCGCATGACCATGCGTGCAATCCTCGAGGATCGGCAATCCGGCTACTGGCGACAGAAGGTCCCGATCCGCGGCGCCGACACCGACGCGGGGGTGCGCGACCTCAAGAGCATGTACGGCGTCGCCGGAATCAAGGAGCGCATGGACGCCTCCAACTTTCAGGTGCAGGGAAAGCAGGAGCGCGCCAAGTACGAGAAGGGACTGTTCGACATGAGCGCGGCGCTGCTCAATCCGAAGATCTCGCTCAAGATCGGCGGGGGCGCCGACATCACGTCGGCGCCGTCACCGTCGCCGAGGAGCGGCAATGGGCCGCCACCGCCACCACCGCCCATGTCCGGGGGGAACAACCAGATCTACCGCACCACTGGCGACACCACGTACGTCTTCATGCCGGTCTCGCCCGAGCGGGACATGCTCATCTTCCACGTCCTCGTTCTCACGTCCAAGGTCAGCGACAGCCCCGGGCTCAAGCTGTTCGCGCAGTACATGAAGAGTCGCCTCACGCGTATCAAGTTCGCCTTCGAGGGCGACGCGGGTGCCAAGTTCCTCGACTTTGCACCTGCCGGTGACCGGCTCCCGAAGTTCCGCTATGGCTTCGGCAACATCATGAAGCCGACGGCGTCGGACCGGGAGATCGCCGATCGGAAGCTCAAGGCAACCGAGTACAAGAGCATTCTCAGGAGCGGGAAGCGCAACGAGATCATCCTCGCCTATCGCCAGCACGGCACCCTCGCCGATCAACCATCCACCTTTCCTGTCTTTGCCAAGGGGGTCTTCGCACCTAACCGCGCGACACCGCACGATCCGTTTCACAAAGGGTACGAAGTCGTCGGCGACGACATGCAACCGAAAGGCTTCATTTTGACATTGGGCGGCGAGATGCGGGCGGGAACGGCGTCAGCCCTGGGAGGCACGACGTCGCTCTTCCCGATCAGCGCCGTCGATGCGAAGCCGTTGTGACGTGACGTCGGGCGAATTGCCACCAGGAACCATGCACGAAGTCACATCCCTGCACGATACAAGTAGGGTGATCCGACAGACTCCGAGGTGGCTGACGCTCGCCGCGCTGGTCGCCCTCATCGTCGGTGCGCCGATGCTGGCGGGGCGCACGCTCGACGCTCAGGCCATCCACGGCGTCGCGCTCGATTCTGTCAGCGGTGAGCCGCTCGCCGGGGCGGTGGTCTCCCTCCTCGATTCGACCGCCGACGTGGTGAGCGCGGTGCGGACGTCGAATCGCGGGCGCTTCGAGCTGCGCCTGCACGGCGCCGGCTACTACGCGCTCGACGTGCGCGCCATCGGTTTCCAGCCGCACACCTCGGCGTGGATCTCGCTCGGCAGCGGAGAGTCGGTCGACGTCACCGTGCGCGTGGTGCGAAGTGCGCCACTCCTCTCCCGCGTGACCGTCGAGGCCGAGCGCGAGGACATCGGCGAGCGATCGTTCATGGGAATGAAGCTCAAGACCATGTCGGCACGCGTCATCACGCCGTCGGAAATCAACGCGGCGCTCGGAGGGGCGCGCGACTACGTGGAGATCATGCAGTCATCGCTCCCCGCCGGATTCGCCGTGAAGTACCTCGACGCGCGGCTCAACAAGCGGTGCGTGGTGAACACGCGCAACGGAAAGTGTGCGGCGGTCTTCGTCGATGGCGTCCGGATGTCTGATGCCGAGCAGGCGATGGATGCGGCGCTGCCTGCGCAGATCGATCATGTCGTCATCGTGCGGGCGATCGAGGCCGGAACGCTCTTCGGCGGAGACGCCGACGCGGGGGCGATTCTGATCTTTCGGAAGGGGAATGCGGGGGGAGCGGTTTCGAGGAAATAGCGTATGGCGGAACTCGCCGTCGCGAGGGTTGAGTCAATCGAGACTCCGTTCGCTTGCGTTCCTTCGGCCTACGTGATCCGCCTCGGCCTAACGCAAACATTCATCCAGCGCTCACAAGCGCTCGAGAAACTCTGCATCGGCGATATCCTGCGTCCGCCCGGTAGCGCGCTTGTTTCTGATGAGATCTTCGCGCGACAACATCGAGACCTCGACGTCGCCAAGCCGCGCTCCGACTCGACGCTCCCACGCCTCGGCGAACTCGACGCCGTATAGCCTGGTCAGAAGATCCACGCGGTTCGGCACACGACCCAGTTGAATGACGCGATCGTCCGCTTCGAAGTCATCTGCGGACAGTTGGAGCGAAGCGAATCCGAAATCCTTTAGCGCATTCACGATTCGCTGCCCGTTCGTCGCATCGGGCCGGACGAAAAGGTCGAGGTCTTCGGTGAGCCGCGGCCGCCCATGAAAGGCAACCGCATGGCCTCCTACGACGAGGAATTCAACTCCGTGTGAACGGAACAACTCGAGCAACTCGCTCAAGTCCTTGTCCAGCATCACCCAAGTCCTCGCGATAACGCGCCTGTAGGGCCAGCGCCCGATCAAGCCGGGCCTGGGGAGAAAGAGCGGCCAGTTCAGCGCGCTCGGCCTCGTCGGCCTCGCGATGCGAGGCGAAGATGCGAATAGTCCGATCCACCTCTCAAAGGTAGCGAGTTTCGCTCCGTGAGTTCAGCCTGAACGAGACCCAATACTCTCCTCCCGAGTCGGTCCAACCCGACCGGATCCCATCGTAAAAAGTCGGCTGGAACGGCTGGCACGCGACCCAAACTTGACCCCCCACCCCTTTCCAACAATGTTCGCCACGAGCATCCCAGCATACCGAGCGAGCAGTTCAGGCGTTTCCCCTTGCCTCGGAGCTGCGCCCGGACGAATTCTCCACCGTGCTCTCCCCACGCGCGGCGCGCGCGTGGCGGGCGTTTGGTCGTGACCCCCACCCCGTTCACGTCATGGCGAACTTCAGCCTCAAGATCAACGGCAAGACGCAGCAGGTCGACGTCGAGCCCGACACGCCCATGCTCTGGGTGCTGCGCGACCACTTCAAGCTCGTCGGGACGAAGTACGGATGCGGCGTCGCCCAGTGCGGTGCCTGCACGATTCACGTCGGCGACAACGCCGTACGCTCGTGCTCATTGCCCGTCTCCGCGGTCGGCGATCAGGCCATCACCACCATCGAAGGTCTCTCCGACAAGGGCGACCATCCGGTGCAGCGCGCCTGGCTCGAGCACGACGTCGCCCAGTGCGGCTACTGCCAGGCCGGCCAGATCATGAATGCCGCTGCCTTGCTCAAGAAGAACGCGAAGCCGAGCGACGCCGAGATCGAGACGGCGATGAACGGCAACATCTGTCGCTGCGCCACCTATGTGCGCATCAAGGCCGCCATCAAGTCCGCGACGGCGTGAGGAGACGACACCTATGACCATCGTCAAGACGTCCTACAGCCGCCGCTCCTTCCTCAAGACCAGCGCCCTCGCGAGCGGTGGTCTCATGCTCACCTTCAGCTGGCTCGCGGGGTGCGCGCCGTCCGAGGAGGAGCTGCTCGCCCTACCGAAGGAATGGTTCGACTTCAACGGCTACCTCAAGATCGGCGAGAACGGGTTGGTCACCATCACGTCGCCCAATCCCGAGTTCGGGCAGAACGTGATGACGTCGATGCCGATGGTGGTGGCCGACGAGCTCGATGTCGACTGGAAGAACGTCATCGTCGAGCAGGCGCCGCACGATCCGGTGCGCTTCCCCGATGCGGTCTTCGGGCAGTTCACCGGCGGGAGCCGCGGTGTCGCCACCAAGTGGAAGGCATTGCGCACGGCCGGCGCCTCGGCGCGCCAGATGCTGCGCGAGGCCGCCGCCAGCGCTTGGAACGTCCCGGTCGACGAGGTGACGACGGATGCGGGCGTTCTCAAGCACAAGAGCGGCAAGTCGGCGTCGTATGGCGAGATGGCGTCCGCCGCCGCGAAGGTACCGGTGCCTAAAGAGGTGAAGCTCAAGGACGTGAAGGACTTCAAGATCATCGGCAGCTCCCGCAAGAACGTCGAGGGGAAGAAGATCGTGACCGGGAAGCCGCTCTTCGGCATCGACTATCAGGCCGACGGCATGCTCACTGCCATGATCGTGCACCCGCCGGCATTCGGGATGCGCATCAAATCGGTCGATGACGCCGCGGTCAAGGCGATGCCCGGGATCACCGACGTCTTCCCGATCGAGACATTGCCCAACGCGCAGGAGCGAAATCCGTTCGACACCAATGCCTTTCCGCAGCTGGTGGCCATTGTCGGGCGCAGCACGTGGGAAGTGATGAAGGCAAAAAAGGCGCTGCAGGTCGAATGGGAACCGGCGCCGGTCACCTCCTTCGTGGTCGCTGGTCTCGGCCCCAAGTCCACCGTGAGCGTTCCCGCCGGGCTGGAAGACTCGGCGACGCACGAGGCGAGCATGGAAAGCCTCGCGGCCAAACCCGGAAGAGTCGTGCGGAAGGATGGCGATCCGGCCGGCGCATTCAAGCGCGCGGCGAAGGTCATCGAGCGCTCCTACTCGGCGCCGTTTCTGGCGCACAACTGCATGGAGCCGATGAACTTCTTCGCCCACGTGACGCCCGACCGCGTGAAGGTCGCCGGCCCGCTGCAGGCGCCTGGACTCATCGAGGCCACCCTGGCGGCGCGCCTCGGCGTTCCGACCGACAAGATCGACATCGAGTTGACGCGCATGGGAGGCGGGTTCGGACGGCGCGCCTATTCGCACTACGTGATCGAAGCAGCACTGATCTCGCAGAAGGTGAATGCTCCGGTCAAGCTGCTCTACACGCGTGAAGACGACATGAGCACGGGGATCTATCGCCCAGCGTATCATGCGACGTACCGTGCGGCGCTCGACGCCGACAACAACCTCATCGCCCTGCACGTGAAGGCGGGGGGCGTTCCGGAGAGCCCGCTCTTCGCGAATCGATTCCCGGCCGGCGCGGTCGACAACTACCTCGCCGAGGACTGGTCGATCCCGTCGAACATCACCATCGGCGCGTTCCGGGCGCCGCGCTCCAACTTCATTGCTGGCGCCGAACAGTCGTTCCTCGACGAAGTCGCCGAGGCGGCGGGAAAGGATCCGATCGAATTCCGGCTCGACCTGCTCAAGCGCGCCAAGGCCAACCCGGTCGGTGAGAATAACGAGTACGACGTCGATCGCTACGCCGGTGTGCTCGAGCTGGTGCGCGACAAGTCAGGGTGGGGCACGCCGCCCGCCGGCGTGAGCCGCGGTGTCTCCGCGTACTTCTGTCACGCGAGTTACGCCGCGCACGTGCTCGACCTGACCATCGAGAATGGCAAGCCGGTCGTGCAGAAGGTCACATCAGCCATCGACTGTGGCATCGTGGTCAACGCCGATGCCGCCACGAACATGGTGCAGGGCGCCGTGATCGATGGGATCGGCAATGCGCTGTTTGGTGCCATGACCTTCAAGAACGGCGCACCGGAGAAGACGAACTTCGATTCGTACCGGATGATCCGGATGAGCGAGGCGCCCAAGGCGATCGACGTGCACTTCGTGAAGAGCGAGGTGGATCCGACCGGACTCGGCGAGCCCCCGTTCCCGCCGATCTTCGGCGCCGTCGCCAACGCGATGTACAAGGCGACGGGGAAGCGGTTGTACAAGCAGCCGTTCGTTGGGGAGACGCCGGTAGTCGGGTAGGGCCCCGCGTATAAATCGCAGTGGGTAGTTAGGGGACCGGTGGGCGTGTCTTCGAGGCTGCGTCCACCGGTTCGTTCATGACGGGCGAGTCGATCGGTCGCCCTCGCGCGGGTCAGCGCGAGGGCGCGTGGAACGCTTGCATCACGCGGAGCCTCCAGCGCTACTCGGCCACCACGGCGAAGCGCACCACGCCTTCGTATTGATCGTCCCACTCGTTGGACCAGTCGCGGAGGCCGAACGTCGCCGTCACCTCCACGAGTGCGGAGGGTGTCGGATTCACGAACCGCGCGCTCAGGCGGATATCGAGGTTGCCGAGGTGGTGATCCCCGTCGGCAGGTGAGTAGGCGGCGTTGAATCCCGTGAGGATTGCCACGACCTGTGTGGCGTTTGCCGGGAGGGTGACGTTGCGGCGGTCGCTTCGCGGACCCGATCCCTCGAAGCTGTTGAACGAGATGCTGTCAGTCACGATCTGCATGGATGTCTCCTGCGATTAGCGATCGGATCGCGGTTCATGAGTCGAAGTGACGTCGCCCTGCGGGCAATCGGGGTCGGGATAGGTGATCGTGCCGCGGTGCAGGAAGTAGCGATGCTCGCGTGTGCGTTCGATCAGCCAATGCGCTTCACCGTCGCCGTCACCGGCATTTGACACGTGGGCGCGGATGGCGTGAACACCGAGCGGAAGCGCGTTGAGCTGCAACGTCGTCCCGCGGCCAAGAAGCGCTCCGCGACCGTTGTACCAGGCGACGAATCCCGATGCCGACTCCGTCCCCTCCTCCGACCACAACGTCGCGCGAAGGATGGGAGGGATCTCGGTACGGCCGGCAGCGGTCGGGTCGACGTCGCGCAACCCGAGCCGCACTCGCCGCGGTGCCGACCCCTTCTCTCGCTTCACCTCGATGACGCCCTCCCACTCGGCGACTCCCGTTGCGATCGCTGCGCTCGCCAGGACGCGAAGGGCCACACGTCCACCGCGGTGCCCCCACAGCGACTTCGGAACATCCCACGCCTCTTCCTGCGTGCGCGGCGCCACGCCGCGCCACACGCCGAATCGATCGCGCCACTGCAGCAGGTACCACAAGTGTGCCTGACCATCCTGCGAACCTTTCCAGCGAACGTGAAGGTACGGATCGGACGGCTCACCCTCACCTCTCGCCTCGATCGAGACCTTGGGAGGCGCGGGGATCTCCTGTTCGTGAATCACCTTGTCGCACTCGAGGATCGCCAACCGTGCTGCAGACGGATCGTAGGGGATTGCCGGGCGGAAGCGCCGCGGCCAGGTGTTCGACCCACACCCGCACCCACATCCACACGATGACTCGTCGTCGCGCAGGCACTCGGCGAGGAGCACGTTTCCCTCGCTGTCGCGCAACTCGAGCGTGAACTTGGTCGCGCGTCCCTCCATCGCCTGTGGGCCGGTCAGGAAGTGAAACGCCGTCTCCCACTCCACCCGGCGGTCGCGATGAATGGTGAAGCGCGTAAACAGGTGCGGTGCCGGTAGCGGGATGCGCTCGAACGATTGGTCGCCCTTCGATCGCCACGGCGGCACCGAACGCAGCGATACGGCCGCGACGCCGAGTGATTGGCGAGCGACGCCAAGCGCGGTGCTCGCGTCCCCCCCATCGGCACCGCCCCCCGTCGATGGAATGCGAGACATGAGCGCCTTGTAGAGATACGGGCTGACCCAGCGGTTGCCTGAGTAGCCCATAAGGTCGTGTGCATCGGACGGCAATCGCAGGCTGCCATCGCGTGTATCGAAGCCAAACTCCCCGATGCTGTCGGAATCGTAGCCCGCGTAGTCCGGATACTCGTCATCGGTGTTCAGGGGCCGTGCGCAGCGCGTGACGTTGTCGCATGGAGCGTGCTTGCGCCCGAGCACGTGCGCCAGTTCATGCGCGGCTGTCACTTCGCTGCCGACCCTCCCAGCGCCAGCTCCGCCCGATCCGCCACACCCGCCGACGGAGCCTGTGTTCACGCCGGTGTTGAGCACCCCGTAAAAGATGTCGGTAGAACTCCCGCGCAGGTCGCTCACCGCGTCCTTCAGGTCCCCGAACTTGTCGCACCCCTTGCTGATATCCGAGATCATTTCCCTGTCCCAGTCCATCGTCATGTAGCCCGTCTGGGTCACCTGCGGGATGGGATAGAGGAGTTCGGCTGTTGCGAAAAGGTTGGCGATATCGGTGGGAGTCGGTGCCGTCACCGGCATTCCGGCAATCACGTCAGGGCCGGTGTAGTTCACGCCAACGGCGAAGACACGCACCGCGGTCATCGGCTCGAAGACCAGCGATCGTGTGAACTCGGTGGAGAACACGGAGCTGTCGAGCGAGTTCCAGACTTTTGCAGTGATGGAGATCGTCCCGGTGCACAGCCCCTCGGGGATCACGAAGTTGAGCGTATGGTCCGCCTCCCCGCGCAGGATCGCGTTCTCGCGCCTTGGCACGACGGTGTTGAGCGGCGGAATGACCGTCGTGATGCCGCTCGCGTCGGTCACGGTGAGGGAGCCCGTGATCGACGGTATCAGCGGAAGCCCGGAGTTGCGATCGTAGTCGACCCAGAGTCGCACGCCCGCTGGCTTCGCCGCGACGAGGCGAATCGAGTTGTCGGGAAAGACGTTGGGGGTATCCAGGTGCAAGGCGCTTCGGAAATGCTGGATGGCCTGGGTCACCTCGGCGTCGGTGATCAGCAGGTCGCCACGCGCTTCACCGGCAGCGGGCGGTGACACCGCGGCGAGCTCTGCGAGGATGGCAAACTGTATATTGCCAGAATACTCGTTGTCCCACGTCCCCGACCAATCGCGCAGGCCAAACGAGCCGTCGATGATTACCTGGCGGTTGTTGGCGGGGTCTACCGTTGCGGCGACGTCCAGCTCGAGCTTGCCGAGATGCTGGTCCTCCCGATTCTCGAATGTGGCGGCGTAGCCCGTGACGGCGGCGACCGCGCGCGTCACCGCGCGCGGAAACGGGACGATCGCCTGCGCGGAGACGGGACCGGAGTTCCTCGTCTTGGGGAAGAGGAGGGCATTGGTGCGGATTTCCATGCGAAGCTCCCAGCGACGGGTCGGAAACGCACCATGCAGCAATACATGCGCACTGGCAATGCTGTGGCGTAGTCGCAACGTGCCGTTAGCGACATCAGCAACTCCCCAGAGACAAAGCGAGGTGAACAGCGAACGCACCCGCGGCCAGTCACGCGAGCGCGGTGCGACGGGCGGAGTGCACATGAATCTGCTCGTACCCGCCGCTGCCTGTGGAGGCGTGTGCCGACGGCAAGCCATCCAACACCCATCGCGCAACTGCTGAGGCAGGAGCTGCCATGCCGGTGTGCCCACGCCAGCCACTTCATCAAGGTGGCGGCGCGTTGCCTAACGCTGGCCAGCCATCGTGACTGCGACAACCTGCGTTCCTTCCCGAACCCCGACAGCGAGCGCGCACCTCCTCCTGCAGAACGAGATGTCCGAACCGATGCGCATGCGGATCATGGTCGGCGACAGGCTCATGACCATCACGCTGTCGCCCGACTCGTTCAACGCCGTGACCCTCCCGAAGGCCCAGGGCTAGCGGTCGACTTTCGCCCGCCCCATTGCATTCCGCACGCCGTCGCGATAAACTGAACCATATGGTTCAGTATCAACTCGCCCAACTGGATGCGTCGTTCGCGGCACTCGCTGACCCCACCCGTCGCGGCATTCTGGAGCGTTTGGGGCGGAGGGATGCATCGATCACGGACCTCGCCGAGAGCTTCCAGATGACGCTCACCGGCATGAAGAAGCACGTCGGTGTCCTGGAGCGGGCAGGGTTGGTGAGAACGCAGAAGGTGGGGCGTGTGCGGACCTGCAAGTTGGGCAAGCGCCCGTTGGAGGCAGAGGCGGCATGGATCGAGCGCTACCGCCAACTCTGGGCGGCGCGCTTCGACGCATTGGACGGCATCATCGACGAATTGCAGGGGCAGCAACGCGTCGGCGATACAAACAAGAGAAGGTAGTCGACCCTTGTGAGGAACCTCAAAATGCGGACAGCTGCACTCCTGTTGCTGACGATCGCGAGCACGAAGCTCGCCGCGCAGCAGGTCCCGGTGACGGGGTATGCGCCCGTCAATGGCCTCAAGATGTACTACGAAGTTCACGGCCGCGGGGAACCCGTCGTCCTGCTGCATGGCGCGTTCATGACCATCACTCTCAACTGGGACGGGTGGATCGACGAACTCGCCAAGACGCGAAAGGTCATCGCGGTCGAACTGCAGGGACACGGGCGGACGGCCGACATTCCCCGCGAGATGAGCGGCGACAACCTCGCCGACGACGTCGCGGCGCTGCTCACGTATCTCGACATCCCTCGCGCGGACGTCCTCGGATACAGCATGGGGGGCGGCGTGGCCATGCGCGTCGCCATTCGACATCCGGACCGGGTGAGAAAGGTCGTCGTCATCTCGTCCCCGCTCCGGCGCGACGGCGTGGTGAAGGAAGGGGGCGAGGCGCTGGAAAAGCTCTCGGCGGAGTTGTTCAAGGGCTCCCCACTCGAAAGCGAGTATGTGCGACTGAGTCCGACCCCGACGCAGTTTGCGACGTTCGTCGAACACATGGTCGCCGCCGACTCCAGGAAGGGGAGTGACCTGACGGATGCGCAGCTGCAAGCGACCACCGCGCCGATGTTCTTCATCAATGGCGACGCCGACGGCATTCGGCTCGAGCACATCGCCGAGATGTTTCGCCTCAAGGGAGGTGGCGTTCACGGCGACATTCGTGAACGATCCGCATCGCGCTTGGCCGTCCTCCCCAACACCACGCACGTGACGCTGATGATGCGTCAGTCGATCATTGTCCCGATGGTGAACGACTTTCTCGATGCGAAGCCGTAGCGCTTCTCAAGGATCGAGCGACCCTCAATCGACGATTTGCGCGAAACTAGCTCCGGACTGTCAGAGCGCGATGACTACGGCGCCAGCGCCAACCGGAACTGGTTCGAGATCGCCTCAACCTCGTGTGCGCCCGTTGCATCCGCCACACGCCCCGTGCTGAATGTCCAGCGCAACCGGTAGTCGCCATCGATGGTCGCCACGTTGAGCTGTGGGTAGAAGTTCTGGCCACGCTCGGCGACGGTGAACTGAAGGACGCTGCGCATTTGCTCTCCCGCAGCCCAGGAGAAGTCGGGTACGGTCCGACACGCAAGCGAGATCTGGTCGTAGGCGCGCACCCAGCGTCCATCGACATTCTTCTGCAGCTCGGGGGCTCCCGGTCCGCCGCAACCGGCACGCGAGATAGGGTTGCGCGTGCTGTTGGTCAGCGTGAATCCGATCGCGCCGGTGAAGAAGGTGCCCTGATGGATCACCCTGAATTGCGCGGAATCGGTCACGAGCGTCGCGCGCAACGGTGAAGGACCGTCAACGTCTTGGCACGCGAGCGCGACCACGCCCGCGAAGAGGGCGAAGACATGGTGAACGCGAATGCGAGTCATCATCGTGCGCTCCCTGAGTCCCTAACGATCAGTGTCATCGGCTGGCGAAAAGAAGAAGAGCGGGAGCGAGACTTGGTGCAAGACAAGACGGGGCTGCGCAAGCGACTGTGTGCAGCTGGGCGAGATTGCGGACTACGGAAGGACAACAATCGACATCCACGGGCCACGAGCGGTGTCGGTCGGTGCCTCGTACACACCGCGGAGTCGATAGCTGCCTGGGCGCAGTCCCGGCGAGAGGATCGCGCCCGCGCGACCGCGCGAGGCCGAGGCAGCGGTCCACCCCGGCTCGAGCCGTACCGTGGCAGGTCCGTTCAACGCCTTGCAGCCGACGCCGGCTCCTACGATGGTGTACCCGCGCAAACTATCGGCTCCAACGATCTGCATGCGGAGCGGGACGGACGGGCATGGCCCCGGAGCGAGAATGCCCACCGGGAGGGCGTTCTCGGCACGAAGTGTGAGTGTGAGCTCGCCTTCGAGCGTGATAGTGTCAGGCTCAGCGGTCGCCGAAAGGGTCAGCCTCGCAGCACTGGCGAGCTGCTCATTGCTGGCGGTCGTCGCCGCACCGCAGGCGGCGACCACACCAATACAGGCGAGGGACAAGGTAATGGCGGTGAGCTTACGGCGCGTGCCCATGACAGGAGAGACCTCCCGAGGGACGCTTTGCGTCACTTGAGGGATTCTCCTGAGTTCCGGCCGGACCGAGTCGGTGCTGCTCGTGCTTCTCGAGCGGCACCAGCGTCACACCAAAGGTGCCGAGGGGCTTGTCGAAGCCGATGAGATCGACGGCACTGAACTTCTAGCGTGCGCCCAAACGTGTCTTCATTATCGGGCAGCCGTGGCGCAGTACAGGTGCAATTGTCCCCATCTCCCCGGAGCGAAGCCATGCAGATCTGGTACGTCGACATCATGTGGGCGATGATGTTGTTCGGGGTAACGCTCTTCACGAGCTGCGTCGTCGTCGTGAACCGGGCGATGCGCGGGATGCGCGTGGTGGGGCTCGTGACGTGCTACGCGGTGGGAGCACTGATGGCCATCGTACTTCCCTGGAAGGTCGCAGTCGCCACGTGGTGCGTCTTCGCGGCCGCCGGCGGTGTGGTCGTATTCGCCTACGAACTCTGGGCGCGGTACCGTTACTCGGCGACCGGTCGCGTGCCGCGCCCACTTATCCTGCTTAGGGGGTTCGTCCTCTGGCCGGCGATGATCCCGGACGCGATGGAGGGGATCGTGGTCGACGCCGGAATATTGCCGCCGAGTGCTGGTCATCCGGAGGGCAACCGCGAGCGCGAGCCGAAGGGGCTGGCCGCGGGAGACCCGCTCCTGCGATAAGTACGGCGACCGCGGATGCGCGCGGTCAACCGCTCCGCTCACTCGTCGACGCCTCGCCGATTTGCGCGCCCCTTACGGCGATGGAGGAACACGGCCTGTCCGACTGAGAGGGGGATGCAGGCGTCGTGTGGGTCCGGAGATCCAGCCGGTGCCGAGCCGGTCAAATCTCGACTTGGTGCCCCTTTCAGAATAGTAGGGAATCCAAGCGTTAACTGGGCCAATACGTCCCTTGTTGCCGCAAACCGCCGGTATTGCGGTGCAAAACGAGAATCACCCCCTCATTGAGTAGTGCGAAAATCCACAATCCGCGCTACACTCTGCACGCCCGTCGCGCCTTTTGTATGCACAACCGTACACGAGGCGGCCCCCCCAACCCCCAGCCCACAAAGGCGACATGACACGAGGTTTCGTTCGCGAGCTCCTTGCCGCGGTCACCCTCATCGGCACGCTGGTGCCGAGCCTGGGCGCGCAGCAGGGCAACACCCGCATCACCGGACGCGTGATCGAGAAGGATGGTGGACCTCCGATCGATGGCGCGCAGGTCCGCATCGATGGCTCCAACGTCGGAGCACTGACCAGCTCCGACGGGCGTTACACGATCGGGCGAATCCAGCCGGGCACCTACCAGCTCCGCGTCATCCGCATCGGCTACCTCTCCGAGGTGCGCTCGGTGACGGTCGCGGCTGGGCAAACGGCCACGGCAGACTTCACCCTCACCAAGGCGCCGTATCAACTCGAAGCGGTCGTCACGACGGCGACAGGGCAGCAGCTCACGCGCGAGCTCGGCAACTCGATCGCCAAGATCGAGACCGCGCAGCTCGTCAAGGAACAGCCGATCACCCAGCTGCAGGACGTCCTCAATGGACGCACGGCTGGCGTGACGATGATTGCCTCGAGTGGCGCGGTGGGCGGGGGGGCGCGCGTACGCGTGCGCGGGCTCTCGTCGGCGTCGCTCTCCAACGACCCGCTGGTGATCGTCGATGGCGTGCGGGTGGAGCAGGGGAGCCCGTCGATGACCTCCGGGAGCTTCGGTGGGACGTACATCGGCGGCGGGCGGCCGAATTTCCTCAACAACCTGAACCCTGAGGAAATCGAGAGCATGGAGATCGTGAAGGGGCCGTCGGCTGCAACGCTGTACGGGACGCAGTCGGCCAACGGCGTCATCGTGATCACCACCAAGAAGGGGCGTCAGAGCGCACCCAAGTGGACGCTGTTCGGCGGCGGCGGTATCTCCGAGAACACCTACGACTACGGCGCGCAGTACTACAACAAGGGAACGACGCCGGCCGGCGCGACGACGGACTGCACGCTCGCGCGCGAAGCGCTCGGGCAGTGCACCTTTCAGCAGCAGTACTCGCGCAATCTCCTCATGGACGACGCCACGACGCCGTTCAAGACCGGCACGCGGCAGAACTACGGTGCCCAGGTCACGGGCGGGACGGAGACGTTGCGCTACTTCGTGAGCGGCACATGGGAAGACGAGATCGGCGTACTGCAGATGCCGGATGCCGAACTCGATTCGATCGTCCTGCTGCGCGGAACCGATGCGCCGCGCTGGCAGCGCTATCCGAATCACCTCTCCAAGACGAGCCTCCGCGGCAATTTCGGGATGCCGATCTGGGCGAACGGCGAGCTCAATCTCTCGAGCGGCTTCGTCTCGTCGTCGACGCGACTCCCGCAGACGGGCGACAACCTGTACGGCGTGATCGGCTCCGGATTGTTTGGTACGGCGAATCCCGCGGCCGCAAGCGCATGGGGCTTCGCCGCGCCGCGCCAGGCCTTCGCGCGCGCCACGACTCGCGACGTTCGTCAGTTTGTCAACTCGGCGACGGCCGGCTGGAAGCCGAGGGACTGGCTCTCGACCCGCGCTGTGCTGGGCCTCGACTTCATGAACTGGCAGGATGCGACGCGCATCCGCAGCGGCGAGGGGTGCACGTTCTGCGGCCAGGAGTGGCAGGGGCTGCGCGCGATCAACCGCTACAGCAACGAACGCTACTCCGTCGACCTCGGCGCTACGGCGACCAAGTCTTTCTGGGCCGACTACAGCAGCAAGACGACGGTCGGCGTGCAGTGGAATCGCGACGGACGCTTCGTGACGTTCAACCAGGCATCGATCCTTCCGCCGGGCGGTTCGACGATCGACGCCGGCGCCCAGAAGTCGTCCGGCGAGCAGACGAACGAGTTCGTCACCTACGGGACGTACATCGAACAGCAGATCGGCTGGAAGGACAAGGTCTTCGTGACCGGCGCCGTGCGCCGCGACCAGAACAGCGCTTTCGGCAAGGACTTCGGCGCCGCGGTCTACCCCAAGGCAACGATTTCCTGGGTGGCGATCGACAATGGTGGCGCCAAGTGGTTCAACAACTTCCGCCCGCGCCTTGCGTGGGGGGTGTCGGGACAACAGCCGGACGCGAACGCGTCGATCACGTACCTCACGCCGATCACGGCGACGCTGCTCAACGGTGAATCGCCGGCGGTGACGTTCGGAGCGTTAGGCAACAACAACCTGAAACCGGAACGGTCGCGCGAGATCGAAGGCGGCTTCGACCTCACGACGCTCCGCAACCGCGTCTCGCTGCAGGTCACCTACTACGACAAGCGCACGGAGGACGCGATCGTCCGCCGCGACATCGCCCCGTCGCAGACGGCCGGCGCGGCGGTGTTCGACAACGTCGGCGTGGTGAGCAACAAGGGACTCGAAGTCTCGCTCAATGCCCGCATGCTCGACCGGAACTGGCTGCAGTACGATGCGCAGGTCGAGGCGTCGTGGAACGTGAACGAGCTCGTCGAGCTTGCGCCCGGCATCAAGCCGTTTGGTGGCTTCGGATACCAGAACGCCCCCGGGCGCCCGCTCTTCTCGAACTACTGGCCGAACATGACGGGCTTCAACGACGCCAACGGCGACGGCGTCATCGTCCCGGCCGAAGTCACAACGACCGGCGTCGCGGTGTACGGCGGGCCCAGTGTCCCGACGCGCACGATGTCGCTCAACAACACGTTCGGCCTGTTCAAGAACAAGCTGCGGATCAATGGGCTGTTCGACTACCGCGGCGGCAACATCATGCACCAGATCTCCGACGGCTTCGCCTGCGCGCTCGGACCCAACAACTGCGCAGCGACGCACGTGAAGGGGACGCCGCTTCGCGAACAGGCGCGCGCGGTCATCGCGGGCGCCGCGCTCGGCGCGTACTGGGAAAAGGGCGACTTCGTGCGCTTGCGCGAAGTCTCGGCGAGCTACCCGGCCCCGCGCTCCGTTGCTGCCTTCCTCAAGGCGCACGACGCGAACATCGTCCTCTCCGGGCGCAATCTCTGGCTGTGGACGAAGGAGTTCACCGGTGCCGATCCGGAATCGCAGACGACCGGGACCGATGCGACGCCGTACTCCTTCGTGCAGCTCGCGCAGCCGAGGTACTTCACCTTCCGCGTCAACCTGAACTACTGATGACCACCGACCACACGACAAACCGGATGGAGCCTGACATGCATACAGTGCTTCCGCGTGTGCGCCGGCGTGCCGGCCATGCGCTTGGTCACCACCTCCTGTTCGCCGCGCTCCTCAGCGCGACAGCCTGCTCGACCGACAAGATCCTCAAGGTCGACCGGCCGGACATCATCGATCCCAACGGCCTCTCGGACGCGAACGGCGTATCGGCACTCTACGCGGGCGTCATCGCCGACTTCTCGAGCGGGAATGCCGCCTCGATCGGTGTCATCACGGCCACAGGGTTCATGTCGGACGAATTCAAGTTCGGCGCGACCCCTCCCGAGGCGCGCCAGATGGACCAGCGCGCCGCGCCCGAATCGAACACGATCCTCGCCACGATCTATCGCAACGTGCAACAGTTGCGTGGCCAGGCCGATCGCGCCGCCGAGGCGCTCAAGGGGGTCAAGGCGAACGACCCGCGTGTCGGGGAGATGGAGGCGATGTCGGGGTACGCCCACATCATCCTCGCCGAGATGTTCTGCTCTGGTTCGCCGTTAGGCGTCCCGGGAGAGGACGCCGATCCGCAGACGTCGGCGCAAATCCTCGCTGCCGCTGTCACCAAACTGACAGCTGCAGTCGCCGACGCGGCGGGTGACGATCGCGCGAAGAACTTTGCCGCGGTGCTCCGCGGGCGGGCGATGGTGGACCTGGGGCAGTTCGACCAGGCAGCGACAGCGGTCGCGTCGGTGCCGACGAGCTTCAAGTACACGACGCTTCACAGCACCACGACGCCGGCGCAGACGAATGGCTTCGCGACCTACATGAACGCGAACGACGGCATCCTCGTCTCCAACAACGAAGGAGGGAACGGACTCAACTTCGGCACCGCGGGTGACAAGCGCGTCCCGATCACCGGCGACGGCTCCCCCTCGCGCTTCGACGGCCAGACGCCACGCTACTACTACGCCAACGCCAGCAGCAACACGTCGCCGATGCCGATCGCCACGGGTGTCGAGGCACGCCTGATCGAGGCGGAGGCGCTGCTTCGGGCGAACAACTTCACGGGGTGGCTCGGCAAGCTGAATGAGGCACGCGCCTTCTACAGCATGTCGCCGCTCACCGATCCCGGCACCGCCGAGTCGCGGGTGAACCTGATGTTCCGGGAGCGCGCCTTCTCGCTCTTTGCGTCGGCACACCGTCTGGGCGACCTGCGTCGTCTCGTGCGGCAGTACGGGCGCGGCGCCGAGACGGTCTATCCCACGGGCGCGTACCACAAGGACGGATTGCAGCTCGGGACCGACGTGCAGTTCGTGATTCCGCAGACGGAGAAGAACAACCCGAAGTTCACGGGGTGCATCGACCGTAACGCCTGATCCTGAACGTCAGCACGAGCGTCACGACCTACGTCGTGACGAACGTCGTGACGAACGATGGGGCGGCCCTCGAGAGAGGACCGCCCCATCGTCGCATCGTTGCCCCCCGATGCGTCGCGCGCTCCGCGGCGCGGACTACCAGGCGGTCTGCAGATTCAGCAGGAGCTGCCGCGTGTTGGCGAAACGGTGATGACGCCAGCTTCGATTCACCGCATTGAGCTGCAACTCCGCGTTGTGTCCGGCGATGTAGTAGTTGAGCCCCGCGAGGACGTCGGTCGCCCCCTCGTCGGTGAGGGTGCCGGCGCGACGGACGTCGGGGTCGAAGTAGTCGACGCGCTGCACGAGCTCGAACGTCTTGTTGAGCTTGTAGGCGAGGACTTCGTAGTATCCCTCGCGATGCACGTCGCCATCGACACCGCGGATGTACTCCGCGCGCGCGGTGAACGACGGGCGCAGGAACTCGGCGAGTGCGCCAATTCGGTCGCGGCGCGCGTGCTCCGAGTTGGGCGACCCGCCGTACACGCCGGACATGCCTAACGTCAGTCCGGAGAGGAAGGGGATCGGCGCGGCGAGGTTGGCGACGAAGACCTTCTGGTCGTTGGCATCGGTGGCGTTTTGCGCCTCTCCGGTCCCGTCGAAGAGACCGACGGCGAGCTTGCTGTGCGGCCAGACGCTGCCTCGCAGGGTGACGCCGATATCGCGCACGTCGCCGAGGCTCCCGCCGCGTGCGCGATCGGAGGCGAACTGCGGACGCTCGACCGTGATCACCTGCGAGGTGGGGTTCGGGCCTTCGTACGCGAACGGGAGCTTGTACTGCCCCACGTCGACGGAGAAGCCCTTATCGAGCCCGATCGTCACGAGCGCGTCCTGCAGCGTGCGGCTGGACTGGTTCACGCTCTCATCGATGACGACCTGCTGCCCACCGACCGACGTGGACGACTGCCTGAGCGAGAGCGCCTTGGCCGGATCGATCATCACCGCCCAGGTGACGTGCGGAGCGACCTTCCCCGACACCTTGAGCTCGGCCCGCCGGATGCGGAGAGTGTTGTCGCCTCGCTGCGAACCGTTGGCGTACTGCGTCTGGAGGAGTCCGTCGAACTTGAGGGAGCCGAAGCCAGACTCCACCTGCGGTGCTAGCGGCGCCTGGGTCGCGGCGCCGGCAGGCGCAACGGACGCGTTGTCATCGCGAGCTGGCAGCTTGGTCGCGCCACTCGACGGTTGCACCTGATCGACGGGGAACGAGGGCGTTGCGACGGTCGGGACTCGCGCCGCGCGCTCGGCGCGCAGCTCGGCAACCTCGGACCGGAGCGCAGCGAATTCGCGCCTGACGCTGTCGACTGCAGAAAGAAGCGAGGCAATCGTCGCGGCGTCGCGCGCCTCGACGATCCGCTCGCGCACGGGTGCCGGGTTCACCGAGTCGTGGACGGCGGGCGAACCGCCGGCCGACGGCTGTTGCGCCTGCAGTGGCGCGGCGAGCGCGAGGAAGGCGACGGCAGAACCGCACGCGGCGAGGATCGACGAGGAAGGAATTCGCATCGAGGGTTTCCGGTGGAGAAGCACGGGAGCGGGAGGACGTCGCCGCTACCAGAGAGCGTTGACGCGCATGCCGTTCAAGAATATCACGATCGTGTACCGATCGGAGCCCGATATTGCGAAGTTGCGCGATGCTAATGAACGCGAGATGACCGCGCGGGGTGAGCGGAGGCGGCTACCGCTTCCCGTCTTGCAGCCGCACGTCGATCGTGGTGGTCCACACCTGCTGCACCCCAGTGCGATTGTCGACCCAGAGGGCGTGAAAGCGTCCGGTGGCATCGGCCACGAGCCCCGCGGTGTCGCCCCCAGTGACCGAGAAGCTCCCGCGCGCGGGACGCCAGGCACCATTGGCCGAGCGCGTCGGGACCGAATCACTCGCTTCCGCTGCCGCGCGTTGCTGGCGTTCGTCGTTAGGTGACTCGGAGACCTGCCGGCTCGCCCCCCAGGTGACGCCGCCATCGGTCGATGCAACGAATCGCACATCGTACGCCGACGTCCCTGCATGCCGGCGTCGGTCGTACCACATCACGCCGACCACGCCCGCGCGATTGACGGCGACGGTCGGCATGAAGTTGTCGGATGCTGTACCAGCTGCAACGAGCGATTCGTCGTCGCCGATCGCGACTGGTTCGCTCCAACTTCTCCCCAAGTCGACGGAACGGGTGAAGCGGATGACGCCGTGACCGCTGGAGAAGTCGGTCCAGACGACGTAGAGCGCGTCGCGACGCGAAGACCCGGGGTCGACCGCGATGCTCCCCGTCACGCCGCGCGACCAGGGAGAATTGTAGCCGGTGGTGACGGTTGCGATGCGGCTGGCGGGATCGAGGGAGTGCGCACCATCACGCGATCGGAAGACCTGCAGCCACCCTCCAACTTCGCGCAGCTTGCCGGTGCCGGTATTGTTGGCGCCGAGCTTCATGTGGTGCTGCAGCGTGACGACAGAGCCATCGGAAAGGACGACGACGCCGGCGGCAAGCGACGCGGCCTGCGTGTCCCCGCTCTGGTCGAGGAGCCCGCGCGCCGCGGAAACCGGAAAACTCGCGCCTCGATCGGTAGATGCGGCGAGCACCAATGCATGGCGGAAGTCGGCATTGCGGTGCCCCCCTTCCTCGGCGTGCAGGTGATCGTCGAAGGCCGCGTAGAGTGTGCCGCTTCGCGTGCCGCGCGTCGTATCGACCGCAATGAACGGGCGGTCGTTGGCATGCGGACCGTGGATGACCGCGTCCCATGTGCGAGCGCCGTCGCGCGATCGGCGAATGTGGAGCGAATCGGTGTCGGACGATGCGCCTGGAATCATGTCGATTCCGGTGTTCGTCTTGGTGACGAAGTACGCCGTCCCATCTGGGGCGAAGGCGCAGCTCGGGTCGTCGGCGAAGTGCTCGTCGGCGACCGCTGCGGTCGACCAGTGCGCGCCGCCATCGAACGAGCGATACGCGACCGAATTCACCGCGCGTCCATCGTAGTCGCCAAACATTGAGCAGGCGAGGAGCGTGGGGCGCGTCGGGTGCGCAGCGATGACGACTTCGTGATGATTGATCGACGCGAAATCGACGCTGACGTGCACGTTCTTCCCCACGACGAGCGTCGGCTCCTGCGTGTGCGCGCCGAGCGCGAATAACCGCGGCTGAGTGGGAGGCGCGAGCAAGGCGGTCGCGAGGAGGGGTGCGATACGCACCGCGACGCCGAGGACCGTCACGCGGACGCCATAGGGCTGCGGCGACGACTGCGTTCAACTCTCATGCGAGCGCGGGGTACGGGTAAACGGTGCCTTGCTCGATGCTTCGCGTGAACGTACGGTGGCGCGATCGTGCGATGTACCGAGTCAACGATCGGCGGGCGGCAACGTAGGGGGCGGCCACGCCAGCGTCCAGAGCGGAGAAGGACGCAGAATCCAGCGCTCGCCCGAATCGGGCGCGCGCGCCAAGGGCGCAGATAACAATGTCGGATGCAACGATGCGCGAAAACTCGAACGGACAAATCCGCGCGATCGCGGCGCTCTTCGGGATGGCGGGTGTGGCGCACTTCGTGGCCCCGCTCCTCTTCGAACGCATCGTGCCGCCGTGGCTTCCCGATTGGCTCGGCACTCCACGGACGGTGGTCTACGTGAGTGGCGTTGCTGAACTGGCCGGAGCGCTCGGCATCCTGCTTCGCGCGACTCGCGTCGCTGCGGGGTGGGGACTGCTCATCCTTCTCGTCGCGGTATTCCCGGCCAACATTCAAATGCTGCAGGATGCGCGCGCGTCGGGAGCGAGCGTCTGGTACGTCGCGGCGCTCTGGCTCCGCCTCCCCCTTCAACCCCTACTCGGGTGGTGGGTGTGGCGGCAAACGATACGCATGGCGCCCCGCCGCGACTCGCGGGAGCGGGAGTGATCGGCGCCGAGGGAGGGGCGTCGCCGCCCCTCCAGGCACCCGATCGGCCGTACGCCTAACGATCCCGCGACGACATGGCAGGGCGGGCGGCGCCGCCGGCCGGCCGCGACTCGCTGGCGCGCACACGCTCCTCGTTGGCCACCGTGCGCGAGACCACACGCTCGCCATCCTTCTCGCCCATCGTCTGCTGTCCATCGCGGAGGGCGAGCTTGTTCACGCCGCTCTCGGCGAGGACGGTGAGGCGCTGGTCGGCCTGCTTCTCCTCGCTGAGCGTCGACTCGAGGAGCGCCTGGACCTCGGCGTGTCCCATGAGACGCGCGTACTCGCGCAGGGTGCCATACGCCGCCATCTCGTAGTGTTCGCAGCGCTGCGCTGCGGCGATGATCCCGGCATCGAGCACCTCGGGATCGATCTCCTCGTCGAGCAGGTCGGCCCCCTCGGCGATGAGCCCTTCCATCGCCTTGCACTTGCGGGCACGAGCCGTCTCACCGAGGTAGCGGAAGCAATCCTCGAGGCGAAGCACGTGCTGCTTTGTCTCGGTGAGGTGATTCATCAGCGCCGACTTGAGCTCTTCGGATGTGACGCGGGCGGCGAGCTTGGGGAGTGCCTTGACGAGCTGTCGCTCGGCGCTGAAGACATCCTTGAGCTCGTGGAGCATGAGGTCGTGCAGGGTCTCGATGGCGGGCATATGTCCTCCTCTTCCTCGCGAAGTCGACAGGTGTCGGGTGTACACGCAGCGCCTGGCGCCGCGGACCTTGAATGTCGATGCATCACGACGTTGTCGATATTCTCCCTAGGGGCGAAGTTGAGCCGACTCTGCTGGTGTATCGCTGCACCCCTGGCTGCGCGACACGTGACGGAGTTCACACAACCGCGCTCGAGAGTACCGCGAGAATGTCCCGCGAGGGGAATGGCGGCAAGGCGCAGCACGGCTGTAGCGTCGCGGCACACGTCGTCATGGAGACCACGATGGCCGGCACGAGTACGAAGAAATCGACGTCGCGTACCAGGCGGAGCGGAACTCGCGCGACGAACGACTCGTCGAAGACGCGCACCGCATCGAAGAAGAAGTACGGGGATGCGGCGTCGCGTTCGGTAGAGCGCGCACTACACAAGGAGAAGCGCGGAACGCTCAAGAGCGGGAGCGGCGATACGGTCACCTCGCGCAAGCAGGCGATCGCCATCGGCTTGAGTGAAGCGCGCGAAAAGGGGGCGAAGGTCCCCAAGAAGTAGGACAAATTTCGCTGAGGAGCGCCTGCCCCGCGCTCGACGAAGCGTGGCGCGACGCCGATCAGTGTCGACCTGGTGGCGCTGCGCCGCGGCGATAAAAGCTCTCCGGGGGGCCGAGTCGGCTGGGCGGGAGTTCGCGCGACTCGACGACGAGGCGTTGGAGCACGACGCCCGGATCGACGGCCCAGAACTTCACGACATGCCAGCCGGGAGCGGCGACCTGATGCCGGGTGGTGAGCATGCGGATGTTGTCGGCGACGGCTGCCTCCCAGGCCTCGTCGGAGCTGTCGGCGACGACGTTCACGACCTGTGGCGTCTCCTCGTCGATCGATACCGCGAAGCGCAAGCCCTCGGGGCGCCCGGTGAAATTCAGGGAGGGGGACACATAGCTGCGCAGCTGCAGCGGGCCCGCTGTGGCGATGTAGGCGCGGTACTCCAGGTACGCACCGCGCGCGGCAGCGGGCGTGGCGGCGAGACTCTCCGTCGTTACCGGTGTGATGGTCATGCCCGACAGTGTTCGCCCCATTCCGGGAATGCGCAGCCAGGCGAGCGGCGGGGTGGCGACGGCGCGCGTGAAGTGCTCGCCTTCCATGGCGACGAAGCCGTCACCCTCGACGAAGCCGTCGATCTCGTCGATGCCAGGTGCAGAAGGGCGGTCGACCGCGGCATTCAGGATGGTGGGCGGTGCACCGGGTCGCGTGATGGTGAGCGGCACCAGGGTCTTTCCAATCGGAGCGGATCGCCAATCCACACGCACGATCAGGCGAGCCTGCAGCGCGATGCTACCGGAGGCGGGTTCGACCCGCACCCACGGCACGTTGCTGCTGACGGCATATTCGAACGGCACGGCTACTCGATTGTAGATCTCGATGGCAACGCTGTCGCGAGCGAACGGACCGAGGACGGGAAGCGTCAGCGGTACGGCGTTCACCGGCGGACCGGCACGTGGCGCCGTCATTCCCTCGAACCAGACGCCCATGTCGGCCGGTAAGGGCACCTGGAGCACGTCGACGCGCGGCATGGCGTTGCGTGGAGGCTCCTGCCAGAAGGTGTAGCCGATGTGTGTCTGGTCCATTATGTGGTTCCACTTGCCGGCCGCGACGTCGGAGTGGAATGCGCGCGTGAGCGCGGCGTCGCGCTCGAAGTAGTAGCGCGCACTGTCGGCCATGAGATTGGTTGCGGCGCGCATTTGGCGCGCATAGCGGCGATTCCGGGCGACGGCGTAGTACATCCGCTGCAGGTTGGCCTGCGCCTCGATGGGGAAGAGGACAAGCTGTGCGTACGCGTCGTGCATCGCGGCCGGGAGGCGCTGGCGCATGCCAAGCGCGCGTTGCTCTAGGCGGTCCCACTCCCTCGTGATGGTCTCGCCCTCGTTCCAGGCATCGAGCGTGTAGGTATCGGCGTCGATCAGCTCCGGCTTCCGGCGCCCGGCCTGGAAGAGGTAGGTGGTGATCAGGTCGGCGATCATGTCGGCAGCGGCATCGCCAAACTGCTGAGCCGACCACTGGCGTGCATAGTCGGGGAGCGACGTCGCCGGCCAGCGCGCGGGATCCCACGCATAGTCGAGGAAGAACGAGATCGGATACTCCATCGGCTTGAGGTCCCCGACGTTGACGATCCAGATGCGGTCGGCGCCGTACGCCCAAGCGAGGTGCATTTGCTCCCAGACGCGAGGGAGCGGGTTCGTGTTGAGCCACTTGTAGTTGCGTGGCCCGCCGACGTAGTCGAAGTGGTAGTAGACCCCAAACCCGCCGCTGCGCGCACTGTCGGCTCGCGACGGGAGCCGGCGGATGTTTCCCCAGTTGTCGTCGGCGAAGAGGAGCGTGACGTCGTCGGGGACGCGCATCCCCTTGTCGTAGTAGTCCTGCACTTCCTTGTATAACGCCCAGAGCTGCGGCGTGCGCGAGGGTTCCTTCCCGGTGACATCGGCGATGATGCGGCGCTGGTCGGCGACGATACGCTCGAGCAGCGCGATGTTGCTCCCCTCGGTCATCGGCATGTCGCCGTCGCCACGCATCCCGATAGTCACGATGTTCTCGCGCCCGTCCATGCGCCGAATGCCGTCACGCCAGAAGGCGCGGAGCACCGAGTCGTTCTGCTCGTAGTTCCACGCCCCCTTGCCGTAGCGTCGCCACTCGGCCTGCGCGCGGGTCATCGGCTCGTGGTGCGACGTTCCCATGACGACGCCATACTCGTTGGCGAGTCGAGCGCTCGCCGAATCGTCGTCGGCGAAGGCATTCCCCCACATGGCGGGCCAGAGGTAGTTCCCCTTGAGGCGCAGCAGGAGCTCGAAGACGCGCTCGTAGAACTGATGGTTGAAACCGCCGAAGGTCATGCGGGCCCAACCCGAGAGTGCAGGGGCCTCGTCGTTGAGGAAGATGCCGCGGTAGCGCACGGCCGGTTCGCCGCGCGTGTGGCGCCCGGCGTCGACAAACAGCGCGCTGCGTTTTCGCGGGGGAACGTCGGCCCACCAGTACCACGGTGACACGCCGATCTCGGCGGAAAGATCATAGGCGCCGAAGATCGTGCCGCGCCGGTCGCTCCCGGCGATCACCAAGGCGCGATCGACACCGGGAAACGGACGATCGACGACCTGGAGAAGGAAGGTCTCCCAGCGCCCGGCGATCCCGTTCGCATCGACTCGCCGCTCGCGCACGAGTCGGTCGATGAGGGGATGATGCCCGAGCGTTCCGAGCAGGACGACCGTGCGCGAGCCGGGGGCGCTGTCGGAAAAAATGCTCGGCTCAACCCCTGACACTCGCCCGATATCGGTGCGAAGATCGCCGGCGACGCGCGCGACGCCGGGGAGGTCGCCCGAACTGGTCACGATCGGCGCACTCGTCCCCGCGGCGACGAGCGCGAAGCGCCCTGCGGCCGACGACTCGGAGACGTAACTGTTCGAGGTGCCGGGACGCACCGGAGCAGTTCGCTGCGCCGGGAGGGCGTCCGTCACGGCGAACAGCGATACGGCAACTATCGAGACAACGACGGAGCGATCGAGCCGAGTTGGCATGACAGGTCGGAAACAGACTTCCGCTCAGCGGTACCACGCGTCAAAATCATACAGTCATCATATGAGTTGGCAAGCAAACCAAGGATTTCGGACGTGACAGATATGGAATACCGCCCACTCGGGAGGACCGGGTGGGACGTTTCGACGGTGAGTTTCGGTGCGTGGGCGATCGGCGGCTCGTGGGGGGATGTGCGCGACGCCGACTCGATGGCGGCGCTGCATCGAGCGGTGGAGTTGGGGACGAACTGCTTCGACACGGCCGACGTGTACGGCGATGGGCGGAGCGAGCGCCTGCTCGCGGAGTTACGAAAGGCGCATCCGCACATCCGTATCGCCACGAAGGCCGGGCGTCGGCTCTCGCCGCACGTGGCCTCCGGCTACAACCGAGAGAACCTGACCGCGTTCGTCGAGCGCAGCCTGGTCAACCTCGCGACCGATGCGCTCGACCTGGTGCAGCTGCACTGCCCGCCGACCGACGTCTACTACATGCCCGAAGTGTTCGGCGTGCTCGACGACTTGGTCGCGGCCGGAAAGCTGCGCCACTACGGCGTGAGCGTGGAGCGCGTCGAGGAAGGGCTCAAGGCGATCGAGTACGCCGGCGTGCAGTCGGTGCAGATCATCTTCAACGTCTTTCGGCAGCGCCCGTCCGAGCACTTCCTCGAGGAGGCGGCGCGGCGAAAGGTGGGGGTGATCGCGCGCGTCCCGTTGGCGTCGGGGTTGCTGACCGGAAAGGTGCGTGCTGATTCGGTCTTTGCAGCTGACGACCATCGCCAGTTCAACCGGCACGGTGAGGCCTTCGATCGGGGAGAGACGTTCTCCGGTGTGGATCTCGATGCGGGAGTGCGCGCCGTGGACGAGCTAAAGACGTTGTGCGCACCGGGCGAATCGCTCGCGCAGCTGGCGCTGCGCTGGATTCTCTCGTTCCCGCAGGTCACCTGTACGATCCCGGGAGCCAAGCGCCCGGAGCAGGTGGAGGAGAACAGCGCCGCGGGACGGAGCGGACCGCTGGAGCCCGCGCGCATGGAGGCGATCCGGGCGATCTACGATCGCCATGTGCGCGCGCTCGTCCACCAACGCTGGTAGGAGCGAGCGCATGCAGATGACCTTGCGCTGGTACGGCGCAGACGATGCGGTCACCCTCGAGAAGATCCGACAGATTCCCGGCGTCACCGGGATCGTCTCGGCGCTCCACGATGAGCGCACGGGCGATGCGTGGCCGCAGGACCGGATCGATGCGTTGCGTGACAACATCGGCGAAGCGGGGCTCTCGCTGGCGGTGATCGAGAGCATTCCGGTACACGAGGACATCAAGCTCGGGCGCCCTACGCGCGACCGCTACGCCGACGCCTGGTGCGAGACGGTACGACGGCTCGGCGCGGCGGGGGTCCCGGTGGTGTGCTACAACTTCATGCCGATCTTCGACTGGCTGCGCACCGACCTGGCGAGAGCCACCGGGGATGGATCGACGACGCTGGCGTACGATCACGAGGCGCTGGCCGCGATGGACCTGTCATCGGGGTTCGCGTCGCTACCGGCGTGGACCGATCACTACGACGGCGCGACGCTCGCCGCCCTGCTCACTGAGTACCGTCAGCTGCACGAAGAGCAACTCTGGGAGCACCTGTCCTGGTTCCTCGAGCGAGTGGTGCCGGTTGCGGAAGAAGCCGGTGTTCGACTGGCGATCCATCCCGACGATCCGCCGTGGTCGGTCTTTGGCGTGCCGCGCATCATCGTCGATGGCCCGGCGCTCGCACGCTTCGCACGACTGGTCGACCGCCCAGCCAACGGGATCACCTTCTGCACGGGATCACTTGGGTCCTCACCGGCGAACGATCTCCCCGCGATGATTCGCGCCGTCGGCGACCGGATTCACTTCATGCATTGCCGCAATGTGCGGAGTACCGGCGACCGGAGCTTCGTGGAGACACCGCATCCGAGCGCCTTTGGCGACGTGGACATGCGGGCGGTCCTGCAGGCGCTGCGCGACGCCGGATTCTCGGGACCGATGCGCCCCGATCACGGACGCATGATCTGGGGCGAGACCGGTCGTGCCGGTTATGGCCTCTACGACCGCGCCCTCGGGGCGATGTACCTGCAGGGACTCTGGGAAGGATTGGGCGACACGACGAATTCGCACCGCGAGTACGGCAGATGAGCGATACACCGACGACGAGCGGTGGCGCCGAAGTGCGCGCCGCGCAGGCTAACTTCGACGTGCGAGAGCGCGTGATCACGGTGACCGGCGGCTACGGCGTCATTGGTCGCACCATCGCACGTGGACTAGCCGCTGCCGGAGCGCGCGTCGCGCTGATCGGGCGCGACCTGGTGGCCGCCGAGGGGCTGGCCGCCGAGCTGCGCGCCGCGGGAATGCAGGCGATGTGCGCAGCGGCCGACGTGCTCGACGAGGCCGCGGTCCGTCGCGCGCGCGACACGATCATCGGCGAGTGGGGGCGCGTCGATGCCCTCGTGAATGCAGCTGGCGGAAACGTGGCGCGGGCACGGAACGATCGCATCCCGATCTTCGACGTGCCCATGGATGCCTTCGACGAGGTGCTGCGCCTCAACCTGCACGGAAGCGTCATTCCATCGTTGGTCTTCGGCGAGGCGATGGCCGCGCAGAAGAAGGGGAGCATCGTCTGCGTCTCGTCGATGGCGGCGACGCAGGCGTTGAGCGGCGTGCTCGGGTACTCGGTCGCCAAGTCGGGGATCGAGAACTTCACGCGATGGATGGGGACGGAGCTCGCGCGAAAGTACGGTGAGGGGCTGCGCGTGAACGCGATCTCGCCCGGCTTCTTCGTCTCGACGCAAAACCGGAGCGTGCTCGTGACCGACGACGGGCACTTCACGCAGCGCGGGCGATCGATCATCGATCGCACACCGATGGGGCGTTTCGGGCACGCCGAGGAACTGGTAGGGGCCGTGCACTGGCTCTGCAGCGACGCGGCGAGCTTCGTGACGGGGATCGTCGTTCCGATCGACGGCGGCTTCAGCGCCTACAGCGGGATCTAACGATGCCGCGCATTGGGCAAGGTCTGGCGCCGCTCGTCCTCCACGAGGACCGATACTTCGATCCCGAGCCCTCGGTGCGTCGCGTGGCGCGCGCGCTGTACGATGGGACGCGCGCGCTCCCGATCGTGAGCCCGCACGGACACGTGGAGGCGCAGCTCCTTGCCGACGACGCGCCATTTCCCGAGCCCACGTCGCTGCTGGTGACCCCCGATCACTATCTCCTGCGCATGCTGTACTCGCAGGGGGTGGAGCTCGAGGCGTTAGGCGTGTCGCGGCGCGATGCAGCGCTTCCGCCCGCCGATCCGCGTGCGGCGTGGCGCACGTTCGCCGCGCACTACCACCTGTTCCTCGGAACTCCCAGCGCGGCCTGGCTCGACTACGTCCTGCACGAACTCTTTGGGGTGCGCCATCGCCTGTCGGCAGCGAGCGCCGACGCGATATACGCGCAGGTCGCCGAGCGCCTGCAGTCGCCCGAATATCGTCCGCGCGCCCTGTTCGAGCGATTCGGGATCGAGGTGCTGGCCACGACGGATGCGGCGACCGATTCGCTCGAGCATCACGAGCGGTTGCGGACGAGCGGGTGGAGCGGGCGGGTCATTCCGACGTTTCGCCCCGATCGCTTCGTGCAGCTGACGGCGCCGCACTGGACGACCGACCTCGCCGCGCTCGCCGCGTGCTGGGGAGGCGCCATCTCCTCATTCGACGACTATCGCGCCGCACTCGTCGAGCAACGCGCGCGCTTCCGGCGCCTGGGGGGGACGTCGACCGACCATGGGGTGGAGCGCCCGTACACGGAGCGCCTCGCGTGGGACGACGTCTCGCGTCTCTTCGAGCGGGCGCTCGATGGTGACGCGACGGCCGAGGACCAGCGCCGCTTCGAAGCGCACATGCTGATCGAGTTCGCCGAGATGTCGGCGGCAGATGGGTTGGCGATGCAACTGCACGCCGGAGCGCTGCGCGATCACAATGACTCGCTCGCATCGCGGTACGGCGCGAATCTCGGCGGGGACATTCCCGTGACGACGGAGTACACGCGCAGCCTGCATGCGTTGCTCAACGCGTACGGGACGGACCCGCGCTTCAGGCTGATTGTCTACACGCTCGACGAAACGACGTACGCGCGCGAGCTGGCGCCACTTGCCGGGCACTACCCGGCGATGCGCCTCGGCGCGCCCTGGTGGTTTCACGACAGCATCGAGGGGATGATGCGCTTCCGACGACAGGTGACCGAGACGGCGGGGATCTGGAACACGGCGGGATTCGTGGACGACACGCGCGCCTTCTGCTCGATACCGGCACGCCACGATCTCTCGCGTCGGGTGGACGCGAACTGGCTCGCGGGGCTGGTGGCGCGGCACGTGATCGACATGGATGACGCCCGGGAGATGGCGCAGGCGCTCGCGGGCGACCTGGCGCGCGATGCCTACCGATTGGGAGCGAGGCGATGAGCGGCGCGACGGAAGCGCTGCTCCGGCGCGTACGACTGGTTCCGCTCATTGTGATCGAGGACGCAACGAAAGCCGGCGCGCTGGGACGGGCACTTGCGGCTGGCGGGCTTCCGATCGCCGAGGTGGCCTTTCGCACGCCAGCGGCGCGCGAGTCGCTCGCGCGGATGGCGGGCGAGTGTCCCGATGTGCTGGTGGGTGCGGGGACCGTGCTCAGCGTCGAACAGGTGAACGACGCGCAGCGCGCCGGCGCGCGCTTCGTCGTCGCTCCCGGGCTCAACGCCGCTGTGGTGATGCGCTGCCGAGAGTTGGGGCTACCGGTCTTTCCGGGCGTCTGCACGCCGACCGAGGTGGAGGCGGCGATGGAGCTCGGGCTCACGACGCTCAAGTTCTTTCCCGCCGAACCGATGGGGGGCCTCAAGTTCCTGCAGGCGATCGCGGCGCCCTATCGCGACGTGGACTTCATCCCGACCGGGGGAATCACCGCCGAGAATCTCCCGTCGTATCTCGCCTTCTCGCGCGTGGCGGCGTGTGGTGGATCGTGGATGGCGCCGACGGCATGGATCGCGTCGGGCGAGTTCGACAAGGTGAGCGCTGCCGCCCGCGAGGCGGTCGCCCTCGTGCAGGCGCACACTCCTCAGAGGTAATCGATGCCCAAGCGCGTGGTGACGTTCGGCGAAGTGATGTTGCGCCTCAAGTCGCCCGGACACGAGCGGCTGTTTCAGTCGCCGGTGCTCGAGGCGACGTTCGGCGGTGCGGAGAGCAACGTCGCGGTCTCGCTGGCGCAGTGGGGGCACTCGGCCGCCTTCGTGACCTGCCTCCCCGCCAATCCGCTTGGCGATGGCGCGTTAGGCGAGCTGAGGCGATTCGGCGTCGATGCTCGGCACATCCGGCGCTCGGGAGATCGGCTGGGGACGTACTACCTGGAGACCGGATCCAACCAGCGTCCGAGCACCGTGGTGTACGACCGCGCGGGGTCGTCGATCGCCTGCGTCGCGCCGGGCGAGATCAATTGGGACGCGGCGTTTGCCGGGGCCGACTGGTTTCACATCAGCGGGGTCACACCGGCGATCAGCGCAGGCGCCGCCGATGTCTCGCTCGAGGCCGTGCGCCAGGCGCGCGCGGCGGGAATCACCGTCTCGTGCGACTACAACTACCGGGGCAACCTGTGGAAGTACGGTCGCCAGGCGCCGGAGGTGATGCGCGAGATCGCCTCGCTCGTGCAGGTGGGGATCGCCAACGAGGAAGACTGCCAGAAATCGCTCGGCATCGAGGTCGACGTGGCGGTGGAAGAGGGGGTGCTGGACAGCGCAAAGTACGAGGCGCTGGCGAACCGGGTGCTCGAGGAATTCCCCAACCTTGAAAAGCAGGCCATCACGCTGCGTGAGAGCCATTCGGCCGACCGCAACGGATGGAGCGCTTGCATCCACGACGGGACGACGTTCGTGCGCAGCCGCTCCCATGACGTGACCGACATCGTCGATCGGGTGGGGGCCGGCGATGCGTTCGCGGCCGGGCTGATTCACGGCCTCCTGGAACTCGGATCGACGAGCGAGGCGCTCGAGTTCGCGGTCGCGGCGAGTTGCCTCAAGCATACGATCCCGGGAGACTTCAACCGGGTGAGCGTCAAGGAGATCCAACGCCTCGTAGCAGGCGACGCGAGCGGGCGTGTCCAGCGGTGAGGTGACGGCGCGCCGCGCCGGCTTCCGATGGACCATCGTCGCCCTCGTCTTCGCGGCGACGACGATCAACTACCTCGACCGCCAAGTGCTCGGCATTCTCGCGCCGACGCTTCAGCGCGAGTTCAAGTGGAGCGATGCCGACTACGGCGCGATCGTCTCGTGGTTCTCCTTCGCGTATGCCTTCGGTCTCCTCCTCATGGGGCGCGTGCTCGACTACATCGGCGTGCGCGCGGGGATGGCGGCATCGATCGTCTTGTGGAGTGTCGCCGCGATCGGGCACGCGTTCGCCAGCACCGTCGGCGGCTTCTCCTTCGCCCGCGGGGCGTTAGGGCTCGGCGAGGCGGGGAATTTCCCGGGTGCAGTGAAGGCCGCCGCCGAATGGTTTCCCAAGCGCGAGCGCGCGCTGGCGATCGGGATCTTCAATGCGGGGACGAACGTGGGCGCGTTCGCCGCACCACTTCTCGTCCCGTGGATCGCCGTGACGTGGGGGTGGCGCGAGGCGTTCGTCGTCACAGGGTTGCTGGGTTTCGTTTGGCTCGTGGCCTGGATGCTGGTCTATCGCGACGCGGGAGTGCACCCGCGTGTAACGCCCGAGGAGCTGGCCTACATCAGGAGTGACGGGGCGGAGTCGACGGCGCGCACGCCGTGGGCACGCCTCCTCGGCGATCGGCAGGCGTGGGCGTTCGTGGTCGGGAAGGCGCTCACCGATCCGGTCTGGTTCTTCTATCTCTTCTGGCTCCCGAAATTCCTCGACGCCAACTTCGGCGTGAAACTGACCGGGCTCGCCCTCCCGCTCATCGCGATCTACTTCCTCGCCGATGTCGGCTCGGTGGCCGGCGGGTGGTGCTCGAGCGCCTTCCTCGCGCGCGGGTGGAGCGTGAACCGGGCGCGGAAGACGGCGATGCTGATCGCCGCGCTCCTCATCGTTCCAACCGCGCTGGCGCCGAAGGCGGGAGGGCTCTGGAGCGCCGTAGCCCTGGTGACCCTGGCCGCAGCCGCCCACCAGTGGTGGTCAGCGAACCTGTTCTGCACGGTCAGCGACATGTATCCGCGCCGGGCGGTCGCCAGCGTGGTCGGGATCGGGGGCTTCATCGGTTCGATGTCGAGCACCGCGGTCCAGCGCCTGATCGGCCGGCTCCTGGACGGGAACGACCACGACTACACGATCGTCTTCGCCTTCTGCGGTTTCGCCTACCTCCTCGCGCTCGGGCTCTTTCACCTCCTCGCCCCCCGAATGCAGCCAGTCGCGCGACTGGCAGAGGATGGTTGACAGATCGCACAGCTTGCGCGGGGCCCCATTGACAATGTTGACGAGGTTCGGCAAGATCGAGAGTCATAAGATGAATTGATGACCCGGTAGCGTTTCTCCGGATACCTCGCCAGACCATGAAGATCACCGACATCCGGGCGACTCCCGTAACCGTCCCCCTGATCGCGCCGCTCCGGCATGCGAACGGCGCGCACTGGGGGCGATTCGTCCGCACGATCATAGAAGTGGAGACCGACGAGGGGATCGTCGGGCTCGGGGAGCTGGGCGGGGGTGGGGAGACGGCGGTCGCCATGGTGAAGGGGCTCAAGCCCTACATCGTGGGGCGCGACCCGGCGCGGATGGAGGACCTCCGCTTCCAGATCGCCAACCCGACCGCCTCGCTCTACAACAACCGCACGCAGATCCTGGCGGCGCTCGAATTCGCCTGTCTCGACATCGTGGGACAGAAGTGGGGGGTCCCAGTCTCCGAGATCCTCGGCGGACGGCTCCGCGACGAAGTCCCGTTCGCGTCGTACCTCTTCTTCCGCTACGCCAACGATGCCGAGTCGCGAGCGGGCGAAGTCCGCACCGTCGACCAGCTGGTGGCGGAGGCGACGGCACTCAAGGCAACGCACGGCTTCACGTCGCACAAGCTCAAGGGGGGAGTCTTTCCGCCCAGGTACGAACTCGCCTGCTATCGCGCATTAGCCGAAGCGCTCCCGGGCGATACCTTCCGCTTCGACCCGAACGGCGTGTGGTCCACAGAGCAGGCGATCTGGTTCGCGCACCACATCGAGGACCTCAACAACGACTATCTCGAGGATCCGGTCTTCGGGATGCATGGGATGCGCCGGACGCGCGAGAAGGTGCGCCTCCCGCTGGCGACCAACACGGTCGTCGTCGGCTTCGAACAGTTGGCGGCGAACGTGCTGGAGACCGCGGTCGACGTGATCCTGCTCGACACCACCTTCTGGGGCGGAGTGCGTCCGTGCGTGAAGGCGGCGGGGATCTGCGAGGCGTTCCAACTCGGCGTTGCCGTGCACTCGAGCGGCGAACTGGGGATCCAGCTGGCGACGATGCTCCACCTCGGCGCGGTCCTCCCGAACCTCACCTTCTCGGCCGACGCGCACTATCATCACCTCGTGGACGACGTGATCACCGGTGGAAAGCTCCAATACTGCTGCGGAAAGATCCGGGTGCCTACGGCACCGGGGCTTGGCGTGTCGCTCGACCGCGATCGTCTGGCCGAGTATCACGAGCTCTTTCTGCGACTGGGAACGTATCCGTACGATCGCGACCCGCTGCGTCCCGGTTGGGCGCCGCTGATTCCCAACCAGGATTGGGCGGATCCGGCCGACGATCGGGTCCCAGAGATTCCGCGGTAACGCGGAGTGATCGCGATCGCGACGAGGATGTTGCACGCGCGAGTGTGGGCGCGACTTGTTTCGTCGCGACTTGTTTCGTCGCGACTTGTTTCGTCGCGACTTGTTTCGTCGCGACTTGCGTCGATGGGAGTGGCTACTCTCCTATGTGCTTCCGCCGCGATGGTGATGGCGTGCGCGCCTCGGGCGAAGTCGCAGGACGCAGTGGTCGAAGACGGGTACGACCTCTGGCTGCGCTATCGCGCGCTCCCGGCAGGGGAGCGGCTCGACGAGTATCGCGAGGCGCTGCGCAGCATGGCGATCGACACGACGTCGCCGACGCGAAAGATTGCAGCTGACGAACTGCGTCGCGCGCTGGGCGGGTTGATCGGGCGAGAGCCCGAGCTGGTCGCGGGCGGCGCCGAGTCACGCGCCTCGATCGTCATCGGGACGCCTTCATCCTCGCCGCTCATCGCCGGGCTGGGTATATCGGCGAACCCGGAACGCGCGGGGACTGAAGGTTTCGTGATCGACGTCGTCCAGGTCATCGACAACCGCAAGTGGCGCCTTTCCGATGCGTCACGGCGATACATCGTCATCGCCGCCAACACGAATATCGGGCTCCTGCACGGGACGTTCGCCTTCATCCGTCAGCTGCAAACCGGTCGCACGCTGCGCAAGCTGTACATCGAGAGCGCTCCCCGAATCTCCCGGCGAATCCTCAATCATTGGGACAACCTCGACCGCACCGTGGAGCGCGGGTACGCCGGCAAGTCGATCTGGGAGTGGGACGCGCTCCCCGACACCGTCTCGCCGAGGATCATCGACTACGCGCGCGCCAACGCGTCGATCGGGATCAACGGGACGGTGCTCACCAACGTGAATGCCAACGCCACGGTGCTGACGGCGCCGTATCTCGCCAAGGTGAAGGCGATCGCCGACGCGCTGCGTCCGTACGGGATACGCGTCTATCTCACCGCGCGATTCAGCGCCCCGATCGACATCGGCAAGCTCGCCACGGCCGACCCGCTCGACGAGAACGTGCGCCGCTGGTGGAAGGAGAAGAGCGAGGAGATCTACCGCGCGATCCCCGACTTCGGCGGGTTTCTCGTCAAGGCAAACTCCGAAGGGCAGCCTGGGCCGCAGGACTATCATCGCACGCACGCCGATGGGGCGAACATGCTCGCTGATGCCGTGGCGTCGCATGAGGGGATCGTCATCTGGCGGGCATTCGTGTACAGCAACGAGGCTCCGGTCGATCGCATCCGGCAGGCATACGACGAGTTCACCCCGCTCGACGGCCAGTTCAGACCAAACGTGATGGTGCAGGTGAAGAACGGCCCGCTCGACTTCCAGCCGCGCGAACCGTTTCACCCGCTCTTTGGCGCGATGCCGAAGACGCCGCTCGCCCTCGAACTGCAGGTCACCAAGGAGTACCTGGGGCAGGACACGCACCTCGCGTATCTCGCCCCGCTGTTCAAGGAAGTGCTCGACGCCGATACCTGGCGCCCGGGCGAGGGGAGTACGGTCGCGAAGGTCATCGACGGTTCGCTCGATCATCACCGGCTCTCGGCGATCGCCGGCGTGGCCAACATCGGCTCGGACCGCAACTGGACCGGGTCGCACTTCAACCAGGCCAACTGGTACGCTTTCGGGCGCCTGGCGTGGGACTACACGCTGTCTGCCGGTGACATCGCCGACGAGTGGATCCGCGCGACGCTCACGCACGACTCGACCGTCGTCTCGACGGTGCGCAGCATGATGCTGGGCTCGCGTGAGGCGCTGGTGAACTACATGACCCCGCTCGGCCTCGTGCACATCATGGGGCGCAACCATCACTACGGCCCGGGGCCCTGGGTCGAGGGGGGCGGGCGCGCGGACTGGACCGCGGTCTACTACCATCGCGCCGACACGCTCGGGATCGGCTTCGACCGCACCAGTACCGGGAGCAACGCGGTCGCGCAGTACGCGCCGCACGTGCGTGACATCTTCGCCTCGCGCGCCACGGTGCCTGACGAGTACCTGCTCTGGTTCCATCGCGTCGGGTGGAACGAACGGCTGCGGAGCGGGCGCACGCTCTGGAACGAGCTCGTCTACCGTTACTCCGCTGGCGTCGACTCGGCAAAGGCGATGGCGCGCGAGTGGAACACCGTTGCCCCCAAGGTCGATACGCTGCGCGCGCGCGAGATCGGCGATTTCCTCGAGATCCAGGCCAAGGAGGCGAAGTGGTGGCGCGACGCCGCGCTCTCCTACTTCCAGACCTTCTCGCGCCAGCCGTTTCCGCCCGGCGTGGAGCCGCCGGCGCATCCGCTCGACTTCTACCTCCAGCTCCGCTGCCCGCCGGATGTTACGCGCCCCCGCTGCGTGAACGTGTACTGACGGGCGAAACCGCTGCATCTTTTCCGCAACCTTCGCTCATCTCATGACAACCGCACCTTCTGCGCGCGACCCGCTTGTCCCCGTTCCGGAGGATCATTTCACCTTCGGTCTGTGGACGGTCGGAAACATCGGGCGCGACCCGTTTGGCGACGCCGTACGCCCCGCCATCTCTCCCGTGCACACGGTGCACACGCTGGCCAAGCTTGGCGCCTACGGCGTGAACCTGCACGACAACGATCTCGTGCCGCGCGATGCGACGGCCGCCGAGCGTGACCGCATCGTGCGCGAGTTCAAGGCGGCGCTCGACGCGACGGGGATGAAGGTCCCGATGGCGACGACGAACCTCTTCACCGATCCCGTCTTCCGCGACGGCGCCTTCACCAGCAACGACGCGCGGGTGCGCGCCTTCGCCCTGCAAAAGACGATGCGGGCGATCGACCTCGGTGTCGAACTTGGCGCGTCGACGTACGTCTTCTGGGGCGGGCGCGAGGGGGTCGAGACCAACGCGGCGAAGGATCCGTGCGAATCGCTCAAGTGGTTCCGCGATGCGCTCAACTTCCTGTGCGAGTACGCGCGCGCGCAGCGCTACGACCTGCGCTTCGCGCTCGAGCCGAAACCTAACGAGCCACGGGGTGACATCTTCCTCCCGACGATCGGGCATATGCTGGCGTTCATCTACACGCTCGATCACCCCGAGATGGTGGGGCTCAACCCGGAGGTCGCGCACGACCAGATGGCCGGGCTCGACTTCAGCCACGGCGTGGCGCAAGCGATGGAAGCGGGAAAGCTCTTCCACATCGACCTCAACGGACAAAAGCCGGGGCGTTTCGACCAGGACCTGCGCTTCGGGAGTGAGGACGTGAAGGGGGCGTTCTTCCTCGTCAAGCTTCTCGAAGAGAGCGGGTGGCCGGGGATGCGCCACTTCGACAGCCACGCCTATCGCACCGAGGACGAAGCTGGCGTGTGGGAGTTTGCCAAGGGGAGCATGCGCACGTACCTGATCCTCAAGGAGAAGGTGGCGCGCTACAACGCCGATCCGGAGATCTCGGCACTTCGCGAGACGCTGGGAGCCCGCGGTGGCGCCCCCGGACTTCGTGTGTCGTTCAGCGAGGATGGCGCGCGCGAACTCAAGGAGCGCGCCTTCGACCTCGACGCGATGCGCGCGCAGGGCTATGACTACGAGCGACTCGACCAGTTGACGATGGAAGTGCTCCTCGGCGTGCGCTGATCGGGGCGACGCTGAATCCACGCGGCGCACGAACGCGGCGCGCGAACGCCTAACGTGAGGTGACGGCGATGACGGCAGTGACGCTCGGACTCGACGTCGGCACGAGCGGCGTGAAGGCGATCCTGGTGGACGAGCGCGGCGAGGTGATCGCTGCCTCGACCACTCCGCTCACGATGGCCACGCCGCGTCCGGGGTGGGCCGAGCAGGAACCGGAGGCGTGGTGGGAAGCGTCGGTGGCGTCGATCCGCGGAGTGCTCGCCGAGCGACCGGATGCGCGCGTGACCGGGATGGGGATCTCGGGACAGATGCACTCGTCGGTCTTCCTGGATTCCGAGGCGAAGGTGATTCGGCCGGCATTGCTCTGGTGCGACGGGCGCACGACCGCCGAGTGCCGCGAGATCGTGGAGGCGGCCGGGGGCGAGGCGCAGTTACGCGACTGGGTGCGCAATCCGGCGTTGGAGGGGTTCACCCTTCCCAAGGTGCTCTGGCTCAGGCGGCACGAACCGGACGCCTTCGCCCGGCTGGCCACCGTGATGCTGGCCAAGGACTTCATCAGGTTGCGGCTGACGGGAGTCTCCGCGACCGAGCCGTCGGATGCGTCGGGTACGCTGATGCTCGACCCGGCGACGATGGCGTGGTCGCGACCGCTGCTCGATGCGGTTGGCCTCTCGCCATCGCTTCTCCCCACAGTTGGCGGTTCGCACGAGATTCTCGGGCGGGTGCACGCGGATGGTGCGCGCGCGACCGGGCTCGCGGCGGGGACGCCGGTGGTGGGCGGAGGGGCCGACAACGCCTGCGGTGCCGCCGGCGTTGGCGTCGTTGCGCCTGGCGGAGGCGTTGCTAGCTGGGGGACGTCGGGGACGGTACTCGCACCGATGAACGAGCCGCTCGTCGACCCGGGACTACGTGCGCACACCTTCTGCCATGTGGCGCCAAGCGTCTGGTATCTCATGGGGGTGGTGCTCTCGGCGGGTGGAGCCTTCGCCTGGTATCGCGACCAGCTGGCGCGTGAGACGGCCGGCGCCGACGCGAACGCGCGGCTCAACGACGAGGCGGCGGCGATCGCCCCCGGCGCCGAAGGGATCACCTTTCTTCCGTACCTGCAGGGCGAGCGCACGCCGCATCGCGACGCGGCGGCGCGCGGTGCCTTCACCGGGCTCTCGCTCGCGCACACGCGCGCGCACCTCACTCGCGCGGTGCTCGAAGGGATCACCTTTGCGCTCCGAGACTCGCTGGCGATCCTGCAGGAGCTGGGGCGCGCGCCGAGCGAGATGCTCCTGACGGGGGGCGGCGCGAAGAGTGCACTGGTCCGTCGGCTGCAAGCGGAGATCTTCGGGCTCCCCGTGGCGACGGTCAATCGCGAGGAGGGACCCGCGTACGGTGCCGCGCTGCTCGCGGCGGTTGGGGTGGAGATGTACCCTGACCTGGCGAGCGCTGCGGCGGCGACGCTCACGCGGAGCGCGCCAGAGGTGCCCGCCCCAGGGTCGCACGAGCGGTATCACGAGGCATATGCACGATTCCGCGCGCTCTATCCGGCCCTTCGGATGTCGCGCGCATAGAAGTCGTTTCGCAATTTGACGACGCCTGTCGGCGGGTGATGCGCGCCGCCGAGCGTGGCGACGAGTTGTGCGATGACCTGTCATCGGGCGAGCGTAATGCGCACGCACGCCAGCAGCAGCGACTTGCCCTTCTTCTGGAGACCGCGGACAATGACATCTCGCCTCACGCTCAGCACCCGACGCTCGCACGCCCGGGGAATAGGCGTCGTGGCCGCGCTCGCCGTCGCGATTGCAGCTGGCGGCGGCGACGCCCGGGCGCAGGGGAGCGCGTCCGTCCAGCTCACCCTCGCGAAGATCTTCCAGGATGGCGCGGTGCTGCAGCGCGGGGTCGCCGTGCCGATTCGCGGGACGGCCGCGCCGGGGAGCAATGTCACGGTGATGATCGGCGGACGGAGTGCGCGTGCCACCGCTGCAGCTGACGGGCGCTGGCGTGCGGTCGTCCCGGCGATGCAGGCCGGTGGACCGTTCGAACTCGTCGCCAAGTCAGGCAATGCGGAGCGCACCGTGCACGACGTCATGATCGGCGACGTCTGGCTCGCGTCGGGACAGTCGAACATGGAGTGGGTCGTGCGTGATGCGATCAACGGCGCGAGTGAAGTCGCGTCGGCGAACGATCGCGACATTCGCGCCTTCAAGGTGCCGCACGCGTGGGGGGAGCACCCGGCCGACACGCTCCCTGGCGGGACGTGGAGCGTCGGCGATCCGGCGCATGTGGGCGACTTCTCGGCCGTTGCCTACTTCTTCGCCCGCGACCTGCGCAAGAGCGTGCACGTTCCGATCGGGATCGTCGACGTGTCGTGGGGCGGGAGCGCGATCGAGACCTGGCTTTCGGCGCAGGCGTCGGGGCTCGATTCCGCTGGCGTTGCGGGGATCATGTCGAAAGAACGCGACTACGACGTCGCGCGGCGAGCCACGCTGCAACGAAAGCTCGGCGCGATTCCAACCACGGACAGCGGGTTGGTGGAGGGCGTTGCGCGATGGGCCGACCCCGTACTCGACGATGCGGCCTGGCGAGCGATCAAGGTGCCTGGGGCGTGGGAGCGCGACGGACTCGAGGGGCTCGACGGGACGGTGTGGTACCGCGCGACCTTCGACCTCTCGGCGGCAGAGGCGGCGAATGGCGCGTCATTGATGCTCGGTACCATCGACGACGACGACATCTCCTGGGTGAACGGCGTGCAAGTCGGGAGCACGCGCGGTTACAACGTCCCGCGTCGTTATGCACTCCCGGCCAGCGCATTGCGCGCTGGGCGAAACGTGCTGGCGGTCCGGGTGGTCGATGGCACTGGCGACGGCGGGATCACCGGAGGGAACGGAGCGCCGTACGTCGGGGTGGCCGGAGAGCGTCGCGCGATTTCCGGGTGGAAGCTCAAGGTCGGCGTGGCGAACTTCGGCACCGACGAGCAGCACATCAACAAGATCCCCGTCATCAGCTACAACAAGATGGTGCATCCGTTGCTCGACTTCCCCATCGCCGGCATTCTCTGGTATCAGGGGGAATCGAATGCCAACGACATGCTGCAGGCGCGAAAGTACGCCGACCAGTTCACCACACTGATTTCCAGCTGGCGGCGCGAGTGGCGCGGGACTCGGCGCGACTTGCCCTTCTTCTGGGTGCAGCTGGCGAACTATGGCACCGTCGACTCGACTCCGCCGCTCGAGGCGCCGTGGGCCACCGTGCGCCAGGCGCAAACCGCCGCGCAGCGGCTGCCCATGACCGGCCAGGTGGTGACCATCGACATCGGAACGGCAGACGACATCCACCCGCGCAACAAGCAGGAGGTGGGGCGGCGCATGGCGCTGGTGGCGCGGCGCGTGGTGTACGGGGCGCCGCAGGTCGAGTCCCAGGGACCGACCTATCGCTCGCACGAGGTGCAGGGCTCGCGCGTGACCGTGCGCTTCTCGCATGCGGCGGGCGGTCTGATGGGAGCGGGCGCCGACGGACGCGTGCTGGGCTTCGCGGTGGCCGGCGCGGACCACGTCTTTCACTGGGCAGACGCGCGCATTGACGGGAGCAGCGTGATCGTGTCGAGCGACGCCGTGGCACATCCGGTCGCGGTTCGATACGGCTGGTCGAACAGCCCGGCGGGTTTGACGCTGCAGAACCGCGAGCGACTCCCCGCGGTCCCCTTCCGGACCGATTCGTGGTGAAGCGTCGGGCGTGAGGAATCGCCTCTAAAGACTTCCGCTGTAGTCACTTCCATCACGCGCTCGTGCGACCCAGTCGCACGGGCGCGCGTCGCGTATGCACTTCCTCCGCCGAGCCATCCGCCGCGCGATCGTGCCGCGCGCGGTGCCTGAGTGAGTCGGCGAACGCATCGCGTGCGCGCACCAACGCGCCGGTCGCGTCGCCATCGGTACTCGGCGATCGCTCGCCCCGTCACGACTTGTCGCGGCTCGATTGACACTGTCTTGACAGTTTTTCATCCGAATGTAGAATCGGCGAAAGTGACATTATCACTTTGTCACTTGACGGTCTGCCTGCACTTCCACACCCCGATCGGCGCAGCTCTACAGCGTGCGGCTCCGCCCGACGGTCGCTCCTGCCATGTCACTCGGAGGGTCTATGCGACAACGGATTGTTCTCCTGCTCCTGGGGCTTCTCGCCGCAGGGGAGCTTCACGCCCAGGCACGCACCGGCACCATTCGCGGCACCGTGGTCGATTCGACCGCGTCGCGACCTGTGGCCGGTGCGCGCGTTTCGGTCGACGGAACCACGCTCTCGGCGCTCACGCGCGCCGACGGGTCGTACTCGCTCGCCGACGTTCCGGAAGGGACGCGCACCGTGCGCGCGACGTCGATCGGCTACGGAGCGCTCACGCGCACGGTGACCGTCATCGCCGGCCAATCGGTCGTCGTCGACTTCTCGCTCGCGCGCGGGGCGGTGCAGCTCGAGGCGTTCACGGTCGTTGGCTACGGGACGCAGCAGCAGCGCGAGGTCACCGGCGCGATCGCTTCGGTGAACGCCGAGCAGCTCAAGGACATTCCGACAAACGATCCGATGAAGGCGCTGCAGGGGAAGCTCCCCGGCGTCGAGATCGTGACGACGAGCAATGAGCCGGGCGCCTCGATGCAGGTGCGCGTGCGCGGCGTGCGATCGATGTCGACGGACCGCAACGAGCCGCTCTACGTGGTCGACGGGATCCCGATCAGCGGCGGGATCGAGGACTTCAATCCGCAGATCATCGAGTCCATCTCGGTGCTCAAGGACGCCTCGGCGACGGCGATCTACGGGAGCCGCGGGGCGAACGGCGTGGTCCTCGTGACGACCAAGAAGGGCGTGCAGGATGGGCGGATGCACTCGTCGTACACGCTCGACAGCTACTACGGGACGCAGACGCCGGTGCAGATCATCCCGATGATGAACATGCGGCAGTTCGTGAAGTACCTGCAGGACGCGGCGCTCATCAACGGACAGGACACGTCGCTGGCCAAGGTGCTGCAGGGGCAGTCGTTCGTCCCGGGGACCACGACGTCGAAGCGCATGTACGCCTACCAGCAGGGGATCGAGACCGACTGGCAGCGCGCGGTGCTCCGCGACGGGTTGCAGCGCAACATCCAGGGGGGGCTCACCGGCGCCTCGCCCGACACGCGCTACAACGTCACGGGATCGTTCTTCAATCAGCGCGGCGTGATTCCGGGGCAGGGGAACACGCGTGGCAACGCGTTCGGCTCGATCGATCACACCTCGAAACGCCTCCGCGTTGGCGCAAGCGCATTCCTCTCGCGCGCGCTCGTCGAGCTGGGCGAAGGGCAAGGCGCCTTCGGCTATGCCACCGCGCTCACCCCGTTCGGCCGTCCGACTAACTACACGAATCCGGACTCGGCGGGACTCTTCGACCCACGGCCCGACGACGACCCGCTCAACATCAACCCGCTGCTCGAAGCGAAGTCGATGATCCGGGAGCAGTCGAACAACCGCGCCTTCGGGTCGGTGTTCGCCGAGTTGCAGGTCGGGCACGGCCTCAGCTACCGCGCCAACTTCGGCCCCGACTACTCATCGACGAACCTCGGCTGTTACAACGACCTCTGGACGCACGGCCCCTGTTCGAACCCGAGCGCCAACAGCGCTAACCAGGGACAGCCGCCGCAGGCGATGCTGCGCAACCAGGTCGACTTCGCGTACACCTTCGACAACCTGCTGCAGTACACGAAGGACTTCGGCTCGGCGCACCACATCGAAGCGACCGCGCTGTACTCCATCCAGAAGGACAAGTTCACCAAGGACTCGATCTACGCCACGCAGCTCCCGTACAACTCGCAGCTCTGGTACGACCTCGGCTCCGGTGTGGCGGGGAACAACCTGAGCCTGATCTCGGAGTGGGCGCTGCAGTCGTACATGGGGCGCATCAACTACACGCTGCTGGATCGCTACTCGTTCTCGATCACGGGGCGCAACGACGGATCGAGCCGCCTCGCACCGGGGAACAAGTGGGCCTACTTCCCGTCGTACGGCCTGGCGTGGCAGCTCGGCGAGGAGCCGTTCATGCGAGGGTTCAAGTTCATCGACCAGCTCAAGGTGCGAGCCAGCTACGGCACCACCGGCAACACCTCGATCAATCCGTATCAGACGCAGGGGACGCTGAGCTCCAAGCTCTACACCTTTGGATCGACGCGTGTGCGCGGTTACCGCCCCGGGACGATTCCGAATCCCGACCTGACGTGGGAGAAGACCGACCAGACCGACGTCGGCGTCGAGTTCTCCGTGTTCAACAGCCGAGTGAGCGGAACGATCGACGGCTACCGGCAGAACACGCATGACCTGCTCCTCACCCGCCTCCTCCCGGTGACGTCGGGCTTCACCTCGACGCTCCAGAACATCGGTTCCACGCGCAACGTCGGCTACGAGGTCGGGCTCTCCACGATGAACGTGCGCAACTGGCACGGGATCACCTGGAGCAGCGACATCAACTGGTCGACCAACCGGAACGAGATCACTGCGCTGGCGAGCGGCGCGAAGTCGGACTTGGGCAACGTCTGGTTTGTCGGGAAGCCGATCAACCTGTTCAACGCGAACACGAACGTGGGCGACGGACAGCGTCGCGTCTTCTTCGACTACAAGTACCTCGGCGTGTGGCAGTACGCGGATTCGGCGCTCATGAAGCAGTTCAACGCCAACGGGGCGACGTTCAAGGCGGGCGACCCGCGTGTGGCCGACTTGAACGGTGACGGGAAGATCAACGCCGACGATCGTGGCATCGTGGGGACGAGCTATCCCAAGTGGACGGGGAGCCTGTTCAATCGCGTCAGCTACAAGGGCTTCGATTTCTCGGCGCTCGTCACGGCGAAGTGGAAGTACACCTTCATCGACGGGACGCCGCGCAGCTACACCGGGCGCCTCGGCGTGATCGGCGACACCGACTACTGGACGCCGACCAACCCAACGAACAAGAATCCGGCGCCTAACGTCGGACAGGTCGAGCGGCTGTACGCGACGAGCCGGTTGTACACCGATGGCTCGCACTGGCGCGTCCGCAACATCACGCTCGGCTACACGATGGGCGAGCGACTGGCGAACCGGATCGGCGCGCGCAGCGTGCGCATCTACGGCACCGCACAGGATCCCTACATCCATACCGACTATCTCGGTGCGGACCCGGAGGTCGCCGGGGCAGCCCCGACGCTTCGCACGCTCCTGATCGGCACCAACATCAGCTGGTAATGCCCCTCCCACTGACGAGCGAGAGACTTCAAATGAAGCGCACTCTTCTTCCCTTGGTGACGTTGGGGCTCGCGGCCGGACTCGCCGGCTGCGTCAACCTCGACGAAAACCTCATCACCGGAGTAAGCAGCCAGTACTACTCCACGCCGGACGGCCTCAACTCGGCGGTCGTCGCCAGCTATGCGCAGCTGCGTTCCTTTTGGGGACGCGAGCAGCTCATCTCGCTGGCGCAGGCCGGGACCGACACCTGGTCCGATGCCGACCAGGCGGGCTCCAACAACCGCGAGTTCGGGAACTACAGCGCGGGACTCAATTCCTCGGTGGCGCCGCTGGCGAACACCTGGAATCCCGCGTACCAGATGATCAACACGCTCAATGCAGCGCTCGACCGCGGCCCCAACACGCAGGGGATTCCCGCGGCGACAAAGAACCGCCTCCTCGGCGAGGCGCACTTCCTCCGCGCCTTCGAGTACTTCCTTCTCGTGCAGACCTTCGGCGACGTGACGCTCTCGCTGCACGAGAACATCGGCGTCGTCGACGAGGCAGTGCGCGATCCAGCATCCGCGGTGTACACGGCCATCCTCGCCGATCTCGACTCGGCGATCGCCACGCTTCCGGCGACCACGTCGGACTTCGGGCGCGCAACGAAGGGGGCGGCGCAGGCGCTCCGCTCGAAGGTCTACCTCACGCGTGCGTACAAGGACTACTCGCCGAACAAGCAGGGAGACTTCCAGGCGGCACTCGCCGACGCCAAGGCGGTGATCAGCTCGGGGACGTACTCGCTCAACCCGGTCTACGCCGACCTGTGGTGCGTGGCGCGCCCCGCCGATCCGGGGCGGCAGGGATACTGCGAGAACACGAACTACAACGCGAATCAGTCCGAGTTCATCTTCACGGTACAGTTCTCGTACGACCTGACGCACTACGACGGCAACGATCAGTACAACTACCTGCACCTGGTCTACCTCGGGCAGTACGACAACGCCGCCGTCGGTGTGGGGATCCCGCGCGACCTGAACAACGGGCGCCCGTTCCGCCGCCTCATGCCGACGCAGTTCGGGCTCAAGGTGTTCGACAATCGCTGGGCCGGGACGCCTGGCGCGAGCGACATCATGGACACGCGCTTCGATGGCTCGTACCAGACGGTGTGGGTCGCCACCGTGGGGGGGCAGCGCAATCCAACCGGGACTTGCCCCTTCTGCTCCAGCGGGGATGTGGTCAATGTTGGCGACACGACGTCCTTCATGGCCACGTATCTCGTCCCCAACAGCGTGCGGCAGACCAAGAAGTACATGATCCGCACGATCTGCCCGGCTGGCACCGCCGACGCCACGGTGTATTGTGGTGACCGCACGGCGGCATCGGACGGCTACATCAGCTGGGACCGATATCCGTCGCTCAAGAAGTTCCAGGACAACCGGCGCGCCAACCTCACCGCGCAGGAAGGAGGGAAGGTGCAGGTGGTACTTAGGCTCGGGGAGGTCTACCTCATCGCAGCAGAAGCGGCGCTCGGGCTCAACAACCTCACCGAAGCCGCGGCCAACATCAATGTTCTTCGCGTGCGCGCTGCGGCACCGGCCTACAAGAGCGATCCACGGCAGATGGTGACGCCGAGTGACATCACGCTGGATTTCATCATGGATGAGCGCGAGCGCGAGCTGGCGGGGGAGTTCACTCGCTGGTACGACCTGGTGCGTCCGGGAGCACAGTTCTTCGTGAATCGCGTGAAGAAGTACAATCCGCACGCCTCAGCGAACGTGGCGCTCAAGCATGCGCTCCGTCCGATCCCGCAGTCGCAGATCGACGGCGTGCTGAAAGGACCGAAGTATCCACAGAACCCCGGGTATTGAGTGACGGAGCACGACACGAGTTCGCAGCACCGATACCAGGACGCCTCGCTCCCCGCGGGCGAGCGCGTCCTGGACCTCCTCGCGCAGATGACGCTCGAGGAGAAGGCGGCGCAGATGGTGTGCGTCTGGCAGCAGAAGGCGACGACCCTCGTCGACGCCGAAGGGCGCTTCGACGAGGCAAAGGCGCGTGAGGCGTTCGCCCACGGTAACGGGATCGGGCAGGTCGGTCGCCCGAGCGATGCCGGCGGCGGCCGCACTGCGCGCGAGATGGCGCAGCTGACAAACGATATACAGCGATTCTTCGTGAAACACTCGCGCCTGGGGATCCCGGTGATTTTCCACGAGGAGTGCCTGCACGGATTGGCGGCGGTAGAGGGGACGAGTTTCCCGCAACCGATCGGGCTCGGGGCCACATTCAATCCCGGGCTCGTCGAGCGACTGTACGCGATGACGGCGCACGAAGCGCGCGCACGTGGCACCCATCAGGCGCTCACTCCTGTCGTCGACGTCGCGCGCGACCCACGGTGGGGGCGCGTCGAGGAGACGTTCGGGGAGGATCCGCACCTCGTGACTCGGCTCGGCGTCGCAGCGGTGCGTGGCTTTCAGGGCGACGCGTCGTTCGCCGATCACACGAAGGTCATCGCCACGCTCAAGCACTTCGCCGCCCACGGACAACCCGAAGGGGGGAGCAACTGCGCGCCGGCCAACGTCTCGATGCGTGTGCTTCGCGAGACCTTCCTAGCCCCGTTCAAGGCGTGCATCCGCGAAGCGGGGGCGATCAGCGTCATGGCGTCGTACAACGAGATCGACGGCGTCCCGTCGCACGCCAGCGAATGGCTGCTGCGCGACGTGTTGCGCAAGGAGTGGGGCTTCGAGGGGTTTGTCGTCTCGGACTACTATGCGATCTGGGAGCTGAGCGATCGCCCCGACACCCACGGGCACCACGTCGCTGCCGACAGGCGCGAGGCATGCACGCTCGCCGTGCGTGCCGGCGTCAACATCGAGCTCCCCGAGCCGGACTGCTACTTGCACCTGGCGGAACTCGTGCGTGATGGGACGCTTCGCGAGGGTGACCTCGACGACCTGATCGCCCCCATGCTGTACTGGAAGTTTCGCATGGGACTCTTCGACACGCCCTACGTCGACGTGGACGCGGCGGCCGAAGTGGCGGCGCGACCGGAGCATCGCGCGCTCGCGCTCGAGGCAGCGCGCGAGACGATCACGCTCCTCAAGAACGATGCGGAGCTCCTCCCGCTCGACCCGGCGCGCGCGGCGACCATTGCGGTCATCGGGCCTAACGCCGACCGCGTGATGCTCGGCGGGTACAGCGGCGTGCCGACGCATCACGTCACGGTGCTCGATGGCATCAGGAGTGTCGCGCACCCCGGGAGCACGGTGCGCTACGCCGAGGGGTGCCGCATCACGATTGGTGGCTCGTGGAACCAAGATGCCGTTACCCCCTCCGACCCCGAGGAAGACCGGCGGATGATCGCCGAGGCGGTGGAGGTGGCGCGCGGCGCCGACGTAATCGTGCTGGCGATCGGCGGCAACGAGCAGACCTCGCGCGAGGCCTGGTCGCTCACGCATCTCGGCGACCGCACAGACCTCGATCTCGTGGGGCAGCAGGAAGAGTTGGCGCGCGCGCTCATCGAGACCGGCATTCCGGTGGTAGTTTGCCTGTTCAACGGGCGCCCGCTCTCGATCCCCTATCTCGCCGAGCATGCGGCGGCGATCCTCGAGTGCTGGTACCTCGGGCAGGAATCGGGACACGCGGTCGCCGACGTGCTCTTCGGCGTGGTGAATCCCGCCGGAAAGCTTCCGATTTCGTTCCCGCGCTCGGTGGGGCACCTCCCGGTCTACTACAACCACAAGCCGTCGTCACGGCGTGGTTATCTCTTCGCAGACGTGTCGCCGCTCTACGCCTTCGGCTACGGGTTGAGCTACACCAGCTTTGCGCTGGAGAACCTTCGGCTCGAGCAGGACGAGATCGGCGTCGATGGACGCACGCGTGCGCTGGTCGACGTGACGAACACCGGCGCGCGCGCCGGGAGCGAGGTCGTGCAGCTCTACATCCGCGACTGCGTGAGCTCGGTGACACGCCCGGTGAAGGAGCTCAAGACGTTCGAGAAGGTGACGCTGGATCCCGGCGAGCGCCGCACGGTGGCGTTGGAGATCACCCCCGAATCGCTCGCCTTCCACGATGTGCGCATGCGGTGGGTGGTGGAGCCGGGGGAATTCAGCGTGATGGTCGGGACGTCGTCGCGTGATGTGGACCTGCAGCGGGTGACGCTGCGTGTGGTCGCCGGACCCTGAGCCGGACCCTAACGAGGATCTCCATGGAACGTCTCTCGGTCACCGAGAAGATCGGCTACGGGCTCGGCGACGCCGCGGCCAACTTTATCTTCCAGTCGATGCTGGTCTTCCAGCTCGCCTTCTACACCGACACGTTCGGGATCACCGCGGCGGCCGCGGGGACGTTGTTCCTGGTGGTGCGCGTCTTCGATGCGGTCTTCGATCCGCTGATGGGCGTCGTGGCCGATCGCACCAATACGCGCTGGGGGAAGTTCCGCCCGTGGGTGCTGTTTACCGCGGTGCCATTCGGAATCATGGGATTCCTCACCTTCACCACGCCCGACTTCGGCCCCAGCGGAAAGCTCGTCTACGCCTACATCACCTACACCGTCCTGATGATGGTGTACTCGGCGAACAACCTCCCGTATTCGGCGCTGAGCGGCGTGATCACCGGTGACCTGAACGAGCGCACCAGCCTCTCGTCGTATCGCTTCGTCCTGGCGATGAGCGCGGCATTCGTTATTCAGGGGTTGTCGCTGCCACTGGTACAGTATTTCGGGCAGGGTGATACCGCGCGCGGCTACCAGTACACGATGGGGCTCTTCTCACTCCTCGCCGTCGTCTTCTTCATCATCACGTTTGCCACCACGCGCGAGCGCGTACGCCCCGATCCGGCGCAACGCACGTCGATTCGCCAGGACTTCGCCGATCTCGGCTCCAACGGACCGTGGATCGCGATGTTCGTGCTGACGATCTTCCTCTTCATCACGCTCTCGATGCGCGGCGGCGTGATGCTCTACTACTTCAAGTACTTCCAGCAGCGCGAAGACCTGTTCTCCCTGTTCAACGTCTTTGGACTTGGCTCGACGATCGTCGGCGTGATGTTGTCGACCAAGCAGGCGACGCAACACGGGAAGAAAAAGGTCTTCATGTGGGGGATGGCGGGGACGATCGTCTTCACGGCAGCGTTCCTGTTCATCCCGCGCGGTGGCATCGTTGCCTCGTTCGTGGTGGAATCGCTGCGCCAGTTCGCCTACGGCTTCACGATCCCGCTTCTCTGGGCGATGATGGCCGACGTGGCCGACTACTCGGAGTGGAAGAACCATCGTCGTGCGACGGCGATCGTCTTCTCGGCGATCGTCTTCGGACTCAAGGCAGGACTCGGGTTCGGCGGGGCGATCAGCGGATGGCTCCTCGCGTTGCACGGCTACGTGCCGAATGCCGACCAGTCGGAGCGTGCGCTGGAGGGGATTCGCCTCACGGTGAGCGTGTACCCGGCGATCACCTTCGCCCTCACGCTGGTGTGCCTCTTCTTCTATCGCATCGACAAGCAGATGGAAGTGAAGATCACCGACGACCTGGCGGCGCGTCGCCGGACCTTCGTGACGGCCGAAGAGGCGTTGACGTCGGGCGTGGTGGCGGGAGTGACGCCGTGAGAGAAGTGCCGGGCATGCGTCGCATGCAGCTGACGGTGCACACGAGTGCCGCGGCAGTGGCCCTGAGCCTCGTTGCCGCGGGGTGCGCGCATTCGACCGCGCGAAGCGCGGAGGGGGCGCCGGTCGCCGTGCAGTCGGCGACCAGGAGCGATGTGGCGCTCAAGGACGCGATCGGCGGGAGTTTCATGGTCGGAGCTGCTCTCAATCCGCGGCAATTCAACGAACTCGACGCGCACGGCGCCGCACTCGTCAGGCAGCACTTCAATACCGTCACCCCTGAAAACGTTCTCAAGTGGGCGTTGGTGCATCCGCGTCTCGGCGAATACGACTTCGCCCCCGCCGATGCGTACGTCGACTTCGGGACGAAGAACGGGATGTTCGTGGTGGGGCACACGCTGGTCTGGCACAGCCAGGTGCCGCGCTGGGTCTTCGAGAATGCGAGCGGAAAGCCGGTCTCGCGCGACACGCTCCTCGCACGCATGCGCGACCACATCCACACCGTCGTTGGACTGTATCGTGGGCGCGTGCGGGGATGGGACGTGGTGAACGAGGCGCTCAACGAGGACGGGACGCTGCGCGACACGCCGTGGCGCAGGATCATCGGCGACGACTACATCGAGCAGGCATTCCGCTTTGCTCACGAGGCCGATCCCAAGGCGGAGCTCTACTACAACGACTACAGCGTGGAGAACGCCCCCAAGCGCGCCGGTGCCGTGCGCATCGTGCAGGCGTTGCAGCGCGCGGGTATCCCGATCACCGGCGTGGGGCTGCAGGGGCACAACAAGCTCGATTGGCCCTCGGTGGCGCAGGAAGACTCGACCATCGCGGCCTTCGCGGTACTCGGCGTTAAGGTGATGATCACCGAGCTCGATGTCGATGTGCTCCCCGCCGTCGGCAACAACCGCGGTGCAGACATCGCCTTCAACGCGGAGCTGCAGGATCGCCTCAATCCGTACCGCGCCGGGCTCCCCGACTCCGTGCAGCAGCAACTCGCCGCGCGCTACGCCGAGCTGTTCGCCGTGTATCTCAAGCACGCGCGCACAGTGAGCCGCGTGACGTTCTGGGGGGTGGCCGACGGCGATTCCTGGTTGAATGATTGGCCGGTGCGCGGACGAACCAGCTACCCGCTTCTCTTCGACCGGAATGGCAATCCCAAGCCGGCCTTCGATGCCATCGTGCGCGTGGCCAGGCAGCATGTTGCGTCTGACGAGTGATCGACTGCGCGTCGCGGCCCTGGTGCTCGCCGTGAGCGCGTCGACGGGGGAGGCGCAGATCTCGCGCGGACCTCCCTATCAGGATCGCAACCGCCCGGTGGCGCAACGCGCGGCCGATCTGCTCGGGCGCATGACGCTCGAGGAGAAGGTCGCGCAGATGCTGAGCATCCGATCATCGACATCGGGGATGCTTGCAGCCGACGGCTCATTCGACTCGACGAAGGTCAACGACTGGTTCCGCATCGGGATCGGGCGCATCGAACGTCCGAGCGACGGACACGATGGGCGCGGCGAGGCGGAGTACACGAATGCGATGCAGCGCTGGGTCACGACCCACACGCGACTCGGCATCCCGATCCTCTTCCACGAGGAAGCGCTGCACGGTCTGCGCGCCCTCGGCACGACCAGCTTTCCGCAGGCCATCGCCCTCGCCAGCAGCTGGAATCCCGCGCTCGTCGAGCGCGTCTTCACCGTGGTGGCCGCCGAGACGCGCGCACGCGGTGCGCATCAGGTGCTCGCACCGGTGATCGACATCGCCCGCGACCCACGCTGGGGGCGCATCGAGGAGACCTACGGCGAGGATCCGTGGCTCACCGCGCGACTCGGCGTTGCAGCTGTCGAGGGATTGCAGGGGAAGCGCACGCCCAACAGCGATGAACCGCTCGCCCCCGGTCGCGTGATCGCGACGCTCAAGCACATGACCGGGCACGGACAACCCGAATCGGGACAGAACATCGCGCCAGCGAGCCTCGGCGAGCGCACGCTGCGCGACATGTTCCTCGTCCCCTTCGAGGCGGCGGTGCGCGAGGCCGGGGCGATGAGCGTGATGCCGTCGTACAACGAGATCGACGGAATTCCGTCGCACGCCAACCGCTGGATGCTGCACGACGTGCTGCGTGGCGAGTGGAAGTTCAACGGGACGATCGTCTCCGACTGGAGCGCGATCCAGGACCTCATCACGCGCCACCACCTTGCCGAGGACAAGAGCGAAGCCGCGCGCCTCGCGCTCGCTGCGACTGTCGACATCGAGCTCCCCGACATCGAGACGTACCAGACGCTCGTCGAGCAGGTGAAGAACGGGCGCGTTCCGCTCGCGCAGATCGACGACGCGGTGCGGCGCCTCCTCACGGCGAAATTCCTGCTGGGGCTCTTCGAGAATCCGTACGTCGATCCCGATGCGGCCGCGCGCATCTCCGGCGCGTCGACTAACCGTCCGCTGGCGCTCGAGGCGGCGCGGCAGTCGATCATCCTTCTCAAGAACGACAACGCCACGCTCCCGCTCGATCCCACGCGCCTCTCGCGAGTGGCGGTGATCGGTCCGCACGCTGCCGAGTTGATGCTGGGCAACTATTCGGGGACGCCGCGCGAAGGGGTCACGATCCTCGAGGGGATCCGCGCGCGCCTCCCGGCAGGTGCAACAGTGGAGTATGCGGAAGGTGCGCGCATCACCGAGGATTCGACCTTCACCACCGATCCGCAGCCGCACATGGGTGGGACGCGCTCGCACCAGCGCTCAGGCGGGAATACCGTCGTCGCCACGCGTCCGGCCGACAACGTGCCGCGCATCGCGGCTGCGGTGGAACTCGCCCGCCGCAGCGAAGTCGCAATCGTGGTCGTCGGGGACAACGAGCAGACATCGCGCGAGGGATTCGCCGAGAACCACCTCGGCGATCGTGCCGCGATCGACCTTCCGGGGGAGCAGGAGAAGCTCGTGCACGCGATCGTCGCGACCGGGACGCCGACGGTGCTCGTGCTGATTCACGGCCGCCCCGCGTCGATCCCCAGCGTGGTGCGCGAAGTGCCTGCGATCATCGATGGCTGGTACCTCGGTCAGGAGAGCGGCACGGCGATCGCCGAGGTGCTCTTCGGTGACGTGAATCCTGGCGGGAAGCTTCCGGTAACTGTGGCCCGCGACATCGGTCAGCTCCCCGTGTTCTACAACTACAAGCCCTCGGCGCGCCGTGGCTATCTTTCGGCGTCGACCGAGCCGCTCTTCCCGTTCGGGTTCGGGTTGTCGTACACGACCTTCGCGTACGCCAACCTGCGTCTGTCATCGAACGAGATTGCGCCCGACGGGCGCACGAGCGTGTCGGTCGACGTCACGAACACCGGCAAGCGCGCCGGTGAGGAAGTCGTGCAGCTCTACGTGCGCGACGTGCGGAGCCGGGCCACCCGCCCGGTGAAGGAGCTGCGTGGCTTCTCGCGCGTATTGCTCCAGCCGGGAGAAACGCGTACGGTGCAATTCACGATCGGGCGCGCGGAGCTCCAGTACCACGATCCCGAGATGCGTCTGGTCGTGGAGCCGGGGGCGTTTGATGTGATGGTCGGGGGGAATTCGATGCAGGTGCAGGAGGTCAGGCTCAACGTGCGGGCTCGTCAGGCGCAACCGCGCTGAGTGAGCGCGACGTCGATCGTCGGGACGCAGTACTACAGGACATCTCACAAATAGTCGCCGGTCGCGCCGGCGCGCAGCGCCGGCCTTATGCCGTCGCCTATGTGTGAGATGACTTCTCGCCAGGATTTCGGGAGACGACATGAGCGGTTCGTTCCAACCGGTGCTCAAGCGTGGCATGGCCGATCGCCTCGCCAGTCGCATCAAGGCGATGATCCGGGACGGCCAGTACCAGCAGGGGGACCGACTCCCGGCGATCATGGAGATGGCCCGCCGCTTCGGCGTCGGGCACCCGACCATTCGCGAGGCACTCAAGAAGCTCGAGACGATGGGGTGGGTGGAGATCCGCCACGGCTCGGGCGTCTACGTGACGCGCAGTGAGGACGTGCTCCTCGTCGCGAGCCCCGACTTCAGCGGCACCGTCACCCGCAAGCTGCTGCAAGACCTGATCAGTGCGCGCATGCTGCTCGAGCTGCAGTGCGTGCGCGACGCGGTACGCAACGCCACGCCCGAACACGTCGCTGAGATGCGACGCCTGCTGAACGAGGCAGGGGAGCACCTGCACGACAACAACGTGCAGCACTCCTCGAACATGGGCTTTCACCGCCAGATCGCGATCGCCTCGGGGAACACGGTCCTCGCCCAGCTCATCGACGTACTCGTCGAGCTGTTCTCCGCCGAACAGCGCATGATCCTTGGGATCTTCTCGCGCGAGCGTGACCACGCCGAGCACCTGGGGATTTTGGCGGCGATCGAGGCGCGCGACGAAGCGGTCGGGGTGGAGCGCATGCGCGCCCACCTGCAGGGGGTGGAAGAGGCCGTGCGTCGCTGGGACCCGGAGTCGCAGCCGGTCGGCTGACGTCCCGCGCGCCGCTCGCGCGCGCCCTCGCAGAGACGCGCGCCGCGCAACCAGCGCGCGGCGTGTCGTTCACCGAGCCTTGAAGGCGTACGGGCCGATCATCGTCCCGACGAAGCCACCGGCCACCTTGGTGCTCAGGAGCGTCCCGTCGAGATCGGGTCCGAGCGCCGTCCATGCGTCCGGCTTGACGGCGAACGACACCGAATAGCGGTCCCCGTTGGCGACAATGCGCAGGTAGGTCGTGTCGGCGGCACCCGCGGGGCGCGAAACGGTCGCGATGCGCTTCGGCGCCTTGCTGGTCGAATCGGGATTCCCTTGTTCGAGTACCAGCACGTCCTTCCCGTCCTCGCGCGCGAGCCCCACGAAGAAGTAGTACCGCTCGTTCTGGAAGGCGACGAGTCCCGCGCGATCGCCGTCGCGCTGCGGCGCGTAACGCATCGCGGTGGTTGCCGTCATCGTGAGGTGCTGCTGGCGCCGCGCGATGAACGAGGGTTGCTGGTTCCCGTCGATCGGTACCGGGCGCGCTCGAAGCGTGAGCGCACCGTTGCCGACGGTGTACCATGTGTCGCGCGGCGTGCGCAGCATCTCCCAGTCACGTCGCAGCGTGGAATCGGCAAACTCGTCGCGATAGGTGAAGTTGCCGCTCAGGGGGATCGGTCCCGCCGGCTGCAATGGGAGGGCGGGGCGCCTCGCGGTGTATGGCACCGTCGCGTCGCCGCGAAGGATCACCGGCCACTCCCCGCTCCAGTCCACATGAAGGAGAAACGTCTCGCGCCCCGTGTTGTAGAAATCGCCGCGATACGGGCGCGTGCCGAGGAACACGGCCCACCAGTCGCCCGCGGGCGTCTGCACGAAGTCGGCGTGTCCGGTGGAGGTGATGGGATTCACCCGCGACGAGTCGAGATGCCGTTGCGTGAGGATCGGGTTGCCGGCATACGGAATGTAGGGACCGCGGATCGCCTTGCTGCGGAACACCACCTCGGAATGATTCTCGGCGGTTCCGCCCTCGGCGGCGATGAGGTAGTACCAGCCGTTGACGCGCAGGAGGTGCGGCGCCTCGATCCAGATCGGCTTCTTCGAGAGATCCACGCCGCCGTTGACGATGACGCTCCGCTCCCCGACCATCGCCTTGCGCGCGAGGTCGTACTCCTGGATCCAGATCGCGCGATGGCCGTCGTAGCGGGGCGTCTCGTCAGGCGGGCCGTTGTTCACCACCCACGCACGCCCGTCGCTATCGAAAAAGATGTCCGGATCGATGCCGTCGAAGCCGAGATACGTCGGTTCGGACCACGGACCGGCGGGATCGGTCGCCGTCACGATAAAGCTTCCACCCCGGTCGATGAGGGTGGTGATCATGTAGAAGACGCCGTCGCGGTGCCGGATCGTTGGCGCGAAGATCCCGCGCGATACGCCGGCTGAGTCGAGCGGGAGCTGCGACGCACGATCGAGCACGCTCCCAATCTGCGTCCAGTGCGTCAGGTCTCGGCTATGAAAGATCGGGACGCCGGGAAACCAGGCGAAGCTCGAGGTGACGAGGTAGTAGTCGTCTCCTACACGGCAGATGCTCGGATCGGGATAGAAGCCGGCGAGCACCGGGTTGTGGTACGATGCGGTGTCGCTCGCCTCGCCCGCGAGCGCCGAGTCGTTCCCTGTGTACTCGAACCACTCGAACGAAGGATCGGCGCTGGCGGAATTCGTCGATTCGCGCGTGCATGACGCTCCCACCACCGCACTGGCGGTCGCGAGGATCAACGCGAGCCGCCGCCTGGAGGAGTGCTGCACGGTCAGTTTCGAGTGGAGACGAAGATGACGCCGGACGCGTGGCCGAGTCCCCAACGGGATGTCGCCTCTACCGCCGGAATGAAGCGAATCGAGATGATCGCGTTGGACTGGATCCCGCGCAACGTGTCGACCTCACCGAGGCGCACGTTGTCGAGATAGACCTGGATCTCGCTCGGATTGTTGATCGAGTCGTTGCCGCGCTTGTGGAGCCAGTTCGAGCGCAACGCCTCGACGGCTTCAAAGGCGTTGGTATAGCGCCCCTCGGTGATCTGCGCCGCGGTGATGACAGAGCGGCTCGAGCCCGGGTCGGCCGGCGCGGGGGCCGAACGCCCCGAGGGGTTGCTGGAGCAGCCATCCTCGCAGAGGAGGGCGGCAACGGCTACGCACAGGATGCCGGTACGGCGAACGAAGGAGTAGTGCATCTCGGCGCGGGTTGGGGTGAGTCATTCTACGAGCCGCCTTCGGTCACGCAAGACGGGCGACTTGCTGTTTGACGCGCCGCGAACGCCGCTTGTGCTCGCCAGCGGTGGCGCCGTCCCGATCAGGGCGGAGCGCGCGACTCGCGCGCGAGGAGCCCCACGGTTCCGGTGCGCGTGCTTGACACGTTCCGCACGCGCGCATAGCCATTGTACAGTCGTTTAAATCGATCGTTCACCCATCGACATCTGCATGGCAAGCGCCAAGTCCCGCCCCGTATCTGTTGCGCGTCGCGCCACCGCTGGCTCTCGCGTCCGCATCGCCGACGGCGATCCCACCGACACCAAGGCCCGGATTCTCGAGGCGGCGTTCCGGCGACTCGCGACCGAGGGGTATGCCGCATTGAGTGTCCGCGAAATCGCCAAGGATGCCGGCGTGAATCACGCGTTGATCAACTACCACTTTCGCACGAAGGACCAGCTGGTCATCGACGTGCTCGATGCGGCAAACCGGCGACTGCTGGAGCGCCAGAAGCTGATGTACCGCGGCCCCGGAAGCTTTGCGCGCAAGTGGGAGGAGGCACGGCGATTCTACGAAGACGACCTCGCGTCGGGCTTCGTGCGCGTGCAGGCCGAACTCTGGGCGGCGTCGTTCTCCAACAAGGAATTGCGCAAGAAGTTCGTCCCGCAGGTGCTGGCCTGGAAGCGCCTCGTCCTCAATGGGGTGCGCGAGGCGCTGGCGTCGTACGAGCGCCGCGGCGTGACACTCCCGCCGCCGTTCACGGCCGAGGTGATCGCCACCTGGATCTCCGAATTCTGGTTGGGGATGGAGTTCGCCGATCTCCTCGAGGTCAAGTCAGAACGGTCGCAGCATCGCGCCGCGCTCGACGCGGTGGGAGCGCTCCTCGCGTCGCTCGACGAGCGACTCGCGTCCACTCCAACGACCGAGAGCGCTCCAGCACCCCCCGATCCATGACGTACGACGAGCGATTCGCGAAGATCGTGGGGGAACTCCCGCCCGGGGGATCCCTTCCCGACGTCGGCGCATCGCCGTTCGACACCGTGTCGCCCACGCGCGAGGGGGTCGTCGAGCGCGACGGCGTATCGCTCTGGTACGCGGTCTACGGCGATCACGGCCCGTGGATCGCCTTTGCCCCGCCCTTCCAGATCGTGCACGCGCAATTCCTCAAGGCGACCGTTCCCTACCTGTCGCGGCACTTTCGCGTGCTCGTGACCGATGGGCGAGGAAACGGGCGCTCCGGCCGCCCACACGGGCAAGCGGCCTACAGCTTCGAGCACTACTACTCCGACTTCGTCGCGGTGCTCGATGCCGTGCAGGTGGAGCGCTGTGCTCTCGTTGGTATCTCGGCGTCGACGATGACGGTGTTGCGGCTGGCGGCCGAGCAGCCGGCGCGCATCACGCACGTCATCGTCGCCGGGGGGTTCGCCCAGTCGCTGCTCGAGGGGGAGCAACTCGTGCGCGCACGCGCCGCCAGTGAACGCATGCGCAAGGATTGGCCCGCCTTCGTCGACTGGTTCATCGGGACGATCTTCACCGAGCCGCACTCGACCAAGCAGTACGAAGACGGCGTGCGATACGCGTGGGCGAGTACCGGCGAGGTGATGGACTGGTGCCGGACGGGGTGGCAGGGATACGACGTCCGAGACTACGCGCGCAACGTGCGCTGTCCCACGTTGGTGATGCACGGCGATTCGGATGGACGCGTGCCGTATCCGGAGGGAGAGGCGGTGCACGCGCTCGTGCCGGGATCCCGGATGATCACCATCGCGGGAGGCGGGCATGTGACCGCGGCGCGCGATCCGGTGCTCTTCAATCGCGCCGTGCGCGACTTCGTGGAAGGGGCGCCGCGCTCGATGACCTGGACGCGCGCGATGCAGCGACCGCGCAAGGTCCTCTTCATTTCCTCCCCGATCGGGCTGGGTCACGTGCAGCGCGACCTGGCGATCGCCCGCGAGTTACGCCGCATCCACCCCGACCTCGCGATCGACTGGTTCACCGTCGATCCCGCCGCGCGCTACCTCGTGCACGAGGGAGAGCGTGTGCATCCGATCACGGCACGCCTCGCCAACGAGAGCCGGCACTTCGAGCGCGTAGCCGGAGAGCACGACCTGCACGCCTTCTTTGCGCTGCGCACGATGGACGAGATCATGGCGAACAACTTCATGACCTTCTGCGATCTCGTCGACGCCGAGCACTATGACCTCGTGATCGGCGACGAGGCGTGGGATGTGGACTACTACTATCACGAGAACCCGGAGCTCAAGCGGCAGCCGTTCGTCTTTCTTACCGATTTCGTCGGTTGCCTGCCCACGGGGGAAGATGTGCGCGAGGCGCACCTGTGCGCCGATCGCAACGCCGACGAGATCGAGCACGTGGCGCGTTACCCGGCGATGCGCGATGCTTCGATCTTCATCGGCAATCCCGCTGATGTCACCGATCTCCCGTTCGGGCCGGGACTGCCGCGCATTCGCGACTGGACCGATCGCAACTACTCGTTCGCGGGGTACGCGCTTCCGTTCGATCCCGCCGCCTTCGCCGATACGGATCGCCTCCGCGCGCGGCTGGGCTATCGCCCCGATGAACGCGTGGTGATCGCGTCGGTTGGCGGAACGGGAGTTGGACATCATCTCCTCGAGCGGATCGCCGACGCGCATCGCCACATGCGTCGCGAGGAACCGACGCTGCGAACGATTCTGGTCGCTGGCCCGCGCCTCGACCCGTCACGCTTTCCGCAACGCGAGGGACTGGAACTGCGCGCCTACGTGCACAACCTCTTCGAGCATCTCGCCTGCTGCGACCTCGCGCTCGTGCAGGGTGGGTTGAGCACCTGCATGGAACTTGTAGCCACGCGGCGCCCGTTCCTCTCGTTCCCGCTGCAGCGCCACTTCGAGCAGCGGGTGCACGTGCGCACGCGCCTCGCGAACTACGACGCCGATCGTGCCGTGGAATTCGCCGGGCTCACCGCCGAGTCGCTGGCCGGGCGCGCGCTCGAGACGATGCACGCGCCGGTGCGCTATCGCGCGGTGGAGACCGACGGTGCCGCACGCGCCGCGCAGCGCATCGCCGAGGTACTCGACAACCGCTGGTGGGTGGGGCGTTAGGCGTTCAGCGCCGCATGGGGAGGAAAAGCTCGAAGGTCGTTCCCCCGTCGCGGCTCGACTCGCAGTGAATCAGGCCGTCGTGCTGCTGCACGACGCGCGACACGACGGCGAGCCCGAGCCCCGTCCCCGCATGTTTGGTGGAGAAGAGCGGATCGAAGATGCGCGGGAGGACTTCGGGATCGATGCCGCGCCCGGAATCGTGCACCTGCACAAGCCCGTAGCGCCCCGGGCGCGCCCAGCGATGCGTGGCGGCGAAGTCCTCGGTCAGTTCGCGCTCTCCCACTTGCACGGAGATGCGCCCCGATCGCCCCACGGCGTCGCGCGCATTGATCAGGAGGTTGGCGAGCGCCTGCTCGATCTGGACCGGATCGCCCTCGACGACCGGCGCGCCGCCGACCTCGTGGACGAGTGTCACCTCGGACGGGATGGACGAGCGCACCAGCTGCAACGTGCTCACGACGCGTGCGTTGAGATCGACGCGATCCTCGCGCCGCGACTGCGCGCGCCCGAGCGAGAGGAGTTGCTTGACGACGCCAGCGGCGCGACGCGTGGCGAGAAGGGCATCGTCGACCGCCACTGCGTCGCTGCCGAGCGCCGTGGTGTCGAGGCCGTCGAGATTGGCGAGGACGACCGTGAGGTAGGTGTTGAGGTCATGGGCGACCCCCGCGGCGAGCACTCCCATGAGTTCGACGCGCTGCAGCGACTCGAGCTGCCGCTCGAGCGCCGCCTGGTTGGCGGCATCCTTCTGCTGGCGATCGAGGAGGCGCAGTCGCACCAGCGCGCCAGCGAGCTGCGTCCCGAGGATCACGAGTGCCTGCAGCTCGTCATCGGTGGGCGCGAGGACCCCCTCGTCGCCGAAGGTTCCCACGCCTAACGCGCCGACGACGCTCGATCCGGTCGACAGCGGGACATTGACGATCGTCCGGTTGCCGAGCGCCGCGACGATCGCCTTGTTGGTCCGGGCGTCGGCAGGGGCGTCGAGGACGACGACCGGACTCCCGCCATCCAGCACGGCGGCGAGCATCGCATCGCCAGCGATCTTGATCCGCGGTGCGTTCTCGAGGACGATCTCGCGCATCGGTCCGTCGACCTGCACGACACGCAAGTGCCCCGGGTCATCGGGCTCGAGCACGGCGAGCCAAGCCGTGCGATAGCGCGTCACGCTACGGACTGCGTCGAGTGTGAGGTCGATCAACTCGCGCAGCGTGGTGGCTCGCTGCAGCACGCTGGCGTGCCGCAGCACGGCATCGAGATCCATCGACAATCGGTTCTCTCGGCTGGCTTCGAGGGAGACGACCCATCAATGGAGCAGGCACGCCAGCATTGGTCAAGGTCGCATCACGCATGTTGCGCTCCGCATGTCGCCGGATGCGATATTCGGGTTACCCGTCGCCGTACCGTCCACTTCGAGGAGGTTCTTCGTGCGTGCTCCGCTCAACGATCGCTTTGTCCCCGTTGCCCAGACCCTACTGCGCGTCTTCGCCGGTCTCGCCTTTTTCTCACACGGCGCACAGAAGATCCTCGGGTGGTTTGGCGGCATGGGACCGAACGGCACCGTGGAGCTGATGAGTCGCTTCGGAGCGGCAGGGGTGATCGAGCTGGTGGCCGGGACGTGCATCGTCCTTGGGCTCGGGACGCGGTGGGTGGCGTTCATCGCGTCGGGGGAGATGGCGGTTGCCTACTTCTGGATGCACGCCGGCAACAGCGGGTCGATCTGGTGGTGGGCCAACCGCGGCGAGACGGTGATGCTGTTCTCCTTCATCTTCCTCCTGTTCGCCGCGTGGGGCGCCGGCCCGTGGAGCGTGGACGCGAAGATGGGGAGCGAGCGTTCGTCCTGAGGCCGGAGCGTCGCGCCCGGGCCTAACGCGAGGGGCCTGCCGGTCGCAATGGGTTTCTCATTCCTCGGCGAGCCGGCGCCGCACCACGTCCTGCAGGTCAGTCGCACGAAATGGCTTCTCGACGAAGATCGCGTCGGGCGGGAGGACGGTTCGCTGCGTCACCGCCTCGGCGGAGTAGCCCGACATGAAGATCAGCTTCGCGGTGATCTGGCGGCGCGCGAGTTCGTCCGCGAGCGCGCGCCCGCCGAGTTCGGGCATCACCATGTCGGTGATGACGAGGTCGTAGTCCGACGATGCATCAAGCAGTTGGAGCGCCTCACGCCCGCTGCTGGCGGCGGTCACCGTATGGCCGTCGGCCGTGAGCACCTCGCGCGCCAGGAGTGCGACGGATGGATCGTCCTCGACCAGGAGGATCCGGGCCGCGCGCACCGGTGTGCGTGCTGGGCGAGCGGCCGGTGTCTCGCTGGCGACCGTTGGAGTGGCGAGCTCGCGCGGAAGGTAGATCTTGAACGTCGTCCCGTGCCCCGGCTCGCTGTACAGCTCGATACTCCCTCCCGACTGCTTGACGATGCCATAGACGGTGGCGAGCCCGAGCCCGGTGCCGCGCCCGGGCTCCTTCGTGGTGAACCACGGCTCGAAGGCGCGCGCGGCGGTGGCGGCATCCATCCCACTCCCGTTGTCGCTGACGGCGAGGAGGACGTGCGCGCCGGGATTGGTGCCGACGTGCCGGCTGGCGTATGCGTCGTCCAACTCGACGTTGCGTGCTTCGATGACCAGCTGTCCGCCATCGGGCATCGCGTCGCGCGCGTTGACGGCGAGGTTCATCAGGATCTGCTCGACCTGGCTTCGGTCGACGCGTACCGGCCAGAGCGACTCGGGAAGACGCGTCACGAGCGTCACGTCCTCGCCGATGACCCGGCGGAGCATCGCGTCGACCTCGCGAACCACGCCGGAGACGAGGAGCGATTCGGGGTGCAGCACCTGCTGCCGGCCGTAGGCGAGGAGCTGGCGGGTCAGCGCGCTCGCCCGCCCCGCCGCCAGCAGCACCTGCTCCAGGCTGTCGGCGGCGTGCGGATCGACGGGCGTCCCGCCCGCCAGGCTGTCCGCAACGTCGAGGGCGGCCATCTCCCCAAACCCGACGATGACGGTGAGGATGTTGTTGAAGTCGTGGGCAATGCCGCCGGTGAGGCGCCCGATCGACTCGAGGCGTTGCGCCTGGCGGTACTGCGCTTCTCGCTGTCGCTCGTTGGTGAGGTCGGCGATCACGACCCCCGCGCCGACCGTTTCGCCGGCATCGGTGCGAAGCGGATAGACGTTGACGAGCCAGGTGCTGCGCGGCGTGCCGGGTGCCGCTGACGGCCCTTCCCCAGGGGCGTGTGCGTCGGTGACCACCTCCTGGTTGATCGACGCGAGTCCCTCGTCCAGGGCGGCGGCGACGAGCGGCGCGAGTACGGCGTCGTGCCGCGGGATGGCGGTGGCGAGTGCAGTTCCTGCGACATCGCTCGTCGCCGCCAAGTCATGGAAGGCTGGATTCGCCACCTCAACCACTCCATCGCGGTCGACGATCGCGGTGGCGAGCGGAGAACTCTCGAGCAGGAACTCCAGTCGCCGCTTGGCAACGCCGAGTGCCTCGAGGCGATCCCACGAGGCCTGCAGCTGCTGGTCGAGCGCCTGCGACTTGGCCACAAGCGCCGAGGACTGTGTCGCGAAGTCGCGCTCGAAGCGGATCACGAGGATCGCGAGGAAGACGAGGCCGGCGAGCGTGGCGGCCGTCGTCGCGATGCGCACGAGATACTCGAGTCGCGCACGCCGCCTATAGAGTTCCTGCTCCGAGTTGACGAAGTCGCTAAATCGCCTCTGCGCCTCGGCAAAGCGCGCCTGTCCCTCGGCGCGCACCTCCGGTGGCGCCACGGCGGTCGAGCCGGCAGCGGCGCGCTCGGCGGAATCGGACCACCAGCGCGTCACCGTGGCGATGACCTCCTGGGCCCGGTGGTGCTGTTGGGCGTTGTCGCGCGTGAGGAACTCGAGCGAGTCGAGCGTGCGGCGCATCGCGCTGCGCGCGGCGGTCGACGATTGCCAGACCGTGGTGTCGCTGGTGAGCACGCGTCCGCGGATCGCTGCCTCCTCGAGGAGAAGCTGTACGTGCGCGTCGCGCGAGACGCGCAGGACGTCGCGCGAATGGCGCACCCACCCGGCGGCGTTGGCCAGCCAGATGGCGAGTGCGATCGACATTGCGCCGATTGTCGCCAGGATGAGCAGCGCGGCGCGGTAGCGCGAGCGCAGCCAATCCGGGGAAATGCTTGCAGGGGCCATCCAGCTCCTTGCCGCCGCCGCGGGGCTGACATGCGATCACCGTCGGAACGCGCGCTGAACTTCGGTGCCACTCGCCCTGCGAGCGTGTCGCTTCCGTTCAATCAGCACTCGACCTCGTCATCGTAACCGCAATTACCACGCATATGCAACGGTTGTCGAGCCCGCCGCGGACGTGGATCGAGCCCTAACGAGCCGACGGGGTGCGGGCAGCTTCAGCCTGAGTCACCAGTCGAGGACATCGGCCGGTGATATTGGCCGAGCCTCGCAGTCGTCAGCCGGCGCGCGGCGGGTCGGGCGACTTCTCGTTGGTGGGATTCGCTGCGTACGCCGCCGAGCCGCCGCGCGGAATGGAGAGCGTACGCCAGGCCGATCCTGCACGCTCACGCGCGAGCCAGACGATCTGCCCGGTGTGATAGGCGACGTGCGCGATGGAACGGAGGTAGGCGTCCTGCACGGAGAGCCCAACACCGCGAATGTAGACAGTCCGCGCCATCACGTCGGGGCCGGCTCCTTCCACGTCGCGTAGCGACTGCTCCACCACGTCCCACGCTTCGCCCCAGCGCTGCATCAGCGCGTCGCGTGCACCCTCGGGGGGCTCGAACTCCTCGTCGCGCGCGCGCCATCGCTTCTCGCCGTCGGAGGTGAGGAAGTCAGTGAAGCGAGAACGCAGGTTCCCGCTCAGGTGCCGCACGATGATGGCGATCGAGTTGGAGTCATCCGACTCGCGAAACGAGAGGTCGTCGTCGGAGACCTGTTCGAGCGCCAGCTCGGTCAGGCGGCGATAGCGATGGTATTCGGTGCGGATCGAGGCGACGAGGTCCACGAGATGCTCTGAGCCGGATGAAGGGGAAGGGAGAGCGCGGCCGCCCTGCCGCGAACACGGCGCGTGTCGCCTCGGCAAGATCGCGATTGAGGTAGCGCACTTGCCAGCGGGAGGAACGCGTTTGCAAGATGGGAGGTGACCGCATTGGAGGGCGCGTGACGTCGACGCGAGATATTCGGCAGGACCGACGCGACACGATATGGGTGGCCGGGCTCTCGGCCTTCTTCGGGAGTCTCGTGCTGGAGCACTTTCTCCCGCTCACGGGTGCAGGGCTGCGACGCCTGTTCCTCCTCTTTCTTGGGGGTTGGGCGGTGGTGTACCTGATCCTGCGCCCGTGGGCCTCGCGTGTTGCCGATTGGTCTGGGGGAAGCGTCGGCGAGGACGTGCAGCCCCCCGCCCAGTAGGATTTGGCCGGGACGCTTGACGCTCCGTCGCTTTGCTTTACAATACAAAGCACTTTGACAGCGCGTTGAACGTGGCACGCGCGTCGCCACCGCGTCGACAGGAGCGCCGCATGACTCGCCCGTGGTTCGTCTCGTGGGGGTGGATCCATCGCCCGGCCAGCTGGCCAGGCTACCTTGCTCTCTTGCTCACCGCGACCTTCTGCGCGCAGGTCTTCGTCGCCGTCGACCGCCATTCGCACTCGGCGAGCGACACACTGTACGGCATCTTTCCGTTCGTGGTCCCGGCGCTGATGCTGCTCGAGTGGGTCGCCTCGAAGACGAGCCGGCAGGCCGACTTCCGCTCATCGCACGAATAGTCGTTGCCCTCCGGCTGGCGCTGGGCGCTGGCACGACGTGCGACCAGTCGCGGGATGAGTTGAGGCGAATGCAGCGGGGGGGATCAGCGCATGCGCGGTCGCGGCGCCCGGGCCGACCGCGCGCGCTCAGCACGCGGCGGTCACAAACTCTAGCTCTGTTTCCGCGCCTAACGCCCGATGACGCGTCGCACCTCGGCGACGAGGTGCTCGGCCGTGATCCCGAACTCGGTGTAGAGCGTCTGGAACGGCGCCGACGCGCCGAAGTGATCGATCCCGACGATTGCCCCGTCGCTCCCGACGAAGCGCTGCCACGACATCGGGTGCGCCGCCTCGATCGCCACGCGCTTCGTCCCAGCCGGTAGCACCGACGACTGGTACTCCGCGGACTGCGCGAGGAACAACTCCTGGCTCGGCATGCTCACCAACCGGGCACGCACGCCATCGCCGGCAAGGGTGTTGTAGGCCTTGAGCGCAATGTCGACCTCGGAGCCGCTGGCAAGGATGATGACCTCGGGCTTTCCGTCCGCAGCGTCCGCGAGGATGTAGCCTCCCTTCGCTGCCTCGGCGGAAGCGCCGTACTTCGTCCGATCGATGAGCGGAAGCTTCTGGCGCGTAAGCACGAGCGCGACGGGTCCCGTGGTGTGCTTGATCGCCGAACGCCACGCCTCGGCCGTCTCGGCGGCGTCGGCGGGGCGGATGACCGTCATGTTGGGGATGCAGCGCAACGACGTGAGCTGCTCGACCGGCTGGTGCGTCGGTCCGTCTTCACCGAGCCCGATGGAGTCATGCGTGAAGACGTAGATCACCCGCTGCTTCATGAGCGCGGCGAGGCGAATCGCCGGGCGCATGTAGTCAGCGAAGACGAGGAAGGTCCCGCCGTACGGGATGATGCCGCCGTGCAACGCCATCCCGTTCATCATCGCCCCCATCGCATGTTCGCGCACCCCAAAGTGCACGTTGCGCCCGGCGAAGCTCCCCGCCGAGAAGGTCGCGTCCTTCTTGAGGAGCGTGAGGTTGGAGCCGGTGAGGTCGGCCGACCCGCCGAAGATCTCGGGGACGCGCGCGGCGACGTCGTTGAGTACCACGCCCGATGCGTTGCGGCTGGCGACGTTCCCGTTCTCGGTGGTGAAGGTGGGAAGCGCCTGCTCCCAGCCGGCGGGGAGGTCGCCGTGCATCCGCCGACCAAACTCCTTGGCGAGATCGGGGGCGGCCTTGGAGTAGGCGATGAGCGCCTTGCGCCACGCGTCGTTGGCCGCGGCGCCCCGATCCTTCGCGAGACGCCAGTGCGCCAGCGCCTCCTCCGGCACGTGGAAGGTGTCGGTGTACGGCCAGCCTAACGCTTCCTTGGTCAGCTTGACCTCGGCCTCGCCTAACGCTTCGCCGTGTGCCTTGGCCGTGTCCTGCCGGTTGGGAGACCCGTAGCCGATGTGTGTCTTCGTGATGACCAGCGTGGGGCGCGTGAGGTCGCCCTTGGCTTCGGCGATGGCGGCGTCGATCGACGCGAGGTCGTTCACGTCGTCGATATGCAGCACCTGCCAGCCATACGCCTCGAAGCGCTTCGCCGTGTCGTCGGTGAAGGTGATGTCGGTCTTGCCGTCGATCGAGATCCCGTTGTCGTCGTAGAAGCCGATCAGCTTCCCGAGCTTGAAGTGCCCGGCGAACGACGCCGCTTCGTGCGAGATCCCCTCCATCAGGCAGCCGTCGCCGCAGATGAAGTACGTGAAGTGATCGACGATCGCGTGCCCTTCGGTGTTGAACGTCGCGGCGAGGTGTGCCTCGGCGACGGCCATCCCCACGGCGTTGGCGACTCCCTGCCCGAGCGGGCCGGTGGTGGTCTCGACGCCCGGCGTGTGACCGTGCTCGGGGTGTCCCGGCGTCTTGCTCCCCCACTGGCGAAAGGCCTTGATGTCGTCGAGCGAGAGGTCGTAGCCCGAGAGATAGAGCGATGTGTAGAGGAGGAGCGAGGCGTGCCCATTGGAGAGGACGAAGCGATCGCGATTGGGCCAGGACGGGTTGGCCGGATCGTGATGCATGTGCTTCGTGAACAGGGCGTAGGCGAGCGGCGCCAATCCCATCGGGGCCCCGGGGTGTCCGCTCTCTGCCTGCTGCACGGCGTCCATTGCCAGGGTGCGGACGGTATTGATGCAGAGCGAGTCGAGCGTCGACGTTTGCGCGTCGGCTGGAGCGGCCACGGGAATCTCCTTGCGAGTGAGGGCGAGAGAGACGGAAGGTAGCGATGCCACGCTCCCCTCGCCTCCCACCCAGGTGGTGCCGCACCCACGCAAGGAGGGTAGGTTGAGGGCGCAGGTGACACTTGCGAGTCGACGCGCGCCGCGCGTCGCTGCCCCCGTGCCCGCTTCTCATGATCCGCCGCCCACTGTTTCTCGCCCTTACTGTCGTGGCGCCGCTCGTCGCCACGAATCCTGCGGCGGCGCAAATCGCGAGCGCCGGCCAGCCGCGCGACACCAGCAATGCGCTCGCCGAGGCGCTGCTCAAGGAACTGATCGAGATCAACACCGCGCCGAGCGGCGGGGAGATGAGCCGCGCGACGGCGGCGATGGCCGCGCGATTGATCGGCGCCGGCTATCCGCGCGCCGACGTGCAGCTGACGGGCCCCGACTCGGCGCACCAGAACCTGGTGGCGACGCTGCGCGGGCGCGAAGCGGGAGCCAAGCCCATCCTCCTCATGGCGCACGTCGACGTGGTCGAGGCGCTCGACAGCGACTGGTCGATGAAGCCGTTCGTCTTCCACGAGAAGGACGGCTACTTCTACGGGCGCGGGGTGACGGACAACAAGGGGGGAGCAGCGCTCCTCGTGGCGAACATGATGCGTCTCAAGCGCGAGGGGTTCGTCCCGGCGCGCGACCTCGTCCTCGTCCTCACGACCGACGAGGAGACGTCGGCGACGGCGGGGATCGGGTGGCTCATCGCCCACGTCCCCGCTCTCAAGAACGCCGAATACGCGCTCAACACCGACGCCGGTGGTCTCGAAGAGGAGAGCGGCAAGCCGCCGCGCTTCTTCCTGCAGTCATCCGAAAAGATGTACCAGACGTTCGAGTTCGAGGTCACGAACCGCGGCGGACATTCTTCGCTCCCGCGCGATGACAACGCGATCTATTCATTGGCGCGCGGACTGGAACGACTCGAGCGGTATCACTTTCCGGTGCAATACAACGACGTGACGCGCACCAGCTTTGCGCGGACGGCGAAACTGGAAAGCGGACAGCGGGCGGCAGACTTCGCGGCGCTCGCGCGCGGAGAAACGAGCGGCCCATCGGTGGCGCGACTCTCGCGCGATCCCTCGATCAACGGGAATCTCCGCACGACGTGCGTGGCGACCATGCTGAGCGGCGGGCACGCCGAGAATGCGCTCCCGCAGCGCGCGACGGCGACCGTGAACTGTCGCATCTTCCCGGGCGTTACGTCGGCGTCGGTGCAGGCAACGCTCGTGCGCGTGGTCGCCGACACGTCGATTCACGTGCGACCGGTGGGAGAGAGCACCCCCAGCGACGCGTCGCCGCTTCGGAAGGACGTGGTCGACGTCGTGGAGGCGCAGGCCAGGAGGAGTTGGCCCGGTGCGGTGACGATTCCGGTGATGGAGAACGGCGCGACCGACGGACTCTATCTCCGCAATCTCGGCGTTCCGGTCTTCGGGATATCGGGGCCGCTCTACGATGCCAACGACGATCGGGCTCACGGGCGCGACGAGCGGCTGGGGGTACGGCATTTCAGTCAGGCGGTCGACTTCTGGTATCGCACGCTCAAGGAGTTGATGGGGAGCGCGACGCGGATGTGAGAGATGGACGGCAGTGTGTTTCGGAGAGCGAACTGGTAGCACGAACGAAGGTGAACGGCGATTCCGGAGAACGAGCATGCAAAGGAGTGCGTGGCTCCTCGTGGGCGTGGCTGCGGTGGCAC